>CAWCWZ010000001.1:0-21967 GCA_963799395.1 uncultured Actinomycetes bacterium
GGTCACCCGTCCGATCGAGCCGGAGCTGCTCGACACGCTCGAGTCGCTCGGCGCCGGCTGCATCGCGTTCTCGCCGCTTGCCCAAGGTCTCCTCACCGACCGCTATCTCGACGGCGTGCCGCGGGACTCGCGCGCGTCTTGCGGCCAGCTCTTCAGCCGGAGCTTTCTAGCCGAGGAGAATCTCGAGCGCGTGCGCGCTCTGACCAAGATAGCCCGGCGGCGCGGTCAGACGCTCGCCCAGATGGCGATCGCTTGGACGTTGCGCGACTCGCGTGTCAGCTCGGCCCTCGTCGGAGTCAGCCGTATCGAGCAGCTCGAAACGAACCTCGCAGCTCTCGAGCGATCTGAGTTCACGCCTGAGGAGCTGCGGAGATCGACGAGCACGCCGTGGAGGCGGGTGTCAACGTCTGGGCGACATCGAGCACGAGTTGAGCGGGTGATCACGAACGCTGATCCGCGATGCCTCCAGCTCTCCGGCGGGAAGAAGCCTCGACACACGGGGAGGCCTGTCCGCGGCAGCCATCACCACAGCGCGCCGGTTCACGTTGACGTTCGGAAGGGCTAGACTGGGCATGAATGGTCTCCCGGTCGAAGGTCGCGTGAGAGACCGCTGCTCGCGAGAACGAACGAGGGGCGGTCGCCGAAGGGGCAAGGTGGCGCGAACGCCGCCGAAACTCTCAGGCCACAGGAACGCGACCGGACGGGTCCCTGAACGTGCTCGCGCCGCTCGCGGCGCGACGGGTACGCGTGGACAGGGTGAAGCCAGACGCTTCGCCTCTGTCCATGTTTTCGTTTCTGGAAGGGAGGCTGGTAATGGATTGCAGGCTGACCGGGCGCTCGCGCCGCCCGGCGGTTCGCCGGTGGCGGGCGGGGAGGAAGGCGCGATGACGGACGTGGCCCGAACCAGGATCGCCGAGCGGATCGCGCGTCTCGGCACCGAGACCGCTTTCGCGGTGTCGGCCGAGGCGGCCGCCTTTGCCGCCCAGGGCCATCACGTGTATCCGTTCCACCTGGGCGACCTGGACATACCGACGCCCGAGAACATCGTCGAGGCGTCCTTCAAGGCGATCAGGGACGGCAAGACCGGCTACTGCCCGAACGCCGGCATCCCGGCGCTGCGCGATGCCCTGGCCGTCGATGTGAGCGCGTCCCACGGCATCGACTACGTGGCCGACAACGTGGCGATCGAGCCCGGTGGCAAGCCGGTGATCGGCAAGTTCCTCCTGGCGCTCATGAACCCGGGCGACGAGGTCCTGTACCCCAACCCGGGCTTTCCCATCTACGAGTCGCAGGTCGAGTTTCACGGCGGCGTCGCCGTGCCCTACGGCTACCTCGAGGGCGACGACGGTTTCGTGCTCGATCTCGAGGGCCTCGCGAGCGCCATCACGCCTCGCACCCGGCTCCTCATCGTCAACGACCTGCAGAATCCCCTCGGGAGCGGAGTGCTCGCCGGCGGAGCTCGAGCGCCTCGCCGAGCTCGCCGTCGAGCACGACCTGATGGTGCTCTGCGACGAAGCCTACTTCGACATCCGCTACGCGGGCAGGAGCAGGTCGCTGGCCGCCCTCCCCGGCATGGCTGAGCGTAGCGTCATCCTCTACACGTTCTCCAAGAAGTTCGCCATGACGGGCTGGCGCCTGGGCGCCGCGATCGGGCCGCGAGAGGTGGCCGAGGTGATCGCCAGGTTGAACGTCAACGACGAGTCGTGCGCCAACCACTTCGTCCAGTACGGCGCCCTCGAGGGCCTGACGGGCGACCAGAGCGGCCCGCGCCACATCGTCGCCGTCCTGCGGGAGCGCCGCGACGCGGCGGTCGCGCTCCTGAACGAGATGCCCGGCGTCCACTGCTTTACGCCGAATACCACCTTCTACCTGTTCGCCAACGTGACCGGCACCATGCGGGCCAGAGGCCTCGACCGACGTCGAGGACTTCCGCCGGGCGGTGCTCCGCGAGACCGGCGTCTCGGTGTGCTCGCGCGTGCATTTCGGCCGGCGGCAGCCCGGCGAACGCGAGCAGTACGTGCGCTTCGCCTACTCGGGCATCGATACGCCGCGGATCGTCGAAGGCCTCGAGCGCCTCAAGGCGTACCTCGCCGGCGAACCCGGCAGAGCGCCGCGTGAACACCGCGACGACGAGCGACGGGGAGGAGGTCGATCACGATGACTGAGCTCGCGCGCACCGCCCTCTACGACCGCCACCTGGCGGCCGGCGGCCGCATGGTCGACTTCGCCGGCTGGGAGATGCCGCTGCCACTACACCGGCGGCATCGTGAGCGAGCACCTCGCCACGCGCAAGCACGCCGGCTTGTTCGACGTCTCGCACATGGGCCGGTTCCTCGTCGGCGGCGCCGACGCGCTGCCCTTCTTGCAGCACGTCCTCACCAACAACGCCGCCGCGCTCGAGGTCTGCCAGGCGCAGTACACGATCATCGCCGACGATGCCGGCGGCGCCCTCGACGACGCCTACCTGTACCGCTTCGCGGCCGACGAGTACCTGCTCGTCGTGAACGCGGCCAACCGCCTTGGCGACTGGGAGCACTTCCGCGGCGAGGCGGAGCGCTTCGACGAGCTCGAGCTGCGCGACGCTACCCGCGAGATCGCCATGCTGGCCCTGCAGGGGCCCGAGTCGCGCCGTATCCTCGAGCGCGCGCTGGAGCAGGGGAGACTGCCGGAGCCCCTGCGCAACGAGCTCTCGGTAGTGACGGCGGCCGGCGCCAGCGTGCGCGTGGGTCGCACCGGCTACACCGGCGAACCGCTCTGCTTCGAGCTCTTCGTGGCCGTCGAGGCCGTCCTCGGGACTGTGGGACGCCCTGCTGGCCGGCGGGGCGACGCCGGTCGGCCTGGGCGCGCGCGACACACTGCGCCTCGAAGCCGGCCTGCCGCTCTACGGGTTCGAGCTCGGCCGCGACGAGGATGGCGCCGACATGCCGATCTTTGCCATCCCGCTCGCCAAGCTGGCGGTGAGCCTCTCGGCGCTGAAGGGCGACTTCATCGGCCGCGCCGCCCTCGCCCGCCAGCACGACGCCTTCGCCCGGGTCGTCGCCCGCGACTACTCCCGCCGGGCCGACCTGCCGCGCCTGGTGCAACCGATAGCCCTCGCCGGTCGCGGTGTCGCCCGCAGCGGCGCGCCGGTCTTGCTCGGGGGGCGCCGCGTCGGCTACGTGACGAGCGGCACGTCGGTGCCGTACTGGATCGTCGCCGGCGAGGGCCTCGACTCGCGCCAGACCGACGAGCGCGCCCAGCGTTCGATCGCTCTGGCCTACCTCGACTGCGACGTCGTCGAGCGCGACGCCGTGACCGTCGACATCCGCGGGACGCAGGTGCCGGGCCTGGTCGTCCCCTTCCACCTGCGCAGCGAGGCCCCGCCGTTCGCGCGACCGATCGTGTACGACCACGAGCTGCCCGGTGTCGAGCTGCCGCAGGGCGACGCGCCCGCCAAGGCGCGGCTGCTGCTGCGCGAGACCATCGCCAACACGGCCTGGCGACAGACCGAGTGCATGAACCTCATCCCTTCCGAGATGACGGCCTCGCCGCTCGTGCGCCTGGCCTCGATCATGGACCCGGCGTTCCGCTACGCCGAACACCGTCAGTCGGAGGCCTTCTACGACGACGACCTCTTCTACTACCAGGGCACCGGGTTCATCGCCGCGGTCGAGCGCCGCCTCGAGGCGGAGCTCACGGAGTATCTCGGCTGCGCCGAGACCGAGACCCGCCTCGTCAGCGGCCAGATGGCCAACATGGCCGTGTTCAGCGCTCTCGTCGACTATGCCAACCGCGCCGACCCCAAGACCGAGCCGCGGCGCCTGCGCATGGTCATGAACAACCACATCGCCAAGGGCGGTCATCTGAGCGCCCAGCCGATGGGGGCGCTGCGCGATTTCGTCGCGCGCGATCCGCGCACCGACGCGCCGGCCGTCGTGAACTTCCCCATGCGCGAGGACAACCCCTACCTTGTCGACGTGGCCGCGACGGAGGTGCTGATCGACCGCTGGCGGCCTGAGCTCATCATCTTCGGACGCAGCATGGTGCTCCACCGCGAGCCGGTCGCCGAGATCAGGCGCTTCCTCACCGCGGAGGGCATCGACGCCGTCATCCTCTACGACATGGCCCACGTGCTCGGGCTCGTCGGGCCTCAGTTCCAGGAGCCGTTCGCCGAGGGCGCCGATCTCGTGACCGGGTCGACCCACAAGACCTTCTTCGGCACCCAGCGCGGAGTCGTCGGCGGCCGCTTCGTCGAGACCGACGAGCGCTACGAGCTGTGGGAGGCGCTGCGCCGGCGCACGTTCCCCGGTGCGGTCTCCAACCACCATCTGGGGACGCTCCTGGGCCTGCTGTTCGCCACCTACGAGATGCGCGCCTTTCGCGACTCCTACCAGCCGCAGGTCATCGCCAACGCCAAGGCCTTCGCCAGGGCGCTCGCCGACGCCGGGCTCGACGTGCAGGGCGACCCGGCGATCGACTTCACCGAGACCCATCAGGTCGTCGTCAAGGTCGGCTACGGTCGCGGTCACGAGATGGCGGCGCGGCTCGAGGCGAGCAACGTGCTCTGCAACTACCAGGGGCTGCCCGACGAAGAGGCCTTCACCGCCGCCGGCGGCCTGCGTCTGGGCGTCGCCGAGATGACCCGGTTCGGCATGCGCGAGGACGACTTCGGCGAGCTCGCCGTGCTCATGGCCCAGGTCGTCCTGCGCGACGTCGCCGTGGCGGCCCAGGTGAGCGCCCTGCGGGCGCGCTTCGACAGGCTGCGGTTCTGCTTTGGCAGCGAGGAGCTGGGCGGCGAGCTCGACAAGCTGGCCGCGTTCCTGCGATGAGGCGGCGGTTCGGCGGCGGCCGCTCGAGCGGCCGGCGCCACCCGTCCGGCCGACCGGAGGGAGTCTGATGAGGGAGCGTGCGTTCGGACCGCGGCGGGCGATCGTGGTCGACGGATCGGCGGCGGCGGCAGATGAGGGGCCGCTTGCGGCCGCCGACCTGGCCGCCTTCGAGGCCTTCGACCTGCTCTACCGGGCGCTGTGCGCCCTGCTGTTCAACTACGTGCCCACGTCCGGGCACCCCGGGGGCTCGATCTCGGCGGGACGCTTCTCGCAGACGATCGCTCTTCGACTGTCTCGACTACGACCTCGCCGACCCCGACCGCGACGATGCCGACATCCTCTCGTATGCGGCCGGGCACAAGGCCATGGGCCTCTACGCGCTGTGGGCGCTGCGCGACGAGATCGCCCGTCTGGCGGCGCCCGAGCTGCTGCCGGCCAGCGACCGTCAGCGCCTGCGTCTCGAGGACCTGCTCGGCTTTCGGCGTAACCCCGCCACCAGCACCGCGCTCTTCAAGGCCACGGGGGCCAGGGCCCTGGACGGGCATCCCACGCCGGCGACGCCCTTCGTGCGCCTGGCGACCGGCGCTTCGGGCGTCGGCGTGGCGAGCGCCATCGGTCTCGCCATCGCCGCCCGCGATCGCTACGGCGCGGACTGTCCGGTCGTCCACGTCTCCGAAGGCGAAGGCGGGCTGACGCCCGGCCGCGTGGCCGAGGCCCTGGCGACGGCCGGCACGGCCTCGCTCGCGAACGTCGTCCTGCACCTCGACTGGAACCAGGCGTCGATCGACAGTGAACGTGTCTGCCGTGAGGGCCGGCAGCCGGGCGACTACGTCCAGTGGGAGCCGGCCGAGCTCTTCTACCTGCACGACTGGAACGTCGTGCAGGTGGCCGACGGCCATGACTTCCAGCAGATCGTGGCGGGCCAGCGCCAGGCTCTGGCGCTGGCCAACGGCCAGCCGACCGCGGTGATCTACCGCACGCGCAAGGGCTGGCGCTACGGCGTCGAAGGCCGGGCCTCGCACGGCGCCGGGCACAAGCTCTGCTCGGCGGGCTTCTACGAGGCGCTGGCCGAGCTCTCCGCCGGCGACGAGGTCGAGCTGCCGACCTGCGAGCCCGGCGACCCGCGCTGCGCCGGGCCTGCCGGCGACGAGGTGCGCGAGGAGTGCTTCTGGGCGGCGCTGCAGATCGTCCGCCGCCGCCTCGAAGACGACCCGGCGACGACCGGGACGCTGGCGGCGAGGCTGGTGAGTGCCCGCGAGCGGCTCGAGCGACGCGGCCGGCGACCGCGTCCGGCGGCGCCGCGTGTCGCGGCCGTCTACGAGCTCGCCGCTCGCGCGGCGACCACCACTCCCGACGAGCTGCGTCTCGAGCCCGGCGCCCAGGCAACGCTGCGCGACGCCCTGGGGCGGGCCCTGCGGCTCCTGAACGCGGCATCGGACGGCGCTTTGCTCACGGCGTCGGCCGACCTGCTCGGCTCGACCAGCGTGGGCATGATCGCGGCGGACTTCGCGCCGGGGTACTGGAACGCCGCAGACGAACCCCGAGGCGCGCCTGCTGGCCGTCGGCGGCATCTGCGAGGACGCCATCTCCGGCGTCCTCTCCGGCGTCTCGTCGTACTGGGCACGCCATCGGCGTGGGCTCCTCGTACGGCGCCTTCATGGCGCCGCTCGGACATGTCGCGGCCCGTCTGCACGCGATCGGCGGCCAGGCTCGGAAGGCGGCCTGCGGCGAGCCCTGCCGGCCGCTGATCCTGATCTGCGGACACGTCGGCCTCGCGACCGGCGAGGACGGCCCGACGCACGCCGACCCGCAGGCGCTCCAGCTCCTGCAGGAGAACTTTCCGCGGGGCGCGGCGATCACCCTCACGCCGTGGGAGCCTCAGGAGATCTGGCCGCTGCTGGCGGCCGCTCTCGGGCGGCGGCCGGCGCTGATCGCGCCCTTCGTCACCCGACCGGCCGAGACCGTCCTCGACCGCGACGCGCTGGGACTCGCGGCGTCGGGGGAGGCCGCGACCGGCGTCTACTGCCTGCGGCAGCCCCAGGGAGCGGGCGACGTGACGATCGTCCTGCAGGAGAGCGCCGTGACCTACGCCTTCGTGACCGGGGCTCTGCCGCTGCTCGAGCGCGCCGGGATCGACGCCCGCGTGTACTACGTGGCGAGCGCCGAGCTCTACGACCTGCTGCCACCCGAGCGGCAGCGTGCCCTCTATCCCGAGGAGCAGGCGCACGCCGCTCTGGGCATCACCGGCTTCACGTTGCCGACGCTGTTTCGCTGGGTGCGTTCCGACGCGGGGCGCGAGGCGTCGCTTCACCCCTTCCGCCACGGCCACTATCTGGGCAGCGGCCAAGGTGAGGCGGTGCTCGCCGAAGCGGGGCTCGACGGCGAAAGTCAGTTCGCGGCCGTGAAACGGTACCTCGACGAGATCGTGCGGCGCGGCCGGCGGCCCTGACGGCCGTCGTCCAGGGTTCGCGTGCCGGCCCTCACGGCAGTCGCAGAACGTTCGAGGAGCGGGCATGCCGCCGGCGCTCTGGTAGACTGCCGCGCATGACCCGTGTCCCCGCGTTCGCCGTGGTGGGCGTTCCCAACGCCGGAAAGTCCACCCTCATCAACCGCCTCACCGGCACTCGCGTCACCGTCGTGCACGAGACCCCGGGGGTCACGCGCGACCGCAAGGTGATCGAGACGGAGTGGGCGGGACGGGTGTTCAAGCTGATCGACACGGGCGGCTACGACACCTCCGACCAGTCGGTCCTGGGCGGCGACATCCGCTCGCAGATCAAGGTGGCCGTGGGCGAAGCCGATGCCGCCCTGTTCGTGGTCGACGGACGGGTCGGTCCGCTGCCCGGTGACTACGAGATCGCCGACGTTCTGCGCCGTGCCAAGATACCGACGGTGCTCGTGGCCAACAAGGTCGACGATCCCCGGCACGAGGCCGGGCTCGTCGTCTTCTACGAGCTCGGTCTCGGCGAGCCCCTGGCGCGTCTCGGCGCTGCACGGCACCGGCAGCGGCGACCTGCTCGACGAGCTCGTCGCCCTGGGGAGCCGTCTCACCGCCGACGAGGTCGCAAGCGAGCACGAGGTCGCAAGCGAGCATGAGGTCGCAGACGAGGACGTGGGCGTGGAGGACGATGGGGCGGCCGAGATCGCGGTGGCCATCGTCGGCCGTCCGAACGCCGGCAAATCGTCGCTGCTGAACGCCCTGGCCGGGGAGGAGCGGGTCATCGTCGGCGAGGCCGCCGGCACCACTCGCGACGCCATCGACACCACGGTAAGCTGGCGCGGCCGCGACTTCAGGTTCGTCGACACCGCCGGCATGCGCAAGGCGGCCAAGGTCTCCGGGGTCGAGTACTACGCCTACCTGCGCAGCCTCGCCAGTCTCGACCGCGCCCAGGTCGCCGTCGTCGTGGTCGACGCCACCGTCGGCATGGGCGAGCTCGACGTGCAGATCGTGGCCGAGGCCACGCGTCGCGAGTGCGCCACGCTGCTGGCCGTCAACAAGTCCGACCTGGCGGCCCCCGACCTCACCGAGATCGCCGGCATCACCGCCCGCAAGCTGCGCCAGCGACCCCAGGCCCTGGCGGTGTCGGCGCGCACGGGCGAGAGGGCTGGAGCACGTGCTGCAGCTAGTGACCGATCTGCAGAGTCGCTATACTGCCCACATTCCGACGGGCGCCCTCAACCGGGCGCTCTCCGCCATCACCGAACAGCGCACGATGCCGGGCAAGGGACGCAGGAAGCTGAAGCTCTACTACATCTCCCAGTACCAGACGGCGCCGCCGCGCTTTGCCATCGCCGTCAACGACCGCGACCTGGTCACGCGCGAGTACGGATTCTTCGTCGAGAACCGGCTGCGCGAGGCGCTCTCGTTCGAGGGCGTGCCGCTCATCATCGACTTCAAGGCGCGCTAGGCCGTGGTGCTGCACATCGTCGCCGGCGTCGCCCTGGTGATGGTCGCCTACGTCATGGGTTCCGTGCCGTTCGCGATCGTGATCGGCAAGTGGTTCTGGCACGTCGACGTGCGCGACCACGGCTCGGGCAACGTCGGCACGACCAACGTCTTCCGCGTGCTGGGCCGCCGGGCAGGGACCCTCGTGCTGGTCGGGGACATGGCCAAGGGCTTCATCCCGGTCTACATCGCCGCCCACTACTTCCCGGCCTGGTTCGCGCTGATCGTCGCCCTGGCGGCGCTGCTCGGCCACATGTACTCGGTGTTCCTGCGTGGCGGCGGCGGCAAGGGTGTCGCCACCGGGCGCGGGCATCGTCCTGGCCCTCGTGCCCTGGATCTTCATCATCGCCCTCTGCGTCTTTCTCGTGCTCCTGCTGACGACGCGCATGGTGAGCGTCGCCTCGATGGCGGCAGCGCTCACCTTCGCGGTGTGTACCGATCGCCTTCGACAAGCCGATCTGGTACAAGGTCCTGGCCGTGTTCGCCGCGCTCGTCGTCATCTTCGCCCACCGCTCCAACATCAGGCGGATCGCCCTGCGCTGCGAGAACAAGGTGACCTTCCCCTGGGACCACCACCGCGGTGCGCCGGGGTCGGGCGAGGCCGGAGCCGGCGGGGTCCGGTCGCGGTAGAGCGTTGCGGGCCACCGTCGTCGGTTCGGGGAGCTGGGGCAGCGCCTTCGCGCGCCTGCTGTGGCGCAACGGCCACGAGGTCCAGGTCCTGACGCTGACGTCCGCCGAAGCGGCCGCGCTGAACGAGACTCACGTCAACCCGCAGTTCCTGCCGGGTGTCGAGCTACCGCCCGAGATCCGTTTCGTGGCGATGTCCGAGGCGTCGCTCGACGGCGCCGCCCTCGTCGTCTACGCCGTGCCCACCCAGGTAGTGCGCGACGTCTCCCGCTGGGTGGCCCGGCGATGGCCGGCGGACGCGCTGCAGCTCTCTCTCGCCAAGGGTCTCGAGCTGCACACGCTGCTGCGGCCGACCGAGGTCATCGCCCAGGAGACGTCGACCGCCGCCGCGGCGCTGTCGGGTCCGAACCATGCCGAGGAGATCTCGCGCGACATGCCGGCGGCGACGGTGATCGCTTCGAACAACGCCGACCTCGCGCGGCGGCTGCAACGGATCGTCACCGGCGACACGCTGCGCGTCTACACCAACGACGACGTCGTCGGCGTCGAGTTCTGCGGCGCCGCCAAGAACCCCATCGCCATCGCGGTCGGGATCGCCGACGGCCTGGGCTTCGGCGACAACACGCGGGCGGCGCTCATGACGCGCAGCCTGGCGGAGGTGGCGCGCCTCGGCATGCGCCTCGGCGCCGACTTCGCCACCTTCGCCGGCCTCGCCGGCATCGGCGACCTGATCGCCACCTGCACCTCGGTCCACAGCCGCAACCGCCGGGCGGGCGAGCTGATCGGCCGCGGCGAGAGCGTGCTCCGGGTCCAGGAGGTCATCGGCCAGGTCGTCGAAGGCATCCCCACGACGTACGCCCTCCACGATCCTGAGCCGCAAGGTCGGTGTCGAGATGCCGGTCACCGAAGCCGTGTACGACGTGCTCGAGCGCGGCGCTTCGCCCGTCGACTGCGTCCGCAGCCTGATGGGGCGCGAGGTGACCTCCGAGGCGGGGCAGGACATCATGAGCCTGGTCACGCAGATCCGCCAGTCCGCGACCAAGTCGGCCCGTCGCACCGCCCGCAAGCTGCTGCCCTGAGCCCGCCCGCCCGCGAGGGAACGGACGACGTCGACGAAGTGGCCCGCCGCGCCGCCTCGGCCGCGGCGGCGTTGTCGGCGTCCGGGCCGTTCTGGTACACTCGCTGACAGGTCGCACTGACCCATCACGAGAGAGGCCGCCCAGGCGCTCCGGCGCGCGGCGGTCCTGGCTGAGGGACTGGCCCTACGAAGCCCGGCAACCGGTCGCACGGCACGGTGCCAACTCCAGCAGGCGAAGAGCCTGACAGATGGGTCGACCTGCTTGATGAGCGTTCGTAAACGAGTCGTGACGTTCGCGCATGCCGTGACGAAGGCGCGGGCCAGGAGGACCACGTGGACAAGCACGAGCACCTGTTCAGTTCGGAGTCGGTCACCGAGGGTCACCCCGACAAGATCGCCGACCAGATCTCCGACGCCATCCTCGACGCGGCGCTGACCGACGACCCGTACAGTCGCGTCGCCTGCGAGACGCTCACGACGACCGGCCTCGTGCTGGTCTCCGGTGAGATCACTACGCAGACCTACATCGACATCCCCCGGGTCGTGCGCGACGTGGTCAAGGACGTCGGCTACTCGCATTCCTCGTTCGGCTTCGACCACGAGACCTGCTCGGTCATCACGACCATCCACGAACAATCGCCCGACATCGCCCAGGGCGTCGGCCGGGCCTACGAGGTGCGCACCGACGTCAACGACGACGACGTGCTCGACAGCCAGGGCGCCGGCGACCAGGGCATGATGTTCGGCTACGCCTGCACCGAGACTCCCGAGCTCATGCCGCTGCCGATCATGCTGGCGCACAGGCTCACGCGGCGCCTCGCCGAGGTGCGCAAGGCCGACGTGCTGCCGTATCTGCGTCCCGACGGCAAGTCGCAGGTGACGGTGCGTTACGAAGGCCTGCGGCCGGTCGAGATCACGCGCGTCGTGCTCGCCACCCAGCACGCGCCCGAGGCCGACGTCGACACACTGATCAAGCCCGACCTGATCGAGCACGTGGTCGAGCCCATCCTCCCCAGGGAACTCTACGAGGGCACGTCGCTCGCCGACCTCTGCCTCGTCAACCCGACCGGCCGCTTCGTTCTGGGCGGACCGATGGGCGACACCGGCCTCACCGGCCGCAAGCTGGTCGTCGACACCTACGGCGGCGCGGCGCGTCACGGCGGCGGCGCCTTCTCGGGCAAGGACCCGAGCAAGGTCGATCGCTCAGGGGCCTACGCGGCCCGTTACGTCGCCAAGAACCTCGTGGCCGCCGGCCTGGCCGAGATCTGCGAGGTGCAGATCGCCTACGCCATCGGGGTGGCCCATCCGGTGTCGGTCATGATCGACTGTCACGGCACCGAGACGATCGCGGTCGAAGCCATCGAAGCGCTCGTGCGCGAGCGGTTCGACCTGCGCCCGGCGGCCATCATCCGCGACCTCGACCTGCGGCGGCCGATCTACCGCAAGACCGCGACCTACGGCCACTTCGGCCGCTCCGACCACGACTTTACGTGGGAACGGACCGACAAAGCCGCCGCTCTGCGCGAGGCCGCCGGCCTCGAGCGCGCGGCCCAGCGGGTCGCCGACTGACGACGGCGCGGCCGCGAGCGGGACCGGATCCGGCGGACCAGACACGGTCCGCCGGCCGCTTGGCCCGTTCGCGGAGACCGCGGCGCGCGCGTCGTCGCGGCGCCCGGCGGCCCGCCGCCGAGGGTGCGGCGATCGTGCTCCCGACGGGCGGCCACGGGCGTCGGCGCCGGCGCCGACGTCCGGACGTGGCGCTAGACTGTTGTCCAGGTGAACCCTTTGTACGCTGCCGTCTTTCCGCTGCTGACCGCGCGGGCCATCGAGGAGCCGTTCGACTATCTCGTGCCCGACGAGCTCGCCGCCCTGGTGCGGCGCGGCTCGGTCGTGGCCGTGCGCCTGGGCGCCCAGGTCGTGCTCGGCGTGGTCCTGACCCTGTCGGCGGCGTCGGCCCACACCGGCCGTCACCTGAGCATCTCGAGCGTGGTCGACGTGCCTGCCGTGCCCGAGGAACTGCTCGATCTCGCCGCGCAGGTGCGCGACCACTACCTCTCGACCCTGGGCGCGGCCCTCGCCCTCGTCCTTCCTCCGGCCGGCGCTCTGCACCTGCGCCGCGTGCTCGAACCGACGGCGGCCGGGCTGGCCGCGCTCGCCGCGGCGAGCGCGGCGCCGAGGCGCTCGAGCGGTACGTCGGCGGCGCCTCGCGCGACGCGGCCGCCGACCGCCTGCGCCGCCGCGGCTGGCTTGCCGCCACGTACTGCCTGCACGTCGTGGGCGAGCGACGCGCTCCACGTGTGCTCGGAGTGGGGGAGAGGTGTCCCGCGAGGCTCGGCGTGCGTCAGCGGGCGGCGCTCGACTACGTGCGCCGCCGCCGGACGGTCGACGAGGTCACGCTGCGGCGGCGCACCGGCCTGAGCGCCCGCGGCCTCGCCCGGCTGGTCGCCGACGGCGCTTTGCGGATAGCGGGCGAGGGGACGCGGCACAAGGACGCGTCCGAGCCGGCGCCGACCCTCCTGCCCGAGCAGGAGGCGGCGCTCGCCGAGATCCTGGCGACGGTCGGTCGCGGCGAGTCGGTCCTGCTGCACGGCGTCACCGGCAGCGGCAAGACCGAGGTGTACCTGCGCGCCGCCGAGGCGGTGCTGCGCTCGGGGCACGGTGTGCTCGTGCTCGTCCCCGAGATCGGTTTGACCGGCCAGACCGTCGCCCGTCTTGCCGCCCGCTTTCCGGGCGAGCGCATCGCCATGTTCCACTCCGGCCTGTCGCCGGGCGAGCGCCTGGCGGCCTGGCGCGACGCCGCCGGCGGGCGCTGCCGGCTCGTGCTGGGGGCGCGCTCGGCGGTGTTCGCGCCGATCCGCGATCTCGGGCTGATCGTCGTCGACGAAGAGCACGACTCCTCCTACAAGCAGGACAACGACCCCCGCTACGACGCCCGCACGGTGGCCGCCTGGCGAGCCCGGCGCACGGGCGCCGGGCTGGTGCTGGGTTCGGCAACGCCGAGCGTCGAGGCGTTCGCCGGCACGGTCCGCCACGCCGACCTCTCGCGGCGCGTCGACGGCTCGCCGCCGCCGCGTCTCGAGATCGTCGACCTGCGCGACGTCCCCGGCCTGCTGTCTCCGCAGCTCGCGCGCGCCATGACCCAGGCCGTCGAGGCCGGCGACAAGGTCATCCTCTTTCTGAACCGCCGCGGCTACGCCTCGCTGCTGGCCTGCGCCCACTGCGGCCACACCTGGATCTGCCCGCGCTGCGACGTCGCCCTCGCCTACTTCGCCCGCGGCAACCGCCTCCGCTGCCGCATCTGCGACTACCACGAGCCGGCGCCCGGGGTGTGCCCCGCCTGTCAGAGCGCCGAGCTCGCCCGCTACGGGTACGGCACCGAGGCGCTCGAACGCGAGGTGGCCGGCCTTCTGCCGGGCATCGAGCTGCTGCGCCTCGATTCCGACGTGGCCGCCTCGTTCTCGCGCCTGTCGGACGTGCTCGAGCGCTTCGCCGCCCCGGGCGGCAAGGTGCTCGTCGGCACGCAGATGATCGCCAAGGGCCACCACTTCCCCGACGTGACGCTGGTGGGCGTCGTCAACGCCGACCTGACGCTGAGGTTCCCCGACTTTCGCGCCGAGGAGCGCACCTTCGCCATGCTCGTGCAGGTCGGCGGCCGCAGCGGCCGTGGAGAGCACCCCGGCAGGGTGCTCGTGCAGACCCTCGACCCCGAGGCGCGCCCCATCGCCCTCGCCGCCGCGGGCGAGCACGAACGCTTCTACGAGGACGAGCTCGCCCGCCGCGCGGCCCTGAGCTACCCGCCGGCCAGCACGCTGCTCGCCGTCGAGGTATCGTCGGCCACGGCCGACAAGGCGGCGTCGGGGGCGTCGTTCGTGGCCGACCGTCTCGCCGGCGCCCTGCGTCACGACGAGAGCGTCATCGGGCCCGGACCGCTGTCGCGAGAGCGCGCCCGCTACGTGGCTCGCGTCGTCGTCAAGAGCGCCGATATCCAGGCCACCCTGCCGATCATGCGCGAGCTGCTCGCGCGCTACGGCGCGCGCTTCGCCCGGCGCGGCGCGCGTCTTGTCGTCGACGTCGAGCCACAATGGTTATGACGCGGGGTACAATACCGGACATGAGTCAGACTGAGCGCACCGCACATCGCCCCGCCAGAGAGCGCCGCGAGCGGCCCGAAGTGCCGCCCGAGCGCCAGGCCGCGGCGCGCCGCGAGATCCGCACGCTCGGCGATCCCGTGCTGCGCGAAACGGCGCGACCGGTCGAAGCGTTCGACGCCGAGCTTGCCGCGCTCTCGCGCCGCATGATCGCGATCCTGCGCGACGCCCCGGGCGTCGGCCTGGCCGCCACCCAGCTCGGCGTCGTGCGGCGGGTCATCGTCTACGAGGTCGACGACGAACCAGTCACCCTGGTCAACCCCAGGATTGTGTCGTCGTCGCGTGAGACCGAGGTGGTCGACGAAGGCTGTCTGAGCCTGCCCGGCATGACGCTGCCGGTCGAGCGGCCGGTGGCGGTCCGCGTGCGCGGCCGCGATGTCCGCGGCCGGCGACTCGAGTACGACACCGACGGCCTCGAGGCGCGTGTCATCCAGCACGAGGTCGACCATCTCGACGGCGTCCTCATCCTCGAACGGACCACCCGCGCCGAGCGCGCCCGCGCCCTGCGCGAGTTCCGCGAGCGCGAGACCGGCGTCGTCTCCGCCGGCTCGGGTCTCTAGGTGTCGGGCCGACCTTGAGAATCGCCTGGGCCGGCACAGCACGGTTCGCGGTGCTCGTGCTGTCGCGTGTCGTCGAGTCGCCCCACGAGATCGTCGTCTGCCTCACGACGCCCGACCGGCCTCGCGGCCGCCACGGCGCGCCTCAGCCCTCGGCGCTGAAAGAGGCGGCCCTCGGCCTCGGCCTGCCGGTGATCCAGCCTGACGACCTCGGCGCCCCCGACACGCTCGCTGCCCTGCTCGCCTTTCGGCCCGACGTCCTCGTCGCCTGCGCCTACGGCCGCATCGTGCCCGTCGCCGTCTTCACGGCCATGCCCACGCTCGTCGTACACCCGTCGCTTCTGCCCCACTGGCGCGGAGCCGCGCCGGTGGTGCGCGCCCTCATGGCCGGCGAGACCCGACTGGGGGTGGCGACCCTGCAGATGGATGCCGGCGTCGACGAGGGGCCGGTGGCCGACGAGCGTGTCGTGACGGTGCCGGCCGGCAGCGACGCCGGCGCCGCCTACGAGTTGCTCGCCGGACCGGCGGCCGACAGCCTGCTCTCCACGCTTTCCGCCGTGGCCGACGGTTCGGTCGTCTTCGAGCCTCAGTCGGGCCCCGCCGACTACGCCGCCAAGATCACCGAGGCCGACCGGGTGGTCGACTGGCGGCGACCGGCTCAGGCGATCGCCGACCAGGTGCGGGCGCTGTCGCCCGAGGTCGGCGCTCACACCGAGCTCGGCGGGCGTCGCGTCCTCGTCTGGAAGGGCGTCCCCACGGCGACGCTGGCCGCCGGCGACGACTCCCGAGACCGCCTCGTCGTGCCCTGCGGGAGCGGCTACCTCGAGATCCTCGAGCTGCAGGAAGCGGGACGACGGCGGATGACCGCCCAGGAGTATCTGCGCGGCGCCGGCCGGCGTCTGGTGCAGGGGTAGACCGGGTGCCCCCGGCGAGGGTGGCGCCGGCCCGGGCAGCGGCCTTGGGCGTGCTGCTGGGCGAGGCTCGCAGCCGGGCGCCGTTCGACGTACAGAGCGCGACCGCCGCCGAGTTCGCCGAACTCGGGCCGCGCGACCGCGCTCTCGCCTACGAGCTCGTGATGGGCACGATCAAGCGGCGCAATTCGCTCGACCGGGTCGTTGCCGCCTTCTCCAACGCCTCACCGTCACGGCTGCCGTCCGACGTGCGCGAAGCCCTGCGTCTGGCGGCCTTCCAGCTCCTCTACCTCGACCGCGTGCCGGCCCATGCCGTCGTGTTCAACGCGGTCGAGCAGTCCAAGGGACACGGCCGCCGCACGGGGTCGTTCGTGAACGCCGTCCTGCGCAAGGTCGCCGCCGACGGCCGGACTGAACTTGCCCGGCTCTCGGCCGCCGAGACGACCGAGGCTCTCGCCCTGCGCCACTCCCACCCCGACTGGCTGGTCGCCTTGTGGGTCGCCGAGCTCGGTCGCGAGACCGCCGAGGCGCTCATGGCCGCCGACAACCGCCCGGCCCAGCGCTGCGTGCGGGTGAACCGCCTGAAGGCCACCGCGGCCGAGGCCCAGGCGTCGCTCGCCGCCAACGGCATCGTGGCCCGGGCCGCCGCCGGCCCATCCGGCCGCGAGCGGCCCGACACGCCCGACGCGTTGCTGCTCGATGGGGCGCCGCTCGAGACGAGCGCCGCCTTTCGCGACGGGCTCGTCATGCCGCAATCGCGAGGCTCGCAACTGGCGGCCGTCATCGCCGCGGGAGATCCAGAACAGGCGACCCGGCCGGGCCGGGTCGCCGACCTCTGCGCCGCCCCCGGGGGCAAGACGTCGCAGCTCGCGGAGCTGCTGGCCGGCTGGCGCGTCGTCGCGGTCGACGACGAACCCGGCAGGGTAGCGGCCCTGCGCGCCAACCTCGCCCGGCTGGGAGCGACCGACGTCGCGGTCATGGAGCGCGACGTGCTCGCCATGGGCGACGACCCGGAGCAGCGAGGTCGCTACGAGGCCGTGCTGCTCGACGCGCCGTGCTCGGGCCTGGGCACGCTGGCCTCGCGGCCCGACCTGCGGTGGCGCCGGCGAGCCGGCGACGTGACTCGTTTGGCCGCGCTGCAGGGTAGTCTGCTCGCCGCCGCCGCGAGACTCGTCGCCCCCGGCGGCACGCTGACCTACTCCGTCTGCACCCTGACGCGTGCCGAGACGCTCGCGGTCGTCGAACGCTTCGTCGCGGCGCGACCGGCCGGAGGCGTGACCGGCGCCGGCCCGACGGCGGCCTGGGCGCTGGACGATCTCGGCGCTGCCTATCCCGCCTATCGCCATCCCGGGAACGGCGCATTCGTGCAGACGCTGCCGTCGCGCGACGACACTACCGGCTTCTTCATCGCACGCCTGCGGCGGGTGGCATAGCATGGAGAGCGCAGGCAGGGCCCGTGGAGGCCGGCCGCCTGGGTGCGGGCCGGCCATTCGCCGCGGGTGTCACGACGGCGACGCAGAGGTGAGACCATGAACGACGTACTGAACGAGCGCCTCGTGACGCCGTCGATCCTGTCGGCCGATTTCGGGCGTCTGGGCGACGATACCGCCACCATCATCGAGGCCGGCGCGCGACTCATCCACGTCGACGTCATGGACGGCCACTTCGTGCCCAACATCACCATCGGCCCGCCGGTCGTCAAGGCGCTCTCGCGGTCGGTGCACGAACGGGGGGCGGCGCTCGACGTCCACCTCATGATCGAGCACCCCGAACGCTACCTCGAGGCGTTCGTGGCCGCCGGCGCCGATTCGCTCACGGTCCATCAGGAGGCCTGCGTCCACCTCCACCGGACGCTCGCCCAGATCCGCGAAGCCGGCGCCCGGGCGGGCGTCGCGCTCAATCCGGGGACGCCGCTCGAAAGCCTCGCGGAGGTGCGCGACGACGTCGACCTCGTGCTCATCATGTCGGTCGACCCCGGCTTCGGCGGTCAGCGCTTCATCGACGGCTCGCTCGACAAGCTGCGGCGGGCCCGCGCCTACCTGCGGGCGGGTGTGGCCCTGCAGGTCGACGGCGGCGTCTCGCTCGCCAACGCGGCCGTGCTCGTCGGCGCCGGCGCGAACCTGCTGGTCGCCGGCAACAGCGTCTACGGCGCACCCGACCCGGTCCGCGCGTTTCGCGAGCTGGCCGCGGCGGTGGCGACGGCGTAGAGCGGCGCTCGACCGGCGACCGGCGCGGACCGTCGCCGCGGGCGCGCGAGTCGCGCCCGGCTGCTGCTCGCCGAAACGC
Organism: uncultured Actinomycetes bacterium; assembly: GCA_963799395.1. Classification (GTDB taxonomy): domain Bacteria; phylum Actinomycetota; class Thermoleophilia; order UBA2241; family UBA2241; genus Bog-752. The sequence goes on from CAWCWZ010000001.1 coordinate 18,362, forward strand.
CGGCCGATGCGGTATACTTACGCCCAAGAGAGTGTCTTCAGGGCGGGGTGAAAGTCCCCACCGGCGGTGAGAGCCCGCGAACCCCACGGCAGTGGGGCCGACCAGGTGGAATACCTGGGCCGACGGTCAGAGTCCGGACGAAAGAAGACCGCAGGTCGTGTCACGAGAGCCCTGGAGCACGTGTGCGCCGGGGTTTTTCTTATGACCGACGAGAAGTATCTGGACCGCGCTCTGCAGCTGGCCCGCCTGGGCCGGCGCGAAGCTCATCCTAACCCCCGTGTGGGAGCCGTCGTCGTGGCCGGCGACCAGGTCGTGGGGGAGGGCTACCATCGCGGGCCGGGCACCCCTCACGCCGAAACGCTTGCCCTCGAGCAGGCCGGCGAGCGCGCCAGGGGCGCCACGCTCTACGTCACGCTCGAGCCCTGTTGCCGGCACGGGCGTACCGGTCCCTGCACCGAGAAGATCATCGCGGCCGGCGTCGCGCGGGTGGTCGTCGGCGCCACCGACCCCAACCCGGCGGTCGATGGCCGAGGGATCGAGATCCTGCGGGCGGCGGGTATCGCCACTGTCGTGGATGCCGGCGATCTCCACACCCTCTGTAAGCTGCTGAACGAGCCGTTCGCGCGGTTCATCCGCGAAGGCCTGCCGTTCGTCACCTTCAAGGCGGCCGTGTCGCTCGACGGCAAGGTCGCGGCGGCGGGCGGCGATGCCCGCTGGATCTCTTCGGCGGAGAGCCGCCGGCAGGTCCACCGCATGCGCGCCGCCGCCGACGCCGTCATGGTCGGCGCCGGCACGGTGCGCCGCGACGACCCGCTGCTCACCGCGCGTGACGCCGACGGGCCCGACCCGGTCCGCGTGGTCGTGAGTCGTGGCGGCGATCTGTCACCGCTCGCGCGCGTCGTCGAGACGGCGCGCGAGACCCCGACGATCCTGCTCACCAAGACCATCGCCGACGACGCCGCCAGGGCGCTGACCGAGCGCGGCGTCGAGCTCGAGCGGGTCGGCAGCCTGCGCGACGGGCTCGCGGCGCTCGGCCGGCGCGGCCTCGTGGAGATCCTCTTCGAGGGTGGCCCGACGCTCGCGGCGGCGCTACTGCGCGACGACCTGATCGACCGCTTCGTGGTGTTCGTCGCGCCGCTCGTCGTCGGTAGGGGAGCGCCCGACCTCGTCGCCCTGCCGGCGCCGGCGGCCGTGGCCGACGGCCTGATGCTGAGCGACGTCGTCTGGACGACCGCCGGACCCGACATCGTCTGTCGCGCTCGCGTCGTCAAGCGGGCCGCCTCTGTGTCCGCGCCGCCCGCGGCCGTCGAGCGCGAGTCGGGCGTGCCGTCGGGCGCCACGGCACGGCAACGGGAGGGGTAGGAGAGATGTTCACGGGTATCGTCGAGGAGGTCGGGCGGCTACGGACTTTGACCGTGCGCGACCGCAGTGCCGTGCTCGAAGTCGAAGCTTCCACGGTCCTCGCGGGCACGGAGGTTGGCGACTCGATCGCCACGAGCGGCGTGTGTCTTACCGTGACGCGGCTCTCGGCGGACCGCTTCTGGGCCGACGCCCAGCCCGAAACGGTACGCCGCACGACCCTGGCTCACCGGCGGCCCGGCGACGGCCTCAATCTCGAGCGCGCCCTGACGCTCCAGTCGCGCCTCGGCGGGCACCTCGTCCAGGGGCACGTCGACGGCATCGGCTCCGTGCTGCGGATCGAGCGCGAGCAGGGCGCCTCGATCGTCACGCTGGCGGCGCCCGAGAGCGTCGTCGCGGTGAGCGTCGCCCAGGGCTCGGTGGCCGTCGACGGCGTCAGCCTGACCATCGTCGACCTCGGGGCCGACAGCCTCAGGGTGTCGCTGATCCCCCATACGGTCGCCTCGACCACTCTGCACGACCTGCGCGTCGGCGACGAGGTCAACCTCGAAGCCGACCTCATCGGCAAATACGTCCGCGCCTTCCTTGTACGACCCGGGTCCGCCCAGGGCCTGACCCTCGAGAAGCTGTCAGAAGCGGGGTATGCATGAGCAGCACGAAGACACCCACGAGCGAGCAACCGACCCCACCCGTCGCCGCGGCGGGCGACGGCTCGGCGGCCGCTGCCGGGCGCGAGCCGTCGCCGTTCGCCACGATCGAGGAGGCCCTCGCCGACATCCGCGCCGGACGCATGGTCGTGGTCTGCGACGACGAGGACCGCGAGAACGAAGGCGACCTCACCATGGCCGCCCAGTTCGTCACCCCCGAGTCGATCAATTTCATGGCCACCCACGGCCGCGGCCTGATCTGCCTCACGCTCACGCCGAAGCGCTGCGACGAGCTCAACCTGGGACCGATGGTCACCCAGAACTCGGCCCGCTTTCAGACCGCCTTCACCCAATCGATCGAGGCCCGCGAAGGCGTCAGCACCGGCATCTCCGCGGCCGACCGCGCGCGCACGATCCAGGTGGCCGTCGACCCCGAGTGCGGGCCCCAGGACATCGTCCAGCCGGGCCACGTCTTCCCGCTCATCGCCCAGCCCGGCGGCGTCCTCGAGCGTTCCGGACAGACCGAGGCGGGAGTCGACCTCGCGCGCCTCGCCGGCCTGCAGCCGGCGGCCGTGATCTGCGAGGTCATGAACGACGACGGCACCATGGCGAGGGTGCCCGACCTCGTCGACTACTGCCGGCGGCACGGACTCAAGATGATCACCGTCGCCGCGCTCATCCGTCACCGGCGGCGCACCGAGAAGCTCGTGCGCCGGGTCACCGTGGTCAAGATGCCCACACGCTACGGCGAGTTTCGCGCGATCGGCTACGAATCGACAGTCGACGGCTCGCAACACGTCGCTCTGGTCAAGGGCAACGTCGTCGGCAAACGCGACGTGCTCGTGCGCGTCCACTCCGAGTGCCTCACGGGCGACGTCTTCGGCTCGCTGCGCTGCGACTGTGGCGATCAGCTCGAGCTCGCCATGCGGCGCATCGAAGCAGAGGGCCTCGGCGTGGTCCTCTACATGCGCCAGGAGGGTCGCGGCATCGGCTTGCTGAACAAGCTCAAGGCCTACGCGCTTCAGGAGAGGGGCCGCGACACCGTCGAGGCCAACCTCGAGCTCGGGTTCCCGGCCGACCTGCGCGACTACGGCATCGGCGCCCAGATCCTGGTCGATCTGGGCCTGTCGAGCATCCGCACGATGACCAACAACCCCAAGAAGCTGATCGCTCTCGAGGGGTACGGACTGACGATCTCGGAGCGTGTGCCGATCGAGGTGCCGCCCCACGAGCACAGCATCACCTACCTGCGCACCAAGCGCGAGAAGATGGGCCATCTGCTGGAGCACGACGAGCTTCTGCCGGCCGAGGGCGACGAGGGCTAGCGACCGACCGGGCCGCCGGCCCGGCCAACGCCATGAGAAGGAGAGAGTGCATGAGCACCACCTACGAGGGGAAGCTGACCGGCAAGGGCCTCAAATTCGCGCTGGTCGTGGGCCGCTTCAACGAGTTCATCTCGACGCACCTGCTCGACGGGGCGCTCGACAACCTGCGCCGTCACGAGACCGCCGACGACGACATCGAGATCGCCTGGGTGCCGGGCGCCTTCGAGATGCCGCTGGTCGCCCAGAAGCTCGCCGCGAGCGGCCGCTACGACGCC
>CAWCWZ010000002.1:0-54865 GCA_963799395.1 uncultured Actinomycetes bacterium
GAGCGAGGCGGCGCGTCTGGGCTGGCGCAACCTGGTCGGCTTCGGTTGTCTCGGCGGTCCGCGTTACGTCGGCGCCAACCTCGCCGATGAGTACGGTGCACCGGCGCGGGGCGTCGTCCTGGAGCTGTTCGGGCGCGAGTCGGGCGACTTTCTGGGGGCGCTGCTCGAGGGGGCGCAGATCTGGCTCTACGGCCAAGCGCAGTGCCACGTCGGCATGAAAGCCGACTCGGGCTACCTGTTCGTCCTGCAGAACGGCTTGAACACCTGCCTGTACGCCGCCCACGGCGGCACGCTGAGCGTCTGGGACTCAGGCTCGCGCTTCGCCGTGGCCGGCCAGAACAAGGTCACCCTGGACGACGGCGTGACGCCGGCGCCGGGCCTCAAGTCGATCCACTTCGGCTCGCCCAACGAGTACGCCTTCGAGTACCTCATGTCGGGCGGCGAGAACTCGCTGCACGTGGTGATGGGCCTGGCCAAGCCCGACGCCCGCGGCGAGCTCGCTCTCAAGCCGCGGCCCTACGCCGGCAAGTTCTTCATGTCGGGGGCGGCCGCGGGCCGCGTGCTGGTCTTCGACCCCGAGCGCGCCCTCGACCCCGCCCAGTACCACGGCAACGTGGTCCACGAGATCGAGCCGGTCGAATGGCGCGAGCTGATCGGTCCGTTCATCGCCGCCGAGGCCGGGCGCCGCGGACTGCCGCTGCGTGTCGAGGACGACGATCTCGTCGTGCGTCTGCGGGGCGAGTGGCAGCGGTTCCGCTACGACGAGGCGTTCCTGCAGCTCATCCCCCAGAAGGTCGCCCGCAAGCTGGCCCGCCGGGGCGTCACGCCGCCGCAGCTCGAGCAGATCGTCGAAGAGTAGCCGGCCAGCCGCGACCGGCGACAAGACGCGCTACCGAAACGGCGGCGGGGCGGGGCGCATATGCGCCCCGCCCCGCCGCCGTCTTTGGCGTTCAGGCTGGTAGCCGCCGATAGTCTAGCGCATCGGTGCGCCGCGCCACCGTGCGCCGCGCCGCCCGCGTCGTCTACTTGTTGGCCAGCGGCCGCAGGCAGGCAGCCTGCTGTTCGATCTCCCAGACGGTCTGCTCGGGCTCGCCGCACTTGCGCAGGAGCTTGTCCCACTCGAAGTCGACCCAGTCCTGGAGGCGTTCGAGCTGCTCCTCGCCGGCGGGCTTGAAGAGGTGGGCAAAGCGACCCTGCTTCTTGAGCCAGGGCACGAGCGGCTGCTTTTCGCGCGGCCGGTAGGTGAGCTTGTACTCGCCGTCCTCGACCTCGAACAGCGGCCAGTAGCAGGTGTTGACCGCCTCGCGGGCGAGGCCGATCGACTCGGCGCCGTCGGAGCGCCAGCCGCGCGGGCAGGGGGCGATGACATTGAGGAACGAGGGGCCGTCGGTGGCCAGGGCCCTGGCCGCCTTGCGCACCAGGTCGCGCGGGTCGTGGGGCGAGGCCTGGGCCACGTAGCGCAGGCCGTGGGCGATCATGATGTCGGTCAGGTCCTTGCGGTTCTGAAGCTTGCCCTCCTGCTCTTTGCCGACCGGGCTCGTGGTCGTCCAGGCGCCGACCGGCGTGGCGCCGGAGCGCTGGAAGCCGGTGTTCATGTAGGCGCCGTTGTCGTAGCAGACGTAGAGCATGTGGTGGCCGCGCTCCATGGCGCCCGACAGCGATTGCAGGCCGATGTCGTAGGTGCCGCCGTCGCCGCCGAAGGCGATGAACTTGACGTTGTCTTCGATCTTGCCCTGCTTCTTCAGGGCGCGGAAGGCGGTCTCGACGCCCGACAGCGTGGCGGCCGCGTTCTCGAAGGCGGTGTGGATGTAGCTGCCGCTCCACGAGGTGTAGGGGTAGATCGTGGTCGACACCTCGAGGCAGCCCGTGGCCGCCGCCACCACCACCGGGTCGGCGGTGCCCATGAGCACCTGGCGCACGACGATCGGGGCGCCGCAGCCGGCGCACATGCGGTGCCCGCCGGCCAGCTTGCTGCCCTGCTCGACGAGCTCGTGCCAGCGGCCGCGCGCCTGCTCGAAGACGTTGGTCTCCTTGATGGCGTCGACCGGGCAGACGTCGACGCACTGGTGGCACATGATGCAGCGCGACTCGTCGTTGCGGAACGAGCGCAGCTCGCGCTCGTTGAAGGTGAGCGCCCCGGTCGGGCAGACGGTCACGCAGCGGCCGCAGGTGATGCAGTCGGCGAGCTGCAGGGCCTCGCCGTAGGGCGTGTCGACCTCGATGGCGAAACCGCGCCCCGAGAAGTCGTAGCAGGCCGGTCCGGCGACGTCGCGGCAGACCCGCACGCAGCGCCCGCAGGCGATGCAGCGGTCCATGTCGCGGCGGATGAAGGGATGCTCGTGGGCCGGCTCGACCTGGCGTACCAGGGCGCCGGGGAAGACGAGATCGTTGTCGGTAACGCCGTACTCGACGCCCAGACGCTGCAGCTCGCAGTCGCCGTTCGATGGGCAGACGCACTGCAGGCAGCGGGCCGCTTCGGCCTTGGCCTGGGCCGGCGAGAGGCCCTTTTCGACCTCGTCGAACGTGGCTACGCGCTTGACCGGCGGGGTCGACGGCATCTTGGCGCGCGGCGCCGGTGGGGCGCCGACGCCCATCTTGAGCCACACCGGCGAGGTCTCGACCAGCTTGCGGCCGACGTCGCTCAAGCGGTCGGCGTCGTGGAGCTGCTCGAGGTAGGGCAGGCCGGCGTAGAGCGCGAGGTCGGCTTCGAGCGCGTCGAGGTCGTCGCCGGCCAGCCAGGCGCTGATGGCGAGGGCCGCCCGCTTGCCGCCGGCGACCGCGTGGATCGCCGACTTGGCGGCCGATACCGCGTCGCCGCCGGCGAAGACGCCGGCGGTCTTGGTGCGTCCGGTGAACTGGTCGGCTTCGAGGGTGCCCCAGGGGGTGAAGCCGAGCTCGTCGTCGGAGTCTCCCACGTCGGGCGTGTACTCGAAGGCGCTGATCACCGAATGGGCGGGTACGACGAAGGTCGAGCCCCGTTCGGGCCGCAGCCGGCCGTCGGGGCCGGGGGTCACGGTGACGCACTCGACCCCGGTCGCCTTGCCGGCGCGGTCGGTCTTGACCTTCTTGGCTTCGGCCGAGAAGACGAACTCGACGCCTTCGTCGACCGCGGCCATGAACTCGCGGGCGCCGGCCGGCAGCGCGTCGGGCGCGTGGCGGGCGATCACGGTGACGCTCGCGGTACCCAGGCGGACGGCCGAACGGGCGGCGTCGAGGGCCGTCACGCCGTCGCCGATCACGGCCACCGACTTGCCCAGGCGCGGCTTCTTGCCGTCGCGCAGGGCGCGCAGGAACGCGAGGCCGTCGAGCGCGGCCTTGGCGCCGGCCAGACGGGGCGTGTGGCCACGCCAGGCGCCCACGCCCACGAAGACGGCGTCCATGCCGGCATCGAGCAGACCTTCGAGGGTGACCTCGCTGCCCAGGCCGACGCCGTCGACGAAGCGCACGCCGGCCTTCCAGAGAGGCTCGAGCTCGCGGTCGAGCACGGCCTCGGGCAGGCGGAACGCGGGGATGCTGTAGCGCAGCATGCCGCCGGGCTTGTCGTTGCGGTCGTAGATGGTGACGGCGTGGCCGGCCCGCGTGAGATACCAGGCGGCCGAGAGGCCGGCCGGCCCGGCGCCGATCACGGCGACGCGCTTGCCGGTGTCGCGGCCGGGCCTGAGCCTGGCCGGGCTCTTGTCGCCGACCGCCCGGTGCAGGGCGCAGATGGCGATGGGGTCGTCGACTTGGCCGCGGCGGCACTCGGGCTCGCAGTAGCGCGGGCAGACGCGGCCGAGGATGCCGGGGAAGGGCAGGTCGTCGGCGACGATCGCCGAGGCGCCGGCCAGGTCGCCCTGCTCGATGCGCTCGAGGAACGCCGGGATGTCGATGTGGGTCGGGCAGGCCGACGAGCAGGGCGCCTCGCAGTAGGCGTCGTGGTCGGAGAGGTACATCTTGAGGTAGCTCTCGCGCTTGGCCCGCACGCGCGGCGTCTCGGTGCGCACGACGAGGCCGTTGTCGACCCAGGTCGTGCAGGCGGCCTGGAGCTTGGGCCAGCCCTCGACCTCGATGAGGCACAGGCGGCAGGCGCCCCAGGGGGCCATGCCCTCGACGTTGCAGAGCGCCGGAATGTCGATGCCGGCGCGCTTGGCCGCCGCCAGGACGGTCTCGCCCTTGGTCGCGGTCACGAGCGTGCCGTTGATGGTGAGCGTCAGGGTGTCGGTCGCGGTGGGACTCATTTCGACCTCCCTCCCACGGTGGCCAGCACGCCGGTCTCGACCGTGATGGCGTCGAAGTTGCAGACCTCGCGACAGGTGTCGCACTTGATGCACAGTCTCTGATCGATTTTCTGGAGCTGCTTGCGCTCGCCCTTGACCGCCTTGGTGGGGCAGGCGATGGTGCAGGCGTAGCAGCCGGTGCAGTTGTCGTTCACGGTGTAGCGGATGAGCGGCCGGCAGACCTTGGCCGGACAGCGCTTGTCGACGACGTGGGCGACGTACTCGTCGCGGAAGTAGCGCAAGGTGGTCAGCACCGGGTTGGGGGCGCTGCCGCCGAGCTGGCACAGCGAGCCCTCGATGACGTCTTCGGAGAGCTGCTCGAGGCGGTCGAGGTCGTCGAGGGTGCCCTCGCCGGCGGTGATGCGCTCGAGGATCTCGAGCATGCGCTGCGTGCCCACTCGGCAGGGCACGCACTTGCCGCACGACTCCTGCGCCGTGAAGGCGAAGAAGTACTTGGCGAAGTCGACCATGCAGGTCGAGTCGTCGGTCACGACCATGCCGCCCGAGCCCATCATCGAGCCGTAGGCGGTGAGGCTCTCGAAGTCGATCGGCGGTGTCGAGCAGCTCGGCCGGCAGGCAGCCGCCCGAAGGACCGCCGAGCTGCACGGCCTTGAACTCGCGGCCGGGCAGCATGCCGCCGCCGATGTCGAAGATGACCTCGCGTAGGGTGGTGCCCATCGGCACCTCGACAAGACCGGAGTTACGGACCTTGCCGGTGAGCGAGAAGATCTTGGTGCCCTTGGAGGTCTCGGTGCCCATGGCCGCGAAGGCCCTGGCGCCGTGGCCGATGATCCAGGGCACGGTGGCGTAGGTCTCGACGTTGTTCAGGCTCGTGGGCTGCTGCCAGAGGCCGTGGGCGACCGTGCGGATGTGCTTGCCGCGCGGCATGCCGCGGTTGCCCTCGATCGAGGCCGTGAGGGCGGTCGACTCGCCGCAGACAAAGGCGCCGGCGCCCTGGTTGATGCGCAGGTCGAAGTCCCAGCCCGTGCCCAGGATGTTCGTGCCCAGCAGGCCGCGCTCGCGCGCCTGCTCGAGGGCGTGACGCAGGCGCGACACGGCCAGGGGGTACTCGTGGCGCACGTAGACGTAGCCTTCGTCGGAGCCCATGGCGAAGGCCGCGATCAGCATGCCTTCGATCACCGAGTGCGGGTTGTCTTCGAGCACGGCGCGGTCCATGAAGGCCCCGGGGTCGCCCTCGTCGCCGTTGCAGATGAGGTAGTGCTTCTCGCCGGGGTTGGCCCGGCAGTAGCGCCACTTCTTGCCGGCCGGGAAGCCGGCGCCGCCGCGGCCGCGCAGGCCCGAGAGCTCGACCTCGTCGATGACCGCCACCGGGTCGTCGGCGATCAGCGCCTTGGCGAGCGAGGCGTAGCCGCCGCGCGCCAGGTAGTCGTCGATCGAGGTGGGGTCGATGAAGCCGTTGATGGCGCGCGCCAGGCGGTGCTGGCGGGCGTAGAAGGGGATGTCCTTTTCGAGCTCGATCGGGGCGTCGGTCGCGGGGTCGTGGTAGAGCAGGCGCTCGACGACGCCGTCGGAGACCACGCTGGTCTCGACGATCTGCTTGATGTCGCGCGCCTTGAGGCGCGGGTAGAAGACGCCGCGCGGGTGGACGACGACGATGGGGCCCTCCTGGCAGAGGCCGTGACAGCCCGTCTCGACGACCGTGACCTTGCCGGTGAGGCCGCGGCGCGCGAGCTCGTCGGCCAGGGCCGCGGTGAGCTCGGCGCGCCCCGAGGCGTTGCAGGTGGTGCCGGCGCAGACGCGGATCTTGAGCGTGTCCTCGCCGCCGGTCGTGTTCTCGGCCTTCAGGGCCGTCGCCAGCGCGTGCTCGATGCGCTCGGCCCGGGTGAGTTTCTTGCTAGCGGCCACCTCAGGCCTCCTCTTTGCGGCGGAGCGTCTTCACGAGCTTGCGGGCGCTCGCCGGGGTCATGCGTCCGTGGGTGTCCTCTTCGCCGATGCGCACGGCCGGGGCGAGGGCGCAGGCGCCGACGCAGTTGACCGTCTGCAGGGTGAAGAGCATGTCGGGGGTGGTGCCGCCGATCTCGACCTCGAGCTCCTGAGAGAAGGCCTCGGCGACGAGCGGCGCGCCGGCCACGTGGCAGGCGGTGCCCAGGCAGACGCTGATCACGTACTTGCCGACCGGTTCGAGACGGAACTGGCTGTAGAAGCTGGCCACGCCGTAGACCCGCGAGAACGGCACCGAGATCTCGGCGGCGATCTCTTCGAGGGCGCGCCGCGGCAGCCAGCCGAAGGTCTCCTGAGTGGTGTGCAGGGCCTCGATCAGGCCCGAGCCGTCGCGCAGCTTGGCGGCGACCGCGTCGAAGAGCTTCATGTCGATCTCGGGCAGCAGCATGCGCGCCGTGGGCTCCTCGCCCACGAGGCAGGCCGAGCCCGCCCCGCAGCTCGCGCCGGGCGGCAGGGCGTTCATGGCCTCGGCTCGGGCCGCGGCCGCGTCGAACGGCAGCTCGGGGATCTCGGGGCAGTAGTCGATCTCGAGGCAGTCGGTCGGGCAGGTGCGCGCGCACAGCGTGCAGGCGTAGCAGCGCAGGGCGCCGTCGCCGTCGCGCACGAGGTCGAACAGACCGCGGCCGCGGGGTTTGCCGAGCAGCTCGCGCTTTTCGAAGTCGATGCCCTTGATCACCTCGTAGAGGCTCGCGCCCTGGGGTTCGGCCGTCCTGGGTTTGCCGTTGCGTCTGATCGCCATGGTCACACCTCGTCCTTGCGCAAGTTCAGGTAGCGCCGTCGGGTATCGACCTTCTTGGCCGAGGCCGCCTTGCGCAGCGCCGAGAACGCCTCGTCTATGTTGTCGGGGAAGATGTCGCGGCCGCCCAGGCCGTAGATGAAGGGCAGCACCTTGGGCCGCGGGTCGCAGTCGTAGAGGGCCGTGCGCACCTCGAGGAACAGCGGCCCGCCCTGGGCGCCGAACGACTCGGCGCGGTCGAGCACGCCGACCACCTTGCAGCGACTGAGCAGCCTGGCGTACTCGAGGTGGGGGAAGGGCCGGAACAGCCGCACGCGGATCATGCCGGCCTTGACGCCCTCGGCGCGCAGCTTGTCGACCACCATGCGCGTGGCGCCGGCCGTGGAGCCGACCACGACGATGGCGTACTCGGCGTCGTCCATGCGGTAGGGGTCGAGCAGGTCGTAGCGGCGGCCCGAGAGGGCGGCGTACTCGCGATCGACCTCGGCGACCACCTTGAGCGCCCGGTCCATGGCGAACTGCTGGGCCGACTTGTGCTCGAAGAACCAGCCGTGCAGGCCGTCGAACGGGCCCACCGTGACCGGGTGCGCCGTGTCGAGCATCGGGTTGATGGCCTTGAAGGGCCCGATGAACTCCTGCACCTGCTCGGTCTCGAGCTCCTGCAGCGGGCCGATGGCGCCGCTCACGATGAAACCGTCGGTCATGGTCATGACGGGCGTGCGCACGTCGGGGTGCTCGGCGATGCGCACCGCCATGAGGTGGTTGTCGTAGGCTTCCTGGTGGGCCTCGCCGTAGAGCTGGATCCAGCCCGTGTCGCGCGAGCCCATGGAGTCGGAGTGGTCGCAGTGGATGTTGATGGGGCCCGACAGGGCGCGGTTGACGTTGGCCATGACGATCGGCAGGCGGTAGCCCGAGGCCACGTGCAGGAGCTCCCACATGAGGGCCAGGCCCTGCGAGCTCGTGGCCGTCATGGTGCGGGCGCCGCCGGCGGCGGAGCCGATGGCGGCGCTCATCGCCGAGTGCTCGCTTTCGACGGTGATGAACTCGGTGTCGACCTTGCCGTCGGCCACGTACTGGGCGAAGATCTGGACGATCTCGGTCTGCGGGGTGATGGGGTAGGCGGCCACGACGTCGGGGTTGATCTGGCGCATGGCTTCGGCGACCGCTTCGTTGCCGGTGACCGCGAGGATGGGCGCTACGGTGGCCACGGCTACTCCTTCTCCTCGACGCTCATGGTGATGGCGTCCACGGGGCACTCGGCGGCGCAGATGCCGCAGCCCTTGCAGTGGGCGAGGTCGACGCCCGTGGCCACGTCGTTTTCGATCACGATCGAGGCGTCGGGGCAGTAGAAGTAGCAGAGCATGCAGCCGGTGCACTTTGCCGGGTCGATGGTCGGCACGTTGGTGCGCCAGCCGCCGGTCTCGTTGTCGACCGAGTTGCCGGCGGTGGGGATGGTGGCGCCGAGCTCGTGACGGCTGGCTCCCCAGTCGTCGATGCCCTCGATGTCCCAGTGGCCGCCGGCCGTTCTGCCGGCCGCTACGCCGGCCTTCGCCTTGGCCTTGGCCTGGCCTTGGCGGCTGGCCGGCTTCTTCTTGGCGCTCTTCCTGGCGTCAGTCATTCGCCCTGGACCTCCTCGTAGGCGCGCGTCAAGGCGGCCACGTTGCCTTCGACCACCTTGGGCGGGAACTTCTTGCCGAACTCGGCGCGCATGAACTCGACCACGCTTTCGAGCGGGAAGAGGCCGGCGGTGCGCACCAGGGCGCCGACCATGGGGGTGTTGGGGATCGCTCGGCCGATCGTCTCGACGGCGATCTTGGTGGCCGCCACCGTGTAGAGCCGGCGGCCCTTCATGTCGGCCTTCGCGCGCAGCTCGGCGGGCGGCAGGTCGCTGTTGATCAGCACGATGGCGTCGTCGGGCGCGCCCTTGGTGACGTCGACGATGGTGAGCAGGGAGGGGTCGAGGACGGCCACGATCCCCGGGTGCTCGACGCCCGAGAAGATCTGGATGGGCGCGTCGCTGATGCGGGTGAAGGCGACGATCGGGGCGCCCGAGCGTTCGGGCCCGTACTCGGGGAACGCCTGAAAGAACTTCTGCTGGCCCAGGGCCACCTCGGCGACCATCTTGGCCGCGGTCACCGCACCCTGGCCGCCGCGAGCGTGCCAGCGGATCTCGGTCAGGGCCGGCAGTTGCGCTGCGTCTTTGGTTGGGCTTGCCGTCTTCACGTCGTCCTCCGCGGTCGGTTAGGCCGTGTCATGTCGCATCTCACGGCGCCCCGTGAACGCCCGTCCGAGCGTGAGCTCGTCGGCGTATTCGAGGTCGCCGCCCACCGGCAGCCCGCTCGCCAGGCGCGACACGCGCACCCCGGCGGGCAGAAGGTCGGCGATGTAGAGCGCCGTCGCTTCGCCGGTCATCGTCGGGTTGGTGGCGACGATGACCTCGTCGACGCCATCCGCGACGCGTTCGATCAGCTCGGCGACGTGCAGATCGGCGGGGTCGACCCCGTCGAGCGGCGACAGGGCCCCGCCGAGCACATGGTACAGCCCGCGGTACTCCCGCGTGCGCTCGATCGGGACGATGTCAGCCGGCTGTTCGACCACGCAGAGGAGCGATGCGTCACGGCGCGCGTCGGCGCAGATCGTGCACAGCTCGCCTTCGGCCAGGTTGAAGCAGCGCCGGCAGAAGCCGATCTTCTCCTTGACGTCGACGATGGCCGCCGCCAGGGGGAGGATCTCCTCGGGCCTGACCTTCAGGATGTGGAACGCGAGCCGCTGCGCGGTACGGGGGCCGATACCGGGGAGCCTGGACAGCTCCGTGATCAGGCGCTCAACCGCAGGCGAGTACAACGATGGTCACTCCTTGCAGCACAGACGTTCACACTCCCATGGGACACGGTGGCGAGCCGTCGGCCGAAAACGAGCCGGGCGCCAACACGCAATCTTAGCGGGACCGAGCCCCTTGGGCAATCATGTCGGGGCTCGGGGTCGTAAGTGCGACATAGTGGATGAAAAACATCCTCTATGCAGAGGATAACCGAAAACCGGCGTACGGTTCAACGGCCACCCGCGGGCAGCCCCCGCAGGACCCGCGGGATCGCCCCGCCGGTCGCGGGCGGCGTCTAGAACAGTCCGGGGATGTTCGGCAGGTCGACGCCGGCGGTCGCGCCTCCGAGCTTCTGCTGGGCGAGCGCCTGGGCCGCGCGCAGGGCTTCGTTCGTGGCGGCCGTGACCAGATCCTGCAGCATCTCGACGTCGTCGGGGTCGACGGCCACGGGGTCGATGCGGACTTCGCGCACCTCGAGCGCCCCCGTCACCACGACCGTGACCGTGCCGCCGCCGGCGCTGGCTTCGACGGTCTCGGAAGCCAGCTCCTCCTGAGCCTTGGCCATCTTCTTCTGCATGTCCTGCACCTGCTTGAGCATCTTCTGGTACTGCGGGTTCATGGACGTGCGTCTCCTTCTGGTCGACTAGTCGTCGTCGGGTAGCTCGCTGGCGTCGAGCTCGCGCTTGGCGAGGGCGATGCGCTGAGCGATGGTGAGGCCGGCGTCGGGCTCGGCCCTGGGCGCGGCCGGTGCGGCCGGGCCGTCCTCGAGCACGAACTGCAGCTCGGGGGCGTCGCCCGTGGTGCGCGCGATGATCGCCAGGAGCAGCTCGCGGTTGTCGGGGGTCGAGGCCTTGCCCAGCGCGAGACTCGAGGGCAGGCCCAGGACGAGGCGCTCGCCGTCGGCGCGCACGCGGGCGTCCTTGATCACGGCATACAGACCGACGCTCTGGGCTTCGGCCTGCTGCAGGACGAGCTGCCAGGCGCGCTTGACGCGGGTGGCGCCGCCCTCGGGCTCCTCGCCGCCGCCGGGTTCGTCGGCATCGCCCGCAGGCTCCTCAGCAACGCTCGCGGGTTCGTCGGCATCGCCCCCGGCGGACACGGCCTGTGCGGCCTCCGCGTCCGCGGCCGGTGCCTGCTCGGCGGGGGTCTCTGTGGGCGCGTCGGCGACCGGCACCTCCGCGATATCGTCCTCGGTGAGCGGCGCGGCGCTGGGCTGGGGCGCCGCGGCCTGAGCGGGCGCCGCCGGCGTCGTCTGGGCCGCGACGGCTGCGGCCACGCGGCTGGACTGGACGGTGGGGCGCGGCGGCTCGGGCCGGGTGGCCGCAGTCGGCGCGGTCGGCGCCGCCGAGACCGTGACACTGCCCGTCTCGAGCCGCCGCAGGCGTTCTTCGAGGGCGTCGGGCGAGTGGTCGACCTCGGGGTGAGCCGCGCGGACGAGCGCCATCTCGAGCTGCAGGCGCGGGTCGAGGCCGCCGCGGATCTCGGTCTGGGCGCGGCCCAGCAGGTCGATCAGGCGCAGCAGCTCGCGGCCCGTGAGCTGGTGGGCCTGCCGGGTCAGGCGGTCGAGGAGCTGCTCGTCGATCTCGAGGTTCTGCGACAGGGCGAGCAGCGTGGCCGGGTCGTCGGAGACGTCGTCTAAGTACTGGACGAGGAAGATCTGGCGCAGGTGGCGCAGCAGGTCGTGGATGAACTGCGGGTAGCTCGTGCCGCGCTCGGCCAGGCGCTGCACGAACAGCAGGGCGGCCGCCGGGTCGCGCTCGATGACGATGTCGATGATCTCGAAGAGCAGCTCGGAGGCGATGACTCCGAGCACGTCGAGCACCTCGCGCGAGCTGATGGCGGCCGCGCCGAAGTACGTCGACAGCTTCTCGAGCGTGCCGATGGCGTCGCGAAAGCCGCCTTCGGCGTGGCGCGCGATCTCGAGCACGGCGGGCTCGTCGATCTCGATGCCCTCGCTTTCGGCGATCTGGCCGAGCACGAGGGCGATGTCGTGGACGCGCGGCCGGCGAAAGTCGAAGCGCTGACAGCGCGAGAGGATGGTCGCCGGGATCTTGTGGACCTCGGTCGTGGCCAGCACGAAGACGACGTGGGGCGGCGGCTCTTCGAGGGTCTTCAGGAGGGCGTTGAAGGCCTCCTTGGTGAGCATGTGGACCTCGTCGACGATGTACACCTTGTAGCGGCCGTGGACCGGCGCGTAGCCGACCTTGTCGCGCAGCTCGCGGATGTCGTCGATGCCGCGGTTGGAGGCGGCGTCCATCTCGATCACGTCGAGCGCCGTGGAGGCGGCGATCGCCCGGCAGCTTTCGCACACGCCGCAGGGCGTGACGGTCGGCTCGGTGACCACGTGCTCGGCGTCGGGCCCCGTGCAGTTGAGCGCCTTGGCCAGGATCTTGGCCATGCTCGTCTTGCCGGTGCCGCGCGACCCCGCGAAGACGTAGGCGTGGGCGACGGCTCCGCTACGCACGGCGTTCTGCAGGGTCTGCGAGACGTGGTCCTGGCCGGCGATCTCGGCGAAGGTCTGCGGGCGGTACTTGCGGTAGAGGGAGAGCTCCATGGACGTCCTAGTGTACCCTGCCCGGCGCGGCCGGGTGAAGATGCCGGCGGCGCGACCCGCGACGCGTGCGCGGCGTACCAAGGGACAGATGCCCGCGGCGCCCTGTGACGATCGCCGCCCGCGGCGCGCCGGCGCCGCGGGCGTGAAAGGCAGGCTTGAAGAAAGACAGGCCGCGCACCCGCCGTCGAAGCGCGTCCTCCGGGCGCCTTTGCCGGGCGCAAGCTCCGGTCAGGCGTGCCCACGGCACATGGGAGAGCCTGTTTACCGCTGCTTCCTCCCGGACCTGACGGGGTTCGCAGGTTCCCATTGCGTGGGGCCCGGCCATCGACGCCGCGCGTCGGCCGACTGCCCCGCGGGACGGCCCCTCGGGCGGGGATTCAGCCCCGCTGTAGCGGATTGCGGGTACAGGGCACCGCTGGCTCCCCGCCTAGCGCGGCCATCGGGGAGTCTACCCGCGGCCTCTCCGCGAATCAAACGTGGCCACCTCGCCCGCGGCCCGCCGCCAGGCGTCTCCGGGCGGCTCAAACACGAGAGGGCCGGGGGGAGCGGGCCGTCAGGCCCGCTCCCCCCGGCCCCGAAGGCGGTCGGCTCGAGCGCGGAAACTACACGCGCAGCACGATCTTGCGGATCTCGGGGTCGTCGGAGGGGCGCACGTCGAAGCCCAGCGACTCGGCGAAGCGCACCATGCCGCCGTTGGACGCCAGCACGTGGCCGTAGATCTCGCGCACGTACTGGTCGCGGGCGGCCTCGATCAGGGCGTTCATCAGGCGGCCGCCCAGGCCGCGGCGCTGGTAGCTGTCGCGTACCAGTATGGCGAACTCGCCCTCTTCGGCGTTGGCCGTCTCTATGCTGAGGCGCGCGACGCCCAGCATCTGCTTCTTGCGACCCTTACCGCCGATCGCCACGATGGCGATCTCGCGGTCGTAGTCGATGTGGCAGTAGCGCACGAGCATCGACTTGGTGATCTCCTTGACCGGACCGAAGAAGCGATGCTCGGCCGTGGTGGCCGAGAGCGACTCGATCATCTCGCGCCAGAGGTTCTCGTCTTCGGCCCTGATGGCGCGCAGCTGGACCTTCTCGCCGTCGAGGCTGATCTCGGAGTCGTACTTGGTGGGGTACATCGAGATGATCAGGTGCGAGCCCGGCTGGGTGATCTTGCGCACGTCCTTGGGCTCGATCATGAGGCGCGCGTCGAGGGCGTGCAGGCCGTCGGGGCGCACCTGCAGCGGGTTCACGTCCATCTCGACGATCTCGGGGAAGTCGACGAGCAGGTAGCTGACCTTGACCAGCGCCTGCTCGAGGGCGTCCATGTCGACCGGCGTGCCGCCGCGGTAGCCGCGCAGCAGCTGCGAGACCTTCGTGTCGTTGATGATCGTGCGGGCCAGCGCCTGGTTGAGCGGCGGAAAGTCGACCGCGACGTCGCGGTAGAGCTCGACGCCGGTGCCGCCCATGCCGAACATGAGGGCCGGGCCGAACGTGCGGTCCTTGCGCGAGCCGATGATCACCTCGTAGCCGCCGCCGCGACATGGCCTGCACGGTCACGCCCAGGATCCTGGCCTCGGGCCGGGCCGTCTGCACGCGCTCGGTGATCTTGGCGAACTGCTTGGCCGCCTCGGGGGCGGAGCGCACGTTCAGGGCGATGCCGCCGACGTCGGACTTGTGGGTGATGTCGTGCGAGAGGATCTTGATGGCCACCGGGAAGCCGATCTCCTCGGCCTTCCTGGCGCACTCTTCGGCGCTGGTGGCGAGCACCGTCTTGACCACGGGGATGCCGTAGGCCTCCATCACGTCCTTGGCCTCGATCTCGCTGAGCGTCGAACGCTCCTGGCGCGAGACTTCGAGGAAGATCTTCTTGACGCGGTCGCGGTCGGGAGTGAACTGCGGCAGGATGTCGGCCGGCGCCTCGTAGAGGGTCGCGAGGCTCTTGGTGTACTGGTACATGTACAGATAGGCGCGCACCGCGTCTTCGGGGGTGTCGAAGGTCGGCACGTGGGCCGTGCGCAGCAGGCGGATGCCCTCGGCGACCTTGATCTCGCCCATGAACGAGGTGAGCAGCGGCTTGCGCACGTGGCGCTTGGCGACCTCGATGAGCGCCTCGGCGGTCTGGGTGGGGTAGCTCATCGCCTGCGGCGTGAGGATGGCGAGGACGCCGTCGCAGTTGGGGTCGTCCATGAGGGCGGCCGCGGCGGCGGCGTAGCGCTCGGCGTCGGCGTCGCCGCCGACGTCGACCGGGTTGCCCCGGGCGGCAAACGACGGCAGGCACTCCTGCAGGCGGGCGTCGGTCTCGGGGCTGAGCTCGGCGAGCTCGCCGCCGAGGGCGAGCAGACGGTCGGAGGCCATGACGCCCGGGCCGCCGGCGTTGGTGACGATGCCGAGCATGGGCCCGCGCGGGCTCGAGACGCGCGACAGCGCCTCGCTCGCGTCGAACAGGTCCTCGATCTCTTCGACGCGCACGACGCCGGCGCGGCGGAAGGCGGCGCTGTAGAGCGTGTCGTCGCCGGCGATGGCGCCGGTGTGCGAGGCGGCCGCCAGGGCGGAGCGCGCCGTGCGTCCCGACTTGACCACGATGATCGGCTTGCTCTTGGCGAAGTGGCGGGCCGCGCTCATGAACTTGCGGGCGTCGGTCAGCGACTCGATGTAGAGGATGATCGAGTTGGTCTGCGGGTCGGCGCCGAAGTAGTCGATGAGGTCGCCGAAGTCGACGTCGCACATGGAGCCGACCGACACGAAGGCCGAGAAGCCGACCTCGTTGGCCGTCGCCCAGTCGAGCACGGCGGTGCCGAGGGCGCCCGACTGGCTGATGAAGGCCACGCGGCCGGCCTCGGGCATGACGTGGGCGAAGGTGGCGTTCAGGTTGCGGGCCGGGCGCACGTAGCCCAGGCAGTTGGGGCCCAGGAGGCGCAGGCCGTACGACTCGGCGATGCTGACCACCTGGTCTTCGAGCCGCTTGCCGTCGGCGCCGATCTCCTTGAACCCGGACGAGACGATGACCGCGCCCGACACGCCGGCCTCGCCGCACTCGCGCACCACGTCGGGCACGGTCTTGGCCGGCACGGCGATGATGGCGAGGTCGATCTTGCGCGGCACCTGGGCGATGGTCGCGTAGGCCTGGATGCCCTGCACCGACAGCGCCGTGCGGTTGACCGGATAGACGACCCCGTCGTACTCGGCGCCGATCAGGTTGCGAAGCAGGATGTAGCCGACCGACCCCTTCGTGTTGGAGGCCCCGATCACGGCCACCGACTTGGGTTCGAAGAGCTTGTCGAGGTTGCGTGTGCTCATGTCTCGTCCCTACGCGCGCGTGTCATCTGCACTCCACTTCGTACCGTCCGCGAGATTGAGGGAAGGACCGCGTGTCTCGCCGGCCCTGCGGGTCGTCGCCGTCAGTGCCGGGCCGCGCAGTCGCCCCGTGCGTGGTTAAGCATTCGTGACAGTGTACACCAGCCCCGTTCGCCCCGGCGACCGCGCCGCGCCAATCCACCCCTCGGCGCTGGCCAAGTGGGACAGAAAGAAAAAGGGGCGGGGCGGCTGCAAAGCCGCCCCGCCCCTTCGCGAGCGCGCCGCGATGTGCCGCTGCGCGGTCTTACTGCTTGCCCTGCTTCAGGTCCTCGACCACGGCCGGGTCGGCCAGGGTGGAGGTGTCGCCCAGGGCGTCGAACTCGCCCTCGGCGATCTTGCGCAGGATGCGGCGCATGATCTTGCCCGAGCGGGTCTTGGGCAGGCCCGTCTCGGCGAACTGCATCTTGTCGGGCGTGGCGATCGGGCCGACGACCTTGCGGACGTGGACGGCGAGCTCCTTCTTGAGCTCGTCGCTGGGCTCGACTCCGTCGACCAGCGTGACGTACGTGTAGATGCCGGTGCCCTTGATCTCGTGCGGGTAGCCGACCACGGCGGCTTCGGCGACGGCCGGGTGGCTGATGAGCGCCGACTCGACGTCGGCGGTGCCGATGCGGTGACCCGAGACGTTCAGGACGTCGTCGATGCGACCCTTGAGCCAGTGGTCGCCGTCGGCGTCGATCTCGCAGCCGTCGCCGGTGTTGTAGAGGCCCTTGTACATCGAGAAGTAGACTTCTTTGAAGCGCTTGCCGTCCTCGTCGCCCCAGGTGCCGCGGATCATGCCGGGCCACGGGGCGGAGATGCAGAGCTGACCCTGCTCGCCGGTCTCGGCGGGCTGGCCGTTCTCTTTCATGACCACGGTCTGGACGCCGAAGAACGGCCGTCCGGCCGAACCGGGCTTGAGCGCCGAGACGCCCGGCAGCGGGGTGACCATGAGGCCGCCGGTCTCGGTTTGCCACCAGGTGTCGCACAGCGGGATGCGGCTCTTGCCGACCTTCTCGAAGTACCAGAGCCAGCGACTCGGCGTCGATCGGCTCGCCGACCGAGCCCATGACGCGCAGCGACGGCATGTCGTGCTTCTCGACCCAGCTCACGTCCTGGCCCTTGAGCGAGCGGATGACGGTCGGCGCGGTGTAGACGGTCGTCGCGTTGTGCTTTTCGACGATCTGCCAGTAGCGGTCGGGGTTCGGCGAGGTCGGCAGTCCCTCGAAGAGGATGCTGGTGACGCCGTTGCTGAGCGGACCGTAGACGATGAAGCTGTGGCCCGTGATCCAGCCGATGTCGGCCGTGCAGAAGTGGATGTCGTCGTCGTGCAGGTCGAAGACGTACTTGGCGGTGTCGTGCACGTAGAGCAGGTAGCCGCCGGTGGACATGAGGACGCCCTTGGGCGTGCCCGTCGAGCCCGAGGTATAGAGGATGAACAGCGGGTGCTCGGAATCGACCGACACCGGCGGGCAGTCGGCGCTGATGTCGGGGGCGGCCATCTCGTCGTGGAACCAGAGGTCGCGGCCGGCCTGCATGGGCACGTCGCCGTCGACGCGCTTGATGACGATGACCTTCTCGACCGTCGTCTCACCGGCGATGGCCGCGTCGGCGTTGGTCTTGCTGGCGGTCGTCTTGGTGCCGCGGTAGCCCTTGTCGGCGCAGACCAGGACCTTGGCGCCGCAGTTGTCGATGCGGGCCTTCAAGGCCTCGGCCGAGAAGCCGCCGAACACCATCATGTGGATGGCGCCGATGCGCGCGCAGGCCAGCATGACGATCGGCAGCTCGGCGATCATGGGCAGGTAGAGGGCGACGCGGTCGCCCTTCTTGACGCCGTGCTTCTTGAGCACGTTGGCGAACTTGCTGACCTCGTCCTTGAGCTGAGCGTAGGTGTAGACCTTGTTGTCGCCGGGGTCGCCCTCGAAGATGATGGCCGGCTTGTCGCCCTTGCCCGCCTCGACCCAGCGGTCGACGCAGTTGTACGACGCGTTGAGCTCGGCGCCCAGGAAGTACTTGATCGACGGCACGGGCTCGAACCGCCACTCGACGACTTTGTCCCACTTCTTGGTCCAGTCGAGTTCGGCGGCGCGCTCGGCCCAGAACCCGTCGGGGTCGTCGATCGAGCGCTTGTACATGGCGTCGTACTCAGCCTGGCTCTTGATCCAGGCGTTCGCCGACCACTCGGGCTTAGGCTGGATCACAACGCGGTCTCCGGTCTCTGTTGCCACCCTCTCCACCTCCGTAGGGAGTTGTACCTTTCGGTCTTTCGGGCCCGCCGCAAGGCGTTATGGCGCGTGTTCGTGGCGGGGTCACGTGCGCGGCGCGTCGAGCGCACCGCTGTGAGCGGCCACGCGCGGGGGACCGCCGCGGGCCAACACGGCACTCTATTATCCATGGAACGGAGGTGCAATCGACATTTCGGCGAGGTCCGGCGCGCGAGCGCTACGCCGTGTCGAGTACCACGAACAGACGTTCGTGTGGACGGTCCGGCGGGACGGACCTCAGAAGCCGTCGAAGGCCGCCGGGTAGTCGAGCGTCCACTCGGCCGGCGCGGCCGGCGGCGGTCCGGCGGACCGCACCATGAAGTGACCCGGCGCCACCTCGAATCGCTGCCCGACACGGTACGGCGGTGGCCGATTCGAAGCCGAAACGGCCGTAGAAGGCGGGGTCGCCGATCACGAAGAGGGGCAAGCCCGGGTCGGCGGCGAGAACACATGTTCGTACCACGAGGCTGCCGATGCCGCGGCGCTGAAGGTCGGGCGCCACGGCCACCGGCGCCAGCGCGAGCGCCGGCCGGGCGGCTGCGCCCGGCGCCACTAGGTCGACCCGGCTGAGCAGAGCGTGACCGGCGACGCGGCCGTCGCTTTGGGCGACGACCGACGCCTCGAC
This sequence comes from uncultured Actinomycetes bacterium, assembly GCA_963799395.1. Classification (GTDB taxonomy): domain Bacteria; phylum Actinomycetota; class Thermoleophilia; order UBA2241; family UBA2241; genus Bog-752. The sequence goes on from CAWCWZ010000002.1 coordinate 18,537, forward strand.
GAGACCCTCGGCCTCGAGGCGCTCGACCAGCCTGGCTTCGAGGTCGTAGCCGAACGCCGCTGCGCACCATCGTCATGAGGGCGGGCAGGTCGGTGACGGACGCCGGGCGCAGCACGAGGTCGCGGGGGGGCAGGGGGAGCGTTCTTTCGCGGGTCTCTGTCACTGCGCACGCCAGACGGAGGCGTGGTGGGCAATGTTGGATTTGAACCAACGACCTCCTGCGTGTGAAGCAGGCGCTCTCCCCCTGAGCTAATTGCCCGTGGCGAAAAGGCGTACCATGTTCGCGTGGGGATGGTGCAGCGGGGGCCGGCACGCCGGCCCCCGCGCCCGGTCCTTGCGGCTCGAGTGCCTCTAGGCGACTTTCCGGGCCGTCTCGCCGCGGAACTCCTGGTTCACCAGGACCTCGGTGATGCGGAATCCCGCATTCGAGACCACGGAGCTGCCGAGGCCCTTCCACACCTCCTGGAGCCGGCCGGCGAAGGTCTCGGCCTCGCCCAGGCTGTCGAACTCGAGCTCCCCGATCACCGTGTGCTCGTCGTCGAGGGGCCGCTCGATCGAGAGTCGGCGTACGCCGGAGGCCTCGCGTCCGAGGGGGTCGCTGTCGAACACCTTCTTCCACTCCCCGTAATCCGTGACGGTGTGCCAGTAGTTCAGGACGTACATGACGCTTCCTTTCGTCCGGTCTTGCAGGCATGGCTCTCTTTACCCACTGCCGGCACGGGGAAAAGCGATGACCGGTCGCAGACGCAACGCACATCTGACGGTCGGCGCAGGCGGCCGTCGCCTGACCCACCTCACCCGCCGCACCCCGCCGCTGCTCGTGGGGGCCCGGGTGGACGGCCGACAAGAGGGTGGAGATCGTTGGCACCGAGTTCAAGCTGAAGCTCGCCGAGCTCAAGCCGGAGCACCAGGCCGAGCTGACGGCCGTCCGCTCCGACTTCGACAAGCTCAGTAGTTATGCACTGCGCCGCAACGGAACATCATTGCTTGTCCCGCCTGATGAACCTGTCACCTGGTACTTGCGTGCGACGAAGTAGAGGAGCCCGCCCACGAGAAGTGCGGTTCCCAGGGCCAGTGCGGCCGCCTTGACCAACGGCATGTCGGGGAATGGCCTGATCTTGGGTATCGGCACGAGGGTTGGATGCTCGGCGTCGATGAGCGTCGAACCGCCGCCCGTGTAGGCACTCACCAGCAGCGCGCTGCTTAGATGTCGGGCCTGAGCTTACTCTTGCCTGACTATATCGACCGAGATCTCCACCGCCGGAATCGTTCCTCTGTTCTCAAGCCAGTGTGTGGTCTTCCTATCTTCGGGCCAGCCCACTCCCGGCCCATAGTCCGTAGCGACTCCATCTCGATGGTCAGTGATCGTTCCTTGCAGCATGTAGACGGTGCCTGGCCTGCCTTTATGGTCGTGAATCGGGCCGAAGACGCCTCCTGGCTCGATGGTCACCATACGCATTCGAAGTTGGCGTCCCGCCATGCCCTCGATCTCAGGGCCAAGGTCAACCGTTGCGAGCAACTCCACCGCAACACCTTGCGTCTCAGGTGCCACCTGTTCGTTGCTCATCGTGCTCTCCTCTCTGTACTTCCAGGGCCTAACGACGAGTAGACAGTCTCCACTGGGCCAGTGGAACAGACAGCCCTCTTCTGCACAAGACCTTACAACGAGCCCGAGGGTTCATGAGAGGCAGACTGTCTCTTTCCGGCCAGACTGTCTATCGGACTACGCACCCCCTGCCCGCTGGATCTTAGTAGTCCGGGTGTAGATCATCGAGGTGTGTTGACCCCTCCTTGCGCATCACTTGCCGCACGATGCCGCACGACACCCCTGACGACGAAGGCCCCAATCACTCGGGGCCTTCGTTTTTTCCCTGCATATGGCGGAGAGGGAGGGATTCGAACCCTCGAAGCGCCAAACGACGCTTAACGGTTTTCGAGACCGCCGCTTTCAGCCATCTCAGCCACCTCTCCGCGAGCGCGCCGAACGTCTGACAGAAGGTGATCTGGCGGAGAGGGTGGGATTCGAACCCACGAGACAGGTTAACCCCGCCTACGCGATTTCCAGTCGCGCTCCTTGAGCCAGCTCGGACACCTCTCCGCACCGCGTCCACGTCCGCGTTCGGCAAGGCGACAGTATACCGCAGGCCCCGGCGGCGCCGGGCGCCGGACGCCGGTCGCGTGGCCGGTGTAGCGCCCCGGGCGGCGGGCCGCAAGGCCCGCCGCCCGGGGCTCCGCCTCAGCGCCGTTTTCTGAAGAACTGCTGCAGCAGTTCGACCGACTCGTCCTCGAGCACGCCGCCGACGACCTCGACCGAGTGGTTCAGGCGTGGGTCGCGCACAATGTCGAAGAGCGTGCCGGTGGCGCCGGCCTTTTCGTCGGGCGCCCCGTAGACCAGGCGCGGGATGCGCGCCAGCACGATCGCTCCGGCGCACATCGGGCAGGGTTCGATCGTGACGTAGATCACGGTGTCGAGCAGGCGCCAGTGCCCGATGTGCTTGGCCGCCTGCTCGATCGCGAGGATCTCGGCGTGCGCCGTGGGGCTCTGGCGCAGCTCGCGCTCGTTGCCGGCCGAGCCGATGATCTCGCCCTGGAAGGTGACGACGGCGCCGATCGGCACGTCGCCCTGGGTGGCGGCGCGGGCGGCTTCGCGCAGGGCGAACCGCATGAAGTACTCGTCACGTGGAAAGTGGTGCTCGCTCACGGTCCTAGGATGCCCGGGGAGCTACTGAGGATATCAGACCCTCCCAGGGTCGCGGGCGGGCCGCCGGTTCACGTCGTCGCGCGGCGCGGCCGATACAGGCGACAGGCCGCACAGGCGGCGTTCGGCAGGGGGAGGTTCTTCTTGAGGCGCGGGTTCTCGCGCGCGGACTGGGTCGGCGACGGCATCGTCACCGTGGCGCTCGGCGGCGCCGTTGTGGCCGCCGTGTTCCTGCCGTGGGCCAACGTCTCGACGGGGCACGACGTCAATCTGAGCCCGCGCGCCACTCCCGGCATCAACGGCGCGCTGGCCACGCCGTGGGGCCTGCCCGTGCTGGCTCTTGCCGCGATCGTCGTCGTCGTGGGCCTTGCGATGATCGCCAGGCGTCCGGTCAGGCTCTCGGTCCTGCCCTGCGTGGCCGTCTCCCTGGCGGGCCTCGGGGTCACACTGGTCTGCTTCTCGGCGGGCGGGAACATCTGGGAGCCCCTGCGGCCCGGCCTTGGACTCTATCTGGCCACGATCGGCGGCATCCTGCTCATGCCGACCGGCCTCGCCTCGGCCATGGTCGCCTACATCCTCACCTCGCCGGCGCTCATGGAGCGCCTGCGAGAAAGGGCCGCCGCTCGCGCCACGAAGACGGGCGCCTGACCAGCAGGCGGAGTGGGGAAGTAGTACAGGAGACTTCATGGATGAGCTTCCCCGCGCCGTCGGAACGACTTTCTGGGTCAGGATCGGCGGCTTCGTCGTCGTACTGGCGATGGCCTTGGCCCTCGCGCCGTCGCTGCGCGGTGCGGCGGCCGCCACGGCGAGCGCGCGTGCCGCGACGGTCACGCTGTCGCCGCGCCAGATGGCCGGCCAGCGGGTGATCTACAGCTACACGGGGCTCAAGCCGCCGGCGAGCCTGCTCTCGCTGATCAGGCACGGCCAGGCGGCCGGCGTCATCTTCTTCGGCGACAACATCGCTAGCGACGCGCAGATCCGCGCGGTCGTCAAGACGCTGGAGCGCGCCGACGCCAGCTCCCAGAACCCGGAGCGGGCGCCGCTGCTGCTGATGACCGACCAGGAGGGCGGGCTGGTTCGCCGACTGCCGGGCGCGCCGCTGCTCTCCGAGAAGCAGATCGGCGCGTCGGCCGATCCGGCGGCCGCCGCGACGAGGGCGGGTACCAATGCCGGACGCAACCTGCGCGGCGTCGGCCTGAACGTCAACCTGGCGCCGGTGCTCGATGTGTACCGCCAGGCCGGCGACTTCGACGACCAGTACGGGCGCTCATACAGCACAAGTCCAGATATCGTGTCAAAGCTGGGCGCTGACTTCATCACGGCGCAGCAGAGCGCGGGCGTCGCGGCCACCGCCAAGCACTTCCCCGGCCTGGGCACAGCCGCGCGCTCACAGAACACCGACGAACGGCCCATCACCCTGCGGGTGTCGCTCCACTCGCTGCGCGCGATCGACGAGCTCCCCTACAAGTCGGCGATCACCGCCGGAGTGCGGCTGGTCATGGTGTCCTGGGCGCTGTACCCGGCGCTCGACCCCGGCTTGCCGGCCGGAATGTCGTCCGCCATCGTTCAGGGCGAGCTGCGTCAGCGGCTGGGCTTCAAGGGCGTGACGGTGACCGACGCCCTCGAAGCGGGGGCGCTCCGGGCGTTCGGGACGTTCCAGCGGCGCGCCCTGGTGGCGGCCGGGGCCGGCATGGACCTCATTCTCTGCTCGGAGGGCCACGTCGCCGAGGGCGAGCAGGCGATGGACGGCCTGGAGAGTGGTTACCTGAACGGCACGCTGAGCAAGTCGGCGTTCCAGACATCGGTGCAGCGGGTCATCGACCTGCGCTCCAGCCTCGGCGGCTGACCAGCCGGTTTCTCCACTTCTCGCCCCGCCCGGTCGATAGACTCCAAGCAGACACCAGGTGAGCAGCGAGCGTGCGGAGGCGCGATGTCCGACCCATCGTCGCCGGGAAGGCCCCCGGGCCCCCCGGATCCCGACGAAGCAGGAGCAGCCGGCGGCCAGTCAGGGCCACAGCCGGGCTGGGTCGCGCCGCCGCCGCCACAGCCGGGCTGGGCTGCGCCGCCACCACAGCAGCCGGGCTGGGTCGCGCCGCCGCCGCCACAGCCGGGCTGGGCTGCGCCACCGCCGTGGTCGCAGTCCAACTGGGGTCCGCCGCCACAGCCCGGCTGGGCTCCGCCCCCGCAGCAGCCGGGCTGGGGTCCGCCGCCTCGGCCGGGCGCAGGGTGGCAGCCGGCTGCACCGTGGGCAGGTGTTCCGCCTCGCCGGCACCGCGTCGTGCGCGCCGTCGTTCTCGGGGTCCTGCTCGTCGTCGGCGTGCTGTTCTTCGGCGTCGCGCTCAGTCGCGACATCAACCGCTTGCACGCCGCCGCGTCGTGGCCGGTACGGCCCGGCGGCTCCAGGTCGATGGCCTCGGGCGACGTGTCGGCGATCGCCTCGGCGGTCGACCCGGCTCTCGTCGACATCAACGTCACGCTGGCCTACGAGGCCGCGCAGGCGGCCGGCACGGGGATCGTCCTTTCGTCGTCGGGCCTGGTGCTCACGAACAACCACGTGGTCAACGGAGCGACCAGTCTCGCCGTCACCGACGTGGGCAATGGGCAGACCTACCAGGCGACGGTGCTCGGCTACGACCGCAGCCACGACATCGCCCTGATCCAGTTAAACGGCGCGTCGGGCCTTGCGACGGCGCAGCTCGGCGACTCTTCGAAGGTCACGGTCGGTCAGTCGGTGGTCGCCATCGGCAACGCCGGCGGCGCCGGCGGCACGCCCAGCGCGGCCGGCGGCGCGCTCATAGCTCTCGGACGGCAGATCGTCGCGAGCGACGAGTTCGACGGCACCTCCGAGCAGCTCGACGACCTGATCGAGACCAACGCCGCCATCCAGCCGGGTGACTCGGGCGGGCCCCTGGTAAACCTCGCCGGACAGGTGATCGGCATCGACACCGCCACGTCGGAGGGCTATTCGTTCAGCTCGGCGGGGAACGAGGGCTTCGCCGTCCCGGTGAACACGGCGATGGCGATCGCCACGCAGATCGAGAACCACCAGTCCTTGGCGACCGTGCACATCGGTCCGACGGCGTTCGTCGGCGTCGAGCTCGCCGGCGGCTCCGGCTCGTCGGGCTCCGGCGCGACCGTCACCGGCGTTCTCCCGGGCTCGCCCGCGGAGCAGGTCGGCCTGGCGCCCGGTGACACCATCGTCTCGTTCGACGACCAGACCGTCGACTCACCGCAGACCTTGAGCACGCTGCTCGGCAGCCATCACCCGGGCGACCACGTGCCGATCGGCTGGACCGACCAGGCGGGCACACGGCATACGGGCGTGCTGCAACTGGTCGCCGGGCCGGCCGCCTGACGACGACCGATCTAGGATCGCCGGCGTCGTCTCAGGCGTGGCAGCCGGGGCGGCAGGGCGATCGGCTCACTCACCCGTTGCCCCACGGTGTGCGGCGCCACGATGGCCTCGGCGATCGTCGAGCCGACCACCAGGGCGACCGCCAGCAACAAGGTCGTGACGAGCACGTTGACGCCGCTGGGGCCTCCCCTGCTGACCAGACTGAGGACGCCCTTGAAGCCCAGCGCACCGGGCACGAGGACCGTGAGTCCCGGCACCGTGATCGTCGACTTGGGGTGGTGCAGATAGCGCGAGTAGATGTTGCCCGCCAGCCCCACGGCCAGACTGGCGATGCCGACTCCCAGGGTGGTGCCCAGCGCCCGGACGCCGACGCGACTGGCGATCGTGGCGACGATCACGGCGACGAAGACCCAGCCGACGTCGCGGCGTCGGGCATTCTCCGAGACCGAGAAGGCCAGCGCCGCCCCGAAGACCGCCACCACGAGCATCGCCGTCGTGGCGCCATGGGCACGACCCAGCAACGGAAACTCGCCGAGCCGCCGAAAGACGGTCCAGGTGAGCGCCACGCCGATGCTCAGGTTGAGTAGCGTCATGCCCGCCCCGGCGAGTCGCGCAGTGCCGCAGACGAGGTCGCCGGCGGCAAGCTCCGAGACGCCCTGGGTGATGCGCAGGCCGGGGAGTAGCTGCACGATCGAGGCGAGTACGACGGTCGTCGCATCGAACTTGTGCAGGACGTGGCCCAGGAGCAGCGCAAGACAAGCCGCGAAGGCCGCCGAGGAGAGTTCGAGCAGCCCCTCGAGGCGGCCGCTGCGGCGCGCCAGACCGTGGAAGACGGCCACGGCCAGTCCGATGGCCATGGCGGCGGCCGCCTCACGCACGCCGCCACCGAGCAGGAGGGCGATGGCGCCGGGTCCCAGTCCGCCGGCCACGAGACGAAGCCACAGCGGAAAGCGCGGTCGGTGGGCGACCAGAGCCTCGATGCGTTCGATCCCCACCTGGGGCTGACCCAGCCCTTGCCGACTTCGACGGCGATGTTCTCGAGGAGGGCATGAGTCTCGAGATCGACGCTGCCGCGGCCCACGGGGACGAAGGCGATGCGCTCTTCGCCGAACTCCTCGTAGATGATCTGCACCATCGTCGGCAGCACGAAGAAGCGCGCCGACAGGCCCAGCCCGTCACTGCAGCCAGACAGCTCCTCCGACAGCTCGGCGGCGGTCTGGCCGAGTGGCGCGAGCTCCCTCGCGAGGGTCTTGAGAAACTCGACTCGGGGCTCTGCGTGGCGCACGGGTCCATCGTACACGAGCCGGTCGGGCATCGCCGCGAAGGGCGTAAGGTCGACGGGCGCCGCAACGGCAGAGCCCCGTTGTCGCCGATGCGCGCCCCGCATAAGCTGGTCCCGTGACCCTCGTCATCGTCACGGCGCGCCCGTCCGGCGAGGCGCTTCACGACGACCGAAGGGAGTGGACCGGCCAATGACGACTGGCGATCCCGGAGCCCCATCGTTGCGCCGCCGCTTGCTCGCTGTCCTCTCGCTGCTGGCGACCGCCGCGTTCGTCGTCGAGGTGATCGTCTTCGTCACGCGCAACGTCGTGTGGCTCGTCGTCGCCCTCGCCGGCCTGGCGGCCGCGGCGTGGGGCGTCTGGTGGCTGCTCACCGAACGCCTGCCACGACGGGCGGTCGGGCTCGCGGGCCTCGTCGCCGGCGCCGCAACGATCGGCGTGGCCATCGTGCAGGCGGTCGGCAGCTCCCACGGCCCGGTCCCGCGGATCGTGGCGGCCGGCGTGGCGCTCGCCGTGGCGGCCCTGGCCGCCCGCGCCGCGCTCGCGCCCGACCTGCGCGAGCTCGACCGGCTGCGCACCACGAAGCACGTTCACCCGCGCCGGCCGGTGCTGCTCTGCAATCCATGGTCGGGCGGCGGCAAGGTCGCGAAGTTCGGTCTGGCCGACATGGCCGCCGGCATGGGCGTCGAGGTGGTCTTCCTCGACCGAGGGCTCGACCTGGCCGACCTGGCCCACCAGGCTATCGCCCGCGGCGCCGACTGCCTGGGCATGGCCGGCGGCGACGGCTCGCAGGCTCTCGTCGCCGCGATCGCCCACGAGCACGACATCCCCTTCGTCTGCATCTCGGCCGGTACGCGCAACCACTTCGCCCAGGACCTGGGTTTCGACAAGGAAGACCCGCGCAAGGGCATGGTCGCCTTTCGCGACGGCGTCGAGCGCTTCATCGACTACGCGACGGTCGGCGACCGTCTGTTCGTGAACAACGTCTCGCTCGGCATCTACGCCACCATCGTCCAGCAGGACAGCTACCGCGAGGCAAAGCTCGAGACCACCAGGGAGCTGCTCCCCGACATGCTCGGCGGCCGGGCCGAACCGTTCGATCTACAGTTCACCACGCCCGCTGGGGCCGAGGTCGACGACTCGTTTCTCATCATGGTGTCGAACAACCCCTACGTCCTGGGCCCGTCGCTCGACGTCTCCCAGCGGCGGTGCATGGACTCTGGCCTGCTCGGGATCTTCGCCGTGAACGCCGCCAGCGGCCGCGAGGCCGCCGCCGTGGTCACCCGGAGCGCGGTCGGGCTGAGCGGCCGCGACCCCCATCTGCACCAGTTCACAGCGGAGACTTTCGGGGTGCGTTCTCGGAGCGGCAAGGCCTACGTCGGCATCGACGGCGAGGCGCTCGAGCTCGAGACGCCGCTCGAGTTTCGCACGCACCCCCGCGCCCTGCGCATGCTCGTCCCCGAAGACGTTCTGGTCGCCGCCCGTCAACGGCGCGCCCGGGCCTTCAGCCCCGGTCGTCTCGTCGCCGTGGCTCTCGGCCGGCCGGCGGCGGCGCCCGGCGGCGGCGCGCCCGCGGCGTCCGACGGCGGCGCTCGCCGGGATCCCGCCGGAAAGACCGGACGCCCGTGACGGCGGGCGCGCCGATCGACGCCTCTGCGGTCGGCTTCGACCTCGGCGAGACGCTGTATCACTACGGCGGCCCGGTCCTGAGCCGGATCGAACGGGGACGACTCGCTCTCGACAAGCTCCTCGACGCCTGCGGCGTCGACCGCTCGAAGGCCCGGGTGGCGGCCGCCCACGAGACGGCGGAGGGCTCCAGTGCTTACCTGCGGCGGCGGATCGAGCGGCTGTCGGCCGCCGATGTCGCGACCCGCGTGCTCGCCGCGCTCGGCGGCGACGCCGCCGAGCGCCTGGAGACGGCGGTCGACGGCTTCTTCGGGCTCCTGCGCACGAGCCTCGTCGCCTACCCGGATGCGCTCGAGACGCTGGCCGCCCTGAAGCGCTCGGGGTTCGCCGTCGGCGCGCTGACCAACGTGCCCTTCGGCATGCCGCGACGCACCATCCAGAAGGATCTCGAGCGGCTGGGCCTCGCGCCCTACATCGACTGTTTCGTCACCTCGGTCGACGTCGGCCTGCGCAAGCCGCACCGCGCTCCCTACGAATGGCTCTCGGCGTCGCTCGGCGTCGACCTGCGGGAGATCGCCTACGTCGGCAACCTGCCGACCGACGTCACTGGAGCCAAAGCGTGTGGCTGCATCGCCATCTTCCTTGACCGCACGGCGAGCGGGATCGACCACGGTCAGGTGGCGACGGTCCACCACCTGAGCGAGGTCCCACCGCTGCTCACGCGGACCGAGAAGCGCTAGACGCGCCCCCGCGGTCGAGACCTAGACGCCGAAGGTGACCGCGATCGCGCCAGGCGTCGTCATCGGGCCTGGCGCGACGATCGCCAGCCGTACCGTTGACCCGGCATATCATCGGGGTGACGAGCCTGGACCGCACGGCGCGGGCGGCGCGAAAGGAGGCCCGACATGGCCGACGAGGCAGCAAAGCGCATCGCGGAGTTCATCGAGCCGCTGCGGGTGAAGCCCGGTTCCAAGGTGACGCTGGCAAAGGACTTCGACCCCGCCTTCAAGGCGGGCTTCGTCAAGAAGAAGGACGGTCTCGAGCTGCTGCAGCGAGGCGTCGAGCTGATGGCCGAGTACCAGGAGCGCCTCGCCGCCCAGGACACCTATGGCGTCGTCGTCGTGCTCCAGGCCATGGACGCCGCCGGCAAGGACGGCACCATCCGTCACGTCATGAGCGGGGTCAACCCGCAGGGCGTCTCCGTGCATTCCTTCAAGGTGCCGTCCACGGTGGAGATCGACCACGACTATCTGTGGCGCTACACCAGGGCCCTGCCCGGTCGCGGCGAGATCGGCATCTTCAACCGCTCGCACTACGAGGAGGTCCTCGTCGTGCGCGTGCACCCCGAGAACCTCGAGCGCCAGCGGCTGCCCAAAGAGGTGCGCGGCAGAGACGTGTGGAAGCGGCGCTACCGCGACATCAACGACTGGGAGCGCCACCTCGCAGACAACGGCTTCAAGATCGTGAAACTGCTCCTCAACCTCTCGCAGGAGGAGCAGCGCGTCCGCTTTCTGCGGCGCATCGACCTGCCCGACCACAACTGGAAGTTCTCGGCCGCCGACGCCCGGGAGCGCACCTACTGGGACGCCTACCAGAAGGCCTTTTCCGAGATGCTGTCGGCGACCAGCACCGACTGGGCGCCCTGGTACGTGGTCCCCGCCGACCACAAGTGGTTCGCGCGCATCTGCGCCTCGGCGGTGATCGCCAACGCCCTGATCGAGATCGACCCGCACTACCCGAGGGTGGGCCCCGAGGCGCGCAAGGCGTTGCAGGAGACCAAAGTCGAGCTCGAGGCGCAGGCGCCCAAGGGGGCCGCTCCCGATCCCTTCGCCGACCAGAGCGACGGCCAAGCCCCAAAGGCCGAAAAGAAGGCTCGCAAGAAGGCCGCGAAGGCGGCGAAGAAGGCCGAGAAGAAGGCCCGCGAGGAAGTCGAGAAGCAAGCCGACGATCAGACCCGCAAAGCGGAACGGCAAGCTGAGGCCGACGAAGAGGCGCTTGACGAGGCGGCTCGATGATGGCAGAGACAGCTCGAGTGCCGGCTGAGGCTCGACCGAAGACCGAACGCTGGTATGCGCTCTCGCCGGACGACGTCGCCCAGAGACTCGGCGTCGATCCGGCCGAGGGCCTGGCGGCGTCGAAAGCCGCGGAGCTGCTGCGGACGAACGGACCCAACGCACTCCCCGCCGAGAAGACCGCGCCGGGATGGCGACGCTTCCTCGACCAGTACCGCGCCTACATGCAGATCATCCTGCTCATCGCGGCCGTCGTGTCACTCGCCATCGGCCAGTGGAGCACGGGCGCCGTGCTCGTCTTCCTGACCGTGTTCAACGCCGTCGTCGGCCTGCGTCAGGAGGGCAAGGCCGAGAGCGCGATGAACGCCCTGAAGTCGTTGATGAAGCAGACCGCGCGGGTGCGTCGCGACGGAGCCGAGGCGGAGATCCCGGCCGAGGAGGTCGTCGTCGGCGACGTCGTGCTGATCAGCGCCGGCGACGACGTGCCCGCCGACGGCAGGATCGTGCAGGCGAGCTCGCTCGACATCGACGAGTCCGCGCTCACCGGCGAGAGCGTACCGGCATCGAAGGAGACGGACGCGCTGGCCGACGAAGACCTTGGCCCGGGCGACCGGACGAACATGGCGTTCATGAACACGCCGGTCACGCACGGCAGCGGCACGATGCTCGTCACGGCGACGGGCGCCGACGCCGAGGTCGGCAGGATCGCCGGCATGCTGGCGACGACCGCCAAGGAACAGACCCCGCTGACCAGGCAGCTCAACACGATGACCCTCTGGATTGGCGCGGCTGCGTTGGGGACGATGATCGTCATGTTCGCGCTCGGCCTCTCGAGAGGCCAGTCTGCCGACAGCCTGTTCATCACCGCGATCGCCCTGGCGATCGCCGCCATTCCGACGGCGCTGCCGACCGTGCTTCAGGTGATCCTCTCGGCCGGCGCCAAGGAGCTTGCCGGGCAGAAGGCCATCGTCAAGGACCTCGTGTCCGTGGAAACGCTCGGGTCGACGTCGGCCATCAACTCCGACAAGACCGGCACACTCACGATGAACCAGATGACGGCCGTCGAGGTGGTCGACCCCATCGATCGGTACACGATCTCCGGCATCGGCTACGGCCTCGAGGGCAAGGTCCATCACGCGGCGGGGAACTCTGCCGCGATCGACGACGCCATCCTCCCATACGTCGTCGCCTCGGACGCCAAGCTCGAAGACGGCAAGGTGGTCGGCGACCCGACCGAGGGCGCCCTGCTGGTCCTCGGCCACAAGGCGGGGCTCGACATCGACGCGACCCGGGAGAGGCTGCCGCGCCTGGCTACGCTGCCGTTCGACCCCACCTACAAGCTGATGGCGACCTTCAACTCCGCCACCGATTCGTCGGGCAAGAACGTGGTGCGCTGTTTCGTGAAGGGGGCGGCCCCGGCCGTGATGGGGCGCACGGGGAGCGCCCTGGCCGCGGGAGAGAGCGTTCCCTGGGACGACGAGCTGAAGACGAAGGCGGAGGGCGCCGTCACCCGCATGGAGGGCGAGGGGCACCGCGTGATGGCGGCGGCCGTCCGCGATCTCGACCCGGCCACCTTCGATGCGGAAGGCGATCTGCTGAGCTACGTCACCCAGCTCGAGATGACGTCGCTCGTGGCCATGGTCGACCCTCCCCGCGACGAGTCCAAGGCGGCCGTCCGCGACGCCCAGCGCGCCCACATCCGGGTGCGCATGGTGACCGGCGACGACGTGACCACCGGGGCGGCGATCGCCAGGAAGCTCGGCATCCCCGGCGAGGCGCTGCTCGGCACGGAGTTCGCCGCGCTTTCCGAAGCGGAGCGGCTGGCGCGCATCGACGACATCGGCGTCGTGGGGCGCGTCGCGCCGGAGCACAAGGTGCTCCTGGTCGAGACGCTGAGGAAGAAGGGCCAGGTCGTGGCCATGACGGGCGACGGCGTGAACGACGCCCCGGCGATCAAGGCGGCCGACATCGGCATCGCCATGGGCACCGGCACCGAGGTGGCCAAGAACGCCGGCCGCATGATCCTCTCGGACGACAACTTCGCGACGATCGTACGTGCGGTCGAGAAGGGTCGAACGGTCTACGACAACCTCAACAAGTTCATCCGCTTCGTGATGCTCGAGCTCGCGGCGTACATCATCACGTTCCTCGGGGCCAGCATCCTCAACATCGCCGCCGGGCAGCCCTTCTCGCCCTCCCAGATCCTCTACATCAACTTCTTCGTCAATGCACCGCTCGGCGTTGCGCTCGGCATGGACAAGGAGGCGCCGGGCCTCATGGAGCTCGCACCGCGGTCTCGCGACGCCTCGATCATGACCAGGGGCCTGCTGACCACCGCCGGGCTCGTGGGCCTGTTCATGGCCGTGTGCACGCTCGCCCTGATCAGCTACGGCACGCAGCACTACGGCAGCGTCGCAGTCGGCTCCTCGATGGGACTGACGACGTTCTCGCTGCTCATCATCGCGTCCGCCTTTCAGGCCCGGAGCGTGACCGCCACGGCGCTCACGAGCGAGACGTTCGACAACCGGAGCCTGAACTGGACGGCGGTCGTGGAGCTCGTGCTGGCCGTGCTCATCACCGAGATGGACGTCATGCGCAGGATCTTTGGCACCGTGCAGCTGTCGCTTACGCAGTGGGCGCTGGCGCTGGCGCCCGCCGTGGCGCTCTTCTTTCTCTGGGAGCTCGGGAAGCTGGTGGCGCGCCGGGGCCGTTCGTAGGGCGCCGGTTCACACCTGACGCACGGGGTCGTCGTGCAGGAACAGCGTGGCGCCGAGGCCGATGAGCCCGACGACCGCCAGAGAGATCATCGCCAGCGCGTACGACCGGTTCCCCTCGACGAGATCGGCGACCAGGATGGTGCCGGCGATCGCCGTGCCCAGCGACGACCCCAGGTTCGAGATGCTGCGCGACAGTCCGGAGATCTCGCCCTGCTTCTCCTCGGGGAAGGCCGACTGCACGATGTTGACCGAGGGCGTCAGCATCGTGCCGATGCCCAGGCCGATGAAGAACAGCCCGGGCAAGAAGACGAGGACACTGGACGAGGCGTGGACGAGGCCGAGGAGCAGGCCTGATGCCGGCGAGAGTGATGATGAAGCCGGCGAGGATCAGGGTCTTCTGCGCGAAGCGCTTGGCCAGCCTCTCCTGGGACATCGACGAGAGCAGGATGCCGATGGTCGCCGCGGTGAAGACAAGTCCCGTCTCGATGGCGCTGAAGCCGCGCACGGTCTGCAGGAAGACCGAGACCACAAACGAGATGCCCATGAGCATGAGCCACTGGACGTTCTGGGTGACCAGGCCCAGGTTCGAGGTGCGGTTGTGAAAGAGCTCCGTCGACAGCAGCGGCTCCCGGCCGGCCCGTTCCCGGGAGCGGATGTGCAGGAAGAACCAGAGCAGGACGACCACCGCCACGACCAGGAACACGATCAGGAGCGTGCGGTTGGTGCCGGCCTGCAGGATGCCGAAGACGAGGAAGACCATGCCGACGGCCGACAGGACGGCGCCGACGGTGTCGAAGGGCCGCGTCCGGTCCGGCGGCAGCGGATCGACGATGCGCCGGCTGAGCAGGATGATCGCACCGACGACCGCCGCCTGGAGCAAAAACGAGACCCGCCAGCTGATGGTCGTCGTGATGAGGCCGCCGATCAGCGGCCCGGCGGCGGCCCCGATGCCGCCCATGCCGCTGATCAGACCGAAGGCGCGGGCCCGCGACTTGGTGTCGTCGAACAGCATCGTCGTGAGGATGTAGACGGGCGGGATCAGCAGGGCCGAGCCGACGCCCTCGAAGGCCGAGTAGCCGACGATCAGGACGCCGAGACCGGGTGCCAGCGCGGCGATCACGGCGCCGATGCCGTACACGGAAAGGCCGCCGATGAAGCAGCGCTTGCGACCCCAGATGTCGGTCAGCTTGCTGCCCGGGATCATGAGCGCGGCCATGAACAGCAGAAAGAGCGTGATGGCGGTCTGCACCCCGTGCACAGTGGTGCCCAGGTCCTTGCTGATGCTGCCGATCGCCACGTTCATGTTCGAGCCCGCGAAGCTGCAGATGAACTGAGCGAGGGCGAGCGGGACGAGCATCTTCCGCGGCGAGAGTGCCTGGGGATGTGCCGCCAGAGGCTCAGTCATGAGCGGTTGTGATCGTCGGATCGAACTCTGCCGTAGAGGTCATGTTCTCCCCCCTCTTGGAATCAGCCACGGAGGCCATAATGTCCCTGCCTGCCTCGAAGACGTTGCCGTGGATGTTCGATTCGCCGACGCGGTCGACGAAACCGTCCCGGCGTAGCACCTCCATGACCGCCGGCTTCACGCGGGCCAGGCGCAGCTCGGCAGAATGGGCCTGAGTCAGCTTCAGGACATCGCCCACCTTCTCGGCTCCCTGAGAGTCAATGTAGTTCACTCCTTCGAAGTCGAGAACCACCACCCGGAGCGGAGGGTCTGCGTCGTGGGCAAGCTCCCTGACCCGGTCCTCGAGTGCGTTGGCGTCGATGAAGAAGAGCCCTGCGTCGAAACCAAGCACGAGCAGGCCGGGGAAGGTCTCACCGCCGGAAGAATCGTCCGCCGGTCGGAAGACTTCGGTGCCGGGCTGGCGCACCAGCTCCGGCATCGCCGGAGTGGCAGACACATAGACCAGCCAGCCGATCGACAGCGCGATGCCGATGATCACGCCGGCCAGCACTCCGGCGCTCAGCACCCCGAGGAGCGCGACGATCGCGATCCAGAAGTCGGGGCGTTTCACGCGAAAGAGGCGTCGCATGGCCGGGACGTCCATCATCCCTATCACCACCGCCTCGATAATGATCGCTGCCAGGACGGCCTGCGGGAGCTGCGAGAACAGTGGCGCCAGGAACAGCATGGTGAGGATGACCACCCCTCCGGTCGTCAGCGACGCAAGAGGCGTCCGGGCGCCCGTCTGGTCGTTCAGCGAGCTGGCCGAGAGGCTGGTGGACACGGGAATGGCTTGCAGCAGCCCGGAGCCGACGTTTGCCACTCCCTGAGCCAGAGATTCCTGGTTCACGTCGATCTGATAGCGATGCTTCGCGGCGAAGGCGCGGGCGTCGCCGGCAGTCTGCGAGAAGCCGATCATGAGAAGCGCCAGCGCGGCAGTGAGGACGTCGGCCAGATGATCGGCGATATAGCCGAAGTTCGGCAGGACGACGGCCGGCAGCCCGCTGGGCACAGTGCCCACGAGCGTGACGCCGCGGCCTTCGAGGCCGAGCAGCCACGCCGCGAGGAGGCCGCCCACGACCAGGACGAGCGCCCCGGGCACCCTGGGGGCGACGAAGCGCAGGCCGAAGATCACGACCAGGGAGACGACGCCGACGACCACGGTCGTGCCGTGGGTGTCGCCCAAACTCCGCACCCAGCTCGCCATCTTCTGCCAGCTGTTGTCGCCCGTCGCCTTGGTCCCGCTGATCTTGGCGAGTTCGCCGATCGTCGTCTGGATGCCCGCCCCGAAGAGGAAGCCGACGATCACGGCCTTTGACAGGAACTGGGAGATCCAGCCCATCTTGAACAACGCGAGTACGACGAAGAAGACGCCGGACACGAAGGTGATCGACGCCACCATGGTCACGGCTTGGTTGCCGGACGCCGCGGCGCCCAGGACCGCGCCTGCGGCGACGGCCGACAAGGCGGCGCTGGGCCCGGTGGAGATCTGGCGCGACGTGCAGAACAGCGCATAGAAGATCGTGCCCGCCGCCGCGGCGTAGAGTCCGTACTGGATGGGCACCTGCGCGATGTCCGCGTACCCCAGGGCCTTGGGCACCACGAGCGCCGCCACTGTGAGGCCGGCGATCAGATCCGCCCGCAACCAGGCGCGCTGATATCGTGGCGCCCACGCCAAGATCGGCAGGATGCCTGCAACCCCGCTGCCTCGTGACTCCTCGACCTTCTTGCCTGCCACGGGTTCTGCTTTCGGACGTGACGCTCTCAGCCGCTTGCCTGTGCGCCTCCGGCGACTGTGGTTGCCTGGGCTCCGGCACTCCTCACGGCTCGACCCGACAGTGTCGCGGCGCTCGAGATGAGGGCCAGGTGGGTGAAGGCCTGCGGGAAGTTGCCGATCAGCCGCCCAGACTTCTGGTCGTACTCTTCCGAGAAGAGCCCGACGTCGTTGCGCAATGAGAGCAGGCGCTCGAAGAGAGCGAGCGCTTCGTCGCGCCGGCCCACCAGTGCCAAGGCATCGACGAGCCAGAAGCTGCAAGCCAGAAAGGCGCCCTCGCCCGGAGGCAGGCCGTCGGCGGCCTGCTCGTCGGGGATGTAGCGCATGACGAAACCGTCTCGTAGCAGCTCCTTGCGGACGGCCTCGACGGTCCCCGCGGCGCGCGGGTCGGAGGGCGGCAGAAAGCCGACCTGCGGGATGAGTAGCAGCGCCGCGTCGAGCTGCTTGGAACCGTAGGACTGGGTGAAGGTGTTGCGTTCTGCGTCGAAGCCCTCGCGGCACACCTCAACGTGGATGTCTTCACGCAGTCGACGGAACCGGTCGAGGGGCTCCTGGGCACCGATCGCTTCGAGGATCCTCACCACGCGGTCGGCGGCGACCCAGGCCATCACCTTCGAGTGCACGAAGTGGCGCCGCGGACCGCGCATCTCCCAGAGGCCGTCGTCGGGCTCGCGCCAGTGCGACTCGAGCCATTCCATGATCCGCAGACCCATCTCCAGGCCCTGAGGGCGGCTGGGCATGCCGAGCTGTTGTGCCCTGAAGATTGCGTCGATCATCTCGCCGTAGACGTCGAGCTGCAGCTGGCCGGCCGCCGCGTTGCCGACTCGGACAGGCTTCGAGCCCTCGTAGCCCTCGAGCCAGGGCAGCTCGTATTCGTCGAGGCGGCGCTCGCCGCCAAGGCCGTACATGATCTGCAGGTCTTCGGGGTCGCCGGCCACGGCGCGAAGCAACCAGTCCCGCCAGCGAGTCGCCTCCTCTGCGTAACCGGCCGTCATGAAGGCATCGAGGGTGAGCGAGGCGTCGCGCAGCCAGCAGTAGCGGTAGTCCCAGTTGCGCACGCCGCCGAGGAACTCCGGCAGTGAGGTTGTGGGAGCGGCGACGATGCCGCCGGTGGGCTCGTAGATGAGCGCCTTCAATGTGAGAAGTGAACGCGTCACCTCATCGGACCACTGCCCCCGATAGGCCGAGCGGGCCGACCAGTCATGCCACCACGCTTCGGTCTCGGCGAGCACCGCGACGGCGTCGATGGGCAGCGGTGAGGGCTCGTGCGAGGGGTGCCAGGCGACGACGAACCCCACCTGCTGTCCGGCAGCGACCACGAACTCGGCCATGGCTGGGGTCTGCCGGCTGAGAGGCACGTCGGACGACAGGTCGAGCGCGTCGGGCCCGGCGAGGGCGGTGAGCCCGTTTTCGCCGCCGCTGACCCACGGTGTCGTGTGGCCGTAGTCGAAGCGCGCCGTCAAGGTCATCTTCAGGGGCACCGACCCGCGTACGCCTTCGACCACCCGTACGACCCTCGGCGCGTCACGACGTACCGGCATGCAGTCGACCAGTCGCACGACGCCCTCGTCGGTCTCGAACTCGGTCTCGAGCACGAGGGTCGCGCCGCGATAGCGGCGCGTCGTGCGGCGCACGTCACCGGCGGGTGCGATCTGCCAGCGACCGTTCGAGTCGTCGCCGAGCAATGCCGCAAAGCAGGCCGGCGAGTCGAAGCGCGGCAGACAGAGCCAGTCGAGCGAGCCGTTGCTGCCAACCAGCGCGGCCGTGTGCAGGTCGCCGATCAGAGCGTAGTCTTCGATGCGAAGCGGCACGTCTACCACCCCCGTATGCGGACCAGCACGCTACGCCCCGCGCGCCTCACACGGCAACCAGCTCGGGCACGCCGCAGGCCCGATCGGCTAACCGTCTTACAGATCCCCCACTGCCCCGTGGGGGACCGCCTCGAAACACGTCGGCGGCGCCTCAGGCGCTGGCTGTCTCCTTCTCGTGCTTGCGGGCCCCGAAGGCCTCCTTGAGCTGCTTCTCCTGCTCCTCGGTGAGGTTGGTGCGCACCACCTTGGCGTTCGTGCCCTGCACCTCGGCCAGGAACTTGTCTTCGGTCATCTGACCGATGAGCAGGAACCAGCCGGCCTTGCCGGGCGGTACGGCGTCGCCCATCTGCTGCAGCACCTGCTGATCGATGCCGGTCTTGCCCATCTTGGCGAACAGGGCGCCCATGCCGGCGCCGATGGCCAGGCCCAGGAAGGGGATGAAGAACAGCAGGCCGAAGAGCATGCCAAAGAAGGCGCCGCCCATGGCGCCGGCGCCGACCATGCCGTGGCCGTGCTTGACGTGGGGCTTGCCGTCGGGGTCGCGCACGACCTCGGCGGCGTCCTCCAGTTGCACGATCATCTGCTGCTGCATCTGGGCCAACCTGAGGCCGAAGTTGTCGGCTTCGGCTTCGTTTTCGAAGCCCAGGACCATGAGTTCACTCATGTGCGCCCCTCCTCGATCGATTGCCGGTGCACCTCGTTCCGGCCGTGGCGGTTACTACGTACCACACCAATGAATCGTCGCGAACCGTTTGGGGCGGCACGCTTCGTGCTGTCTGGGCACGGGGGCTCGTGCAGCTCCACCTCGGCGTGATCCTCATTGGATCGACGTCCTCCAGCCGGGGCGCACAGTGAAAGGCTGCTGGACCGGATGCCGGAGCGTGAGTGTCGGGGATGCCAAGATTGCGTTCGTGCGCTCGCTGTCCCGGCACTTCATAGGGTCGTTCGGCCGGTGCTAGCATCTCTGCACAGTGTTCGCTCGAGGGGGCAATGACTGAGGTCAAGGTCAACCGATCGGGTGACGGGCGACCGCCGGGAAGCCGGTTGAGCAGGTCGATCCCGGGACTCCACATGCTCAGGTCGTACGAGTCCTCGTGGCTGCGCCCCGATCTCGTGGCGGGGATCGTCCTCGCCGCGATCCTCGTGCCCCAGGGCCTCGCCTACGCCGAGCTCGCGGGACTCCCACCGGTCACTGGCCTGTACACGACCGTCGCATGTCTCATCGCGTACGCGCTGTTCGGCCCGTCACGCGTGCTCGTGCTCGGCCCCGACTCATCGGTCTCGCCGCTCATATTCGCGGCCATCATCCCACTCGTGGCCGGAGGCGACCCGTCGACCGCCATCGTGTTAGCGGGCATGCTGGCGCTTCTGGTCGGCGGCATCGAGATCGGGCTTGGGCTCGCGAAGCTCGGGTTTGTGGCCGACCTGCTCTCGAAGGAGGTCCAGGTCGGCTACATGAACGGGCTGGCCATCACCATCTTCGTCGGCCAGCTTCCCAAGCTCTTCGGGTTCTCGACCGATGCCGACGGCTTCATAGCAGAGGTACGGGCCTTCGTCACCGGACTTGGCGGCACCAACGCCACCACGCTCGCGCTCGGGCTCGCCACCCTTGCGCTTCTCTTCCTGCTGCCGCGCCTGACGACGCGGGTGCCGGCTGTGCTCGTCGCCGTCGTCGGCGCCACGCTCGCCACGAGCGTGCTGGGTCTGGTGGAGCACGGCGTGAAGACGGTCGGGACGCTGCCTCAAGGACTTCCGGCGCCCTCGTTCCCGTGGACCGGCTGGGGCGACCTCGGTACGCTGACGATCGCCGCCTTTGGTATCGTGCTGGTGTCGCTGACCGATACCATCGCGACCTCGACGAGCTTCGCGGCGCGACGCGGCGACGAGGTCGACCCCAATCAGGAGATGATCGGTGTCGGCTCGGCGAACCTGGCCGCGGGCCTGTTCCAGGGATTCGCCGTTTCGGTGAGCGGCTCGCGCACGGCCGTCGCCACGCAGTCCGGCGCCAAGACCCAGGTCACCGGCCTGGTCGGCGCCGGCGTGGTCGTCGCGCTGCTCGTGTTCCTGCCGTCGCTCTTCAGGAACCTCCCGCAGACCGCGCTGGCCGCCGTGGTGATCGCGGCCGCCTTCTCGCTGGTCGATCTCGCCGCCCTGCACTCCTTCCTCACGGTTCGCAAGACGTCGTTCGCCCTTTCGCTGACGGCCACGCTCGGCGTCGTACTCCTCGGCGTCCTGCAGGGCATCCTGATCGCCGTCGTGCTCTCGATCTTCCTGTTCTTCCGGCGGAGCTGGTGGCCACCGGGGGAAGTGCTCGGCTACGACCACGACCTGGGTGGCTGGCACGGCGTGAAGCGCCACCCCGAGGCGGAGCAGGCGCCCGGGATTGTCGTGTACCGCTGGGAGGCTCCCCTGTTCTTCGCCAACGCGGGCATGTTCCGCCAGCAGGTGAGACGCCTCGTGCTGCGCGACCGGCCTCGCTGGATCGTGCTGCAATGCGAGGCGATCACCGACATCGACGTGACGGCGGCCGACATGCTCAAGCGTCTCGACCTCGAGCTCAACGCGCGAGGGGTGCATCTCGCCTTCGTCGAGCTACGATCCCGCCTGCAGGAGCTCGTCGTCCGCTACGGCTTGTTCGAGACACTCGATCACGAGCACTTCTATGCTTCAATGGCCGTCGCTCTCAAAAGCATTCGCGACGAAGGCGTGTCGCCGCTGCCGGAGGGGCCGCGTTGATCGATGTCAACGTGGCCCTTGCCCGCGGGTGCGGCGCTCCTTGGCGCTCGAGGCGATTCAGATCGTGGCGGTTGATGGTGGCTTGCGCGAGACGCCTGACCGACGTTGGTGGTGGGGTAGGCTCGCATCGAAGCGCACGCAACGAGGCGCACTAAACTCGAGGAGACGAGATGGCGACGAAAGCGGATTTCACCGGGGCTGAGTGGCAGGTCCTGCAGTGGGCAGTCGCTGACACGATGACGTACCTCTCGATGGCCGATCCGGGGTTCTTGGACACGTTCAAGGAGGCAAACGGGGCAGCCCGATACATCGCCGAGGTGAAGACCTCCAGCGAGTGCGTGCTCGTCCGAGAGCTCGCCGACGACGCGAGAACACGGCGCGACAAGGCACTCTCGCACGATCCCGCCAACGTCGCCGGTGAGACGATCGGCCGCATCGGTCTGGCCGTCGATATCCTCTCGCGCAAAGGCCCGGAAGACCTCGATGCCTTCAAGGACTTCATCATCGGTGTCGCCAAGGCGACCGCCGAGGCCGCCAAGGGTACCGGTCCAAGCGAAGCGGCGGCGATTGCCAAGCTTGAGGCCACGTTGGGCTGACTGGAGCGACCAGCTTATGGTCGCCGGGGACCTGCCGCGACGATGGCATGAGGTTCTCGGTGGGGTGCTCCCTGAGGAGCGTCGTTGCTTGGCACCCCTGCTCTGCGTGCACGGCGACACGGCAACGGGGCGGCCTTGCGACCGCCCCGCTTTGCCTGGGGCCGCGCTGTGACTTCGGGACTTACTTCTCGTGCTTACGGGCCCCGAAGGCCTCCTTGAGCTGCTTCTCCTGCTCCTCGGTGAGGTTGGTGCGCACCACCTTGGCGTTCGTGCCCTGCACCTCGGCCAGGAACTTGTCTTCGGTCATCTGGCCGATGAGCAGGAACCAGCCGGCCTTGCCGGGCGGTACGGCGTCGCCCATCTGCTGCAGCACCTGCTGATCGATGCCGGTCTTGCCCATCTTGGCGAACAGGGCGCCCATGCCGGCGCCGATGGCCAGGCCCAGGAAGGGGATGAAGAACAGCAGGCCGAAGAGCATGCCGAAGAAGGCGCCGCCCATGGCGCCGGCGCCGACCATGCCGTGGCCGTGCTTGACGTGGGGCTTGCCGTCGGGGTCGCGCACGACCTCGGCGGCGTCCTCCAGTTGCACGATCATCTGCTGCTGCATCTGGGCCAACCTGAGGCCGAAGTTGTCGGCTTCGGCTTCGTTTTCGAAGCCCAGGACCATGAGTTCACTCATGTGCGCCCCTCCTCGATCGGTTCGTGTGAACGTTCTCAGCCGCCGCCGATACGTACCACACGTCGAAATCACCGCCAAGCGTTTTCAGGGGCCTCCCGCTTCTGTGGGCTGCCTCTCAGGCGTAATCAGGTCCCCGGCCGTCTCGAAGACATTGCCGCAGGTGCTCTCGTCGCCGCAGCCCGCTCGAGGCAACAGTTGGGAAGGTCGACCGGGGCGACAGGAGGCCGCGACCGGAGCCGCACCGGTGACCTCGCAAGCGGACGTGAGCCGTCGTGCCGGCGTCAGCCCCTGCGGGGCCTGACCTTTCGCCGCACGCGCTCGATCCAGAGGGGATCGACGAAGAAGAAGACCGAAAGTCCGAGGTAGACCACGACGGCGACCACCGGCAGAAACAAGCCGACGACCGTGGCGAGCGCCTGAAGGATGACAGCGGTGCGGCGTCCCCGTGCGAAGCCTTTCAGCTCCCCCTCGACCACATCGTCCGCGGCGAGCTCGATCGGTCCGGTCGATGTGGCGGATGACCAGGAACGTCATCAGGGCGGCAAGGGTCAGGTTGACGCCGAACAGCACGACGGCGAGGCGTTCGGGGCCGAATCCTGGCTGCGGCTCGGTGACGTGGTCGATGGGCAGGAACGAGGCGAAGAGGTGCGTGGCCAGAATCCCAGTCGTGAACGGCAGCAATGACACGAACAGCAGCAGCACGAGGTTGAGCCGCATCAGCGCGGCATCGACCGCCTTGATGAAGTGGCTGACCGTGCTGTGGGCCACCCAGATGCCGCCGATGAAGGCGAAGCTGACGAAGTAGCCGAGGTACCGGGGCCATTCCTCGCCGAGCACGCTGGCCAGATGCTGCCTGCCGGTCGGCACGTGGAGCTCCAGCACCAGCAGCGTGATGACGATGGCAAAGACGCCGTCGCTGAAGGCGTCAAAACGACCCTTCGCCTTGCCGCTGAGGAGCAGGGATACTGGACTCACCGCACAGACCTCCGAAGCTGCCAGTTTCGTAGTCTACAGCGGAGATCGTGATGACCCTCACGAAGATCCGGCGCACGCTGTCGAGTCGTCCAGAGGGATGACGGCGATCGACCGGGCGGGCGGCTGGACATCAGAGCCGGTTCACTTGCAGGAAGAACGTTGTCGTTTGGCAACGCTGGTGCGCCAGGAGAGATTCGAACTCCCGACCTTCGGTTCCGTAGACCGACGCTCTAATCCAGCTGAGCTACTGGCGCACAGGGGACTGGAAGTATACCGCAAAACGCCGCACGGGCGAGCGGCCGGCGCGGTGGAGCGGCTGACGGGGAAGTGCGGCTGGCGGGGTAGACCGGCTGGCGGGGAAGCGCGGCTGGCGGAAGAGGGCGGCTGGCGGAGAAGCCGGGATTCGAACCCGGGAACGAACTAAACGCCCGTTAACCGCTTAGCAGGCGGCTGCCTTCAGCCACTCGGCCACTTCTCCGCCGGGGGGCTCACTATACCGCACGGCCCGGGCGCCCGAAAGCGGGGGGTGAAGCCGTTCGGCATCCCCGATATGATTAGTGGCCGGCGGCAGACGAGGAGGCAATCCACCGTGGATATCGCCGGCATCGACCCCGAGCTGGTCGCGCGCGTCGAGCGCGAGACGACCGCGCTGCTCGGCGCCCTGATCCGCATCGACACGAGCAACCCGCCGGGCAACGAAAGCGCGGTCGCCGCTTTTCTCGACGACTACTTCCGTCGGCACGGCCTGCAGGGCGAGACCGTCGGCGAGCCGGCCGAGCGGCGCAGCTTCGTGGTGTCGCTTGCCGGCTCGCGTCCCGGTCCCCGCCTCGTGCTCATGGCCCACGAGGATGTGGTGCCGGCGGCCGCCGAGCAGTGGGCCGAACCGCCGTTCGCCGGTGTTGTCAAAGATGGCTACGTCTGGGGTCGCGGCGCGATCGACGTCAAGAACCTGCTGGCGGCGTTCTGCGTTGTCATGACGCGCCTCGCCGAAGCGGGCCGCGACTTCGCCGGCGAGGTCGTCTTCGTGGCCGAGGCCGACGAGGAGGACGGCGCCATCGGCGGGGCGCGCTGGCTCTGCGCGAATCGCCCCGACCTGGTGCGCTGCGACTACCTGCTGAACGAAGGCGGGGGAGAGTTCCTCGTCCTCCCTGGCGGCGAGCGGCTCTACGAGCTGCACGTCGGCGAGAAGGGCACCGCCCAGTTCCGCGTGGTCGTCTCCGGCGAATCGGGTCACGCCTCGGTGCCGCTGCGCCGCGGCAACGCGGTGGTGGGCGCCGCGGACGTGGTGCGCGCCCTCAACGACTACGAACCGCTGCTGAGTCTCGACACCGTGCCCGGCGAGTACGTCGAGCTGCTCGTCCCCGACCCCGCCCTGCGGGCGCGGCTGCTCGACGAGGGCTCGGCCCGGGCGGCCCTCGCCGAGCTCGGCGAACGCGACCGGCGCGCCGCCGACCTGCTGGCGCCCCTGTACGGCCTCACCTTCTCGCCGACGATCGTGCACTCGAGCGGCGCAGCGGTGAACGTCTTTCCGGCGAGCGCCACGGTGACCGTGGACTGCCGCATGCCGGTGGGCTGGACCGAGGACCGGGTGGCCGCCGAGATCGAGGCTGCCCTGGCCGAGGTCGACGCGCGCTGGGAGATCGAGTGGGTCGGCACCGTCGCCGGCAACGCCTCGCCGGCCGACACGCCGCTCCAGCGCGCCATCACCGCGGTGATGGCGAGCCTCGTGCCCGGTTCGCGGGTCGTGCCCATCCACTCCGTCGGCTTCACCGACTCGAACTGGTTCCGGGCGGCGTTCCCCGACGTCGTCGCCTACAACTTCGCGCCGTTCCTGGTGGACGACGGCGAGGCCGTCTCGCCGCTGTTCCACAACCTCGACGAGCGCATCAGCGTGCGCGACCTGGCCTTCCAGTCGCTGTTCGCCTACGAGCTCGTCAGGGAGCTGCTCGGCTAGCTCCGGGCGGCCGGGGCCGGGGCCGACAGGTCGCGATTCGAGGGGTCGTGGCGCCGGCGCCTACGTCACGACGCCGGCGCCTCCGTCGCGGGATCGGCCTCGCTCACGGCCTTGCGAAACAGCGAGCAGCTCTCGGCCGAGGCGCACCAGTCGGCGCAGCTCAGGGCCCGCTTCGGATTGACCATGCAGCCGCCGCACGACGGGCAGTCGCGGCGCGTGTCGTCCTTGAAGAACTCGACCAGCGTGCCGCAGCTCGGACAGGCCACCTCGAAGATGTCGTCGGCGGTCCAGCTGCTGCGGTCGCGCCCGGGGCAGCCCGTCACCGTGCCGCCCTCCGGGGGATCGCCCTCCGGCGAATCGCCCTTCGGGAGATCGTTCGGTTCGCGAGCTCAGATCCGCAGGAACGAGTCGGCATAGATGACCTCGTTCTGGAGCATGCGGTACGTCTTGTAGAGCTCGACCTGGGCCGGGTCGTCGCCATCGACTTGGCCGCGGTCGAGCTCCTCCATGGCCGCGCCGGCGTCGTGTAGAGCGAGCACGAGTCGCGCCAGGGGCGTGCTCTCGTCGCGCTCCTCGACGATCCTGACCCACGCCTGCAGCTCGGCGTCGAGCGGGTCGGCGATGGCGCTGTCGAGGCCGGCGCCCAGGAGCAGGACGAGCATGACGCGGTTGATGAGGGGCCGCGTCTCGGGCGGGCAGCCGTTCGAGATGTTCGACAGGCCTACCGTCGTGGTCGGCGGCGGGTCGGACAGCATCTTGAACATGCGGATGGCCTCGACCGACTCGCGGGCCACGTCCTGGTTGCAGGAGACGGCGAGCACCAGCGGGTCGAGGAAGACGTCGGCCATGGCGATGCCGTGCCGCTCGGCGGCCGGCAGCAGCGCCTCGAGGGCGATCGCCGCCCGCCCGTCGGCGGTCGTCGGGATGCCCTCGACGCCCATGGTCAGGGCGATGACCCTGGCGTCGTAGCGGGCGGCCAGCGCCATCACGGTGTCGAGCCGTTCTGGGTCGGCCGAGGCGGAGTTCAGCGTGGCCCGGTCGCGGCAGACCTTGAGGCCGGCCTCCATGGCCGCCAGGTTGGTGGTGTCGAGCGACAGGGGCACGTCCACCGCGTCCTGCACCGCCTGCACGATCCACGGCATGACCTCGTGGCCGAGCTTGCGTTGCGGGCCGATGTTCAGGTCGAGCACGGCCGCGCCCGCTTCGACCTGGCGGCGGGCGAGGTCCTGGATGGCGGTCTTGTCGCGGCCCTCGATCGCCTCTTTCACGCGCGGCGCGATGATGTGGATGTTCTCGCCGATGAGCAGCATGGCTCAGACCTCCTTGCCGGCGGGCTGGGGCAGGACGGCGTCGAGGATGCCGTCGAGCGCCGCGGCGACGGCGCCGTCGCGCGGCAGGTCGACGAGCGGCTTGCCGGCGGCGTCGTAGGCGGCCACCGCCGGGTCCTCGGGGATCAAAACCAGCAGGTTGAGGCCGCGCGCGGCGACGACCTGCTCGAGCTGGGGTGTGAGGGCGCCGGCGGTCCGGTTGACGACCAGGTAGTGACGGCCGACCCGCGTCTTCAACTCGTCGATCAGGTCGACGATACGACCGGCGGTAGTCAGGCCGCGCACCGTCGGGTCGCTGACGATGAGCAGCACGTCGACGTCGCGGGTGGTGCGCCGCGAGAGGTGCTCGAGCCCGGCCTCGTTGTCGATCACGACCCACGAGTAGCTCGCGGCGATGCGGTCGACGATCGTGCGCAGCATCGTGTTGGCGGCACAGTAGCAGCCCGGTCCCTCGGGGCGGCCCATGGCCAGCAGGTCGAGGCCGGTGCCTTCGACCACGTTGGCGTTGATCTCGTAGTCGAGGAGGTCGGCCTTGGCGACGCCGGGGTCGAGCAGGTTGGCGCGGGCCTTCTCGGAGGTGTCCTCGCGGATGTCGCCCACGGTCTTGTCGAGCGGCAGGCCGAGGACGTCGTTTAAGTTGCTGGCCGGATCGGCGTCGATGGCCAGCACCGGGCCGGCCTGCAACTCCGCCAGGCGGCGCACCAGCAGGCCGGCGATGGTCGTCTTGCCGGTGCCGCCCTTGCCGGCGATCGCGATGGTGGTGGTCATCGGTTCACTCCTCCCGTTGCCTCGTGGCGCCGCCCCCACGCGCCGCCAGCAGCTCCCGGACCGTCGGGAACCTGTCGAGGTCGGTGTGCGGCAGGAACAGGGCCGAGGTGTAGTCGTCCATGAAGGTGTTGTCCGCCGAAAGCTCGAGATAGGTCATCTTGGCGGCCACGTCGAGCACGTCGTGGCGCACGTTCACGCAGAGCAGCGCGGCGTAGGCGCCCAGCACGCTGGTGTTGCCCAGAAAGTGGAAGCGCTCGACCGGCAGGTCGGGCAGCAGACCTATGCGGATCGCCTTCTCGACGTCCAGGTACTGGCCGAAGGCGCCGCCGATCAGGATCTGCTCGACGTCGGCGAGCTCCACGCCGACGCTGCGACAGAGCACCGAGTAGCCCGCGTAGATCGCCGCCTTGGCGCGCAGCAGGCTGGTGACATCGCTTTCGGTGATCACGATGTCATGGTCGGCGCCGGCCTCGTGGGCGAAGGCCACGACGTACTCGGGCGCCTCGCCGTCGTTCACGCGCACTCTCGGTGTGACCTCGCTCAGGCGGCGATCGATGTGGCCCGACTTGTCGAGCACGCCGGTGGCGAAGAGCTCGCCGAGCAGGTCGATCAGGCCGCTGCCGCAGAGCCCGAGCGCCGGGGCGTCGTCGATCGTACGAAATGACGGCTCGTACGTCTCGGCGTTGACCCAGACGTCTTCGATGGCGCCGGAGCTCGCCCGCATGCCGTGCCGCACGCCGCCGCCCTCGAAGGCGGGGCCGGCCGAGCAGGCGCAGGCGATCAGCCAGTCCTTGGTGCCCAGCACGATCTCGCCGTTGGTGCCGACGTCGATGAAGAGCGTGAGCCGGTCGGTGGCGTAGAGCCCGGAGCTGATCACGCCGGCGGTGATGTCGCCGCCGACGTAGCTGCCTACCGCCGGCATGGCGTGCACGCGGGCCGCCGGGTTGGCGTTGAGCCCGAGCTCATGAGCGGTGAGTTTCGGCGGCAGCGTGACCGTGGGAATGTAGGGCTCCTCGCGCAGGTAGCGCGGGTCGAGGCCGAGAAGCAGGTGCGTCATCGTCGTGTTGCCGGCGATGGCGACCTCCTGGATCTCGGTGCGCTCGATCCGGTTGCGCGACTCGAGCTCGGCGATCAGGTCGTTGATCGTTTCCACCACGAGCACTTGCAGGCGCAGCAGCCCGCCCTTGCGCTTGGCGTAGATGATGCGGCTGATCACATCCTCGCCGCAGGAGATCTGCTTGTTGTAGGCGCTGGCGCTGTCGACGACGCGGCCGGTCTCGAAATCGACGAGGTAGGCGACGATCGAGGTCGTCCCGACGTCGACGGCCAGCCCCATGCCGCGCTGCCCGAAGGCGCTCGGGTAGACGCGCAGGATGCGCGGCGGCAGGTACGTGCCGTAGACCCAGTCGCGCATCTCGAGGGCGACGTTCACCTTCCAGTTGGCCATGCGCAGGTCGCGGGCGAGGCCGCGCAGCAGGGGCAGCTCGGCGCGCACGTCCTTGATGCCGTGCTGCTGGGCCAGCGCCCGCCGCAGGCGGTCGAAGTCGCTCGTGTTGTCGGCGAGCGAGGGCGGCTCGATGGTGACGTCGACGGTGCGTACCGCCGGGTCGCGGCGCCAGTCGCAGGTCACCGGCAGGGCCTCGGGCTCGGCGACGGCGTGACCATGGGGCCGCACCTGCTCGCGCGCCCGGGTCGGCAGGGTAACCTCGACCGGGCCGGCGACGAACGAGTGGCAGGCGAGGGCCTCGCCGGCCGCGACCTCGGCCGCCGTCAGGCGGCCGTGGTCGCGGCGCTCGAGGCCCTCGCCTGCGACCGTGACCCGGCAGCGGCCGCAGCGGCCCTGCCCTCCGCAGGGCGCCGCGATCTCCACGGCGGCCGCCGCGGCCGCGTCCAGCAGCGACGTGCCGGGCGGCACCTGGGCCATCTCGCCGCCGGGCAGGAAGGTCACGAGGACCGTCCGGGGCGCGGCCGGCGCGCGGGCGCCGGGCTGGGGCGCGGCCTGCTCGCCGGCGTCGGCCTTTGGTCCGGCGCTCTCTGCCGCAGTGCGCGATGCGATGGTGTCGCCCATGCCGGACGTCAGGCGCTCCACACGTTCTTCAGGTAGGTGGGGATGTCGACGGCGTCGCGCGGACCGACCATGATCTGCCAGCCCGGGAGCTCCTCTTCGACCTCACCGGACAACCCGGCGACCAGGCCGGGGATGACGAGCTTCTTGTGGTTGAGACGGTCTTCGACGCCCGAGAGCTTGACCGATTTGGCGATTTTCTCGGCGTCGAACTTGCCGGCCGCCCAGCCGGTGAGTACCGACTGGCCGTCGGCGTCGGCGACCAGCAGCCAGGCCGCCTTGCCGCTGCCTTCGACCTCGCCCGAGACCGAGAAGTACGTGAGCGAAAAGTTCGTGGTGATGAGCAGCGGGCTGTCCGGGCCGGCGGCGCCGATGGCGTAGAGCTTGGGCTCGACCTGGATGGGCTTCTGGGGGTCGGTGTAGATGTTCTGGCGCAGGGCGAGCAGGGGGTAGACGAGCGCCGGATCGAAGGTGTCGAGCACGATCACCCCGGCGTACTTGGCGATCGCCTGGGCGGCGCGCGCGAGCTCGCCCAGGGGCGAGCTGCGCGCGCGCCTCGGCGAGGATGGGATAGCCGAGCGCGCGCTCGTTCTTCTTCAGCGCCAGGCGGCGGAGCTGGGTGAAGGCGGCGAGGTCGCCGGCCAGGTTCTGGGCGCCGGGCTCGAAGACGAAGTCTTCGAGCCCGGCGCCGCGCACCTGCTCCGACACCTCGGCCAGGGTCTGCAGGTCGCCGCCCTCGGCGCTGACGATCAGCGCACAGCCGTGCTTGGCCGCCGTTGCGGCCAAGGCCTGCCAGGTGGCCGGCGTGGCTCGCCCGACGAGCGGCTTCTCGGCCGCGGCGCCGCTCTCGAGGGCGGCCTCGATGGCGGCCGGGTCGGCCGAGAGCAGCACGAGCGGCAGGCCGGGGGCGGCGGCGCGGGCGGCGGCTACCGCCGCCGCGTACGCCACCGCCCCAGCGCCCGAGTCGTCGATCGCGAGGCCGTCGAGACGCAGCTTCACGCCCACGCGCTCGACCGCGTAGGCGGCGGCGCGGGCGGCCAGGGCGGCGAGCTCGGCGTCGTCGCTGCGCAGGCGCATCACGAGGCCGGGCTGGTGGTAGAAGGTCTTCTCGTGGCGGTACATCACCATCTCGTTGCCCACCTCGAAGCGGCGCTCGCCGGTCCCGACGGCGACTAGGCGGATCGGCGGCGCCGAGGCGGCGTCGAGCGCCACCCGCGCCTCGTCGGTCACATACGGGCAGGCGTCGAGCTCGGCGCCCTTCTGGGCGAGCTTCATGGCAAAGGCGAGGCAGGTGGGGTAGCCGCACTCCTTGCAGTTGGTCTGCGGCAGGAGCTTGTAGATCTGCAGGCCGGTCAAGGCCATGGCCTTACGCCCCCTTCGCGGCGGCGGCGGGCGCGGCGGCCGCGAGCGGGGCGGCGGGCGCGGCGGCGTCGGGCGCGGCGGCGTCGGCGGGCAGGCCGGCGCCGGTCAGATCGTCGAGGGCTGCGCGCAGGGCGGCGAGCGAGGCCGGGTGGCGCAGCACGACGATGTCGGCGCCGGCCTCGAGCACACACAGGGCCGTGGCGACCTCCCAGGCCAGGCCGCGCGTCGCGAGTGTGCCCCACGCGTCGGGCACGCCCGTCGCCGCCCGCGACTCCTTCTGGCGCCACGACTCCTCGCCGAGGTTGCAGATCATCGGCTGCTGGGTCATGGCGTCGCCCATCAGGGCGGCGAGGCGCAGACGCTCCATCACCGAGTAACTGTACTCGATGCCGTAGCCGAGTGCGCCGGTGTTGGGGTCCATCAGCACGCGCTCGAGCGGCAGGCCCATGTCGCTGATGAGGATGTTGAGCTGCTTGGCGAGGTTGACGTCGATCGGGGAGAAGGCGACCACGAGATGGCCGTTGCCGAGGGCAGCCGCGACGATCGTGCGGTAGTTCTTCTCTTCGCAGCAGACCCGAGCGCCAGGCGTTCGCCTTTGGTCGCCTCGGCGACCGCCACCAGCACCTCGTTGTCCTTGTCGGCGACGCCGGGTCCGTACACTATCAGCGGCACGCCGACGGCGCCCAGCACCGATTTCACCGTCGCGACACACGGTCGGCGCCGGCGTCGCCGAACTCGGGATGGGCGCCACGCAGGCTGCAGCGCGATCAGCTCGGCGCCCGGCCTCGACGGCTTTCGCGGCCCAGGCCGCCGGCGTCGCCGGCGACGCCGTCCCAGGCCGCCAGCAGGGCCGGCGACCAGTCGCGGGGTACGATGTCGTCGACTTCGACCGCGAGCGCGGGCCGGTGCGGGTTGACGGCTTCGAAGCGCGAGGAAGGGCAACGTCTTCTCGCCGCCGACCGTGACAGTCGAAGCGCGGGTGCCGCCTTCGGCCGCACCCGCGCCCAGAGTCACCTCTCGGACCGACCCCGGCCACGTCTCCTTGGGGATCTCTACTCCTTGAGTCATCGGCGTCACTCCTGCTCGACCGGTCAGAACAGCGCGTCCATCGTCAGGGCGGGGTGGCTGTTTCTCCTCGAGGAAGGGCAGCAGCTCCTCCGACCGTCGGTGGCAGATGGTCTCGTCGGCGATCCGGTCGAGCAGGTCGGGCATGCCCTCGCGCTCGCAGACCTCGGCCAAGGCCTCGGCCATCGACTCCTTGAGGAATGATGCTCATCCAGACGATGCGCTGCAGGCCGCCGTCGGCCGGGATGAACTTCTTGCTCGTCAGGTAGTACTTGCCCATGCCCATCATGCCGGGCGTCTGCATGCCGCCGCCGGCCGTGCCGGCCAGGGTCGAGAAGGTCATGCCGCAGGGGGTCATGCTCGGGTCCTCGCGGCTCACGATCATGAAGCCGTTGGCCTCCGGCACGAGCACCATGATGCACTCGAAGCAGCCGCACGAGGTCATCGGCGCTTCCATGATCGAGTAGAAGGTGACCCGCTCGACCGACTGGTTGGAGTGCTGATAGATGAACTCGTTGGGCCCCGAGAACTCGCCCTTGCACCGGGTCGAGGCAGATGCCCTTGGGCACCGGCTGGTTGGGTCCGGTCGGGTTGATCTCGAAGCTCGCCTTGCAGTCGAGCCAGTTGTAGGCGCCGCACAGGCCGACCCGCTCGGGGTTGACGACGCAGACGTGGTTGGGCGCGAAGCTCTGGCATAGCAGGCAGCTGTAGAAGGTGTCGACCGACTCGTCGGTCAGGTTGGCGATGCGGTCGTTGCGCTCGCGGTAGGCGGCGCGCGCCTCTTCAAGCAGCTCGTCCATCGGAGCCTCGTCGGTGATCAGCGTGACCTGCGACCTTGTCGACGATGTTGCCGAACACGTCGTGGATGCGGGCGTGGATGCAGCTTGCCGATGTGCTCCAGCCGGAAGCCTTTGGCGTAGGCGCCGTCGCTCACGCGGATCCAGGTGATGTCGCGCTGGCCGTTGTGCTGGATGCCTTCGGCGCCGTTCGTGAAGTAGTGGAACTGGCGCTCGACGATCGGCTCGAAGTCGGTCTGCATCTTGCGCCCGGACACGTCGACGAGGATGCCGAGGGGTAACGCGGCGCCCTTCTCGATGGTGTCGATGTCGGGGCCGACGAGCGTGACCTTGCCGTCCTCGACCTCGTCGGTCGGTCGTGATACGCAGGTACTCGAAGGCACGCGTGCGCTTGCCGCCGAACTCCGCGTACATGATCTCCTTGCGCACGCGCTCGCCCTCGAAGGCCGAGCCGTAGGACACCGGGATCGGCACCTTGGCGATCTTCACCTTGACGCCGCGTACCTCGATGGCACCGCTGGATGAGCTTCTCGGTGCGCTCCATGTCGTCGGCGCCGGGGATCTCGTCGAAGGGCATCGAGACGACGTGCTCGTAGGTGGTCACGCCGGTCGGCAGGATCTGCGGGATGCGGGTGTCGGCGATCACGGGAAAGCCGAAGGAGATGGCGCCGGCCGCTGTGGCGTACTTGAGGTCGTCGACCTCGCCGAGGGCCAGCACGAAGGCGAAGCACGCGGTACTTGTTGTAGAGCATGATCCGGCGCGCCTCGCCGGCGTCCATGCCGCCGAAGGTGAGCGCCGAGCGGGCGGCGAAGCCCAGGGCGTACACGGCCGAGATGGTGTCGATGCCCGAAGGGCACGGTGAAGGTGTCGTAGCCGAGCTGGATGCCCTCCTCCACGAGCTGATGGATGATGCTGCGGCCGTTGACGTTGCCCGAGAGGAAGATGAGGATGCCGCGGCTCTGCAGCTCGCGCACGATCTTTACGGCGACCTCGTTGCTCTTGGCGCAGCCGACGATGGCGCAGAAGCCCGGCATGCGGCCGTCGACCAGCTGGATGCCCCAGGCGCGCAGCTGGATGTCGTCGATCGGGCCGTTCAGCTTCATCTTGTCGCCGTGGAGCACGAGGTCGCCGGAGTCGAAGCGCTCCTTGTTCTCGGCCTCCGCCGAATTGCACGATCTGGGGCTCGACGCCACGCGCGAAGCGTACGCCTTCGATGATCTCCTCGGCGAACAACGTGGCGATCCCCGAATCGAGCGTCTCGCCGAGGTAGGGGAGCCACATCGACTCGGCGGGGACGGGGTGGAGCAGGCTGCTCGCACGCTCGAGCACCGGGGGCAGGTCGCCGAGCGTCTCGACCTTCATGCCGGTGAAGGCGTAGATCACCGGCAGGTAGTAGGCCGTGTTCGTGAAGACGACCGGCGCGTCGGCACCGAGCTCGCCGATGGCGGCCTCCACCTGGGCGCCTCGCCTCGTCGACGATGCGGGCGGCCCCGCGGATGGCGCGGGTCGCGATGGAGCGTGACATCAGGCCTCCCCGCCGTGGCTGTGATCGCGAGCGTGGTCGTGGCCGTGATCGTGGCCGTGGTCGTCCGCGTCGTCGCCGAGCGGGTAGGCGGCGCTGCCCACGGTCTCGACTGCGTCGTGCTCGGCGAGGTAGGCGCGGATGGCCTCGAAGTACAGGCGAGTCGCCGCTGTCGCCGAACTGCGAGGGGTCGTAGGCGGGCAGCTTGAGGGCGGCCCGCTTGGCGTCGATCAGCTCCAGCGAGCGCGCCAGCATCTTCTTCCAGTCGGGGCTGAACTCGAGGTCGCCGCCGACGAGCTCCTCCCAGCCGCTCGTCATCAGCCGGGTGACCTCGCTCGAGGCCCGACCGGGCTGCTCGACGCCGAAGATCACGTGCGCCCCCGGAGGCGGCGAAGTAGGTGCCGATGGCGATCGCCTTCTCGCACATCCACTCCGGGCAGAGGCCGACGGCCGGCAGGTCGTCGATGTCCTCGCCGAGGCCGCCCTCGGTGGCCACCTGGGTGAGCACCGTCAGGATGCGCGAGTTGTCGACGCAGGAACCGAGGTGGAGCACCGGGCGGGATGCCGATCGCCTCCATCACCTCGCGCAGGCCGGGGCCGGCGGCGTCGAGGATCTCGGGCGAGAGGAAGCCGGCCTTGGCGCCGGCGGTCGCGGCGCAGCCGGTCGACGACGACCATGCACGTCGCGGGCGATGAACTCCTTGATCAGCGAGACGATGGCCTCGTCCTGGGTGACGCGGGCGTTGTTGCAGCCCACGACGCCGGCCAGGCCGCGGATGCGGCCGGCGATGACGGCGTCGTTCAGCGGCCGGAAGCGGGCCCGATAGAAGCCGCCCTGCATGTAGTTCAGGTACTCGTGCGAGAAGCCGGCGACGAGCGGCTCGTGGTAGTCGGGAATGTGGATCGGGGCCGCGGTTGGGGTAGTTGTCGATCGCCAGGCGCACGATCTCGCGGGCGGTCTCGGGGGCGCGGTGCCTCGTCGAACTCGACGTGCACGCGCGCCCGGGATCTTCGCCTTCGGCGAGGTCGTGACGAGCTTGGTGTGGAAGCGCTGCGCGAGCGGCGCGAGGGCCTGCATGATGCACTGCACGTCGACGACCATGGCCTCGACGGCGCCGGTCAGCACGGCCAGCTCCTGGTGGAGGAAGTTGCCGGCCGGCGGTATGCCGAAGCGCATCAGGATCTCGTTGGCGGTGCAGCAGATGCCGGCCAGGTTGATGCCCTCGGCGCCCTTCGCCCTGGCCTCGGCGATGAGCTCGGGGTCGCGCACCGCCTCGACCATCATCGCCGACAGCGTCGGCTCGTGGCCGTGGACCACGACGTTGACCTGGTCGGCCTTGAGCACGCCGAGGTTGACCTCGGAGGTCAGCGGGGAGGGCGTGCCGAAGAGGATGTCGGAGATGTCGGTCGAGAGCATCGCCCCGCCCCAGCCGTCGGCGAGCGAACAGCGCAGGGCGCTCTTGAGGATGTTCTCGGCGTCGAGGTCGACGCCCTCGTGGGTGCGGTGCATGACCTCGGTGACCTCGCGGTCGACGGCCCGCGGGGTGAGGCCGAGCTTGCTGCCAGAGCGCCTGCCGCTTGGGCGTGGCCCGGCGCGTGTAGATGATCTCGCCGAACGGCTGGCCGAACTGCGCGAGGGCCGTCTCGGCGACCTCGAGGGCGATCTCGGTCGTGGAACGGCCGGCTGTCTGGATACCCAGGTAGCCGGCCACCGCCATCAGCTTCTGCTCGTCCTTGATGACGTAGCCGGCGGCCTCGCCCGGG
>CAWCWZ010000003.1:0-14588 GCA_963799395.1 uncultured Actinomycetes bacterium
AACCCGACAAGACAGGAGCAGCCGGCGGCCAGCCAGGGCCGCAGCCGGGCTGGGTCGCGCCGCCACCGCCGCAGCCGGGCTGGGCTGCGCCGCCGCCCCAGCAGCCGGGCTGGGTCGCGACGCCACCGCCGCCGCCGGGCTGGGCTGCGCCGCCGCCCCAGCAGCCGGGCTGGGTCGCGACGCCACCGCCGCCGCCGGGCTGGGCTGCGCCGCCGCCCTGGTCGCAGCCCAACTGGGGTCCGCCGTCGTCGCAGACCGGCTGGGCTGCGCCGCCTCAGCCGGTCGCAGGGTGGCAGCCGGCGGCACCGTGGACGGTTGTCCCGCCGCGTCGGCACCGCGTCTTGCGCGCCGTCGTTCTCGGGGTCCTGCTCGTCGTCGGCGTCCTGTGCTTCGGCGTCGCGCTCAGCCGCGACATCAGCCGCTTGCACGCCGCCGCGTCGTGGCCGACGCGGCCCGGCGACTCGAGGTCTATGGCCTCAGGCGATGTGTCGGCGATCGCCGCGGCGGTCGACCCTGCTCTCGTCGACATCAACGTCACGCTGGCCTACGAGTCCGCGCAGGCGGCCGGTACGGGGATCGTCCTTTCGTCGTCGGGTCTCGTGCTCACGAACAACCACGTGGTCAACGGAGCGACCAGCCTCGCCGTCACCGACGTGGGCAATGGGCAGACCTACCAGGCCACGGTGCTGGGCTACGACCGCAGCCACGACATCGCCCTGATCCAGCTGAACGGCGCGTCGGGCATCGCGCCGGCGCAGCTCGGCGACTCCTCCAAGGTCACGGTCGGCCAGTCGGTGGTCGCCATCGGCAACGCCGGCGGCGCCGGCGGCACCCCCAGCGCGGCCGGCGGCGCCCTCGTTGCTCTCGAACGGCAGATCGTCGCGAGCGACGAGTTCGACGGCACCTCCGAGCAACTCGACGGCCTGATCGAGACCGACGCCGCCATCCAGCCGGGTGATTCGGGCGGACCCCTGGTGAACGTCGCCGGACAGGTGATCGGCATCGACACCGCCACGTCGGAGGGCTACTCGTTCAGCTCGGCGGGGAACGAGGGCTTCGCGGTCCCGGTGAACACGGCGATGGCGATCGCCAGGCAGATCGAGAACCACCAGTCCTCGGCGACCGTGCACATCGGTCCGACGGCGTTCGTCGGCGTCG
This sequence comes from uncultured Actinomycetes bacterium, assembly GCA_963799395.1. GTDB lineage: Bacteria > Actinomycetota > Thermoleophilia > UBA2241 > UBA2241 > Bog-752. The sequence continues at coordinate 1,159 of CAWCWZ010000003.1, forward strand.
AGCTCGCCGGCGGCTCCGGCTCGTCGGGCTCCGGCGCGACCGTCACCGGCGTGCTCCCGGGCTCGCCCGCGGAGCAGGTCGGCCTGGCGCCGGGCGACAAGATCGTCGCCTTCGACGGCCAGACCGTCGACTCACCGCAGACCCTGAGCACGCTGCTCGAGCAGCCACCACCCGGGCGACCACGTGCCGATCGGCTGGACCGACCAGTTGGGCACCCAGCACACGGGCGTGCTGCAACTGGTCGCCGGGCCGGCCGCCTGAGGACGACGGCTTCAGGATCGCCGGCGTCGTCTCAGACGTGGCAGCCGGGGCGGCAGGGCGATCGGCTCGCTCACCCGTTGCCCCACGGTGTGCGGCGCCACGATCGCCTCGGCGATCGTCGAGCCGACCACCAGCGCGACCGCCAGCAACAAGGTCGTGACGAGCACGTTGACGCCGCTGGGACCTCCCTTGCTGACCAGGCTGAAGACGCCTTTGAAGCCCAGCGCGCCGGGCACGAGGACCGTGAGGCCCGGCACCGTGATCGTCGACTTGGGGTGGTGCAGATAGCGCGAGTAGATGTTGCCGGCCAGCCCCACGGCCAGACTGGCGATGCCGACTCCCAGGGTCGTGCCCAGCGCCCGGACGCCGACGCGGCTGGCGATCGTGGCGACGATCACGGCGACGAACACCCAGCCGACGTCGCGGCGCCGGGCATTCTCCGAGACCGAGAAGGCCAGCGCCGCCCCGACGACCGCCACTACGAGCACCGCCGTCGTGGCGCCGTGGGCACGACCCAGCAACGGAAACTCGCCAAGCCGGCGGAAGACGGTCCAGGTGAGCGCCACGCCGATGCTCAGGTTGAGCAGGGTCATGCCTGCCCCGGCGAGTCGCGCGGTGCCGCAGACGAGGTCGCCGGCGGCAAGCTCCGAGACGCCCTGGGTGATGCGCAGGCCGGGGAGGAGCTGCACGATCGAGGCGAGCACGACGGTCGTCGCGTCAAATCTGTGCAGGATGTGACCCAGGAGCAGCGCAAGACAAGCCGCAAAGGCCGCCGAGGAGAGTTCGAGCAGCCCTTCGAGGCGTCCGCTCCGTCGCGCCAGACCGTGAAAGACGGCCACGGCCAGTCCGATAGCCATGGCGGCGGGCGCCTCACGCGCGCCGCAACCGAGCAGGAGGGCGATGGCGGCGGGTCCCAGTCCGCCCGCCACGAGACGAAGCCAGAGCGGAAAGCGCGGTCGGTGGGCGACCAGAGCCTCGATGCGTTCGATCCCCGCCTGGGGGCTGACCCAGCCCTTGCCGACCTCGACGGCGATGTTCTCGAGGAGGGCATGAGTCTCGAGATCGACGCTGCCACGACCCACGGGGACGAAAGCGATGCGCTCTTCGCCGAACTCCTCGTAGATGATCTGCACCGTCGTGGGCAGCACGAAGAAGCGCGCCGAGAGGCCAAGGCCGTCACTGCAGCCCGACAGCTCCTCCGACAGCTCAGCGGCGGTCTGGCCGAGTGGCGCGAGCTCCCTCGCGAGGGTCTTGAGAAACTCGACTCGAGGCTCTGCGTGGCGCACGAGTCCATCGTACACGAGCCGGTTGGGCGACGTCGGTCGCGGCTGGGGCAGCGACCCTATCGACCGCCTGCGTTGCCGCCAGAGCCCAAAGGCGTTCGCCTGCCCGAAGTCGGCGCGACCAGCAACTTGATCTCCTCGACCTCCTTCGTCAGGTGTTCGAGCAGGATCTCGGCCTTGACGTTCACCTGGTAGTCGCTTTCGGCCTGCAGGCGGTCGCGTGTCGCCTGACGCTGCTGACTCATCATGATGACGGGCGCCTGGATGGCCGCGAGGCAGGACAGCACCAGATTGAGCAGGATGAAGGGGAAAGGATCCCAGTGGCGGACGAGCACCACGGTGTTGACCGTGATCCACAGGCCGAGCACCCCGAGGAAACTCAGGATGAAGGTCCAGCTACCCGCCTTGGCGGCCAGCACGTCGGCGGCGTGCTGGCCGAAGGTCGTGCGCTCTTCCTGCAGGGCGTTGACGTCGCGGCTTGCCCGGCTGCGGAGCACCTCTTGCACATAGTCCTCGAGCTGCCGCACCCACTCCAGTTCTATCTCCGACGTGCTAGAGCTCTCCATCTGAGCCTCCCGCGTTTCTTCTTGGGACAGCCGGTCCAGGCGAGCGTTGAGCGAGGCTGACCAGGGACCTTCAGCCGCGCGGCCTTCGCGTGCGGAAGCGAAACAGCGCACCGAGGATCATGCCCAGCAACAGGCCGAGGATGGCGGCGAAAAGCACCAGCCAGACAAGCGAGACCGAGGAGGCGCCGAAGACCCAGCTGACTCTGACGCGACCCGTGTTTGCCAGCACCAGTGCGATCAGGCAGACGAGAAGGACGACCGCGACGCCGGCGTAGAGGTACAGCAGCGCCCGATGGGCCTCTCGAGCAAGACGCGCACCACCCGTCTCGGCGGCGGTCTCTGGCCCGGCGACGGTGTTCGTCGGTCGATGGGTCGACTCTGCCTGGCCGGACGGTGGTTCGGTGGGATCCACGTTGCCCTCCATCTGTCGGTCGAGTCCAGCGCTGGTCTCGACTGGACTCGACGCGCAGCGCGTGCAGTCCGACGGGTTGTGCATGAGACAGCAGAGACGAGACTGAAGCCTCGACGTGATGGAATCAAGCATTCGGCGGCTCGGCGAACGTCAAACTCGGCAAACGCCGTAGCCCCGTTGCCGCCGCTCCTCGCCCCGCATAAGCTGGTCGCGTAGCCCTCGTCAGCGTCTCGGCGCGCCCGTCCAGGGCGCCTCACGACGACCGAAGGGAGTGGACTGGCGCATGACGACCGGCGTTCACGGCACCCCATCGTTGCGCCGCCGCTTGCTCGCTCTCCTCTCCCTGCTGGCGACCGCCGCGTTCGTCGTCGAGGTGATCGTCTTCGTCACGCGCAACGTCGCGTGGCTCGCCGTCGCCCTCGCCGGCCTGGCGGCCGCGGTGTGGGGCGTCTGGTGGCTGCTCACCGAACGTCTGCCGCGCCGGGCGGCCGGGCTCGCGGGTCTGGTCGCCGGCGCCGCGACGGTCAGCGTGGCCATCGTGCAGGCGGTCGGAAGCGCTCACGGCCCGGTCCCGCGGATCGTGGCGGCCGGCGTGGCGCTGGCCGTGGCGGCCCTGGCCGCCCGCGCCGCGCTCGCGCCCGACCTGCGCGAGCTCGACCGGCTGCGCACCACGAAGCACGTTCACCCGCGCCGGCCGGTGCTGCTCTTCAACCCGTGGTCGGGCGGCGGCAAGGTCGCGAAGTTCGGCCTCGCGGACATCGCTGCCGGCATGGGCGTCGAGGTCGTCTTCCTCGACCGGGGGCTCGATCTAGCCGACCTGGCCCACCAGGCGATCGCCGGCGGCGCCGACTGCCTGGGCATGGCCGGCGGCGACGGCTCGCAGGCCCTCGTCGCCGCGATCGCCCACGAGTACGACATCCCGTTCGTCTGCGTCTCGGCCGGCACGCGCAACCACTTCGCCCAGGACCTGGGGTTCGACAAGGAAGACCCGCGCAAGGGCATGGTCGCCTTTCGCGACGGCGTCGAGCGCTTCATCGACTACGCGACGGTCGGTGACCGTCTGTTCGTGAACAACGTCTCGCTCGGCATCTACGCCACCATCGTCCAGCAGGACGGCTACCGCGACGCCAAGCTCGAGACCACGAAGGAGATGCTGCCCGAGATGCTCGGCGGCCGGGCCGAACCGTTCGATCTGCAGTTCACCACGCCCGCCGGGGTCGAGGTCGACGACTCGTTTCTCATCATGGTGTCGAACAACCCCTACGTCCTGGGCCCGTCGCTCGACGTCTCCCAGCGGCGCAGCCTCGACTCGGGCGAGCTCGGCGTGTTCGCCGTGAACGCCGCCAGCGGCCGTGAGGCCGCCGCCGTGGTCACCCGGAGCATGGTCGGCCTGGGCGGTCGCGACCCCCATCTGCACCAGTTCACAGCCGCGACCTTCGAAGTGCGCTCACGCGGCGGCAAGGCCTTCGCCGGTATCGACGGCGAGGCTCTCGAGCTCGAGACGCCGCTCGTGTTTCGCACGCACCCCAGCGCCCTGCGCATGCTCGTCCCCGAAGACGTTCTCGTCGCCTCGGCGCAGCGACGCGCCCGCGCCTTCAGCCCGGGACGTCTCGTCGCCGTGGCCCTGGGGCGCCCGGCGGCGCACCGCGGCGCCGCGCCGGCAGCGGCCGGCGGCGGTGCTCGCCGGGATGCCGTCGCAAAGACGGGACGGCCGTGACGGCGGGCGCGCCGATCGCCGCCTCCGCCGTCGGCTTCGACCTCGGCGAGACGTTGTACCACTACGGCCGCCCACCCCTGAGCTGGATCGAACGGGGACGACCCGCTCTCGACAAGCTCCTCGACGCCTGCGGCGTCGACCGCTCGAAGGCCAGGGTGGCGGCCGCCCACGAGACGCCGGAGAGCTCCAGCGCCCACCTGCGCCGGCGCATCGAGGGGCTGTCGGCGGCCGATGTCGCGACCCGCGTGCTGGCCGCGCTCGGCGGTGACGCCGCCGAGCGCCTGGAGACGGTGGTCGACGGGTTCTTCGGGCCCCTGCGCTCGAGCCTCGTGGCCTACCCGGACGCGCTCGAGACGCTGGCCGCCCTGAAGCGCTCGGGGTTCGCCGTCGGCGCGCTGACCAACGTGCCGTTCGGCATGCCGCGACGCACCATCCAGAAGGATCTCGAGCGGCTGGGCCTCGCGCCCTACATCGACTGTTTCGTCACCTCGGTCGATGTCGGCCTGCGCAAGCCGCACCGCGCCCCGTACGAGTGGCTCTCGGCGTCGCTCGGTGTCGGGCTGCAGGAGATCGCCTACGTCGGCAACCTGCCGACCGACGTCACGGGAGCGCGGGCGTGCGGCTGCATCCCCATCTTCCTCGACCGCATGGCGAGCGGGGTCGATCACGGTCAGGCGGCGACGGTCCACCGCCTGAGCGAGGTCCCGCCCCTGCTCACGCCGGCCGCGAAGCGCTAGACGCGGGCGGACACGAGCTCGCGGGCACTGAGTAGTACCCAGAACGACAGCGCGAAGGGAGTTACCACATGGCCAATGAGGCAGAAGCCAGGCGCATCGCGGAGCTGATCGTACCGCTGCGCGTGAAACCCGGCTCCAGGGTGACGCTGGCCAAGGACTTCGACCCCGCCTTCAAGGCGGGCTTCATCAAGAAGAAGGACGGTCTCGAGCTTCTCCAGCGGGGCGTCGAACTGATGGCCGAATACCAGGAGCGCCTGGCGGCTCAGGACACCTACGGCGTCCTCGTCGTGCTCCAGGCGCTCGACGCCGCCGGCAAGGACGGCACCATCCGTCACGTCATGAGCGGGGTGAACCCCCAGGGTGTCTCGGTCCACTCCTTCAAGCTGCCCTCCGCCGAGGAGATCAACCACGACTATCTGTGGCGCTACACCAGGGCCCTGCCCGGTCGCGGCGAGATCGGCATCTTCAACCGCTCTCACTACGAGGAGGTCCTGGTGGTGCGCGTGCACCCCGAGAACCTCGAGCGCCAGCGGCTGCCCAAAGAGGTGCGCGGCGGGGACGTCTGGAAACGGCGTTACCGCGACATCAACGACTGGGAGCGCCACCTCGTCGACAACGGCTTCAAGATCGTGAAGCTGCTCCTGAACCTCTCGCAAGAGGAGCAGCGCGTCCGATTTCTGCGGCGCATCGACCTGCCCGACCACAATTGGAAGTTCTCGTCGGCCGACGCCAGGGAGCGCACCTACTGGGATGCCTACCAGAAGGCCTTCTCCGAGATGCTGTCGGCCACCAGCACCGACTGGGCGCCCTGGTATGTGATCCCCGCCGACCACAAGTGGTTCGCCCGCATCTGCGCCTCGGCCGTGATCGCCAACGCCTTGATCGAGATCGACCCGCACTACCCGAAGGTGACCGCAGAGGCCCGCAGGGCGCTCCAGGAGACCAAGCTCGAGCTCGAAGCCGGAGCGCCCGCGGGGGACGCTCCCGACCCGTTCGCCGACCAGAGCGACGGCGCCGCCTCGCAGGCCGGCAAGAACGCCGGCAAGAACGCCGGCAAGAAGGGCACGAAGGGCGGGAAGGCCGCGAAGAAGTAGCGAGGGTCGGGGAAGAGGCCGGTGCGCCCCTCTGTAAACCCTGCACTCGCGTCTCCCGTCGCCGAGCGGGGAAGAACTTCGTGAGGCCGAAGGATGGCCGCTGGCGACAGGTCGCGGCCCCGAAGTCTCGCCAAGCCTGGTCGAAGCGGGTATCGGACTGGTGGCCGGCGGCAGAGGACCGGACGCTACCGTGCATTACACACGTTTGAATAGCGCGCCACGCGCCGTGTGACGGCAGATGTCGCGCCCGCTGCCCAACGATGATCCTGGAGCGGGTTCGCCGAAGGTGATCAGGGACGACGCCCGGCGGCCGCAGTCTTCGGCGTGGTCTCCGTTTCGCCACAGGGTCTTTCGTGATCTGTGGATCGCCCAGTTCGTCTCCAACGTCGGCACCTGGATGCAGACGGTGGGCGCTGTGTGGGTCATGCTCGAGCTCAAGGGCTCTCCGACCTTCGTCGCTCTGGTTGCGACCGCAAGCTCGCTGCCGACCGTGTTCCTCGGAGTCGCGGGCGGAGCCCTGGCCGATCTGCTCGACCGTCGCCGGCTTCTGCTCGTGACCCAGATCCTCATGCTGGCGGCCGCCGCCGCGCTGGCCGCGCTGGATGCCTCCGGAGGTCTGACTCCCTCGTCGCTCCTGGCATTGACGTTCGCGCTCGGAGTCGGTGCGGCCCTGAACAACCCCGCCTGGCAGGCGATCCAGCCGGAGCTCGTGCCTCGTGATGAGTTCCCGCAAGCGGTGACGCTCGGTGGTGCGAGCATCAACCTGGGTCGCGCGCTGGGACCTGCACTTGGGGGATTCATCCTGGCGGTCGCTGAGCCCTGGCTCGTGTTCGCGCTCAACGCGCTGTCGTTCGGCGCCGTGGTGGTCGTGCTCTGGCGCTGGCGGCGCGAGCCCGACGAGGCCAATGGACCCGCCGAGCGATTTGCCGGGGCGGTGCGCGCTGGGGTCCGCTACGCCTTCTTTTCGCACTCGCTGACAGGTGTCCTGGTGCGGGCCGGTTCGTTCTCCCTGGCGAGCGCCGGCCTCATGGCACTGCTGCCGGTCTACGCGAAGGACGTGCTGGGACTCGGCTCGGGCGGCCTCGGCTTGCTGCTGGCCGGCTTCGGTGGCGGTGCGCTGATCGCGGCGATCCTGCTGCCTCGAGTCCGTGCCCGCCTGGGCCAGGATGCCGTGCTTGCAAGCGGCGCGCTCTGCGTCGCCGCGGCCCTGCTGGCACTGGCCGTCACACGCTGGGCGCCGCTTGCCATGGTGGTCATGGTGGTCGCCGGTGCGGCCTGGCTGCTTTGCCTGTCGACCTTCAACGTGGCCTCTCAGGAGGCCCTGCCCGGCTGGGTTCGGGCTCGCGGTCTTGCCATGTACCTGACCGCTTTCACGGCCGGTATCGCCCTGGGTAGCGCCGCCTGGGGGTATCTCGCCGACTCACTGGGGACGCCGGCGACCTTTGCCTGGGGGGCTCTTGCTGTGGCGCTGACGCCGCTACTCGGCTTGCGCTGGCGGCTCGCTGCCATCAGCGACCTGGATCTCACGCCCGCGCCGATGTACGCACCCGAGATGCGGCTCGCCGTTGACGATGCCAGCGGACCCGTGTTCGTGACGGTCGCCTACGAGGTGGCACCGCAGGCGGTCGACGAGTTTCAGAGAGCCGTGCGGCGGGTGGGCCGGGCCCGTCGGCGCACCGGTGCGGTGCGCTGGTCGGTCTATCGGGATGCCGCGGCGCCGCAGCGCTTCGTCGAGATGTTCATCGCGCCCAGCTGGCAGGAGCACGTGCGTCAGCACGACCGCCGCACCGTGAGCGACGCTGCTCTGCAGGATGACCTGCGAGCCTTCCTTAGCGAGGGAACGGAGCCAGAGGTGACGCATTTCATTGCGGGGCGGTAGCAGCTCTGGGGCACGATCATGTGAGCAGCCACCACGGACACACGCCGTGCCCTCGCCGCTCGTAGCGTACCCCGAAGCCGGTCTGGCCGATGAGCGCTCGCAGGCTCGGCCTCCTGGCCACTGGTCGAGCGACCGGGAAGGCGACCGGACAGCAGAAGCACGTCATTTGCAGGGAGAGCGTCGTTGTTCTGACAACGGCTGGTGCGCCAGGAGAGATTCGAACTCCCGACCTTCGGTTCCGTAGACCGACGCTCTAATCCAGCTGAGCTACTGGCGCACAGGGGACTGGAAGTATACCGCAAAACGCCGCACGGGCGAGCGGCCGGCGGAGAGGCGCGGCTGGCGGAGAAGCCGGGATTCGAACCCGGGAACGAACTAAACGCCCGTTAACCGCTTAGCAGGCGGCTGCCTTCAGCCACTCGGCCACTTCTCCGCCGGGGGGCTCACTATACCGCACGGTCCGGGCGCCCGAAAGCGGGGGGTGGACCGGCTCGTCATCCCCGATATGATGAGTGGCCGGCTTGGTGGCCGGCGGCAGACGAGGAGGCCATCCACCGTGGATATCGCCGGCATCGACCCCGAGCTCGTCGCGCGCGTCGAGCGCGAGACGACGGCGCTGCTCAGCGCCCTGATCCGCATCGACACGAGCAACCCGCCGGGTAACGAAAGCGCGGTCGCCGCCTTTCTCGACGACTACTTCCGCCGGCACGGCCTGCAGGGCGAGATCGTCGGCGAGCCGGCCGAGCGGCGCAGCTTCGTCGTGTCGCTTGCCGGCTCGCGCCCCGGGCCTCGCCTCGTGCTCATGGCCCACGAGGATGTGGTGCCGGCGGCCGCCGAGCAGTGGGCCGAACCGCCTTTTGCCGGTGTTGTCAAAGATGGCTACGTCTGGGGTCGCGGCGCCCTCGACGTCGAGAACCTGCTGGCGGCGTTCAGCGTCGTCATGACGCGCCTCGCCGAAGCGGGCCGCGACTTCGCCGGCGAGGTCGTCTTCGTGGCCGAGGCCGACGAGGAGGACGGCGCCATCGGCGGGGGCCCGCTGGCTCTGCGCGAATCGCCCCGACCTGGTGGCCTGCGACTACCTGCTGAACGAAGGCGGGGGAGAGTTCCTGGTGCTTCCCGGCGGCCAGCGGCTCTACGAGCTGCACGTCGGCGAGAAGGGCACCACCCAGTTCCGCCTGGTCGTCTCCGGCGAATCGGGTCACGCCTCGGTGCCGCTGCGCCGCGGCAACGCCGTGGTGGGCGCCGCCGACGCGGTTCGTGCCCTCTTCGACTACCAGCCGCGCCTGAGTCTCGACACCGTGCCCGGCGAGTACGTCGAGCTGCTCGTCCCCGACCCCGCCCTGCGCGCGCGGCTGCTCGACGAGGGCTCGGCCCGGGCGGCGCTCGCCGAGCTCGGCGGGCGCGACCGGCGGGCCGCCGACCTGCTGGCGCCTCTGTACGGTCTCACCTTCTCGCCGACGATCGTGCACTCGAGCGGCGAAGCGGTGAACGTCTTTCCGGCGAGCGCCACCGTGACCGTGGACTGCCGCATGCCGGTGGGCTGGACCGAGGACCGGGTGGCCGCCGAGATCGAGGCTGCCCTGGCCGGGGTCGACGCGCGCTGGGAGATCGAGTGGCTCGGCACCATCGCCGGCAACGCCTCGCCGGCCGACACGCCGCTCCAGCGCGCCATTACCGCGGTGATGGCGCGCCTCGTGCCCGGTTCGCGGGTCGTGCCCATCCACTCCGTCGGCTTCACCGACTCGAACTGGTTCCGGGCGGCGTTTCCCGACGTCGCCGCCTACAACTTCGCGCCGTTCCTGGTGGACGACGGCGCGGCCGTCTCGCCGCTGTTCCACAACCTCGACGAGCGCATAAACGTGCGCGACCTGGCCTTCCAGTCGATGTTCGCCTACGAGCTCGTCAGGGAGCTGCTTCGGCTAGCTCCGGGCGACCGGGGCCGGGGCCGACGGGTCGCGTTTCGAGGGTTCGTGGCGCCGGCGTCTACGTCGCGGGATCGGCCTCTCCCGCGGCCTTGCGAAACAGCGGGCAGCTTTCTCGGCCGAGGCGCACCATTCGGCGCAGCTCGAGGCCCGCCGAGGGTTGACCAGGCAGCCGCCGCACGATGGGCAGTCGCGGCGCCGGTCGTCCTTGAAGAACTCGACCAGCGTGCCGCAGCTCGGACAGGCCACCTCGAAGATGTCGTCGGCCGTCCAGCCGCTGCGGTCGCGTCCGGGGCAGCCTGTCAACGTGCCGCCCTCCGGGGGATCGCCCTCCGGGGGATCGCCCGGCGCGTGAGCTCAGATGCGCAGGAACGAGTCGGCATAGATGACCTCGTTCTGGAGCATGCGGTACGTCTTGTAGAGCTCGACCTGGGCCGGGTCGTTCCCATCGACTTGGCCGCGGTCAGCTCCTCCATGGCCGCGACGGAGTCGTGCAGGGCGAGTACGAGTCTGCCCAGCGGCGCCGAGTCGTCGCGCGCCTCGACTATCGTGATCCACTCCAGCTGATCGGCGTCGAGTGGGTCGGCGATGGCGCTGTCGAGACCGGCGCCCAGGAGCATGGCGAGCAAGACCGGTTGATGAGCGGTCGCGTTTCGGGTGGGCAGCCGTTCGAGATGTTCGACAGGCCGACGGTGGTGGTCGGCGGCGGGTCGGACTGAGCATCTTGAACATGCGGATCGCCTCGACCGACGCCAGGGCCACGTCCTGGTTGCAGGTCACGGCGAGCACCAGAGGGTCGAGAAAGACGTCCGGCACTGGCGATGCCGTGCAACCTCGGCGGCCGGCGACAGGCACTTCGAGGGCGATGCCGACGCGACCGTCGGCGGTCGTCGGGATGCCGTCCACGCCCATCGTCAGCGAGATGACTCCTGGCGTCCGTAGCGGCCGGCGAGCTGCATGACCGAGTCGAGCCGCTCGGGGTCGGCGGAGGCCGAGTTGAGCATCGCCCTTCTGCTGCAGACCTTCAGGCCGGCCTCCATGGCCGCGACGTTCGTCGTGTCGAGGGAGAGCGGCACGTCGACCACGTCCTGCACCGCCTGCGACGATCCACGGCATGACCTCGTGTCCGAGCTTGCGCTGCGGCCCGATGTTGAGGTCGAGTACGCCCGCGCCGGCGGCCACCTGCTCCCGCGCGAGCCCCTGGATGAAGGCCGCATCACGCTGCTCGATCGCCTCCCTGACGCGCGGGGAGATGATGTGGATGTTCTCACCGATGATCAGCACGGAGCTTCTCCTTTCGCACCTCGGGAAGTATCTCTGCGAGCACGGACCGCAGGACCCTCATAGCACCTGGTTGGTCGGTCGCAGGTCGATGATCGGCCGGCCGGCCGCGTCCAGGTCGGCGATCTCCTGGTCGGCGGGCAGGATGGCGAGCAGGTTGAGGCCATACGCCTCGACGGCGTAGCTCGAGCTCGGCGGTCAGTGGCCCGGTCGCCCGGTTGACGATGAGGTAGTGCCTGCCGACGTCGGTCTTGAGCTCGTCGATCAGGTCGACGATGCGGCCGGCTGTCGTCAGGCCGCGCATCGACGGGTCGCTCACGATCAGCAGCACGTCGACGTCGCGCGTGGTGCGCCGGCTGAGGTGCTCGAGGCCGGCCTCGTTGTCGATGATGACGTACTCGTAGCTCGCGGAGATGCGGTCGACGATCGTGCGCAGCATGTTGTTGGCGGCGCAGTAGCAGCCCGGTCCCTCGGGCCGCCCCATGGCGAGCAGGTCGACGCCCTCGCCCTCGACTATGCTGGCGTTGATCTCGTAGTCGAGCAGGTCCTGCTTGGCGATGCCGGGGTCGAGCCGATCGCTGCGGGCCTTCTCGCTCGTGTCCTCACGGATGTCGCCCACGGTGCGCTCGAGCGGCAGGTCGAGTACGTCGTTTAGGTTGCTGGCGGGGTCCGCGTCGATGGCCAGGATCGGGCTGGCCTGTACGCCGCCTGGCGGCGACCAGCAGGCCGGCGAGCGTCGTCTTCCCGGTACCGCCTTCGCCCGCTATCGCGATGGTGGTGGTCAGTCGGTCCACTCGCTGTCCGGATGGGGCGCGCTCGTGGCGCGCGGCGAGCCCTCTCGCGCGGGCGCCGGGAGCAGCTCCCGCACCTGGGAAACGGTCGAGGTCGGTGTGCGGCAGGAACAGGGCCGACGTGTACTCGTCCATGAAGGTGTTGTCGGCCGACAGCTCGAGGTAGGTCATCTTGGCGGGCCACGTCGAGGCTACGCCGCGTGCGCACGTCGAGGCAGAGCAGGGCGAGGTAGGCGCCCAGCACGCTGGTGTTGCCGAGAAAGCGGAAGCGGTCGACCGGGCAGGTCGGGCAGCAGGCCGATGCGCATCGCCTTCTCGACGTCGAGGTACTGGCCGAAGGCGCCGCCGATCGAGGATCTGCTCGACGTCGGCGAGCGCCACGCCGACGCTGCGGCAGAGCACCGAGTATCCCGCGTAGATCGCCGCCTTGGCCCGCACCAGGCTGGTGATGTCCGCTTTCGGTGATCACGATGTCGTGGGCAGCGCCGGCTCTCGTGGGCCCAGGCCACGACGTACTCGGGCAGCCTCGCCGTCGTTCACTCGTACCCTCGGTGTGACCTCGCTGGGGCGCCGCGGTCGACGTGCCCCGACTTGTCGAGACGACCGGTGACGCAGCATCTCGCCGAGCAGGTCGATCAAGCCGCTGCCGCAAAGCCCACCGCCGGTGCGTCGTCGACGTGCGAAACGACGGCTCGAAGGTGTCGTCGTCGATCCAGACGTCTTCGATGGCGCCGGAGTCGGCCCGCATGCCGTGGTTCACGCCACCGCCCTCGAACGCCGGACCGGCCGAGCAGGCGCAGGCAGATCAGCCAGTCCTTGGTGCCCAGCACCATCTCGCCGTTGGTACCAATGTCGATAAGAGGGTGAGGCGGTCGGTTGCGTAGAGCTCGGCGCGATCACGCCGGCGGTGTGTCGCCGCCCACATAACTGCCCACCGTCTGCATGAAGTGCACACGTGCCTGGGCGGATTCACGCCCAGGCCGATCTCGTGGGCCGGTGGCTTGGGCGGTAGCGTCGAGGCGGCGGGGATGTAGGGCTCCTCGCGCACGTAGTGCGGGTCGAGCCCGAGCGCAGGTGGGTCATCGTCGTGTTGGCGGCGCTACCACCTCCTGGATCTGCCGCGCGTCGATCTGGTTGCGGTGCGCGCAGCTCGGCCGATCAGGTCGTCGATCGTCTCCACCGCGAGGCGCTGGAGGCGCTGCAGACCGCCGCCCTGGCGCTGGCGTAGATGATGCGGCGTGATCACGTCTTCTCCGCAGGCGATCTGCTTGTTGTAGGCGCTGGCGCTGTCGACGACCGGCCGGTCGGCGAAGTCGACCAGGTAGGCGACCACCGACGTCGTCCCGACGTCCACGGCGAGCCCCATGCCGCGTTGCCCGAAGGCGCTCGGGTAGACGCGCAGGACTCGCGGCGGCAGGTACGTGCCGTAGACCCAGTCGCGCATCTCGAGGGCGACGTTCACCTTCCAGTTGGCCATGCGCAGGTCG
>CAWCWZ010000004.1:0-25639 GCA_963799395.1 uncultured Actinomycetes bacterium
ACTGCCCCAGGCGCATGTGCGGTCTCCGAGTCCTCGTGGCGGCCGGTGACCCTTCCGTCCATGGCTGGCATACTTGTCGGCCGTCGCTAGGCACGCCAGTGTCACCGCGATTGGCGATGTAGGTGTTAGGGCCGCCCTGTAGGAGGTGTGGCGCGGTGCAGGCCGCAGCGTCACTCTTGCCACTGCGGTTTCGTCGCCACTATGCTTCCAGAGGTTGGCGCCGATTCGGTCAGGCTTCGCCAGGCTCGCTTCCCGGTTTCCGCCGCTTTGAGATCTTCCTTGATCCAGGAGCACGTGTTGCCTGACACCAACCCTCCAGGCGCAAGCCGCCGGCTTCGCAGGCGCCGGAGCCCGAGGCGGCCCGAGCAGGTCGGCGTTCGGTGCGTCGTGGCCGGCATCGGTGCATCGGCAGGTGGTTCAGCGTCTCTGCTCTCCTCCAGAACTGCCCTCGACACCGGCATCTCGTTCGTCTTCGTCCAGCATCTCGACCCGCACTATCTCCGAGTTGCTGACCCATATTTTCCGCCCCGACCGCGATCAGCGTCAGCGAGGCAACAGACGGCGTCTGGTGGCACCCCGACCACGTCTACGTCGTCCCGCCCGGCGTGGACATCGTGATCGAGGGCGCGCGGCTCGAGCTCACGCCGCGCGACGAGAAGCCCGGGCTCCGTCTGCCGATCGACACCTTTCTCGTTCCCTCACCGTCGATCTCGGCGACCTGGCCTGTGGCGTCATCCTCTTGGGGGCCGCCTCGGACGGCGCTCGGGCCTCGCCCCCGTCGAGTCCGAGGGCGGCGTGACCTTCGCCCAGGAGCCGGCCACGGCCAACTACCCGAGCGTGCCGGCCACGGCGATCGCCGCCCGGGTCGTCGATTTCGTGCTGCCGCCGCGGGAGATCGCGACAGAGCTCGCCCGCCTGGGTGCAGACCCGCGTCTGGCCGGAACGGAGGCGCTCTCGCCGGGCGCGCCCGGAACCCGACGCCGCAGCGGAGCTCGACGAGGTCTTCGCCCTGCTGCGCGACGCCTTCCGGGTCGACTTTCGGCCTACAAGCTGCCCACCATCCGCCGCCGCCTCGCCCGTCGTGTGCTCCTGCGCCGCTGCACCGGCCTGGGCGAGTATCTCGCCCTGCTGCGCTCAGATCCCGCCGAGATCGAGGCTCTGTACTTCGACATCCTCATCATGGTGACCGAGTTCTTCCGTGAACCGGAGACCTTCGCCGTGCTCCGCGAGGTGGTCTTTCCCGCCATACTCAAAGACAAGAGCGACGGTGAGCCGGTGCGCATTTGGGCGCCGGGATGTGCGAGCGGCGAAGAGCCCTACAGTCTGGCGATCACCGCACTCGAGGTGATGGAGACCCAGGGCGCGCACGGTCCCCGTCGAGATACTTCGCCACCGACGTCGACGAGACCGATCTGCGGCGCGCCCGACGGGCCAGCTACGCGTCCAACATCTCGCCCAGGTCGCCCCCGATCTACTGCGGCGCTGCTTCGTGGCCACCGAGGGCACCTATCAGGTCGCCAAGGCCGTACGCCGACCTGTGCGTCTTTGCGCGCCACGACCTCCGGCCGACCCGCCCTTTCCCAGGCTCGACCTGGTCGAGCTGCCGCAATCTGCTGATCTACCTCGGTCCCGCCCTGCAGCGCCACGTCATCCCCGGCCTGCACTACGGGTTGCGGGCGGGCGGCTACCTGGTGCTGGGACGCTCGGAGTCGCTGGCCGGCTCGGCCGCGCTGTTCGACACCGTCGACAACCAGGCACAAGGTCTTCGCAAGCTTCCCTCGTCTGTCGCTGACAGGCCCCCGATCTCATGACCCGGCACCGCGAAATCTCGACGGGCAAGCCCTCGAGCGGCGAGGACTGTCCCCGCCGGAGAGCGGCCCCAGCGTGCGTGCGCAGGCCGACAAGGCCGTGCTGGCCGAGCTGGGCCGGCGGGAGTGACGGTCGATGCGCAGTCGACATCGTCGAGTTTCGCGGACGCGGACCCTACTTGCCGACAGACCGGCAAGCCCTCCTTGAACCTCCTGGACACGATCCGTGACGATCTGGCCAGCCACGCCCGGGCGGCTTCGGACGAGGCGCGGCGGACCGCCGCCGGGGTCGGTCAGGGCATCTGCCTCGGCAAGGGCAGGGCCAGGCGTGCCATCGACCTCCACGTCATCCGTTCGACGCCGGCGGTGGGCTGGCTACGTCGTGCTCTCGAGCGGTCCAGCGGCCCGAGTGGCGCCAGCGGCCGGCCGAACCCGCGGCAAGGCGCACGGACGCCAGCAAGGACACCGAGGTCCAGCGCCTGCGCGACGAACTTGTCGCGACACGCGAGCGCCTGGAGGCTGTGGCCCAGGACAAGGAAGCGGTCAACGAGGAGCTTCGTCGCGGACGAGGAGCTGCTCAAGCGGCGAGATGCGGAGCATCAACGAGGAGCTTCAGACCGCCCACGAGGAGCTCGCGTCGACCAACCAGGAGCTGCACGCCCGCGACGACGAACTTGGCCTGGTCGGCGACAACCTGACCAACCTTGTCGAGCGTCAGCTTCCATCATCATCGTCGACCACGGCCTGCGCATCCGACGCTTCGCCGCCGCAGAGCATCTGTTCAAGGTCGTCCACGGCGACATCGGCCGCCCGTCGCTGACCTCGCTGCCATGGACATGCCCGACTTCGTCGCGCTTCTCGGCGAGGTGATCGAGACGATCGCCGTCAAGGAACGTGAGGTGCAGACGATCGCCGCTGGTTCGTGGTGCAGGCCCGGCCCTACACGACGGCCGACAAGCGCATCGACGGTGCTGTCATGACCCTCTTCGATGTCGATGAGCTGACGCATCGCTACGAGGTCCAGCGCCACATCGCCATCACCCTGCAGAACTTCCTCCATCCGCTGCCCACGACGCGGGTCTCGAACTCGGCTTTGTCTCAAAGACGGCCTTCGAGCCGGAGCTCGCGTGGCGCGACTTCAGCGACGTCTTCGCATCGGTCGACGACGATCATGTCGTGGCGCTGATCGGCGACGTGTCCGGCAAAGGTGTCAAGGCCGCAGGGCACACCGAGCCGCGTGCGCGCCGAAGATACGGCATCGCCACGATCGACCCTTCACAGGCCTTCATCTGGCAAGACCGACGAGCTGTTGCTAAGGATCGATCCCAACGATTCCCACGTCACCGTCTTTCTCGTGGTACTCGACCCCCACGCCGGCCGGCTCGAGCTACGCGAGCGCGGGCCACCCCGCTCCCGTTCACCTCGGCGCGCCGGTCTGTCGGCCACTCGAGGTCGCTTTCGGTCCGCCACTTGGCTCGTTTGATCGTCCCTACGAGACCGCCACGCCGCGCTCGCCGCGGAGGATTACCTGCGTGCTCTACACCGACGGCGTCACCGAGGCCCGTCGCGCCGGTGGGCTCTTCGGCGGACGACGCCTGCTCGATGCGGGTCTGCGCCCTGGGAGCGGCTCGGCCAGGAGGTCGCCGAAGGCGTGGCCGACGCCGCGCTGGCCTACGGTCGCAGGACTGCGAGACCGACCTGCCAGTGTTGGTGCTGCGAACAGGCCTGACGGTACCCGACGGCCCGGTCCTGGTCAGCCACGGCGCAGCGTGGCTTCGTGCAAGCGTTCGGCAACGGAACGCAGCGCCATTCATCCGTTGAAGGACGCGTCAACCGACCACGTTGTCGCGTACATCCGGCAGCGACTCGCGAACACGTTCCCCGCCGTGTCGGACGCTGGTGTCTTTTCCACATGTTTGACGTCCCGTCCGGGTGGCAGAAGTCGCGGATGGTCTTCGTCGACTCCACTTCCTCGAGAATCTACTCTGGCTTTGATGCTAGCGCAGCCGGTGCTTGAACCAGGCGCGCAAGACGACCTCGCCGCTTACCGTGCGGCGTGTAGCTGCCGTCCCTGTGGCCGCCGACCGTGGGGTCCGTGTACCACTGCCACCAGAACAGACCCTTCATCCAGTCGCGGGCCACGAAGGTTCGTAATGCCGCCTGGTTCCAGCGCTTCTGACCGGTCAGGTCGATCCTGCCTGAGACCTGCCAGTCCCAGGGAGCGCGCGCCGCTCCGGCGATGCTGCGCACACCGATCTCGGTGGAGTTCACGGGCTTGTCGAAGCGCCAACTCGCCGCAGGAGCGGCCGTAGTAGCCCCCCAGCCGGCCGAAGCTCGGCGACCGTGGGGTCAGCCGGTGCTCAGGGTCGGGTCAGCGTCCAGGCCGGTCAGATCGACGGCGTCCCACCGGCGACGGCCTGCGGATCGGTCGTGATCTCGTCGTCGGCGTAGGTGGTCTTGCCCGGGTACACAGCGCGCACGTCGGCCACGACCTGCCGCCAGGCGGCCTCGTGGCCGACCGTCGAGTCGACTCGCGACCCACGCTGAACTGTTCGCAGTGCACGTCCGCCGCGAGCTGCGGCGTAGTGCACGATCTGCTCGTCGTATGAGGCGAACCACGCAGTCCAGGTCGGCGTCTGTGAAATCGGGACCGATCTGGCCGCGCCAGTGTCGAGGGTCGTTCAGCAGGTCGAGCTGAGGCTTGAGCATCACCTTGAGTCCGAGTCGGTGGGCGTAGGCGATGATACCGCGCAGCGAGGCGTCGGTCGGGGTGTTCGGTTCGGTGCGGCTGATGGTCGTCGCGTCGACGTCGTCCTGGTAGACGGTGACCAGGACCATCGCCAGTTCGCCCCGGTGGCGCGCAGGGCGCGCAGCGAGGCCCGCGGCGCGCTGCCCACGTAGCTGTCGTTCCGGTCGCCGGTGAACCAGACCCCCTTCTCGACGCCTCTGGTGGCGGCCCAGGCCGAAGGGGCGCCCGCCAGCCCGAGCAGCGCCGCGGCCGCGAGCAGCGCCAGCGTGGCGAAGGCCAGGGCTGCGGCGCGCGCTTGCGCGGCCGCCGGCACGGCGACGACCTGGCGCGCGACTGTGCGGGGAGAGCGCTCATCACGACGGCACCTGCCTCGGTCGACTGCGGGAGTACCGCGGGTGTCATCGTGCGCCGGCGACCGGCGCTTGAGCGCTCCCCGTCGTCGCGACCGGCTACGCCGGCGGGGCGCGCGACGGCCTGGGGCACGAAGAAGAGCGCCAAGAAGAGCGAAGGGGCGGGCCGCCTTGCGGCGCCCGCCCCTTCGCCCGTGACCGACCCCCCGGTCCCGGTCCTTTCGCGAACCTACTTCGCGGTCGCTACGGAGATGATCGACTGATGGTCCTGATGGCGCTTGAACTCGGAGTCCATCTCGAGGAGACCGCCCGGGAACTCGTAGGCGGGCATGAGGGCGACGTAGTCGTCGGCCGAGAACTCCTCGGGGACGTGCACGCCGGTCTCGGGGTTGCCCTTGTAGCCGATCATCTTGCCGGTGGCGATGAGCTCCAGCGTGATGACAGGCGTGAAACCGGTCTGAGCCGTCACCACCTGCACGTTGTACCTCTCGAGGCACTCCTGGTTGTCGGCGATCTGGTAGAGGTACACCTCGCGGACCATGCCGTCCTTCTTGCCGCGCACCCAGGTGCCGGCGGCCGTCTGTCCGACGTACTTCTTGCCGATCTCGCTGGGGTCGGGGGCGGCGGCGGCGATGACGTCGCGCGGCGCCACTTCGACACCCTTGACCTTGATCGGGGTCTTCTTGTCCATGTTGGTCGACTTGAAGATGTCGATGGCCGCCATGAACTCGTCGCCCAGGGCGTACTTGAACGTGGCCTTCTTGTTGCCCTTGAGCAGATGAGCGCTGCGGCCGAGCGAAATGACCTCTTCGTGCTCGACGTGGGCGATCTCGACCCAGCCGATGCCCTCGGGCAGGTAGAACATCTCCTTATCGGCGAACGGCTCGACGGTGTACCAGCCCTTGTCCTTCTCCCAGATGATGGCCGGCTGGGTGCACTCTTCGATCGTCGTCCAGATGGAGAAGCCGAAGCTGATGCCCTTGGCGCCGGGGATCTCGAGGTTGGAGCCGTCGCGGATGCCGATCTCCTCGACCTCGTCGAAGAGGTGGTCAGCCGCGTAGCGGGCGAGGTAGTCGGCCATGCCGGGCTCGACTCCGAAGCCGGCGAAGGCCACCTTGCCGATCTTGTCGAACTCGGGGCTGAGGGGGAACTCCTTGTCGCCGAGCTTCACGTGGCAGGGGCCGATCTTGCCCTCGGGGTGCGGCTCGGAGACGGTCATGGCCGTGTCGAGGTAGTGCGTCTTGGCCTTGAGGGCGGCCTGGAGGAGCTGCGGGTTGAACTCGGGGGCGACGACGTTGCAGATGATGTCGACACCGTGCTTGTTGGCCAGGGCGGCGACCTCGTCGGGGTTGCTCGCGTCGACCTTCTCGGCCGGGAACCTGTCCTCGCCGAGGCGCTTGGAGATAGCCTGCGCCTTGGCCAGGTCGTAGTCGGCCATGACCATCTTCTCGAGCCAGCCCTTGTGGGGGTCGCGACGCGCCGCGATGGCGGCCATGGACTCGCCGACGCCGCCTGTACCGACGATGAGAACCTTCATGGGTTACACTCCTTGTCACGCGTGCACGACGTGCGCGCGAAACGCGCGCAGGCCGCCCTGCTTGGGGATGAGAAGGCGCCTCCCCGGGCGCATGGATGCCGTCGACGTTAGTTGAGGGCCCTGAAATGTCAAGCCAAGAAAATCCGGGCGTAGAGCCACCTCGCAGACCGCGCGGCCGGCCCCGCATGACTACACCCGGGCAGTACTCGCCGGGTCTGCCGCGCGACCACCCCATGCAGTCGCTGCCGACCACGGCGCGCAGCATCCTCGAGGCGGCGCGCCGAGTCCTGGCCCAGCGTGGCCTCGAAGGCTTGACGATCGAGGCCGTCGCCAACGAAGCCAACGTCAGCCGCACGCTGATCCCCTACCACTTCGGCAGTCGCGCCGGCCTCGTCGCGATCCTCTTCGACTCGCTCTTCCACGACCTCGCGGTGTCGGTCTACGGGCTCGCCGGACCCGGCGGCAGCCTGCCGACCTTCCTCGACTGGATCAAGCGCGAGGCCGACGACGTGCGGTCGCAGCACGACTTCTTCGAACTCATCGTGTCGGCCTTGCGCGAGCCCGAGCTCGCGCGACGGATCGCCACCCTGTACGACGATTACCGCGAGCTCACCCTGGAGATGACCGGCGTGTGCGAGCCGCCGGGCCCCGACGAGGCCCCGCCCGACCCCGACAGGCGCCGCGAGCTCGCCGCGATCGGCTCGGTGCTGGTGGCCATCGAAGACGGTATCGGCCTGCAGGCGGCGCTCGACCCGGACTTCGACGTCGACGGCGCGCTGGCCATGGTGACGACGATGATCGGCGACGCGCTCGCGCGCCTGAAGGCCGGTTAGACTAGACGCCGGCCACCCGATAGACCGTCCGGCGGCCGAGCCCCGTGACCACCTTCAGGTAGCCCGAGAAGCGGGCGTCGAGCTCCGGGTCGCCGGAGTCGACCAGCAGCGGCCCGCCGTGCAGCGAAAGCAGCTTCGTCTCGCTCGCCACCACCACGACACCGGAGGGACCCACCCGGCGGATGACCTCGGCGCTCAACTGCTGGTTGCCGCGCCCGAAGATGTGACCCTGGCCGCCGATCACAGTGACGACGATGCGCACCGACGCGGCTCCCGCCGCCTCGACCAGCTCCAGGATCCGCCGCTCACCCAGGTCGGCGCCGACCAGCCGACGGTCGCGCACGGCGTCGACGCCGAGCAGCGTCTGGCCGACGCCGAGCGCCTCTGCGACCGCGCGGGTGGTGGTGCCCGGACCGAGGAGGTAGACGATCCCCGGGGCCATGTCGTTCACGACGTCGGCGGCGATGGCCCGCAGGTCGGCGTCGTCGCCCGCGCAGCCGCCCGCCTTGGCGGCCTGCACCAGGGTCCGCTCGTACGGCACCCGCAGGTAGCCGTAGAGGCGGGCTGAGACGCGCGTCGTCGCGAAAAGCGTCCTCGTCTATGTCCATGACCTCAGCCTCACGCAGACGCACGGCCGCCGGGCGATCGTGCAGGTAGAGCGCCGCCAGCTCGCCGGCGTTGCCCGGCGTGGTCGCATACACCGCCGAATGGATCTTCACGCCGGCCGGTACACCGAGGCAGACGAGGTCGCCGTCGACCGCCCGGCAGACGTCGCGGGCGGTGCCGTCGCCGCCGGCGAACAGCAGCAGGTCGACGCCCATGTCGCGCAGCGCCCGGGCCGCCGCCACGGTGTCGTCGGCGGTCGTGAGCGGAGCGCCGTCGGGTAGGAGGGGACGGCGCTCCCCCCAGCTTGTTCCCGTCACGCCGTCGAGCACCAGCGGCTCGAACCCGCAGGCGCGGGCTTCGTTCTCGCCCATCTCCCCCGGACAGGTGACGACGGCGACGTGCTCGCGCAAACGGGCGAGGCGGGCGAGCGCCTGCTCGGCGCGCCGCGGCGCTTCGCGCACGGCGCCGAGCGCGAGCGCCCGGTCCACGGTGTCGCTGCCGTCGCTGCCCTTGAGGCCGACCTTGCCACCCACCCCGGCGAGGGGATTGACGATCAGGCCCAGCCGGCGGCTGCGGTTCTCAGAGGGCACGTTCTCAGAGGGCACGTTCTCAGAGGGCACGACAGAACGCGGCGCGAAGGCTCAGCGACGGGGGGCGCGGTTGTACACCCAGGCGACGGCGATCATCATGGCGCCGGCGGCGGAGACCCGCCGGCGCCAGCACGAACCCGAGGCGCAGGTAGTGCTGGGGAACGGCCGAAGCGCCGGCGGCGATCACCATGAGCACGGTGGCGATGGGCCACAGCACGGCGAACGCCAGGTTGTCGGCGAAGTGGGCGCCGCGGACGGCCCAGAAGATCCCCGCCACAACAAGGATGGCGGCCAGGACACCGGTGGCGGCGAAGCCGGCGGTCACGACGACCGCCGGCAGGTGATCGTGCGGCGTGGCGGCGGGCACGCCGGCGCGATAGGCGCAGAGAACGGCCGTCGCCGCGAAGACGAGCGTCAGCGCCACCTTGGCGGCGATCGCGAGCGGACCCGCCCGCTGGGGCCGGTCGACCTTGTAGGCGGTCGCCCCGGCGGCCGTGCGCCGCGGCCCCTGCGGAGCGGCGCGCCCGACCTTCGCGTCGGGACGCGTGCCGGCCCGGTCGACCACGCGGCTCACCGCCGCGCCCGGCCGCCGCGACGCTGCCGGGCGCGCTCGGGCGGGTCCGACGCCGACGCGGAGGCTTCGTCGCCAGCGGCGGGGCGCGCGTTGCCGGGCCGGCGGAACAGCCCCGGCGAGACCAGGCCCATGAGCGCGAAGGCCATCGCCGCCGGCAGGATCTCGATGGTGACGTAGACACCGAGCCGATATGAGCCGACGAGGCCGACGACGATGGCTCCCGCCCCCGTCGCCCAGACGACCACGTAGAGCATCCCCAGGCGACTCGCGGCGAAGATGCGGTCGGGCAGGAACGTAGCGTTCAGCGCCATGGCGAGCATGAGGACGATCGACACCAGAGAGAGGACGAAGGCCCCGTACGAGTAGGCGTGCGGCCACGAGCCGAGCGCCCCGGGCCGCAGGAAGAACTGGACGAGGATGGCGAGGGCCTGCAGGGTCGCGCCGGCCATGATCGCCAGCAGGACCACCCGGGCGATGGCCGAGAGCGTCTCGCGGGTCGTCCCGACGACGCGGGCCGCCCCGCCCCGTCGGGACGAGCCGCCGGACTTGTTGCCGCGCCTGTCGGGCCGTCGCTGCGTCATGGTCGGTCCATTCTGACCTATGGACGCCTTCGGCGACACCCGGGATCGCCGGCCCGCGGGTCGCCGCCCCCTGAGCCGCCGCGAACAGGACCGCCTTCAAGGGACGACAAGCCACCGGGGGCGGCGGGGGCTGCTGCGCAGCCCCCGCCGCCCCCGCCCTCGCCGCGCGAGGTGTGGGCGTGCGACCTACTCGACCGGCGCCGCCTCCGGCGGCTCGTCGGCGGCGCTCCACGGCGTCTTGCTCCAGCGGCCGCTCGTGTCGCGCGCCCACCTGTAAGCGGGCTTGGTCCAGCTGTCGCGCTTGAGGTAGGCGAGGACCGC
This sequence comes from uncultured Actinomycetes bacterium, assembly GCA_963799395.1. GTDB lineage: Bacteria > Actinomycetota > Thermoleophilia > UBA2241 > UBA2241 > Bog-752. The sequence continues at coordinate 9,950 of CAWCWZ010000004.1, forward strand.
CGAGGCAACGGCGCCCAGCGCGGCGAGCGCGACCATGACGAACACGATGAAGGCGATCACCGCCGTGACCAGGGCCATCAGCGTGAAGAGCCCTCCGACCGCTCCGCCTACTTTGGTTGTCGCGCGCATACCCGGCACCCCCTATGGTCGACTGTGATCTGTCTCCGCGGCGAACAGCTTACCCAGCTTGAGCGTTCTTGCGTCTGTATGCCCGCCAGGTGAAGGCCCACTGCTGCGGATCCTCGAGGGCGTCGAGTCCGGTCATGCGGCCCGAGCTGGAGTCGTGCGGCGACGACTTGACGAAGGCGGCGTCGGCGTAGGCCTCGTCGCTCGCCTTCTTCACGACGGCCGCCCATTCGTCGAGGTCGGCCCTGGAATAGGTCTCGCAGGGCTCGGGTGTGAACGGCTCGGGCACGACCCAGGGATGGTGGCTCATCCAGTAGCTCTGGATGCCGAAGTCGACCATGCGGTCGCGCACGTCTTCGGTGCCGACGCCCGTCTCCTCCTTGAGCGTCTCGAGGCTGTAGCGCACCTGGTCGAGCCGCCGGTGGCCTTCGGCGTAGGGCCGGCTCACGCCGCGCACGCCCATCAGCAGGCGGTCGAGGTAGTTGTTGTTGAGCACGCTGATCTCGGCGACCTCGCGCAGGCCGTCGGGACCCAGGTTGCGGATCCAGGCGTAGGCGCGCAGCACGCCCATCCAGTTGCCCAGAAAGCCGCGCACGTGGCCGATCGACTCGGGCCGGTCGTAGTCGAGGTGGTAGGTCTCGCCCGTCTTTTCGACCAGCGGCACCGGCAGGTAGGGGGCGAGCGTGTCGGAGGTGAGGTAGGCGCCGGTCGCGGGACCCTCGCAGCCGTGCGGGCTCGAGAACGTCTTGTGAAGGTTGAAGTGGCAGGCGTCGAAGCCCGCGTCGCGGGCCCTCGCTGCGCCGAGGATGCCGTTGGCGTTGGCCTGGTCGGTAAAGGCCAGGGCGCCGGCCTTGTGGAGCACCTCGACGTACTTGTCGATCTGCGGGTTGTAGATGCCGGTGTCCTCGGGGTTCGTGATCATGCAACCCACGGTGCGCTCGCTGACGGCCGCCTTGAAGGCCTCGAGGTCGGGGTAGCCGTTCTCGTCGGGCATGACCGTGATGACCTTGAAGCCGGCCACCGCCGGCGTTGCCGCGTCGCAGGGGTGCGAGAAGATCGTGGTGATCATCTCGTCGCGCTGGCCGAGCTCGCCGCGGGCGGCGAAATAGGCGCGCATAACGCAGGCGTTGGTGTAGACGGCGTGCGAGCCGCCGCCGGGCTGCAGGGTGATCGCCTGCATGCCGGAGATGGCCTTCAGGTACTCACCGCAGTCGTAGACGATCTGCAGGAGGCCCTGCAGGGTCTTCTCGTCCTGCCAGGGGTGCAGCTCGGCGTGCTTGTGGTAACGCACGAGCTCCTCGTGCACCTTGGGGCTGTACTTCATGGTGCAGGTGCCCTCGGAGATGTCGGAGCCCAGGTCCATGCCCAGCGTCATCTGCGAGAGCCGCAGGTAGTGACGCAGCGCCTGGTGCTGGGAGATCTCGGGCAGGTCGGGCGCGGCCGCCCGCCGCATGGCCGCCGGCACGTACTGCAGCGGGTCGCCGACCTCGGCCGCGACCTCGTCCCCGGGGCGCGGCACCAGCAGGCCGCGCTCGCCGGGCACGCTCTGCTCCATGATCAGGGGCTCGTTCCAGCGCGGCGCCCGGTAGTCGCGCAGGGCGCCGCCGTCGCGGCGCAGCTTGCCGAGGCGGGCGAGCTCGGCCTGGACGTCGTCGCTTGCGCGCGCGCTCATGAGAGCACCTCCTTGAGGGCGACGGCGAGCTCGACGATGTCGGCCTCGGTGTGATACTCGGTGACGCAGTACAGGGCGCTCTGGCCCAGCTCGGGAAACTCGGCCGACAGGTCCTTGCCGCCGAAGATGGCGTGCGCGAGCAGCCGCTCGTTGACCTCGGCCACCGTCTTGCGGGCGCCGTCGAAGTTCACGACGAACTCCTTGAAGAAGGCCGGCGAGAGCTTCACCTCGACCCCCGGCAGCGCCGACAGGCGCCGGGCGGCGTAGTGCGAGCGGGCGATGCAGGTCTCACCCAGCTCGCGGAAGCCCCGCGGCCCCATGACCGTCATGTAGACGGCGGCCGCGATGGTCCACAGGCCCGAGGCGGTGCCGACCCAGTCCTTGCCCTGGTCGCGGGCGCCGTACGAGGTGCGGTCGGGCAGCGCCTCGGCCACCTGCCACTCGCCCGGCGTCTCGGTCTTCACGAGCGTGTAGAGCTCGAGCGGGCACTCCTGGGCGAACACCGGGTCGTCGTCGCGGAAGGCGATGAAGCCCGAGCAGCCGGCGCCGGCGTGCATGTGCATGCCCAGGCACTGGATGTCGCCGCAGGCGATGTCGGCGCCGAGCGCGCCGGGCGGCGCGAGGACGCCCAGCGTGATGGGGTCGACGCCGGCGATGGCGAGGGCGCCATGCTCGTGAGCGATGCCCACGATCTCGGCGCCCTGGTCTTCGATCGTGCCCAGGTAGCCCGGATTCTCCCAGTACACGGCGGCCACGTCGTCGGAGATCTTCACCCGCAGGTCGGCCAGGTCGAGACGTCCCGTCGCCGGCTCGTAGTCCACCTGCTCGATGGCCACGTGCGAGGGCATGACCTCGGGCTGGCAGAGCGTGCGCGCCTCGGCCAGACGCATGGGGCTCATCGTCCGCGGGACGAGCACCCGCGAGCGGCCGGTGATGCGCTGCGCCATACGGAAGCTGCGTCCGGCCACGTCGCCCCAGTCGTAGATGGGGTTGGCCACGCCGTCCAGGTCGAGCAGCTCGCCGAGCTGGCTGTTGAACTCGAAGCGCGCCTGGTACTTGCCGAGGTCGGAGTAGCTGCCGCCGCAGTAGGCCGACAGGAACTCGGCCCGGTTGATGACCTCGTCGACGACCGCCGGCACCGAGTGCTGCCAGCAGCCGGCGCCGCAGAAGTTGAGGTTGTCCTCGCAGCTCGTGTTGCGGTCGAGCAGGCCCTTGACGTGGCGCCGCAGGTCGCACTCCGCGAGGATCGGCTCGGGGATGTCGAGCCGTCCCTTGAAGCGCAGCCGGTCGGGGATCTCGGCGTAGATCTCCTCGACGCTGTCGAGCCCGAGCTCGCGCAGCATGGCCGCTTTGGTGGCCGGCACCGCGTTGGGGATGTACGGGTGGACGAAGGGTCTGTCTGCCATCTGGGACGCTCGCTTTCCTTCCTGCAGTCTTGACGGGTGGTCAGGGGCGGTCAGGCGTAGCCGTAGCCCGCACTCGTTCCGAAGTCGATCGACACCAGGGCGCCGGTGATCGGCGCCGCCTTCTCGCCCGCCAGGTAGCAGACGAGCTCGGCCACCTCGTCGGGCCGGATGAACCGCGCCCGCTCGCCCTGCGCGTAGCTGCCCAGCAGGCGTTTGAAGTAGCCTTCGGGGTCGCCGCCGCCGTACGTGTCGGCCTGGTAGCGCAGCATGGGCGACATGACGTCGGCGGGGCAGACGGCGTTGACGCGCACGAGGTCGGGGGCGAGCTCGAGCGCCAGCGACTTGGTGAGCAGGCTCACGCCGCCCTTGGAGGCCGTGTAGATCGCCGTCTCGGGCGTGCCGACCACACCGGCGTCCGAGGACAGGTTGACGATACAGCCCTGTGTCTTGCGCAGCTCGGGGATGGCGTAGCGGCAGCAGAAGAACGTGCCCTTGAGGTTGACCGAGACGACGCGGTCCCAGTCGGCTTCGGTCATGGTGTCGCTTGGACCCTCGACCCAGAGTCCGGCGCAGTTGACGAGCACGTCGAGACGGCCGGCTCCGGCGACCGTCACCGCCACCATGCGCTCGCAGTCGCGCACCACCGTGACGTCGGCCTCGATCGGGTAGATCGTGGCGCCGGGGGCCGCGCCGAGCTCGCCGACCGCGTCGGCCAGCAGGTCGGCGCGCAGGTCGGCGACGAAGACCTGTGCCCCGCCCTCGAGAAAGCGGCGGGCGACGGCCTTGCCGATGCCCCCCGCCGCACCCGTGATCAGGACGACCCTGTTCTCGTGTTCCGCGGCCATGGCACCCCCCTTCGGTGACCGCCCGTCACGCGGCCCTCGGCGCGCCTGCCCGGGCGGCCCGGGTACAAGACGCTCTGCCGGACGCCGGTAGCTTACACCGGGCCACCGGCGGCGCCGACCTAGTAGTACAGCTCGCTCGGGCCCTTGTACTCCTGGATCGTGTTGCCGCCGTCGATCACCACGAGCTGTCCGGTGATGTAGCTCGCGTCGTCGGAGGCGAGAAAGCAGATCAGCCTGGCGATCTCGTCGGGGCGCCCGGAGCGCTTGAGCGGTGTGTTCTCGCCCCCGACGTCCTCGCCTTCGGCCTGCGAGCCGCTCGCCACCCAGCCCGGCCCGACCGCGTTCACGGTGATGCCGTGGGCGGCGACGTCGAGCGCCAGGCCGCGGGTCATGCCCAGCACGCCGGCTTTGGCGGCGCAGTAGGCGGACTCCTGGGGGTTGGCGACCACTGGGCCGGTCACCGACGACACATTGACGATGCGCCCGTAGCCGCGCTCGATCATGTGCGGCACGACCGCCCGGGTCACCAGGAACTGGCTCTTCAGGTTGATGGCGATGCCGAAGTCCCACTGGCTCTCGGTCAGGTCCTGAAAAGAACCGAAGTCCTCGTCCTGGCCGTAGATGACCATGCCGGCATTGTTCACGAGGACGTCGATGCGGCCGTGCGCCGCCAGCGCCTCGTCGACGACCCGCTGCACGTCGGCGGCCTTGGTCAGGTCGGCCGTGTGGCTGGTGCACGGGCCTCCGAGCCGCGCGGGACAGTCATGTACGGCGTCGGCGATGTCCACCACGGCGAGGCCGACGGCCTCCTCGCCGGCGAACACCTGCGCCGTCGCGAAGCCGATGCCGTCCTGCTTGGCCACCCCCGTGATGAGGGCCACCTTTCCGGCCAGTCGTCCTCTGCGCTCCATGAGCGGTGCCCCCTTCTCGTCGGCTTCGCTTCCGTGTGGCACGCGTCTCGCGCCGCCGCCAAGCTATCACCTGCTCGCCGAGCCCGCCACGAGAGCGGCGGCGCCGAGGCAGGACACTCCTGCGCTCGACGGCGCAGGCCTGACCGGCACCGCCCGCCCAGACCGGCACCGCCCCCCACGGCGCCGCCCGCCCGACCGGCACCGCCCGTCGCTCCCCTCTGCCTCCGGTGAAGGTGAGCCGGGCGCCGACGCGAACTTAACCTTTCAGAGACGAAAGGCGACCGGCCGAGCGCAAGCCCGGCCGTTCGCGCGACTCAAGGACCGGCGGCCGCAAGCCGATGCGAAGCCAGGACGCGACCGACCGGTCAGGTTGAACGAGTCACAAGCACTATGGTAGGGTCCCCGAGCTCGTGCCCCGGTACGGGGGCAGGCCCGAAGGCTTTAACGAAGCGCACGACGTTACGCGCGCACCTCAGGGACTCGTGGCACCGATCGTGAGTCCCGAAAGGAGGCGACGGCATGCACCGCAGGCGACTCATCCCAACCCTCTCGCTCCTTCTCGCGACGCTGCTCCTCTCGGCCCTCGTACCGCAGCTTGCCTCGGGCGCCGACCATCGCCCAGAAGAAGGATCAGGCCAAGCGCATCGCCGGCGAGGTCTCGGCCCTCAACACCAAGCTGGAGATCGCCGTCGAGGCCTACGACGGCGCCACCTGGAAGCTCAACATCGTCCAGGGCAAGATCCGCACCAACGAGCAGCAGTTGATCGTCGCCCGCTACAACCTGCTGGTCGCCCGTCAGCAGCTCACGCAGAACGTCGTGTCGATGTACAAGCAGAACAAGGCCGACGTGCTCGACGTGCTGCTCTCCACCCGCAGCTTCAACGACCTCGTCACCGAGGTCACCGCCATGCGCCAGGTCGGCCAGAACAACAGCGCCACGGTCAGCACGATCTCGGCCCTCAAGAACCAGATCGGGCAGCGCCGGGTCGAGCTGCTCGCCGAGGGCAAGCAGGCCGCCGCTCTGGTAGCCCAGCGCGCCGCCACCAAGCACCAGGTCGAAACCGACCTCCAGACCCAGCAGACGATGCTGGCCGGCGTCAAGAAGCAGATCGCCCAGATGCAGGCCGCCGCGGCCAGGGCCGCCAAGCTCGCCGCCGAACGTGCGGCCGCCGCCGAAAGGGCCGCCGCGCAGGCCGCACCGCAGCAGGGTCAGTCCGGCGACGGAGGCGGTGGCGGCGGCACGACCTCGACGGCCGGCGCCCACGGCTCGGTCGTGGCCATCGCCCAGCAGTACCTCGGTGTCCCCTACGTGTGGGGCGGCGCCAGCCCGGCGGGCTTCGACTGCTCGGGCCTGGTCATGTACTGCTACGCCCAGGTCGGCATCTCACTGCCGCACAACGCAGCCATGCAGTACGGCGACTGCACGCCGGTCGCCCAGAGCGCCGCGCAGCCCGGCGACCTCGTCTTCTTCGGCTCCTCGGCCGGCACCATCCACCACGTCGGCATCTACGTCGGCGGCGGCTCCATGATCGACGCGCCCTACACCGGCGTCGACGTGCGCTACGACTCGGCCTTCAGCGGCGACTTCTTCGGCGTCGGCCGGCCTTGACGCCGGCCGCCTTCTAGCGGACCTCCCTCACCTCCGGACCGCCCGCCGGCGCGGGCCAAGGCCCGGCTCCTTCCGATCCTCTCAGCGCCGCTCGCGCAGCACCCGCACCTCGCCACGGCGCCGCGTGAGACCCTGCTTGTCGAACAGCTCGAGCAGCGCCTGGGCGTGACGCCGACCCGTGGCGAGCGCGTCGCGGTACTCGGCCAAGCTGATCTGGGAGAGGCGCGCGAGCGCCTCTTCGAGGCGCTCGCGCGCCTCGTCGACCGCCGCCCGGTCGAACCACAGGTCGCGATCGACCCGCACCGCCGCACCGCGCCGGGTCAGCGCTTCGAGGACCGCCACCAGATCGCGCTTGTCGGCGGCAAGCTCCTCCTCGAGTGAGGCGAGCGTGGGCGGCGCGAAGCGCGCCGCCGCGAGGCGCTCGCCGACCCTGGCGGCGAGGGCTTCGTGGGCCGGCGCGAGCGCGTCGCCCGCGCCGGCGAGAGCGTAGCCGCCGTCGCGCTCCGCGAGCTCGCCCCGGCCGACCAGACGCGCCGCGACGACCGCCAGGGCGGCGGACGGGAACCGGGGCACCGCGGCGGCGATCTCGGCGAGCGGCACGAACGGGTTCTCGGGGCGCTCCGCGGCGCGGCGCGCGAGCAGCGCCGCGACATCGCTCTCGACCGCCGCGATCGTGCCCGCGGCAAACCAGCGCCGCTCCTCGACAGCGGACCGGGTGCCGCCGGGCGGCGGTGGCGCCCCCGCGCCGCGGCGCGGTGCGCCCGCGCCGATGGTCTCCACGTCGCCGGAGCGGGCCAGCGCCTCCAGCGTGCGCGACGCCAGGGCGACGTCGATGTCGGCTGCGATGAGGTCGGCGGCCGCGAGACCGGTCGCTGCGCGGTCGGCCACCGCCAGAAGGCACGCCTGCGCGACGTCGCCGGCGGCGACCGCGTTCAGAAAGGCGAGCTGGGCGCCGCGGTCGCGCCAGCGCCGCGGCAGGGCGTCCAGCACGATCCCGCCGCCGATGGTCTGCCCCGGCGACAGCGAGCGCAGGATGAAGCGATCGTGCGGCTCGACGGCGGCCGGGCCGCCGTCGAGCCGCACGATCGCGACCGCCGCCGCGCCCGGCGCCAGCTCGCGACGATCCAGAAACGAAAGGTGCGCCACGTGCTGCGCCGTGCCGTGATGCAGGCGCACGCGCTCCCCCGTCTTGAGCGGCCGCGCGGCGCCGACGAGCCGCACCGAGGCGGCGAACGACCGCACCGGCGGGAAAGCCGCCGCGGCCTGGGGACCGACGAGAAAGGCGCCGCGTTCGAGCGTCGCCCGGTCGGCGCCGCGCAGGCTCAGGGCGACGCGCCGGCCGGCCGGCGCCGACTCGACCGGCCGGTCGTGCATCTGCACGCCGCGCACCGTCACCGCCCGGCCCCCGGGCTGCACGATCAGACGGTCGCCGGCGCCGACGGCGCCGCGCCAGAGCGTGCCGGTCACCACGGTGCCGAAGCCCCTGACGGCGAACACGCGGTCGACCGGCAGCCGGACCGGGCCCTCGCGACGCTCGCCAGCGACCTCGCGGCCACCCGGGCCAGAGCGTCGAGCAGCTCCGGCAGGCCGCGGCCGTCGCGGGCGCTGACCGTGACGATCGGCGTGCCGGCGAACGGCGTGCTCTCGAGAAAGCGGACGACGTCGGCGCGGGCCATCTCGAGCAGCTCGTCGTCGACCAGGTCGGCCTTGGTGAGCGCCACGACGCCGCGCTCGACGCCCAGCAGCTCGATGACGGCAAGGTGCTCGACGGTCTGCGGCATGACGCCGTCGTCGGCGGCGACCACGAGCAGGAACAGGTCGATCCCGGTGGCGCCGGCCACCATGGTGCGCACGAAGCGCTCGTGGCCGGGCACGTCGACCACGCTGACGCGCCGGCCGCCGGGCAGCTCGAGCTCGGCGTAGCCCAGCTCGATCGAGATGCCCCGCTCGCGCTCCTCGCGCAGGCGGTCGGTGTTGGTGCCCGTCAGGCGGGTGATGAGCGCCGTCTTGCCGTGATCGATGTGGCCGGCGGTGCCCACGGTGAGCGGCAGGTCGGACATGGCGCGGCTCAGGCCGGGGCGAGCGCCGCGCGCACGGCCGCGGCGAGGTCGGCGATCTCGTGATCGCCGACCGCCAGCACGTCGAGCAGCAGCCGGCCGTCGTGGAGGTGACCGAGCACCGCCGGCGAGCCGCGGCGCAGCCGGCCGGCGAGCTCGTCGGCGCCCTCCGCGCCCTGCGGGAGGGCGACGGCGGCGCTTTCGACCTCGGCCACCGGCAGCGCTCCCGGCGCCGGCGCGCGCGACCGAGCCGACGACCTCGCCGGCGCCGATCGCCTCGCAGCAGGCGGGCCGCGCGTTCGTCGAGCGCCTCGCGCGACTGGGCGAGCAGCGCCAGCGTGGGCACACGCTCGACCACCCGCGCCGGGTCGAGGTAGAGGCGCAGCAGCGCGTCGAGCGCCGCCAGGTTGAGCTTGTCGATGCGCACCGCGCGCGCCAGCGGGTGCGTCCGCAGGCGGGCGACCACCTCGCTCGAGCCGAGCGCGAGACCCGCCTGCGGCCCTCCCAGCAGCTTGTCGCCGCTGAAGGTCACGAGGTCGACGCCGAGGCGCAGCGACACGCGCGCCGAGGGCTCTTCGGCGAACAGCGGCAGGTCGGCCAGCGCGCCGCTGCCGAGGTCGTCGATGACGAGCGCGCCGCGCTCGTGGGCAAAGCTCACGAGCTCGGCGATGGCCGGCTGGGCCGTGAAACCCACGATCCGGTAGTTGCTGGTGTGCACGCGCAGCACCGCCCGGGTGCGCTCGGTCCAGGCCCGTTCGACGTCGCGCAGGTAGGTGCGGTTCGTGGCCCCGACCTCGATCAAGCCGGGCGCCGCTTTCGGCGAGGATGTCGGGAATGCGAAAACCGTCGCCGATCTCGACGAGCTCGCCGCGCGAGACGATCACCTCGCCGTCGCGGCAGGTGGCGGCCAGCGCCAGCAGCACGGCGGCGGCGTTGTTGTTGACCACCAGGGCGTCGGCGGCGCCGGTCAGGGCGCAGAGCGCGTCGCGGACGTGGCGTTGCCGCGTGGCGCGCTCGCCCGTCGTCAGGTCGATCTCGAGGTCGGTGTACGAGCCGGCCGCCGTGGCCACCGCGGCGAGGGACTCGGCCGGCAGCAGCGACCGGCCGAGGTTGGTGTGAGCGACGACGCCGGTGGCGTTGATCACGCGCCGCAGCGACGGCGAGACGGCGGCGTCGACCATCTTCGCCACCCACGGCGCGAGGTCGGCGGGCGAGAGGGCGGCGGCGTCGCCCTCTCGCCCGCCCTCGAGGATCTCGCGCCGCAGACGCTCGATGACGGTACGCACCGCCTCGACGACCACCTCGCGCGGGTAGGTCTCGGTGAGCGCCGCGACCGCCGGTTCGCGCAGCACCTGATCGACGGCGGCCAGGCCGCGCAGCGGCTCTCCGCGCCCCCCGGCGCCGCCGCCGACCCCGGTCCCGGCCTCGGGCCGGCGCGACACGCTCACAGCAGGGCCATCTCGCCGACCGGACCGTGCACCACCTGGCCGATCGTCCAGCCGCGGGCGCCGCGCTCAGTGAGCCCGGCGAGCAGCCGCTCGAGGCTCTCGGGCGCCACCGCGACGAGCAGCCCCCCGGAGGTCTGCGGGTCGACCAGGGCGAGCGTGGCCGGCTCGTCGAGCGCCCGGCCGGTGACGTGCGGCCGCAGATAGTCGCGGTTGGCGCGCAGGCCGCCGGCGTAGACCTCGTCGGCGATGAGATGGTGCACCTCGGCGCGCACCGGCACGTCTTCGACGAACACCTCGGCCGCGGCCCCGCTCGCCTCGAGCATCTCGCGCAGATGGCCGAGCAGCCCAAAGCCGGTCACGTCGGTGCAGGCGTGCGCGCCGGCCGCCTTCATGGCTGTCGCGGCGGCGCTGTTCAGCGCCGCCGCCTCTTCGATCGCCGGCATCATGTCGTCTTCGCCGAGCAGGCCCGCGCTTGAGGGCGGTGGCCAGCACGCCGATGCCGAGCCGCTTGGTCAGCACGAGCCGGTCGCCGGCACGAGCGCCGCCGTTGTAGACGATCTCGTCTCTGGCGGCGATACCGGTGACGGCCAGGCCGTATTTGGGCTCGGCGTCGTCGATGGAGTGCCCGCCGGCGAGGGCGGCGCCGGCCTCGGTCACCTTCTCGGCGCCGCCGCGCAGCACCTCGGCGAGCGTCTCGGGACTGAGACCCGCCGGCCAGGCGAGCAGGTTGAGGGCGGTGATCGGCGCGGCGCCCATGGCGTACACGTCGGAGAGCGCGTTGGCGGCGGCGATCTGCCCGAACCAGTAGCCGCTGTCGACGATGGGCGTGAAGAAGTCGACCGTCTGCACGAGGCAGCGGCCGTCGCCCAGGTCGAACACCGCCGCGTCGTCGCGCGTGTCGAGCAGGCGCGCGAACTCAGGAGTGGCGCGCGGCAGCCTTGCGAGCATGGCGTCCAGGTCGCACGGACCCATCTTCGACGCTCAACCGCTTTTGGCGGAATACTGCGTCAGTCTGATCTTCTCGGTCATGGTCCTACGATATACGACCGGCAACGTCGGCGTGACCCGCATGCTTCCGATCCGCCCGATACAGGTAGACTAGAGCCCCGTGCACCGTAGATTCCTCGTCATCGATATCATCGCGGCTCTGGTCGTGGTCGGCGGCATCGTGGCCGTCGGCTTCGTCGATCGTGGGCCGCAGCAGCGGTCCCAAGGCGACGCCGTTTCCGACGCAGCAGCTCACCCAGGCGCCGTCGCCCTCGCCGTCGAGCGTCGCCGCCCAGCTCGCCCTCGGCAACTGGCCGACCTACGGCTACGATGCCGCCCGCACCCGCTTCAACCCGGCCATCGGCCTGCGCCCCCCCTACCGGGTGAAGTGGCGCTTCCGGGCCCACGACCTGCTCGAGTTCCCGCCCTCGATCTTCCGGGACTCGCTCTACTTCTCCACCGAGCACGGCTACGTCTACTGCCTCGACGCCGCCACCAGCCACCTGCGCTGGCGCTTCAACCTGCACGCCAAGTCGGCCTCGACGCCGGCGGTCGCCGGCCAGGCGGTCTACGCCGGCTCGATCGGCGGCCGCCTCGTGGCCCTCGACCGCCGGACGGGACGGCTGCTCTGGCAGATCAGCGGCCTGGGCGCCATCGAGTCCTCGCCTCTGGTGTGGCACGGCCGCCTCTTCTTCGGCTCGCTCGACGACCACATCTACGCGGTCGGGGTCAGGAGCCACCGCATCGTCTGGCGCTACGCCACCGGCGGACCGGTCAAGGGCTCGGTGGCCGAGCTTGACGGCCACTTCGTGGTCGGCTCCTACGACGGCGCCGTCTACTGCCTGGCCTACGACGGCAGCCTGCTGTGGCGGCGGGCGACCGGCGGGCTGCTCTCCTCGAACCAGTTCTACGCGACCCCCGCCCTGGCCTACGACACGGCCTACCTGGGGGGCACCGGCGGTGGCATCTACGCCTTCGATCTGGGCAACGGCGGCCTGCGCTGGTCGTTTACCACCGGCGGTTATGTCTACTCCTCGCCGGCGGTCTGGCGCAACCTCGTCTTCGAGGGCAGCTACGACGACTACTTCTACGCCCTGAACGCGGCCTCGGGCAAGCTCGTCTGGCGCTTCTACGCCGGGGGACCGGTCTCGGGCTCGCCCACCGTCCTCGACGGCATCGTCTACGTCTCGAGCTTCGTCGGGCGCACCTGGGGCCTCGACGCCAGAAGCGGGCACGTGCTGTGGAGCTTCCCGGACGGCAAGTACTCGCCGGTGACGGCCGACCGCCGCACCCTGTACTTGAACGGCTACCACACGCTCTACGCGCTCAGCCCCAAGGGCCCTGCACGGCTGCCACACGCTTCACGCGCTCAGGCCCTGGGGCCGGGCTAGGCGGGCACGGCTCGGGGCCGGACGCTGCGAGGGCGACCCCCGAACCGGATCCTACGGCCGGTCCTGCATCATCGCCACGGCGGACGAGCAGTCGAACGAGTGAAGCAGCTTGCGGCGCGTCGGGATCGACCAGTTCTCTCCGGTCAGATTCCGCCGGTTGCGGTGCGCCCAGGCCGCGTCCGCGTTGCGATCGAACCACCTGTTGAACGCCGTGATGCCGTTGTCCTTTGTGAAACGGGTCGCCCATCTCACGAAGATGCCCTTGAAGCCGCCTCCGTCGCCACCGGAGCCCTCGCTCTTGAGGATGCCACCGCCGACCGTCATGTCGGCCTGCGTGAACCGCAGGGCAGCCAGGGCTTCGTCGTAGTAGGCGACCCGGCCGGTCTCCTGGTAGAGGAGGTCGGCAGCCCCGACGAAGGTGCCCTGGTTGTAGGTGTACGTCGAGCGATCGGTCAGCGTGGGGCCGCCGGCCGAAGCCCGGCACACATGGTCGTACACGGCGCCGCTGGCAGGATCGTAGAGGGTCGAGTCGAGCCAGGCGAACAGGGTGGTCGCCTTGCTCAGGTACGACCGATCGCCAAGGGCCTGAAACAGCAGAGACGCCGCAATCGCCGAAGGCCCGGTCACGCAGGCATTCTTCTCCTGGCGGCTCGTCGTCCACCACAGGCCGCCGCCGAAATCGGTACTCCGGGCTCGCGCATAGACCCGATCGAAGTGCCACTTGGCCTGGGTCCTGAACGAGGTGTCTCCGGTAAGCTCGTAGGCTCGCAGGAAGGCCACGACCATCCACATGATGTCGTCGTTGTAGGGATCGCGCAGCCAGTTCTTGCCGTACCGGGCGATGACCCCGGCGTGAAGCTGCCGGATCATGCGCCTGTAGGTCGGGTTGCCCGAGCGCTCGTAGGCATCCTCGACCGCTTCCATCATCTCGGCCTGTTTCCAGAACTTGGCCGGGGCGCCGCCGGCAGTTTCGGCAAAGTGCCCTTTGCCGTTGCGCTCTAAGTAGAAGGCGCGATCGAAGGAGTCGATCGCGACGCGTGCCCTGGTTGCGGCGAGTGTCGAGGCAGCGCTCGCGGCGAGCGTCGCGGCACGGGTCGAGGCAGCGCTCGCGGCGAGCGTCGCAGACGGGGCGACGCGCCCCGAACCGGCGGCGCTCGTCCCGAGGTGGTGGGAGAACAACCCTGCCAGGGCGAGTACCGGCATGATCGCAACGAGCATGCGACGGGCGATGTAGGTCCTGCGCGTCAGGGCGTTCGGCCCTCCCCCTGGATCGCTCGGGATCCATGCTAAGGGGTGAGGCCGCGCTTTCGAAAGCGTACTATCGTGGTCACTGACAGGCTCGAACGCCGACCACGAGCAAACGGTCTTGACGACGTGCGCCCCCGCGTGGGGGGGGTACACTGCCGCGAGCGAACCGGCGCCGACCGTCAAGGAGCGCATTGGCGACACCGCTGCCCGAAGACGAGACCGTCACTCCCCCGCGACTGCCGAATGAGAGGCGTCGTTCGCGTCCGCGACTGGTGCCAGGCGGCCGCGTTTCGAAGCTCGCCCGATCGTCGCCGCCGCTCAGCGTCTGGTCGGTGATCCTCGGCAGCCGGATGCTGCTCTTTCTCGTGGGATACCTGACCGTCACTCACGTGCCGGGGGCGGCCATCAACGCGCGCCTGCTCACCTACAACCGGGACCAGCTGCTGCCCGGCACGCTGGGCACTGTGCTCAACTCGTGGGCCAATTGGGACGGGCAGTGGTACGTGAGAATCGCTCGTGTCGGCTACCACAGGTTGGATTACACGGCGTTCTTCCCACTGTACCCGCTGCTCGTACGCTGGCTGACGCCGCTTGCGGCGCATAGCTACATCATCGCGGGCGTCGCCTTGTCGTCGGCCTTCTACCTAGCGGCCATGTACATGCTGTACCGCCTCGTCGCCATCGACTACGAACGTCGCGTGGCCGCGTGGACGGTGATCTTCGCGAGCCTGTTTCCGACCAGCTTCTTCTTTCAGGCCGTGTACACGGAATCGGCCTTTCTGTTCTTTGTCGTGGCGTGTTTGTTCTGGGCGCGGCGCGAGCAGTGGCTGCTGGCGGGTTGCGCCGGGTTCCTGGCCGCCCTCACTCGCAACACCGGCATTCTGGTGCTGCTCCCCATGTCGGTCTTCTACATGGACGCCCGCCACTGGCGCCTGGGCCGCGTCGACCGCCATGCCGCCTGGTTTGCTCTCGTGCCGGCGGGGCTGGCCGTGTGGATGGCCTATCTCCAGGTCAGACTTGGAGATTGGCTGGCCTTCAGTCGCGCGCAGCGCCACTGGGACAGGAGCTTCGCCCTGCCGTGGGTCACCCTCTCCCGGGGGCTGCGCAGCGGAGCCTCGGGGATCGCGACGCTCCTCTTGCACCACGGCCAGCCGGCGGCCTTCGCGGCGGCCGGCGGCACCCTTCAGGTGTCGTCACACTATGCTCGCGTGGCGCTGCCGAACGCTCTCGCCCTGGTCACACTCGTCGTCGCCGTTGGCGCGCTCGTGCTGGCGGCCCGGCGGCTGAGGCTCGCGTACCTGGTCTACGGGTTCGCCGCTCTCGTGGCGCCCCTGTCCTATCCGACTCCGCTGCAGCCGCTCTACTCGATGCCGCGATTCATACTCGCGGTCTTCCCCGTGTTCCTCGCGCTCGCCCTGCTGACCGAACGACTTCGGGCCACGCGGCTCGCACTGCTCGCGGCGTCGGCGCTGACACTCGTGCTGCTGACGTCGGTGTTCGTGCGCTTCATCTTCGTGGCCTGACCGGCGCTGCTACTGCCATCGGCGCGATGCACAAGGCGGCCGCCGCCAAGGCGCAGGGCATGGTCGGGATGCTCCGCGGCCAGGTCGCGGGGCAGACCCCAGGCCCCGGTGGCGCGGCGGGAAGGCGCTAGTCCGTCACCTTCGGCGCGTCGCCCGCGGGGTGAGGGGCCGTCTCTCCCGCCGCCGGCAGTTGCTCCGCCGTTGGTTCGTCGTTGATGCCGGCGATCCCGCCGCGAAACTCACGGATGCCCGAGCCGATGCCCTTGCCCAGCTCCGGAAGCTTCTTGGCGCCGAACAGGAGGACCAGGATCGCAAAGAGGATGATCAGATGGGTGGGGCTGAGCAAGCCTTCGGGCATGATGCGCCTCCGTGGCGTCGGCGATGGGGTCAGGAGCTGCCCTTCATGGTGGTCGCGAACGGCGGCGGCGTCAACTCTCGAGCCAGGTTGCGCCGTCAGGCGCTAGTCC
>CAWCWZ010000005.1:0-18119 GCA_963799395.1 uncultured Actinomycetes bacterium
CTGGGGGGCACCGGCGGTGGCATCTACGCCTTCGATCTGGGCAACGGCGGCCTGCGCTGGTCGTTTACCACCGGCGGTTATGTCTACTCCTCGCCGGCGGTCTGGCGCAACCTCGTCTTCGAGGGCAGCTACGACGACTACTTCTACGCCCTGAACGCGGCCTCGGGCAAGCTCGTCTGGCGTCTACGCCGGGGGACCGGTCTCGGGCTCGCCCACCGTCCTCGACGGCATCGTCTACGTCTCGAGCTTCGTCGGGCGCACCTGGGGCCTCGACGCCAGAAGCGGGCACGTGCTGTGGAGCTTCCCGGACGGCAAGTACTCGCCGGTGACGGCCGACCGCCGCACCCTGTACTTGAACGGCTACCACACGCTCTACGCGCTCAGCCCCAAGGGCTGACCGCGCGACCGGCGAGGCTCACCGCAGGCCCAGCAGCGCCGGCAGCTCGGCTGAGCGAGCCGATGACGGGGGCCTCCTCCACCTGCCCGGGCGCGAGCGGTCGCCGCCCGGCGCGGTCGAGCAGCACGGCACCGGCCAGCCCCGCGGCGAGCGCGCCGGCGACGTCGTCACCGTAGGAGTCGCCGACCATGACCGCCTCGCCGGCGGCGGCGCCGACGCCGGCGAGCGCCGCCGCGAAGATCTCGGGGGCCGGCTTGAAGAGGCCGACCTGGGAGCTCGTCACCGTACCGTCGACCAGCTCGCCGAGGTCGAACACCTCGAGCACGCCTGCGTCGAGAGGTCGCGGTTGGTGTTCGAGCACGAGACCGACGACGAGGCCGGCGTCGTGCAGGCGGGCCAGACACGGCCGGACGTCGTCGTACAGGGTGAAGTTCTCGCAGCGGCTCCAGGCGTCGACGATGGCCGCGGCGCAGCGGTCGACCCGAGCCCGGCCGTCGCCCCCCATGGCCGCGACGATGGCGTAGGCGATGGTCTCGTAGACCCCGTCGTCGTGGGCGTTGCCGCGTCCGGCGCGGCGCGCCCGGACGGCCTCGTAAGCGCGACGCTCAGCTTCGTCCCAGCGGTCGACGTCGAGGCGCAGGCCAAAGCGGGCCCGGGCGTCGCGGTAGCCGGCGGCGCTGAACAGGTCGCCCGGCCGCAGCACCGTGAAGTCGACGTCGAGAAGGACGGCGCGCGGGACGCCGGCGATCAGCGGTCGCGCCGGGGTTTCAGGACCGGCCGGCAAAGGACCGGCGGCCCGGTACGAGGACCGTACGAACGGTCCGGCCGCGACCCGCAGGCCGAGACTCTCGCCCAGCGGCGGAAGCGCGGCGAACTCCTCCGGGGGCACGTAGCGCACGACCGGCAGGCAGCCGGCGGCGGGACACAGGTACTGGCCCACGGTGACGAGGTCGACGCCGGCCGCGGCGCAGTCGGCGAGAACGGCGCCGACCTCGTCCGCGGTCTCGCCCAGGCCGAGCATGAGGCCGGTCTTGACGAGCGCGGGCGCGCCGGCGCCCTTGCGCTGCGCGGCGGCGCGCAGCAGCTCGAGGGAACGCCGGTACGAGGCCCCCGGGCGTACCTCGCCGTACAGGCGGGGCACGGTCTCGAGATTATGGTCGAGCACGTCGGGCCGGGCCGCGAGCACCGTCTCGAGGTCGACGCCGCGGCCGCGAAAGTCGGGCACCAGGACCTCGACGTTGGCCTCGGGCAGCGCCTGGCGGATCGCCACGACCGTCGCCGCGTACTCTCCGGCGCCGCCGTCGGCCAGGTCGTCGCGGGTGACGCTGGTCACGACCACGTGCGACAGCCCGAGTCGCGCCGCCGCCGCGGCCACCCGGCGCGGCTCGTCGTCGTCGGGCGGCGACTCCCTCGCCGGCGACCTTCCGACGGCGCAGAAGCCGCAGGCGCGGGTGCAGGCGTCGCCCAGAATAAGGAACGCCGCCGTGCCGACGGCGAAGCATTCGCCCTTGTTGGGACAGCGTGCCTCGCGGCAGACGGTGTGCAGGTCGAGCTCGTCGAGCAGCCAAGCCGTGGCCCGAAACGGGGCGGGGTCGGGCAGGCGGACGCGCAGCCGGGCGGCTGCTCACAGCGTGTGCATGGCGCGGCCGACGGCGCCCAGGGCGGCCTCGCCGACCGCCTCCGCCAAGGTGGGATGGGCGTGGATCGTCGCGGCGACGTCGTCGAGGGTGAGGCCGGACTGGGCCGCCACCACGAGCTCGTGCACCAGCTCGGTCACGTGGGGGCCGGCCAGGCTGGCGCCGATGACGCGACGGTCGTCGGCACGGGCGATGATGCGGATGTAGCCGTCGCTTTCACCCTCGATCACTGCTTTAGAGTTACCGTTGAAACGTACCTGCGCCACGGCGGTGGGCAGGTTCTCGGCCTTCGCCGCCGCTTCGCTCACACCGAAGCTCGCCACTTCGGGCTGGCTGAAGATACAGTTGGGCACGAAGCGTCTGTCGACCGCGACGTGGCCGCCCAGCACCGCGTTCTCGGCCGCGGCCGCACCCTGCCGGTAGGCCCGGTCGGCCGGCCACGGCGGTCCGGCGACGTCGCCGGCCGCAAAGACGCCGTCGAGCGTCGTGCGCTGGGTGTCGCCGGTCACGACGAACCCGTGCTCGTCGAGCTCGACACCGGCCTCCTCGAGACCCAGGCCCCGGCTCACCGGCGAGCGCCCGACGCTCACCAGGACGAGCGCGGCGGCGACCGTCGAGCCGTCGGCGAGCGCGAGGGCCACGGGGTACCGGGGGACGACACGTCGACGCCCTCGACCCTGGTCTTCAGGCGGCTCTCGATGCCGGCCTTGCGAAACGCCTGTGACAGGGCGGCCGCCGCCCGGCGGTCCTCACCGGGCAGGAGCTGGTCGAGCATCTCGATGATCGTCACCCGCGTACCGAGCTCCGCGAAGATCGAGGCGAACTCGCAGCCGATCACCCCGCCGCCGACGATCGCCAGGCTGGCCGGCAGCCGGTCGATCTCGAGCAGCTCATCGCTCGTCACCACCCGCGGGTCGTCCACGTCGAACACGGGCAGCATGGTCGGCCGTGAGCCGGTCGCCAGGATGACGGCGTCGCCGGTCAGATCCCGGGACCCGGCGGCCGCGCCGGCCGCGCCCGACTCGGCGGCCGTCACGCGCACCGTGTGGCCGTCGATGAGGTGCCCGTGGTCGGCGACGACCTCGACCTTACGGCCCTTGAGCAGATGTCCCACGCCGCTGCGCTGCTGCTCGACCACGGCGACCTTACGCGCCATGAGCGCGCCGAAGTCGACCCGCGGCTCGCCCAGCAGGATGCCGAACCCGGCGGCGTCGCGCGCCTGGCGCAGCCGCCCGGCCGCGGCGACCATGGCCTTCGTCGGGATGCAGCCCCGGTTCAGGCAGGTGCCGCCGATCTCGCGCGACTCGACGAGCGCGACGCTCGCGCCGAGTTGCGCCGCGCGCAGGGCCGCTACGTAGCCGGCCGGCCCACCGCCCAGGATCACGATCCTCTTGGTCATCTCTGTGTCTCACTCCTGAGGCCTGGACTCCGGCCCGACGGACCATAGGGCCACACGCGCCACAGGCACCACTCTCTCACACTTCAGCCCGCCGGACGGCGGCAAGCGCCGCTTTGAGGCGCGAGAGGAACCCCCGCCACAGCGCCTCGCCATCGAGCGTCACGCCGGCGACGGCGAGACCGTCGCCACACCAGGGCTCGCCGGTGGCCGCCTCGACGGCGGCCACGAGATCCGCGGGCGGGCGCTGTTCGAGCACGCTGCCGTGCACGAGGTGACGGCCGCCGCGGCGCACCTGGGCCACCGCGACCGCCTTGACCCCGGCCACCAGAAGGTCGTGCCGCAGGGCCGACGAGAAGCACAGCGCCGAGCGGGTGTAAGGCTCGTCGCGGGTCGGGTCGGGCGCCACGCCGGCGGCGGCCAGCGCGCCCGCCATGGCGTCGCGTACGACCCGGTAGGCGGCGTGCGTTCCCCAGGGCAGCAGGCCGGCCGGCACGGCCACGGCGAACGACCACTCGAAGCCCTCGCCGTGCAGCACCAGCCGGCCGCCGCTGGGCCGGCGCACCACGTCGATCCCGGCGGCGGCGAGACCGGCCCGGGCGGCGGCGGAGAGCTCCTGGAACTTGCCGAGCGAGACGGCCGGCGGCGACCACAGGTAGCGCCTGACGGTGACGTCGGCCGACTCGTCGAGCAGCCGTTCGTCGCGGGCCATCTGTTCGGCGCCCGGGGCGAGCAGTGGCGGTAGCTCGACGAGTCGGTGCCGGTCGCAGGCGGTGCCCCGCTCATGTCAGTCGCTGCCGGTGAAGCGATCACACCGGCCGGCGCTCGGCGCCCCGCTCACTTCGTCGGCGCCGCCGCCGACCCGGCGCCCGGAAACCGCTGCCTGAGCACCGGGTTGCGCGCGGCCGCGACCTCGTCGAGGCGCCCGACCGGCATGGTGTGGGGCGCCGTCCGCAGCAGCTCGGGGTCGGTGCGCGCCTCGCCGGCGACGGCGCGCACGGCGGCCACGAAGGCGTCGAGGTCTTCCTTTGACTCGGTCTCGGTCGGTTCGACCATCAGCGCTTCCTTGACGATCAGCGGAAAGTAGGTCGTCGGTGGGTGGACGCCGTAGTCGAGCAGCCGTTTGGCGAAGTCGAGCGCGCGCACGCCGTGGTCGCGCAGGGGCTCGGCCGACACCACGAACTCGTGCATCACCGGCCGATCGTAGGGCACGACGAACAGGTCGCGGATGCCGGTCATCACGTAGGTCGAGTTCAGCACGGCGGCGTCGCTCACCTCGCGCAGGCCGTCGGCACCGAGAGCGCGGATGTAGGCATAGGCCCGCACGAGTACCCCGAAGTTGCCGTAAAACGATCGCACCTTGCCGATCGACCGGGGCCGGTCGTAGTCGAGAGTGTAGCGGCGCTCGCCCGTGTTGCGCAGCACCGGCGTCGGCAGGTACGGCTCGAGGATGTCGCGCACGACGACGGGGCCGGCCCCCGGCCCGCCGCCGCCGTGCGGCGTCGAGAAGGTCTTGTGGGTGTTGAAGTGGACGATGTCGAAGCCCATGTCGCCCGGTCGCGAACGACCGAGCACGGCGTTGGAGTTGGCGCCGTCGTAGTAGAGCAGGCCGCCGGCATCGTGCACGAGCTTCGCGACCTCGACGATGTCGGTCTCGAACAGACCGAGCGTGTTGGGGTTGGTGAGCATGAGACAGGCGATGTCGCCCTCGTGCTCGGCCACGAATGCGCGCACCGCGGCGAGGTCGATGCCGCCGCGGGCGTCGCTCGGCAGCGTCACCGGCCGGTAGCCGGCCATCACCACCGACGCCGGGTTGGTGCCGTGGGCCGTGTCCGGGATGAGGACGATGTGCGGGTCGCTCGCGCGGTCTTCGTGGTAGGCCCGCACCAGCAGCAGGCCGGTGAGCTCGCCGTGGGCGCCCGCCGCCGGCTGGAGCGTCGCGCGGGCGAGACCGGCGATCTCGGCGAGCCAGCGGCTCAGCGTGTCCATGAGCTCGAGCGCCCCCTGGACGAGATCCTCGGGTTCGTAGGGGTGCAGGCCGCGCAGGCCGGGCAGCGCCGCGATGCGCTCGTTGACCTTGGGGTTGTACTTCATCGTGCACGAACCCAGCGGATAGGGACCCTTCTCGACGCCGTAGTCGCGCGCCGACAGCTCGGTGAAGTGGCGCACGAGATCGACTTCTGAGACTTCGGGCAGGCGCGCCGGCAGGCGGCGCAGCGCGACGCCGGGGAACAGCTCGTCGAGCGAGGTCTCGGGCAGGCCGGCCGCGGGGAGGCTGGAGGCGCGGCGTCCGGGTCGCGACTTCTCGAAGATCGTGCGGACGGCGGCCGGCGAGGCGGACGGCGGAGCGCCCGGCGCCGCGACGGGGTCTTGCGTGTCAGTCAAGGTAACCCCTCACCTCGTCGACGAAGGCGTCGATCTCGGCCCGCGTACGGCGCTCGCTCACCGCGAGGAGCAGCACGTGCTCGAGGCCGGGCCGGAAGCGGCCCAGGTCGAGGCCGGCGAGGTAGCCGCGCCCGGCGAGCGCGGCCACGAGGTCGCCGGCCGCGACCGGCAGCGTGACGGCGAACTCGCGAAACACAGGGCCGCGGGTGTAGGACTCGATGCCGGGCACCTCCAGCAGCCGCTCGCGCAGGTAGGCGGCGCCGCGGGCGAGCTGTAGCCCCAGCGCCGGCAGGCCCTCCTTGCCGAGCCACGACAGGTAGACGAGGCCGGCCAGGGCGTTCAGGGCGTGGTTTGAGCAGATGTTCGAGGTCGCGCTCTCGCGGCGGATGTGCTGCTCGCGGGTCTGCAGGGTGAGCACGAAGCCGCGCCTGCCGGCGCCGTCGGTCGTCTCGCCGACGATGCGGCCCGGCAGGCGCCGGGTGAGCTCCTTGCGGGCCGCGAAGAAGCCGAAGCCCGGCCCGCCGAAGTTCTGGTAGTTGCCGAGCGACTGACCCTCGCCGACGGCGATGTCGGCGCCTTCCTCGCCCGGCGAGGCCAGGATGCCGAGGGCGAGCGGGTCGGCGACGACGATCAGCAGCGCGCCCGCGTCGTGGGCGATCCCGGCCACGGCGGCGACGTCTACGATGCCGCCGAAGAAGCTCGGCTGCGAGATGACGACGGCGGCGGTCGCTGAGTCGACGGCGGCGCGCAGCGCCGCCGTGTTGGTGCGACCGCCGCCGTCGTCGGCCACCACCACCGGCGCCGGCGCCAGGCCGTGAGTCTCGGTCGTCAGCACCTGCAGGTACTCGGGGTGGACCGCGCCGGAGACGACGATCCTGCGACCCGGGCGCCGGCCGTGGTCTAGGGCGAGGATCGCTGCCTCGGCCAGCGCCGTGGCGCCGTCGTACATTGAGGCGTTGCTCACGTCGAGCCCGGTCAGCTCGCAGATCGCCGTCTGGTACTCGAAGATGGCCTGCAACAGGCCCTGGCTGCGCTCGGCCTGATAGGGGGTGTACGACGTCAGGAACTCGGAGCGGCTCGTGACGGCGTCGACGACGGCCGGCACGTAGGTGTCGTAGATGCCGCCGCCCAGGAACGACACGAGCTCGTCGGTGGAGCGGTTGCGCCCCGCCAGGGCCGCGAGCTCGCGCAGGACGTCGGCTTCGGCGGCCGGTCCGGGCAGGTTCAGCCGACCCCTGAAGCGCACCTCTTCGGGGATGGCGGCGAAGAGGTCGTCGAGCGAGCCGGCGCCGACCGTCGCCAGCATCTCACGCACGTCCTGCTCGGCATGGGGCACGTATCTCACAGGCTCACCCGCGTCCGCGGCGCAGCGTCGGCCCGGCCCTAGGTTCCCGCCGTGGCGAGGAACTCACGGTAGGCGGTGGCGTCCATGAGACCGTCGAGCTCGGACGGCTCGGACAGGCGCACGCGGATCAGCCAGCCGCGACCGTACGGGTCGGCGTTGACGAGCGCGGGATCGGCCGCGAGGGCGGCGTTCGCGGCCACGACCTCGCCACCCACCGGCGCGTAGATCTCGGCGACCGACTTGACCGACTCGAGCTCGCCGTAGGGCTGGCCCGCGGTCACCGCCGCGCCGATGTCGGGCAGACTCGCGTAAACCATGTCGCCGAGCTGGTCCTGCGCCCACCAGGTGACCCCGAACGTCGCCTCGCCGCCCTCGACCCGGACCCAGTCGTGCTCCTTGAAGTACTTGAGCTCCTCGGGGTAGCTCTCGTCGGGCATGGTTCCTCCTGCGCTGTCGGGGGCGGCGGGGGAGGACGATGCGGCGCGGCGCGCCACGCAAGCGTTCGTCACCCGTCACCTCGTTTGGGTCACGCGACAGGCCACCATGGGGGACCCTGTCGCCGGGTGCGCTCGCGCACAGACGCTCACGCGCTCCAGGGGCTCGTCGGGCCGCGCTCCGTTGGCCTGAGAGATTCGGCGGACCTGCTCGCCTTGCCCCTTCGGCGCTCGCCCGGCGCGCCGCTGGCGCGCCGCGAGCTCTCGCGCGACTGTCGTCCGAGCTTCATTTCAAGATTGCCGGAACGACCGCTAGACTACCACCGCCCGCAACGCACGAAAACCTTTTCGAAGGCGGCCCCGATGAACGACGAACGCACGGCAGGATCGAGCTCCGACCCGGGCCAGGTCACGCCAGCGAGCCGCTGGGTGTCCGCCCCGCCGCACCTGCGGGAGCTGCTCGCGCTCGCGGTCGACCTGGCCCGCGACGCCGGACGGGCCCACAGCGAAGGCCGCCGCCAAGCCTTGCACACCCAGACGAAGTCGTCGCCCACCGACCTCGTGAGCCAGGTCGACAAGGAGTCGGAGGGCCTGATCGTGAATCGCCTGCGCGAGCTGCGACCCGACGACGGCCTGCTGGGCGAGGAGGGCACGCAGAGCCGGGGCGCGAGCGGCGTGCGCTGGGTGATCGACCCGCTCGACGGCACGACCAACTACGTCTACGGCTATCCGGCCTACGCGGTGTCCATCGCCGTCGAGATCGAGGAGCGGCCCATGCTCGGCGTCGTCTTCGACTCGAGCGCCGGTCGCCTGTACCAGGCGATCAGCGGCTTCGGGGCGACCGGCGATGATGAGCCGCTCCACGCCCGCCGGCAGACCGACCTCTCTCAGGCCCTGGTGGCGACCGGCTTCTCGTACGAGGCGGCCCAGCGCGCCCGCCAGGGGGCGAGCGCGGCGCTGGTGCTGGGCCGCGTGCGCGACATCCGCCGCGGCGGCTCGGCGGCGCTCGACCTCTGCCACATCGCCGCCGGCCACCTCGACGCCTACTGGGAGCTCGACCTCTCGCCCTGGGACTACGCCGCCGGCGGCCTCATCGCCCGCGAGGCCGGCGCCGAGGTCGTCTTCGCCAAGCCCGCGCACGGACGCGGGCCCGCCGTGGTCGCCGCCGACCCGGCGCTCATGCCGGCGTTCCTCGACCTCCTGCGCGAGGCCGGCGCGCTCGCCTAGCTTGCGCCAACCGCGGCCGCGGACCTCATCCGCGCCGCGCGAGGAGCTCGAGCGGATGGTCGAGCAGCGCCTGGGCACCGTTGTCGACCAGCTCAGCCTTTGATCGGAAGCCCCACGACACGCCGACGGCCGCCATGCCCGCGGCGGTGGCGGTGCGCATGTCGACCCCCGAGTCGCCGACGTAGGCGATCCGTGCCGGCGGCGCGCCGAGCCTCTCGGCGATGAGTAGCGCCGCCGCGGGATCGGGCTTGAGCGGCAGGTCCGGTCCGGCGCCGACGACCATGTCGAACGTGCCCGCCGCGAACAGGGCGCCGACGATGCGCTGGGTGAGCTCGTCGGCCTTGTTTGACAGCACGGCCAGCCGAACGCCGTCGGCGCGCAGGGCGCCGACGAGCTCGGCGATGCCGTCGTACGGGTGGGTCCTGACGAGACAGTGCTCCCCGTAGTCGGCCATCATCTGCTCGAGACACGCCGCGATCGTCGCCTCGGAGCGCATCTCGGAAGGGAGCGCCTCGCCGACCAGGTTGCGCAGCCCCCTGCCGATCATCAGCCGGTACGACCCGTAGTCGTGGGCGGGGAGCGCCCGGCGGCGCAGCACCCGGTTCATGGCGTCGGCGATGTCTTCGAGGGTGTCGGCCAGCGTGCCGTCCAGATCGAAGATCACCGCGTCGAACTCAACCGTGTTC
This sequence comes from uncultured Actinomycetes bacterium, assembly GCA_963799395.1. Lineage (GTDB taxonomy): Bacteria > Actinomycetota > Thermoleophilia > UBA2241 > UBA2241 > Bog-752. The sequence continues at coordinate 9,508 of CAWCWZ010000005.1, forward strand.
TCGCCGTCGACCGTGCTCTCGCCGACTTCCACCGCGCCTGCCTTCCGTGCCCCCGTCCCAACGGACGCGCCGCCACCGCCTACAGTACGATACCGCGAGCGGAAACGAGAGTGAGGGAGCTGCCATGAACGGACGCCTGGACGGCAAGGTGACGATTGTGACGGGTGCGGGGTCGGGCATCGGCAAGGCCACCGCCATCCGTTTCGCCGAAGAGGGCGCCCGGGTCACCTGCGTCGACATCGACGGCGCGTCGGTCGCGGCGACGGCGCGCGAGATCGGCGAAGCGGCGGTCGCCGTGCAGGCCGACATCGCCGCCGCCGAGCAGGTGTGCGCCTACACCGACGGCACGGTCGCGCGCTGGGGCCGGCTCGACGTGGTCTTCAACAACGCCGGCGTCAACCTGCCGGGCGTCTTTCACGAGGCCCCGGACGAGGTCATCGACCGCACGCTCGACGTCAATGTCAAGGGCACGATGTACGGCTGCCGCTACGCCATCCCCCACATGCTTCGCGGGGGCGGCGGCTCGCTGATCAACACGAGCTCGGTGAACGGCATCGTCGCCGAGCCGTTCCTCACGGTGTACGCGGCCTCGAAGGGCGCCATCGTCATGCTCTCGAAGGGCATCGCCCTCGACTACGCCAAGCAGGGCATCCGCTGCAACGCGATAGCCCCGGGCTGGGTCGACACGCCGGTCAACTACGCCCACGCCGAGCTGCTCGGCGGCCTCGAGCACGTCTACGCCACGATCGACTCGTTCCAGCCGATCGGCCGCCCCGGCGAGCCGCGCGAGATCGCCAACGTCGCCCTGTTCCTGGCCTCGGACGAGTCGTCGTTTGTCACCGGCACGGTGCTGGTGGCCGACGGGGCGATGACCGCGCAGTGACCGGCCGCTACGGCTGACCTGGAAGGGGAGGGAACGGTGAACCGCTTCGGCCACATCGACCTGCGCGTGAGCGACGTGGGCGAGGCCCTGCCGTTCTACGCCGCGCTGCTCCCGGCACTCGGCTTCGTGCGTGAGTACCACGGCGAGACCTGGAAGGTGTGGGCGTCCGACGGCGAACCGCCTTCGGTCGCGTACTTCGCCATCACCGAGGACCGCGGCCACGTGCCCAACAAGACGAGGATCGCCTTCTGGGCCGAGAGCCGCGACGAGGTCGACAGGGTGGCGGCCATCGCCCGGGAAGCTGGGGCGAGGGTCGACAGCGGGCCGCGCGAGTGTCCGGAGTACGACCCGAGCTGCTACGCGTTCTTCTTTCAGGACCCCTGCAGGAACAGGCTCGAGATCGTCCACCGGACGGCCTGATCCCCCGGCGGGGGAGGTGCACGACTTCCCGTCAAGCGGACGTCGATTCCTGCCGATTGATGGCGGTGATGGGTACCAACGTGATCGACCGGCGTCTCGACGGCGCAAGTCTGCCACGGCCAGCGGAGTCGGAACCGGATCCGACGCCTGCCCCCGCGGCCCCAGCCCGGCGTCGGGGCACGAGCCGCATGATCGTGGCGCTCGTGCTGGTCGCGGTCGCGCTCTCGGCGGTCGTGCGCCTCGTCAACCTCGACGTCTTCCCCACGCTGGTCTTCGACGAGCACTACTACGTGCACGACGCCGGTTCGATCATCCACGGCCGCATCGGGCCCCGCCAGCCCTCGCCCTGGAAGCCCGGCGACGGCCGCTCGCTGGCCCACCCGCCGCTCGGCACGCTCTCGATCGCCGCCGGCATCCTCGCCCTGGGCAACGGTCCCTGGGGCTGGCGCGTGCCCTCGGCCCTGGCCGGCACCCTGCTCATCGCCCTCGTCTACCCGCTGGCCCGCCGCCTCGGCCTGGCGCCGCCCTGGGCCCTGGCCGCCCTGCTTCTGGCCGCCGCCGACACGATGCTCATCGTCGAGTCGCGGATCGGCGTGCTCGACCCCTTCGTCGCCCTCTGGTCGGCGGTCTGCATCTACTGCGCCCTGCGCTACGTGCAGTGCGGCCGGCCGCCGCGGTGGCTCCTGCTCACCGGGGCGAGCGGCGGTCTGGCCCTGGCCAGCAAGTGGTCGGGGGCCCTGGCCCTGGCGGCGGCGGTGGCCATCGTCGGTGTCGACTGGTGGCGAGGGCGGCGGGCGGCGGCGGGCGGCGACGAAGCCGGCGCCGCCGGTCGACCCGAGGAGCGCGCCGCCGGCGAGGCGGGCCCGGCCGACGCTCGCCGCGGCAGCGCCGGCTGGAGCGGCCGCCTCGCCGGCCTCGTCGCCTGCCTGGTCGCCCTGCCGCTGGCCGTCTACGTGGCGAGCTACGCCGACTACTTCGCCAGCGGCCACACGCTGCGTCAGTGGCTCCACCTGCAGGGCTACATGGCCAGCTACAACTGGAACTATCAGGGCGTCAAGGACATGGCCTCGCCACCGCTTTCCTGGATCTTCGACATCACGCCGCTCTGGTACCGCTGGGCGCTGACGCCGCACGGCGCCGTGGGTCTGATCGCGATCGGCAACCCGCTGCTGTGGTGGGGCTCGATCGCCGCCTTCGTCGGCCTGCTGTGGCTGGCCTGGAAGCGGCGCGACGTACGCCTGGCCGCAGCGCCGCTTCTGGTGGCGATCCTCTACCTGCCCTGGCTGGCCACGAGCCGCCAGTCGTACATCTACTACCTCACGCCGGTCGTGCCCTTCCTCGCCATCATGGTGGCCACGGCGCTCGCCCGCCTCTCCGGCCCCACGGCGCTGCCCGGCCGCTGGGCGGCGTTCTTCTTTGCCGTGGGCGCCGTGCTCATGGGGGTGGCCGCCGGCGGCACGCTCGCCTGGCGCCTGGCGGCGCTGGCGGCCCTGGTCGCCGTGCTGGCGGCGGCGCTGTTCGTGCGGCGGCGGCGCACGCCGGCGCAGCGGCCCGACGCGACCACGGGCGACGCCGCCCACGCGCCGCCTCCCCGGGCGGCGGCCCTCGCCGCCTGGCTGTACACCGGCGCCGTCGCCGGTCTGGCCGCCGCCTGGCTACCGTTCCTGGTGTCGTACGCGGTCGCGCCCAGCTACTATGAGCGGCTCGTGTGGCTGGCGACCTGGCGTTGAGCGACCCTGGCCCCACGCTTCCTGGCCGCTGCACCGCTTGACAGGGGTCGGGATCGGCCGGCGGGCCGCCGGTCCCCACAGAGCGGCACGTGTCACGAAACGGATGCGCGGAACGCATCGGTCCAACGTCTGTGTCCCTCACGCGGCACCGACCACTCCCTCGATCGGCCGTGGTGAATGCCATTAACTATTGATACGCCCATTTGCGTACGTTACAATCCGTTGCGAAAGTCGACCGTCTTTGCGAGCGCCGACCGAGAGGGCTGCCATGAGGGACCAGCGTGAACAGGATCGCAGACGGCCGCTCGAGTCCCGCCTGGCCTTTCTGGCGGAACATCATCTGGCCGTCCTGGCAGACCATCGTCTGAGCCATCGCGAGCGCCGGCGCGTCGAGACGCGGGAGGAGATCCTGCAGGCGCGCGCGCGAGGTCTTCGCCGACACGGGCGCCGTCGACTTCTCGCTCAGTGAGATCGCCCGACGCCTCGGCTTCACGCCGGCGGCGCTCTACAGGTACTTCGACAACAAGGACGACCTCATCAAGGCGCTCGCCGAGCGCGCCATGGCGAGCCTCGCTGAGGCTCTCTCGCGCGTCTCGCCGTCACTTCCGCCGGACGAGCGCGCCGTGGAGATGGGCATGGCATATCTCGATTTCGCTCGAGCCAACCCCCACGACATAGCCCTGGTGGCGCTGCACGAGTCACTGCAGCTGACGCATGCAGGCGGCCACGCCGGGCTCGAGGGGCTCGTCATGGGTGTGTTCCGGGAAGGAGCTGCCCAAGGCCTCTTTCGTGCCTCAGCGGACGAGGACGTGGAGCTCATGGTTTACGGCGCCTGGTCGCTGGTGCATGGCATGGCGGTGCTGCTCGAGCGCCAGCCCCAACACATCGCCAGGCACCTGCGACCCGCCGGGCAGCGCCGACTTCTGAAGGTTTTCGTCGACGGCCTGAGGGCCGATCGGTCCGGGCCAACGTCCGGGTCCACCAGCTAGCAACGAGGGGACGACCACCGATGTTCGCCGTCGACCGCCGCACGAAGCTCCTCACTCTCGGCGCCATGTGCTTCGCGCTCTTCATGGCGATGCTCGACAACACCGTAGTCAACGTCGCCCTGCCGAGCATCCAGAGACACCTGGGCTCGGGCGTCTCGGGCCTGCAGTGGATCATCGACGCCTACACCCTGGTGTTCGCCAGCTTCATGCTCACCGGCGGCACGCTGGGCGACATCTTCGGGCGCAAGCGCTTCTTTCTGATCGGCCTGAGCGTGTTCACGGCCGGATCGCTGCTCTGCGGTCTCGCGCCCTCGCTGTCGGTGTTAATCGTCGGACGCGCCGTCCAGGGCCTGGGCGCCGCGGCTTTGTTGCCCGGCACTTTGTCGATCCTCACCAACACCTTCCACGACCCCCGCGAGCGCGCCCAGGCGATCGGCATCTGGGCCGGCGTCTCGGGACTCGCCCTGGCCCTGGGTCCGCTGGTCGGCGGCGCCCTGGTCGATCGCTTCGGCTGGCAGAGCGTCTTCTTTCTGAACGTGCCGATCGGCATCGTCGCGCTGGTGGTGGCGCTCCTCGCCGTGCGCGAGTCCAGGAGCCCCGAAGGCCGCCGCCTCGACCTGCCGGGACAGGCCCTGGCGATCGTCGCCCTCGGTTCCCTCACCTACGCCCTGATCGAGGCCAACAACTACGGCTGGACCTCGCCCACCATCCTCGGTCTGTTCGCCACGGCCGCGCTCGCCATGGCGGTCTTTCTCCGGGTCGAGTTCCACAGCCCGAGCCCCATGCTGCAGCTCAAGTTCTTCCGCAACCCCACCTTCGCGGCGGCCGTCGCCTGCGCCGGCATCATCAGCTTCGGCATGTTCGGCATGTTCTTCTTCATGAGCCTGTTCTTTCAGAGCGTGCAGGGCTACACGCCCTTTCAGGCCGGTCTGCGCACGCTGCCGGCCACGGGCATGATCGTGATTGTGGCGCCCCTCGCCGGGCGGATGGCCGGACGCATCGGCTCCAAGGCCCCCATGGCTGTGGGCCTGGCCATGAACGCAGTCGCCATGTGCATCTTCACGACCATCGACGCCGGCACGAGCTACGCGCACATCTGGCCGCCACTGGTGCTGGCCGGCGTCGGCATGAGCCTGGTGATGACCCCCATGACCGCCGCCGTGATGGGCGCCGTGCCGCGCGAGCGGGCCGGCATGGCCTCGGCTACCAGCAACGCCAGCCGCGAGGTCGGCGGCGTGTTCGGCATCGCCTTGCTCGGCGCCATCGTCACTCACATCTTCTCGCGCGACCTGGGCCGCTCGATCGCTGCCCTGCATCTGCCGCCCGCTCTGAAGGACGTGATCGTCACGCGGGCGAGCCACGGCGCCGAGCAGGCCGCCGCCACGGCTTTGCCGCCGGGCGTCAACGGGGCGGCCCTGCACGCCGCCGCGGGCGCCTCCTTCGTTGCCGGCATGCACGCCGCCATGGTCGTCGCCGCCGTCGCCCTCGCGGCGGGGTCACTTGCCGCCGCGATCTTCGTCCACGGCGGCCGGCCGCAGCAGGCCGAGGCGCCGACACCGGCGGCGGCCGAGGCCGAGATGGTGAGCGCGACCGAAAGGTGAGGCCGGCGGTCGCGACCGCATGACCGCGCCGCCTGGGGATCATCGGGGTGCCGCGGGGCAACGCTGCCCGGGGGGTCAGGATTGGTCTGCGGTCGGCCGGTCCCTATACCCCCCGGGACCCGCCGCGGGGGTATAGCGACCGCCTCGAAAGTGAACACCTCGGCCGACCCTCCGCCACGCTCGTTGCCTTCCTGGCCCATACCTCTTGTCGATTGAGCGGGCCCCTAGGACTCGTCGATACGCCGCCGGTCGGGGTAAGGCTAGGGGGCAGCAGGTCGCTGCGTCGTCTGGATTCGGGAGACAAGCTGGTGCCGAGCTTCCGAATCGATCTGATTCGTCCCCGACCTAGCCCTTCCGCCTATCTTCCTCTGGGCCACTCACTCGGTGGACCTCAGGGCCATTGAGAGCGCCGATGTGGAGGAGCCGCCGCAGCATTTCGCGGCTTGGCTAGCGGGCCCAATACACGATCAGGACCGCCGCGATATATGCGATGCCTAAAGTGCCAAGCTGAGGCCGAATCCAGCACCACCACAGTAGCTGTCAGCACGCCCGCGACGAACCCTGCGACCAGGATGATCAGCAAGGCCGTCCACCAGCCGGCCGAGCTCCAGCGCTCGATGAGCGCCACCCCAACCAAGAGCGCGAGGAGCCACCCGACATAGGGAACCAGACGTACCGCACCGGTGACGACCGCGAAGAGGATGACCTGGTTGACGCCGATCGAGTAGCCAAACAGCTTCGTGGCGACGAACAGACAGGCGCCGAACACCACGGCGGTGAACGCGGCGAACACGGCGAGCACGGCGAGCAGGCCCGCAGAGCCGATCGCGAACCTTGAGGAGGTAGCCCCTTGTGACGCGGTGTAGGACGCTCCCACGTCGACTGTGTCGTTTGTGAAGTTCGCCCAGACCTCCGAGCCGTCCGGGTTGGTCCAGAAGCAGCTGTCACTCCCGTCGGTGGGGTACACGTGGCTGGTCGGCGGAGCGCCCATGATCGCCTCGACCTGCGTCAAGCTGAGACCCCGGGTGGATTTGGCGAGCCATGTCTTCTGTGTAGCGCTCCCCCTGAGACCCCGTGACGAGGTTGTGCGCGAAGACGGCCACGAGCACGACCACGAGTACCGCGGCAACCGCTGTGATTGCGATGCGAGTGCTGTTGCTGTGGAGGGCCGACCGCGTGGCGGTGGTAGACGCGATCGGGTCGGGAGGCGCGAATCCGTCGGTGAGCGGCGCCGCGTCGGCTGCAGCCCAGAGCGGTCGAGCCACGGTTCCGGGGACAGATTCGCCGAGAGCCCGTGTACCGCACGTCGGACAGAACTGGGCAGTCTCGGATATCGACAATCCACAGGTGCTGCAGACGGCACGACCCGACTCCTCATGTTCGGCGTGGGCGGTGTTCCTGACCCAACGTACCTCCCGCTCTCCTATCGGCGTCGTGCAATCTGTCCTTGAGCGCGGTCCGGACGGGTATTGGAGCACCTGCAGGGTGGCACCACGGAGTGCCATCTCACGCGTCGAGGAATCGGCGCGACTGCCGTCCAGTACCATTGAGCGTCATCCAGTCGCGCTGCTTGCGGTTGCAGGCGGGTTGCACAACGCGGGTGTTGGCGCCATGGACCGGCTCCAGCAATCGAAGGACTCGACGAAAAGCGCACACCTCAGCACGGCTGCAATGCCGGTAAACGCTTACGTAGAAGAGCGTAGCGTTGCCGTACTACCGGTGTCGAGTGGTTCAAGGTGCAGGTCCTGCCCGGTCCGTTGCCAGAGATTCGCCAAGCTACTGCGCCGTCGCTCGCGCCAATAGGGGAGCAAGCCGCTGCGATGCTAATTGAGGACGATGACGAGGCTGCACCTCGGGAATGGGACGTCTTCTTTTCGCATGCGACAGAAGACAAAGACGAGGTCGTGAGGCCACTTGCTCAGTGAACCGCCCCGGGTTCAGTGGAGGCTCTTTTGTTTGAGTCCTTCGTCTTCCACCGTGGCAGCGGCGTGAGCATCGTCTGCCTCCTCGAACTCTGCCGGCGGGACGTAGCCGATCGGCTCAAGTAGCCGCGTGTGGTTGAACCAGTCGACCCACTCGAGCGTGGCGTACTCGACTGCGTCGAGGCCCTTCCAAGGCCCCGTGGCGAATGACCTCGGCCTTGTAGAGACCGATCACGCTCTCGGCCAGGGCGTTGTCGTAGGCGTCGCCGCGGCTGCCAACCGAGGTCTCGATGCCGGCCTCCGCCAGACGCTCGGTGTAGCGGATCGAGAGGTACTGGGCGCCACTGTCTGAGTGGTGGACGAGGCCCTCGCCGGCCCCCTTGCGCTGCCAGAGGGCCATCTCCAGGGCGTCGAGGGCGAGATCGGTCCGCAGATGGTCCGCCTGCCAGCCGCAGATGAAGCGGCTGTAGGCGTCGAAGACAAACGAGACGTAGACGAAGCCCGACCAGGTGCGGACGTAGGTCAGGTCGGCGACCCAGAGGCGGTTGGGCGCCTCGGCGGTGAAGTCGCGCTCGACTAAGTCATCGGGCGCGGGGCGGCCTCGTCGCTCTGGGTGGTAAGCACCTTCTTGCCGCGCACCACGCCGCGCAGGCCCTCCCGGCGCATGAGGCGCTCGACCGTGCAGCGGGCGGCGCTGATGCCTTCGCGCCGCAGCTGCCGCCAGACCTTGCGCGGGCCGTAGCGCCGGCGGCTGGCGCCGTAGGCGCGACGGATCTCGGCGAGCAGCCACTCGTCACGCAGCGCCCGCGGCGAGGGCGGCCGCGCCTTGGCCGCGTAGTAGGTCGACGGGGCGATCGGCAGCATCGCGCAGATCGGCTCGACCCCGAACTCCTTGCGGTGTTCGTCGATGAAGGCGGTCATCTCTTGCCGTGGCGGTCGAGCTCCGCCCCGAAGAAAGTTGCGGCCGCCTTGAGGATCTCGTTGGCGCGGCGCAGCTCGCGGTTCTCGCGCTCAAGCACCTTGAGACGCTCGCGCTCCGTTCCGGTCAGGCCCGGCAGCTGGATGAT
>CAWCWZ010000006.1:0-31747 GCA_963799395.1 uncultured Actinomycetes bacterium
CCGGCGAACTCTTCGAGGGTCCGCGGCGCACCCAGATAGCCGACGCGACCCAGACCCAGCGTCCGCACCTCGTTCTCGACGGGATAGACGTCGAAGGCCGGCTCTTCGTAGGAATGAGCCGCGACGAAGGCGTCGGTCGCGGCCCGCCGCAGCGCCCGCGGGAACACCGCTTCCAGGCGCAACTCGCCGGTGCGCCGCTCGACCCCCACCTCGCCGATGCTGGGGTGGGCGCGCTCGCCGGGCTGGAAGGTACTCTCGCCGGGGATGGTGAACGAGCAGTGGATGTACTCGCCGATCGTGCCGGCGCCGGCGGCGAAGATCGCCGTACGCACCGCGTCGAGGTCGCTTTCGGGCACGAAACCGACCAGCTTGAACCAGTCCATGCGGGCCGGCGCGAGCGGCCCGACGCCCTCGAGGTTGAGGGCGCCGCAGACGATGTCGGCGAGGCCGCCGTGCGCCTTGTCGACGTTGGTGTGGGCGGCGATGACGGCGACGCCTTTGCTCGCGGCGTGCAGGACGAGACTGCCCGGATGGCCGTCGGCCGTGACCGACGCGAGCGGCTCGCGCACGAGCGGATGATGGACGAGCAGCGCCTGGCAGTCGCTACGCGCGGCGTGGTCGACGGTCGCCATCGTCGGATCGAGGGCGACCAGCACCGCCCGCACATGAGCCTCGCGGTCGCCGACCTGCAGGCCCACGCTGTCCCACGGCTCGGCCAGATCGAAGGGGGCGATCCGGTCGACCGCGGCAAGGACTGCTGCGAGTTTCATGGCCCGAGTCTACCACCGCGAGAACGCGCGCAACCGGGGCGCCGCGACCCCGCTTCGGCGCCTGCTTCGGCGTCGCCGCGGACCTCTACAGCGCGCCGGCGAGCAACGACCGCACAGAGAGCAGATACGCGACGTCGTCGTCGCAGTCCGCGGCGTCGCCGTCGGCCAGATGTGTGAGCGCGGCCACGTCACCCGGGCGTCGTGCGCTACAATCGATCGACCGTCGACGCCCCGACGCCGAGCCGGACGTGCGACCCGATCTCCGGACCTAGGCTCGCCGAGCCACACCCCACCGGGCTCCTGGCGGGCCTGCGCCGACGCGTCACGGACCGCACCAGTGGAGCGAGAGATAGCGGCGGAGCGGGAGATAGAGGCTGCATGAAGAGATGGCTGATACTGACGGCGGCGCTCGCGGCGCTGGCTGCTGGCCGGCATCGGCGCGTGGGCGGCCTTCGGCAGGGCGGCGGGTCCCCGGGCGGCCCGCCGGCGAGCGCTTCGCCTGCGGCCGTCTCGTCGGTGACCGGCACGCCGTCGGGCAGCCCTGCCTCAGCCGTCGTGCCATCGGCAGCCCTGCCTCGGCCGTCGTGCCATCGGCGAGCCCCTCGCCGCGAGTCTCACTCATCCCGCTGCCGAGCGAGGTGGGGCGGTTCGCCGCCGCTCCGACTCAGCGCACGGTCGCCGGGCCCCGCGACATGCCGGTGCCGATCCTCATGTACCACCTGATCGGCAACCCTCCTGCCGGCGAGCCCTATCCCGACCTGTTCGTGTCGCTGTCGGACTTCGTGGCGCAGATGCGCTACCTCGAGGCCCACGGCTATACCGCGGTGACGCTCACGCGGCTGGTGGCCTTCTGGCACGGGATCGGGAGATTACCGGCCAGGCCGGTGGTGCTCACCTTCGACGACGGCTACCGCAGCGACTGGCTGGTGGCGGCCCCCATCCTGCAGCGCATCGGCTGGCCCGGCGTGCTCGATCTCTGCATGAACGCGGTGGGCCCCCACCGCGACCTGCCGGTGGCGCTCGTCCACGGGCTCGTGCGCACCGGGTGGGAGATCGACGACCACACGCTCACGCACCCCGACCTGACGACGCTCGACGCGGCCGGGCTGCATCGCGAGATCGTCGTCTCGCGCGCGGTGCTGCGGGCGCTGACCGGCCAGAGGGTCTCGTTCTTCGCTATCCCGCCGGCGCCTACGACGCCAGGGTGATCGCCGTCGTGAAGGCCGCCGGCTTCAAGGGCGCCCTCGCGACGAACGAGGGCCTCGCCACGCCGGCCCATCTGTTCACTCTCGCGCGCATCAGGGTGCCCCGCGGCATGAGTCTGACCGACTTCGCCAAGGCGTTGGCCCAGTAGTCACAGGGGCCCAGTAGTCACAGCCCGGCGCCCTGGTCACGACCGCAGCCGGCGCCGCCTAGCCTGCTCCGGAGGAGCAAAGAGAGGGGGGGCGGGGCGGGGCGGGCATTCGCCCGCCCCGCCCCGCCGCTCGACGCGAAGTGGGGTACGCCGTTCAGCGCACCTTCGCCGGCCGCTCCGCGCGCTCCGCGTTCTTCTCGGCGTCGATCATCTCCTGCTCGAGACGCCGCAGCTCGCCTTCCTGTCTGGCCCGCAGCACCTCGCGGCGCTCGCGCTCGAACTCGCGCTCCTGTCGCATGAGCCGCGCGGACTCCTGCTGACGCCGCTGTACGTCAAGGCGGCGGCGCTCCTCGGCATCCTCCCACCAACGGTCGGAGTAGCCCTCGTACCCATAGCACATGGGTCCTCCTTTCCAGATGATTTGCAGGGAATTCCCGGATCCGCGAGAGGCAAACCAGGCGGCGTCTGACGGGCAGCGGGCCGCGAGCCTGGGTCCGCCATTGTCGCGACGGGCGGCGGCGGGGCCTTGCGCCCGCCGCCTCTCGCGCCGGCCGCGCGGGTGGCGAGGCGCCGCGACGGCGGGCTCAGGCCTGAGGCCCGGCGCCCGCCACCTCGGACGGCACGCCCGCCCGATACGTCTCGAAGTTCTCGGCAAAGCGCCCGGCCAGCAGCCCCGCCTGGGCGTCGTAGGCGGAGGCGTCGGTCCAGGTCGTGCGTGGCGACAGGACCTCGGGGGGCACGCCCGGGCATGAGTCGGGGACGAGCACCTTGAACACTGGGTCGGGGTGGAAGCCGGCCGCGGTGAGCGCCCCTGAGAGAGCGGCCCGCACGAGCCGCCGCGTGAGCGCGATCTTCATGCGCTGGCCGACCCCGTAAGGCCCGCCGCTCCAGCCGGTGTTGACGAGCCAGCAGGTGGTGTCGTGACGCTGCAGGCGCTCGGCGAGCAGGCGCGGCGTACACCGCGGGCGGCCGCGGCATGAACGGAGCGCCGAAGCAGGCGGAGAAGGTCGGCACCGGCTCGGTCACCCCGGTCTCGGCGCCGGCGAGGTTCGAGGTGAATCCCGAGAGGAAGTGGTAGCTTGCCATCTCGGGCGTGAGCCGGGCGATCGGCGGCAGCACGCCGTAGGCATCGCACGTGAGAAACACGACGTTGCGCGGGTGGCCGCCCATGCCCGACGGCACGTGGCCGCGGATGTGGGCGACCGGGTAGGTAGCCCGCGTGTTCTCCGTGATCGTGTCGTCGTCGTAGTCGATCGCCCGGGTCCAGGGGTCGATCGCCACGTTCTCGAGGATCGAGCCAAAGCGCAGAGCCCGCACGATCTGCGGCTCGGCACGTGGCGAGATGCGGATCACCTTGGCGTAGCAGCCGCCCTCGAAGTTGAACACGCCGTGGTCGCTCCAACCGTGCTCGTCGTCGCCGATCAGGTGGCGCCCGGGATCGGCCGACAGGGTGGTCTTGCCGGTGCCAGACAGACCGAAGAACAGCGCCGTGTCGCCGTCGCGGCCCATGTTGGCGGCGCAGTGCATGGGCAGCACACCGCGCTCCGGCAACAGGTAGTTGAGCATGGAGAACACCGACTTCTTGATCTCGCCCCCGTACATCGTGCCCACGATCAGGACAACGCGGCGCTCGAGATCGAGCCCCACGAACGCCTCCGAGCGGGCCCCGTCGGCTTTGGGCGAGGCGGTGAGCGCGCCGCAGTCGATCACCGTGATCGCCGGCGCGAAGCGTTCGTGCAGCTCGACGCTCGACGCCTGCAGGAAGAGCGTGTGGGCGAAGAGCCCGTGCCAGGTGGCTTCGGAGACCACCCTGATCGGCTGACGGTACTGCGGGTCGGCGCCAGCGTAGCCGTCGAACACGAACGACTCGCGGTGCTGCAGAAAGGCGCTGGCCTTGTCGAGAAGGTGGTCGAACACGCGCCGGCTGCAGGGCTTGTTGACCGCGCCCCAGTCGACGTTGTCGTGGACCGCCTTGGAGTCGACGATGAAGCGATCGTGCGGCGACCGGCCCGTGCGCAAGCCGGTCCGCACGACGATCGCCCCGTTCGACGCCAGGATGCCCTCTTTGCGGGCCAGCGAACGCGCGACGAGCTCGGCGTACGGCAGGTTGCGATGGACCTGGCCGATGCCGGCGAGGCCGGCATCGGCCAGGTCCTCGCGCACCCGATCCGTGCAACTGTCGCTCAGAACGTCACCCCCACCATCCGCCGCCCCCCGTCTCGCGCGGCCAGTATAGCGGAGAATAGTCTTAGACGATGCTCCTGAAGCCCCGACGCCTGAACACGACCATCGCCGCTCTGTTCATGATCGGCTCGACCGGCTTTGCCGTCGGCTCGGTCCCGGCCTACGCGTCAGCGGTCGGCGCGGTGGCCGACGCGGTGACGTTCTTCATGGCTTCGATCTTTTTCACGTCGGCCTCGTTCGGTCAGCTCCTGCAGAGCCAGAGCCCTGCTCTGGCCGCGACGGGAGACGCTCGCGACGACGAACGACAGGCCGTGCGCTGGCGCGCCTGGCTGCCCCACGACAGGAGCTGGCTCGCGGCGGCCACGCAGTTCCCCGGCACGCTGTTCTTCAACGCGACCACGTTCTGGGCCATGGTCCAGGGACTGAGCCCCGGGCAGTACGACCGGGTCGGTGGCGACCCGACTTCTTCGGCTCGATCCTCTTCCTCGTGTCGAGCTCGTACGCCATCGTGGCGCTGGGGCCGTTCCGTCTCGTTGCGTCCGCGCTCCGCCGGCTGGCGAATCGCCTGGCTCAACATGGCCGGTTCGATCGCTTTCATGGCCTCGGCTCTGGCCTCGTTCGTACTGCCCAGGACGGGGGCGGCCGTCAGTCCGGCCTGGGCCGACGGCGGCACCTTCGTGGGCGCGGTCTGCTTTCTCGCCGGCGCCTGGCTCACGATCCCCGCCTTTCGGCCGGCCGTTCCGATGGCCATCGACGACAGCACGCGATAGGCGCGGTGCGGACCGCGCCGCGCCGTCTTATTAAGCAACCAATGTTGACTGATAGCCATGTTGTCAACTAAGGTTGCTTCATGGCAGCAGTAGAGATCTCCGCACCCGCAGAACCCCGCCGACGGCCTCGCGGCAGTGGTCGCCCTGCGCCGCCACGCCGACCTGCTCGAGGCCGCCCAGGTCGAGCGCGCCCTGCGTGCCGGCTGGACCGGGCGAGGTGGCCGAGGCTCTGGAGGTCACCCGTCGGCTGTGCACAAGAAATACGCCAGGCGGGTGGCCGCCGCCGGCATCGGACGAGGAGGCGCAGTGGTTAGTCCCGGCGTCATGAATATTCGCGAGATCGTAGAGGCGGCGCGCGACGAGGCGCGCGCCCTGGGTAGCACGCGCATCGAGGCCGAACACCTGCTGCTCGCCCTGGCGGGGCGGCCGCGACTGGCGGCGGGCCGCTTGCTGAACGCGGCCGGCCTCGACCGCGCCTCGATCCCGAGGCCCTCGATCGCGAGTTCGCCCGCAGCCGGGGGCCGTCGGCATCTCGCTGCACGGCTTCTCGCTGCCCGACGCGCGACTCTCCGTTCTGGGAGGGCTGCCCCTCGCTCAGTCCGCCAAGCTCGTCCAGCAGCGCGCCATCAAGGCCCGCACCGGACGAGGCCGCAACCGGCGTGGAGTCGCGACACCTGCTGGTCGGCATCCTGAGCGCCGAGGGCGGCACCGTGGCGCCGGCGCTCGCTCTGGTCGAGGTCGATCGCGGCGCGCTGCTCGCCCAGGCCCGGGAGGGGCTCGAGCGCGCCGCATGAGGCAGGGCAGAGCGGGCTCGTTGCAGATCGGCTCGTGGCCGCCGTTGATCGTACCGCAGCGGCGGGAACAGGTGCTCGAGGGGGACTGCAAGCTCGGGCGCTCACCGCACTTGAAGGCGAGGCAAGCCGCGCGCCGACAGGAGCCGAGCGATCTACCGAGACTCTAGAGCGACCGGCCGAGGACGAACCCCGCCCTCACCGCGTCGAACACCCGGCCGACGGTGAACGAGTCGCCGATGTTGAACATCTCGGGTGCGACGTGGCGCCGGACGCACTCCCGGTGAAGGCCCGACGCCGCCGTCAGGCCGGTGGCCAGGACGACCAGGTCGGCGGGAATCGTCTGCTCGACGTCGCGCACGCGGATCGAGCCCGCCAGGGGGTTCCGATGTTGGCCGGCGGCCCACGAAAGGCCGACCACTTCGCCGCGACGTCTGTTATCGTACGGTGGTCAGCCGCGACACCGGGGGATCTCATGAGACGGCGCACCATCCTCGTACTGGCGGCCCTGGGCACGCTGCTCTGCGCCCTGCCGTCGACGGCCGCGGCGGCATCGTCCGCCGCGCCCAGGCACGCCGCCTGGACGTTCGCCGTGTATGCCAACGAAGACAACGATCTCCAGTACTCCTGGGCGCAGTTCACACGGCGGGCCCTCAGGGCGCTGCCGGCCAACGCCGACGTGAACGTGGTCGCCATGGTCGACTGGCGCAGCGTGAAGAAGGGCGTCCAGCTCCTGAAGTTCTCGGGCGGCAAAGTGACGGTGGTGGCGAGCTGGCCCGACAAGGACTTCGGCTCGGGAGCGACCTTCGAGTGGTTCCTCAAGCAGGTCGCGAACCGCTATCCCTCCGATCACCTGGCCGTCGACATCTGCGATCACGGCTACGGCTGGCGCTACGTCTCTCGCGACTTCACCTCGCACGACCGCATCACGATGCCCGAGCTGCGGACCGCGATCAGGCGGGCCGCCACGCCCATCGACATCCTCTGCTTCGACGCCTGTAACATGGCCAACATCGAGGCGGTATCCGAGTTCGCCGGCTCGGGGCTCATCCGCTACGTGGTCGCCTCCGAGGAGACCGTAGACCAGGACGGCATCCCCTATGGAAACGCCCTGCGCCCGCTCATGGCCGACCCGGACCGCACACCCAGGCAGGTCGCGACCGACATGGTGAGTGGCTGGCAGATGTACTACCGTCCGCTGCGCTGCTTCAACTGGGTCAGCCTCACGGCGCTCGACGTGGGCAAGGTCCTGCAGGCCAAGGCCGACATCACCGCCTGGGTCGCCCGGCTGCGCGCCGATCTGCCGCAGGACAGAGCCCGGTACGTCGCCGATCTCCACCGCAGCATCTACGCCTGGGATTGCTGGTATGTCGACTTCGCCGACGTCGCCCGGCGCCTGGCGGCCGACCCGGCGATCACCGACACGACGCTGAAGAGCCTGTCGACCACCGTCGCCGACGACCTCCAGGGCGCGGTGGTGGCCCTGACGAGCGGTTCGTATGCGAGCGAGTTCAAGGGCATCACGATCTGGTGGGGCACCGGCAGCGACTGGCGCAGCGACGGCAGGACCTACGACCGCCAGATCGCCTTCGCCCGCGACACCGGCTGGTATGCGTTCCTCAAGGCCTACAATGCCGGGCACGCGGGCCCGTTCGAGGCGCCCGCCCCGTTCATCCACCGCGCCGCCTACGGGCTGACCGACATCGCCTTCGCCGACGCCGAGCACGGCTGGGCCACGGGCTACAACAACGTCTCCAATGAGCCGGTGATCCTGCGCACCGTCGACGGCGGCGGTCACTGGACGACCAGGAGCCCGGCCGCGTGGGACATCTACATGCTCAGCTCACTGTCGTTCCTCGACGCGCAGCGGGTCTTTGCCGTCGGCAGCGAGGGTGACTGGGAGAGCGCCATCGTCAAGACGGTGAACGGCGGCGGCGACTGGAGCTGGCAGGACAGCGGCACCGTTCAGTACCTGCAGGGCGTCGACTTCCTCGACCCCGCTCACGGCTGGCTGGTCGGCACCCAGGGCACGCTGCTGCATACGACGAACGGCGGCCGCGCCTGGACGGGGGCGCGTGGCGCCTCCAACTCCGACCTCTGGTCGGTCGACTTCGCCGACGCCGCGTACGGCTGGATCAGCGGCGGCAGCGCCGCCACGTCGACCGGCGTCATCAGGCACACGAGCGACGGCGGCGCGACCTGGGACGAGGCAGGCGATCGTCACCGGTTCGGTGATCTACAAGGTGCGCGCCCTCAACGACTCGGAGGCGTGGGCCGTCGGCGGCAGTCCCGTCGCCGGCGCCGGCGTCATCCTGCACACCTCCGACGGCGGCGCGACCTGGGACACGCAGTACTCCGGCGCGACCGTGCCCTGGCTCTCCGGCCTGTCGCTGGTCGATGCCTCCACGGCCTGGGTCGTGGGCGAACGTGGCACGGTGCTGCACACGACCGACGGCGGCCTGCACTGGACGAGCGTCGCCGTACCGACCGGCGAAGACCTGACGGCGGTGTGGTTCACGGGCGCCGCGAACGGCTGGATCGTGGGCGACGGCGAGGCCATGCTGCACACCACGAACGGCGGCACGACCTGGACGGCCACGGTGGCCGACGTCACCGGACCGCGCACCTTCGCCCCGTCGCCGGTCACCGTGAAGCAGGGCGCGGTCGCGCTCCTGCCCTGCCGTGTGACCGACACCCAGAGCGCCACGACGACGGTGACGGTCAAGGTCCGGTCGGACGGGCGGGTCGTCAAGACGCTCTCGCTCGGCCGGCGCCCGACCGGGGCGCAACTCGACGCGCACTTCGTCTGCCGCCTGCCGCGCGGCGCCTACCGCTTCTCGGTGTACGCGACAGACGAGGCCGGCAACTCGCAGACACGCGTGGGGTGGAACACCCTCACCGTGAAGTAGACCGGCGCCCTGACGGGGCCGCTAGACAGTGGTGACGACTATGCCGGCGTCGGCCAGGCGCTGTAGCTCGGACGCGGCCGCCGAGGCGTCGGTGATGAGCTCGTCGACACAGCTCACGTCGCAGATGCGCACGAAGGCGAGATGGCCCACCTTGGAGCCGTCGGCGACGACGATCACGCGCCGGGCGCGGCTGATCAGCACCCGGTTGGTGTGGGCCTCGATGTCGTGGTGGGTGGTGAGGCCGCCGGCGAAACTGATGCCGTCGACGCCGACCACGGCGAGGTCGAGGTTCATGCCCTCGAGGGCGGCCTCGGCGAGCGGGCCCACGAGCTCGTAGGACTCGCTGCGCGCGGCGCCGCCGGTGACGATGAGCTTGAGGTCGGGCCGCAGCGCGAGCTCGGCGGCGATGTTGAGCGCGTTGGTGACGACGGTGAGCCCCTGTCGGTCGGCCAGACGGCGGGCGACCTCGGTCGTGGTGGTGCCGCCGGTGAGGCCCACGGAGGCGACGTCGTCGCCGACGCGGGCCGCGGCGGCGGCGGCGATGCGCCGCTTGTCGTCGCGGCGCCGGCCGCCCCGGTAGCGCAGCGGCAGCTCGTAGGCGGTGCTGTTGGCGACGGCGCCGCCGTGCGTGCGCGACAGCAGCCGCTGCTGTTCGAGGAGCTGCAGGTCGCGGCGGATGGAGGCGGTCGAGACGCCGAGCCTGGCGGCGATCTCGGCGACGCCGACGGAGCCGCCGGCGGCGAGCTCTTCGAGGATGAGGCCCATGCGTTCTTCCTGGCGCATCGGGCTACCCTATCAGGGCGTCGCCGGTCGCCGCGTCGAAGGCGTAGACCTCGCCGGGGTGCACGGCCAGGCGCACGCGCTCGCCGGCCTTCAGCCGCAGACGTCCGTCGAGCTTGACGGTGACCTCGGCCCGCGATTGCGGAGTCGGCGGTAAACAGCGGCAGCTCCTCGCTCGTGTCTGGCGACGCCGGACGGCCGCTCACGGAACCGTGAGCCAGCAGCTCACCGCCCAGTGGCTCGACGACCTCGATGTCGAAGCCCAGTGATGGGCGAGGGTCCTCGGCCGCGCAGAGCGACAGCGACTCGGGGCGAACGCCCAGGACACAGGGACCGTCGGGCACGCGGGGCAGCTCGATCGAGAGCTCGCCGGCCTGGACACGGCCGCCGCTCGCCGCGGCGCGCAGCAGGTTCATCGGCGGGCTGCCGATGAAGTGCGCGACGAAGACGTTGGCCGGGTGTTCGTAGACGTCCTGGGGCGTCGCCGACCTGCCGGAGCTCGCCGCCGGAGATCACGGCGATGCCGGTCGCCCAGCGTCATCGCCTCGACCTGGTCGTGGGTGACGTAGATCGTGGTGATGCTGCAGCCGCTGGTGGATGCGCTTCGAGCTCGGCGCGCATCTGCACCCGGAGCTTCGCGTCCAGGTTCGACAGCGGCTCGTCGAGCAGGAACGCCTTGGGCTCGCGGACGAGCGCCCGGCCCATGGCCACGCGCTGGCGCTGCCCGCCGGACAGCTGCGCCGGCCTGCGCTTCGAGCAGCTCGTCGAGGCTCGAGCGATGGCGCTCATGGCCGCCACCCGCCGGTCGACCTCGTCCCTGGGCACGTGCCGCTGCCGCAGGCCGAAGGCGAGGTTGCGCTGCACCGTCATGTGCGGGTAGAGCGCGTAGTTCTGAAAGACCATGGCGATGTCGCGGTCGCGCGGCGAGAGGTGCCGTTCACGACCCTGCCGGCGATGGTGATCGTGCCCGAGGTCGCCGTCTCGAGCCCGGCGATCAGGCGCAGCGCCGTGGTCTTGCCGCAGCCCGAAGGTCCGACGAGGATCATGAACTCGCCGTCGGGGACATCGGAGCGACAGGCCCTTCACCGCGGTGGTCCCGCCGGGGAACTCCTTGGTGACGTCCTGGAAGGACACGTCGGCCATGCGTCTAGCCCTCGTCCAGGCTCATTGCTTGATGCCGCGTGTAGGCGATCGACTGGATGAACCAGCGCTGGGCGAACAGGAACACCGCCAGCATGGGTATCTGGCTCATCACGTGCCCGCCATGAGCAGGTTCCACTGGGTCACGTGCGATCCCTGGAACATCGACAGGCCGAGCTGCAGGGTCACGTGCTCGGCGTCGTGATGATGATGAGCGGCCAGAGGAAGTCGTTCCAGGTCCACAGGAACGGGATGACCGCGAGCGTGGCCAGCACCGGGCCGGACAGCGGCAGCACGATCTTGAACAGCACCGCCAGCCGGGAGGCCCCGTCGATCCGGGCCGCCTCTTCCAGCTCGACGGGCAGGGTGCGGAAGAACTGGCGCAGCAGGAAGATGCCGAACGCCCCGGCCGAGGTTCGGCACGATCAGCGCGCGACGCTGTCGATCAGCCCGAGCTTCCTTGCACGATGAGGAAGGTCGGGATGATCACGACCTGGAACGGCATCATGAGGGTGACCAGCAGCAGCACGAAGACGACTCGCGGCCGAAGAACGTGAGCCGGGCGAAGGCGTAGCCGGCGAGGCTGCAGAACAGCAGGTTGCCGAGCCACGGTGGCCACGGTGAGGACGTCGTGTTCACGAACCAGTGCCGAAGGGCAGCTGAGTTCCAGACGGTCGACGTAGTTGCCGGGTGCAGCGACCTGTGCGGCAGGATGATCGGCGGAAAGTGCTGCGCTCGGAGCGTCTCCAGCGAGGTGATCACCGACCAGACGATCGGGCAGCAGCATGGCCGCCGACACGGGGATCAGCACGAAGTGCCACGGGCTGAAGGGCCAGTGCTCGCGGCCGCTTGTCGGGGAGGTCCTCGAGGTCGAGAGGACGATCCACGCCGAGAAGCGAGCCGGTCATCAGCCGACCTTCATGAGTAGGCCCGTCGGCTGCCGATCTTCAGCTGGATGATGGTGATCACCAGGATGCGACCAGGAACAGCACGTAGGCGATGGCGGCGGCGTAACCACCGTTGAAGAACTGGAAGGCCTGCTGGTAGAGGTAGAAGACGACCACCGTGGTCGCGGCCCCGGGGCCGCCCTTGGTCGGCACGTAGACCTCGTCGAAGAGCTGCAGGGCGTTGATCGTCGACCAGACGACCAGGAACAGCGTCGCCGGGCCGAGGAGCGGCAGCATGACGTTGCGGAACGAGCTCCACGTGCCGGGCGCCGTCGATCTCGGCCGCCTCGATCAGCGTCCGGCGGCACGCCCTGCAGCGCCGCCAGGTAGATGATGACGTCGAAGCCGAGCCAGCCCCAGATCGTCATCGCGACGATGCAGTACAGCGCCTGGTTGGGGTCGCTGTGAAAGCCCTCGGCCGGTAGGCCGAGCTGGCCGAGGAAGAAGTTGACGAGGCCGAAGATCGGGTCGAGCAGCCAGAGGAAGATGATGCCGGTCGCGACGGTCGACGTGACCACCGGCACGAACACGGCCAGGCGGTAGAACCGCACGCCGTGCAGCTTGCGGTTCAGGGACCAGGCGACCAGCATGCCGCCGGCCACCGAGAGCGGGCACGAAGAGCACCGTGTAGACCAGGGTGTGACGACCGATGCGGCAAAAGCCGGGTCGTGCATCAGCGCCCGGTAGTTGGCCAGGCCCGATCCAGTGCGGCGTCGAGATCAGGTCGTTGCTGGAACGACAGATCGCCGACCAGACGATGGGACGATCCCGAAGATCACGATGAGCACGACGGCGGGCAACGTGAACGCCCAGCCGGCCAGGTGCTCCGATTCGAGCACCCGGCGCATCCTCGGTCGGGCGCGAGGCTCACGTCACCCCTCTCGGGCGATCACGAACCGGGGACGGCGAGGACGCGTTGGTCTGCTGCGCGGCCGAGTTCGAGCGCCGCTTGCGGCGGCCTTGCCCAGCATCACCGACACGATCGCCTGTCCGAGGAACGTCGAGATCTGCGAGTACTGCGGGGATCGTCGGCCGCGACTTGACGACGTTGCCCATGTTCTTCACGAACACGCTCGGTGCCGGGGTACTTCGTGAGGTAGGTCGAAGCCCGGCTGTTTCGTCTGGGACTGGCGGGTCGGCAGCGCGCCGGTCTGCAGGTCGAGTACTTGCTGCTTGGCGGCCGTGAACCACTTGATGAACGCCCACGAGGCGTTGACCCGGGCGGCCCGTTGTTGAGGATGACCCAGTTGTCGGGGCCCGAGATCGTCTGGTGGTTGGCCGGCATGACCTGCACGCCGAACTTGACGTTGGGGAAGCTGGGCAGGTCCCAGGGCCCGGTGACCATCATGCCGATGTGGCCGTTGTTGAAGGTCTGCTGGATCTTGGTGTTGGTCGTGTCGATGTAGATCGAGTGGTCGACCGTGGCCATGTCGCCCAGCAGGGTGAGGGCCTGACGCCCGGGGCCGAGTTGAAGGCGGCCTGCTTGTTGTCGGGCGTGAGGATGTTGCCGCCGAAGTCCCAGAGCATGGCCTCCCAGTGCCACACCGTGTCCTCGCTCGCGTCGGCCGGATAACCCCAGCCGAACTGCTTCTGCGAAGGGATGGTGAGCTTCTTGGCGGCGGCGCGAAAGTCGTCCCAGGTCCACTGCGCCGTCGGGTACGACAGGCCGGCCTTGTCGAAGAGCGTCTTGTTGTAGACGATGGCGAGGTTGTCGACGAGCGCCGGCACGCCCATGATCTTGCCGTTCACGGTGGCCGCGAGGCGCTCGGCCGGCCAGAAGTCGTTCCAGTCGAACGAGGGGTCCTTGGCGATCATGTCGTTCAGGATCACGACCTTGGGACTCTTCACGATGTTGGCCGCCCACGAGCCGTAGAGGTAGGTGATGTCGGGCGGCTTGCCCCCGGCGATCGCCGTCAGGGTCTTCTGCAGTGCGTAGTCGTTGCTGCCGTTGTACAGCGCCGTCACGTGGATGTTGGGGTTGGCCTTGTTCCACTCAGCGACGAGCACGTTGTCGGCCTTGGCGGCGTAGTCGGTGTCGCCGTGCCACATGGTGATGTTGACGACGCCGGTAGGGCTGGCGGCGGGAGTTGCCGCCGTACCGCCTCCGGAAGAACCGCAGCCGGCCGTCAGGGCCACTGCTGCGCAGACGAGGGCCAGCAGGCCCACCACGCCGATCGCCACGCGTCTCATTGCCTGCCCCCTGTCGTTGACTTGTCTCACGATGGCAGCTCGACCGCTCTGGTCAAGTGCCGTGGCCTGTCCGGGTCGAGCCCCTTGGCCGCGGCCAGCGAGGCGGCGACCCGGTGGACACGGACGAGCTCGGCCATAGGGTCGAGCTCTCCGGCGATCACGGTGGCTCCGGTCTGGGCGACCTGGTCGAGCAGCTCCGGCTCGACCTCGCCGAGCGACCAGACCAGACTGTGCGGCTCGGCCACGCTGATGGGTCCGTGCCGGTATTCCATGGCCGGGTACGCCTCGGTCCAGGCCTGACAGGCCTCGCGGAGCTTCAGCGCCGCCTCGCTGGCGAGGCCCACCGTCCAGTCGTGGCCCAGAAAGACGAAGTGCTCGAAGGCGACGGGGTCGCAGGGCAGAGGCTCCGCCAGGCCCCCTCGGCGTCGGCGATCGCCGGCCTCAGGTCCTCGCCGAACGACGCTCGGAACAGCGCCAGCGCGGTGGTCGCGAAGCGCGTCTGGACCACCGAGCGTTCGTCGGCCGACTCGAGCAGGACGGCGCGTCCGGCGGCGGCGACCACCGGTGAATCGGGCACGGCCGAGACGGCGACGGTGGGCGTGCCCGGAGGCACGGCGCCCAGGGCGCGCACGATCTCGGTGGTCGTGCCCGACCGGGAGATGACGACGACGGCGTCGTAGCGCCGGCCCCCCGGCATCTCGGTGGGTGTGAACGCGTCGGTCTCGCCCAGGCCGCCGCCCTCGCGCAGCGCCGCCACCGACTGGGCCATGAACCAGGAGGTGCCACAGCCCACCACGGCGATGCGCGCGCCGGCCGCCGGTAACGCCTCCCGGGCCTGCGCGGCCATCGCGGCCGCGGCCCGCCACATTTGCTGGCTGCGAGGCGATCTCGTGTTCAAGTGCGCTCATTTGGCGGCATATTACGTCAGATGTGCGCAGGATGCAACGCCATTCGTGCAGTGAGGTGTATGGTCCCCACATGCCTCAGGCCGACACGCACGTCGCCGTCGCGGACCTCAAGCTCCGCGACTATCTGCCGCGCCCGACCCTGCGGGTCGCGGAGCATCGGATCGGACGCGCTGCCCATCCCGCGGTCGACGCCCACAACCACCTCGGCCGCTGGCTCAGCGACGGGGAATGGGCGGTGACCGACGTCCCTCGTCTGCTGGCCGACATGGACGCCGCCGGCCTGCAGGCCGTCGTCAATCTCGACGGACGCTGGGGCGACGAGCTCGAGGCGAACCTGGAGCGCTACGACCGCCGCCACCCCGGGCGCTTCCTCACCTTCTGCCACCTCGACTGGAGCGAGACGGCGACCGCCGGCTTCGGCGAGCGCTTGGCGAGGGACCTGCGGCGCTCGCTCTCCGCCGGCGCCCGAGGGCTCAAGGTCTGGAAGGATCTCGGGCTCAGCCTCACCGACGAGCGCGGCCGGCTCCTGCTGCCCGACGACGAGCGGCTGGCGCCAGTGTGGGGGGAGGCGGCGGACGAAGGCGTTCCGGTGCTGATCCACACCGCCGACCCGCGGGCCTTCTTCGCGCCGGTCGACGCCGCCAACGAGCGCCTCGAAGAGCTGCTGGCCAACCCCGGCTGGTCGTACGCGCACCTCGGCGACCGGCACTACGAGCGCCTGCTCGAGGCG
Source organism: uncultured Actinomycetes bacterium (assembly GCA_963799395.1). GTDB lineage: Bacteria > Actinomycetota > Thermoleophilia > UBA2241 > UBA2241 > Bog-752. The sequence goes on from CAWCWZ010000006.1 coordinate 15,474, forward strand.
CTCGAGGCGCTGGTGGCGGCCTACCCGGCGACGACGTTCATCGCCGCGCACCTGGCCGGCGCCGCCGAGGACCTAGACAGGGTCGAGCGCTGGCTTGCCGCCTATCCGAACCTGATCGTCGACATCGCCGCGCGCATCGCCGAACTGGGCCGGCAGCCGCGCCGCGCCAGGGACCTGATCGTGCGTAACGCGAGGCGCGTCCTCTTCGGCACCGACGTCTTCCCGCCGAACCTGCCCTGGACGAGTACGCCATCCATTTCCGCTTTCTGGAGACGCGTGATGAGCACTTCGCCTACTCAGTCGACGAGCCCCCGCCACAGGGCCGCTGGCGCATCTCCGGCCTCGGGCTGCCCGACGACGTGCTCAATCTCGTCTACGGCGGCAACGCCCGGCGGCTGATCCCGGGCCTCGCGACCGGCTAGCGCCGGGCAGGCCGCGGCGCCCGGCCCCATGACCAGCGAAGCCCCTGCCGCAGCGCCGGACCCGGCGGCGGCGCCGACGCCCCTACCGCAGCGATGGCGGCATCAGGTCGTGTTCGGCCGTCAGCATCTCGTCGACCAGCGCCTCCATTGGGCGAGCGACAGCACCGCGGCGGCGTTGGGGTCGAGGGCGACCGCCTGCTGCACGTGCCGGCGGTCGCCGTCGAGCGCCGCGCGCACGGTCAGCTCGACCACGTTCAGGAAGGTCCGGTTGAGCGCGGCGCGCTGCGCCGGGAGCGCGCCGACCGGCTGGGGCACGGCACCGCCGGCGCGCCACCCGGCAGGGCACCTCGACGCAGCACTGTTCCGGCAGGCTCGCCGATCAGTCCGCCGTTGCGGACGTTCACGTACAGCTCGCGCTCGGTGCCGGTCTCCAGAGAATGGATGAACTCCGAGGCCAGCTCGCTGGTCGGCGTCAGGTCCAGCGGCGTGCCCGCGGCCAGCTTGCGCTTCTCTGCGGCGTACAGTTCTCGAGGTTCTCCTCGCTACCGGCGCACGTACTCGCCGACGGGGATGCGCGAGGCGCTCGATCTCGGCGTCGTCGCGCATGAACCACGGCACGTACTCGGCGGAGTGCTCGCTGCTCTCTGTGGGGAAGTAGCCGAAGCGCCGGAAGACCTGCGCACGGACGTGACGGCCGAGCCCTTCGGGGTCGGCCGCGATCGCCGCGTCGAGCGCCGGGTAGAGACTCCTGCCTTCGTGCTCGACGCGCAGCACCCAGCTCATGTGATTCACGCCGGCGCCGTGGAAGGTGATCTCGTTCGGGGGCACGCCGACGTACTCGGCCACCTGGCGGCTCGTGTTCTGGATGGAGTGACAGAGGCCGACGACGAGCTGGTGCGGCGAACCCGCATACCAGGCCCAGCAGTTCATCGCCATCGGGTTCGTGTAGTTGAGCATCCAGGCCTGCGGCACAGCTTCGGCCATGTCGCCGGCGATGCCCAGCATCACGGGGATGGTGCGCAGGGCGCGGAACACGGCACCGACCCCCGAAGTGTCGGCGATGGTCTGGCGGAGCCGTACTTCGCGGGGATCTCGAAATCGAGCCGCGTCGCCGCGTGGCCGCCGACCTGGATCATGTTGATGGCGAAGTCGGCGCCGTCGAGGGCGCGACGCCGGTCGGTGGTGGCGGCGATCCGGCCCCGGGCGCCGAGGGCGTCGTTGGTCCAGTCGGCCATCGCCGCCGCCGTCGAGGCGCTCCTCGTCGATGTCGTGCAGCACGATCTCGACGTCGCCTAGCTCGGGAAACGAGAAGATGTGCACGAGCAGGTTGCGGGTGAACTCCACGCTGCCGGCGCCGATGAACGCGATCCTGGTCATGCCGTCGCCGTCCTTTCGCTGCCGGCGCCGTGAGCTCGCGGCGCCAGGTCCGTGGCGCGGCCGGCGTCGTGCGGCGCGATACCCGGCGCGGCCGTTCTTGAGCGATACGGTCGCACATCGCGCAGAAATGAGCAAGGTTGCGCTGCCGCGGACGCGCGCCGCCTCGCGACGTTCGAGCGCCAGGGCCACCCGGCGCACCGGCTACACTTCGATGAGGCCTTCGCCGACCAGCACGCACTCACCGCCGATGCGCACGGTCACGACCGCGCCGTCGCGCTTGTCGGCGCGGGCCTCGAGGACGCTACGAGCCGAGCTCGCCGTACTCCGTCATGATCTCCGCGGGCGCGCGGTCGGCGCGCAGCAGCTCGCACATGCGCCGCAGGGGCGCGTCGACGTGGTGGAAGAAGGCCTTGAAGCCGGCGCAGAGGTAGTTGAGGCCGGGCTCGCCGGCGGGGGTCGCGATGAAGCGGTCCTTGGGGCAGCCTCCGTGGCAGGCGAAGCGCACGTCGCACTCCAGGCAGTAGCGCGGCAGCGTGTCGAGCTTGTCCTGGCCGAAGCGGCGTTGCTCGGCGAGCCGACCAGCTCGGTCAGGGGTCGCTCGGCGATGTTGCCCCTCAGGTAGCCCGGTTCGACGAAGTGGTCGCAGGCGTAGACGTCGCCGTTCCACTCCATGGCAAGGGCGCTGCCGCAGGTCGCCGAGTGGACGCACAGCCCGGCGGGTTCGCCGTACCAGTTGGCCAGGGCGACGTCGAACATCTGCACGAAGGTCTCGCCCACGTCGCGGCGCACCCACTCGTCGAACACGCCGGTAAGAAACGCGCCCCACTGCCCGGCCGTCACGGAGCGGTCGGTGACCGCGCTGCCGTAGGGCACGCCGTTCGCGGTGGGCCGCTCGACGATGGGGACGAACTGGACGAAGCGACACTCGCACTCGTCGCGCAGGAAGCGGTAGACCTCGAGGGGATGTTCGGCGTTGGCGGCGTGCACCGTCGTCAGCGCGTTCCACTCCACACCGTGCTCGCGCAGCGCGGCGAGGCCGCGCAGAACTCGGTCGAACGTCGGCTTGCCGGCTTTGTCGCGACGGTAGGCGTCGTGCAGCCGGCGAGGGCCGTCGATGCTCAGGCCGACGAGAAAGTCGTTCTCGGCGAAGAAGCGCGCCCAGTCGCCGTTGATCTTCGTGCCGTTCGTCTGGATCGTGTGGGCGACGGTCATACCGGGGCGGGCGAGCTCCTGGGCCAGCTCGACCGCCCGGCGAAAGAACTCGAGGCCCATGAGCATCGGCTCGCCGCCCTGCCAGGCGATCGTCACCTCGGGCGTCCGGTGCCCCTCGATGAGCTGCCGCAGGTAGCGCGCGAGCAGCTCGTCGCTCATGCGCGAGCGCGCCCCCGGGTAGAGCTTCTCCTTCTCGAGGAAGAAGCAGTAGGCGCAGTCGAGGTTGCAGACCGAGCCGGTGGGCTTGGCCAGCAGGTGGAACGCCGCCGGCGCCCCGAGGGGCGGCGCGCCGGCCTTCGCCGCGATGTCTTGCGACTCGGTGTCAGGCTCGTCTGCCATCAACGCCTCCAGGCTCACCCGGCGGGCGCGCGGGAGCGCGCCGGTTCAGTGTAGCGGAAACGCCGGAGACACCCGAGCGGCGGCGGTCATCCGCTGGTCGCCGCCCGATGGACGTAGTGTCGGGTCGCGAGGTAGCCGAAGGCGGCGGCCGTCAGGCAGACGACGCCGCCGAGTGCGATCGGCGCCCGTCCCCCCACGCTGTCGGCAAGCAACCCCAGGACGGGGCCGCCGATGACCGTCCCCCCGCCGAAGATCACCGTCTGCAGCGCCAGGACCCGTCCGTGCATCTCGGGTCTGGCCTCGACCTGCACCATCGCCGTCGTCGCCGTCAGGTAGAGGATGCTGGCCATGCCGAGGAGGAACACCGCGGGAGCGGCGAACCCGACGCCGGGAACGGCGGCGAGCAGGAGCATGGCCAGGCCGAGAGCGGCAGCGCCGAAGATGATGTGACGGATCTGGACGAGACGTCGGTGCGCGACGACCAGGGCGCTGACGACGGCCCCGAGCCCGAAGATCGAGTAGAGGAGCGTGAAGACGCCGCCGGTGCTGTGCAGCGCGTCGGTCACGAAGAGCGGCAGGGTCACGGTGAAGTTGTACGCCAGCATCTGGATGGCGACCAGCATGACGAAGCTGATCCACAGCATCGGCAGGGACAGCACGTAGCGCAGACCCTCGCGGACCTCACCCTTGGCCCGGGGTCGGCGCGGCCGGCGGCGAAGCTCGGCGCGTCGCATCAGGACGATGCACGAGATGACGGCCAGGTAGGAGGCGGCATCGATCGTGAAGCACCAGCCGTACCCGAGGGTCACCACGAGCAGACCGGCCAGTGCGGGTCCGAAGATGCGGGCCACGTTGACGATGACGCTGTAGAGCACGACCGCGTTCGGGACGTCGTCGGCGCGGACCATCTCCGTGACGAACGAGCGGCGCAGCGGGTTGTCGAACGCCAGCAGGGTCCCGCCGCCGATGGCCAGCGCATAGAGCCCGACGAGTGGCGGATGGGTCATGAACGCGAGGATCGCCAGGCCGGTCGACTGGGCCATCTCGAGGCTCTGGGTCACGAGCAGCAGCTTGCGCTTGTCGGAGCGGTCGGCGACGGCTCCCGCCCACGCCGACAGCAGCAGGATCGGACCGAACTGACAGGCGGCGAGAATGCCGACCGCGACCCCGCTGCCGGTGATCTTCAGCACCAGCAGGACGAGGGCGACGTTGGTCAGCCAGTTGCCGGTGTTGGAGATGAGCTGGCCGATGAAGTACAGGCGGAAGTTGCGGTTCCGCAGCGAGAGGAAGGTCTTTCTCAGCGCCCCGCCGAGCCCCCCGGCGGCGGGGTCCGCGGGCGCACCTGAGGTCACCGGCCCACACCCGGCAGACTGGGCTCTATCGCGTGACGGGGGTCGATGGCCGGGGCCGTGTCGTTCATCGCTCTCCTCGTCTCAGACGTCGGCGTCGGCCAGGCGCTCCAGCAGCTCGATCGCCCGCTCCAGGCGGCTTGCCGCTATTCTCGTCCGCCCGCTCGACCGGGTCCACTCGTCCGGGCGAACGGACTCCTGATAGGCTCTCTCGTGCCCGGGGATCACGGTGGAGCGGTCGCGAGTGGCCCGGTCTGGCCGCGGCTTTGGGGCCGGGCAAGGGCAACTTTGGAGCAGGGCACGGGCAGCGAAGACGCCGACCGGCGAGGAGAGATGGCCGCGCACGACCAGAGTGCAGTGCCGCCCACCGACGGAGCCTTGGAGCTCCTCGACCTGCGACGCCGCTACGGCGAGGTGGCCGCCCTCGACGGCCTGAGCTTCGCCGTACCGGCGGGCCAGGTCTTCGGCTTCCTCGGTCCCAACGGCGCCGGCAAGACCACCGCCATGCGCGCCGTCGTCGGCGTGGTCGCCCTCGACGGTGGCGTGGTGCGCTGGCGCGGCGCCCCCGTCGACGCGCGGGCGCGGCGCGCCATCGGCTACATGCCGGAGGAACGCGGCCTCTACCCCGGCATGGTCGTCCTGGAACAGCTCGAGTACCTGGGCCGCCTTTACGGCATGAGCGCGAGCGGCGCCCGCGACGCGGCCCGCCGCTGGACCGCCCGCCTGGGGGTCGCCGACAAGTGGTCGGCCAAGATCGAGACCCTGTCGCAGGGCAACCAGCAACGCGTCCAGCTCGCGGCCGCGCTGGTGCACGAGCCCGAGCTGCTCATCCTCGACGAGCCCTTCGCCGGTCTCGACCCGGTCGGCGTCGACGAGATGAGCGCCGTCCTTTCGGAGCGGGCGGCGGCAGGCGCGACCGTGCTCTTCTCGAGCCACCAGCTCGACCTGGTGCAGGACCTCTGCGAGGCGGTCGCCATCATCCATCGCGGACGCCTCGTGGCCGAAGGCGGCCTCGCCGAGCTGCGCCGCGGAGGCGCGCCGCGCCTCGCCGTCCGCGTCGCCGGCGATCCCGAAGGGCGATGGGCGCAGGGCCTGCCGGGCACGGCCGGGATCGTCGGCCTCACGGCCGGCACCGTGCTCCTCGCCCTCTCGCCCGGCGCCGATGCGCAGCTCATCCTCGACGCCGCGCGCGCGACCGGCCCGGTGGAGCACTTCGCCTTCGAGCAGCGCCGCTTGTCGGATGTCTTTCGCGAGGCGGTCGGCGCCGACCTCGAAGAGGTCGACCGGGCAGTCGGGTCACAGACCGCCGCGGCCGCCGAGAAGGACGGGCGACGGTGAGCGGCGGTTGGCTGGCACCGGCGTGGCTGGTCGCCGCCCGTGAACTGCGTCAGGGCACTCGAGCGCGGTCCTTTCGCATCGTCACCGTGCTGCTCGTGCTGACCGTGGCGGCGGCCGTCCTCGTCCCCGCCGCGTTGCACGGTCGCGAGACCACGCAAACGGTCGGCGTCGTCGGCGGCGCCGAGCCGGCCGCGACCGACACGGTGCAGACCGCGGCGCGCATCGCCGGTGTCGGCGTGAAGGCGGTACGCTTCCCCGACCTCGGCACCGCCGAGGCCCAGCTCCGCGCGGGCACCGTGGCGGCCGTGCTGGTCGGCGGTCGTGAGGTGCTCGTCAAGCAGGCGCCCGTTCCGGGAACGACACAGAGTGGAGCCACGCTGAGCGGCGCCCTCGCCCTCGCGGGCGGTTTGGCGCGCCTCTCGGCGGCCGTGCCGGCGGGCGCGCTCCGCCAGGGAGTCAGCCTCCCCGTTCGAGGCCTCGAGCCGCCACTCACGAGCCTGAGCGTGCGCCTCACGGGTTTCGGCATGGCGATGGCCATCTACATCATCGTCCTGATCTACGGCTCGCGCATCACCGTCGGCGTGAGCGAAGAGAAGTCGAGCCGCGTGGTCGAGGTGCTCCTCGCCGCGGTCAGCCCTTCGCAGCTCCTCTTCGGCAAGGTCCTCGGACTCGGCATCCTCGCCCTCGCCCAGGCGCTCGCCATCATCGGCACCTTCGTGGTACTCGGAGCGTTCGTCGGCTCGAGCCTCACCCACACCGCCTCGCTCGCGGTGGTCGCCGTGGGCGCGCTCTGGATCGTCGTGGGGTACGCCTTCTACTGCACGGCCTACGCGGCCGCCGGCTCGCTCGTCAGCAAGCCCTCGGACGCCTACAACGCCTCGCTGCCGGTGCAGCTGCCGCTGATCCTCTCCTACATCCTCACGTTCACAGTGCTCTACGGCAGCAGCGTCTACGGCTTCTACTGGTTCCTGGCCTTTTTCCCGCCGACGGCGCCCATCTCGATGACCGTCCTCGTCGCGATCGGCGCGGCTCACCCCTGGCAGGTCGCGCTCTCGGTGATGCTCTGTGTGGCCGCCACTGTGGGCATGGCCCGGGTCGCCGGCACCATCTATGGACGCGCCATCCTGCACAGCGGAGCCAGGCTCAAGTGGCGTCAGGTGCTGCGCAAGAGCGCGTCGTGAACGACCGCAACGGCTGAGCACGCTGCCAGCGGCGGCCGCGCCCCTATACTGCGTCCCATATGGGGGCGAGTCCATCACCCGTGACCGCGACGCCCCGACGCGAGAACCGCGAGGAGGCACGATGGCTGATACCTACGACGTGATCATGGCCGGCTACCCGTCGGTGGACGCAGCCAAGAAGGACTTCGACGGACTCGTGGCGCTCACCAGGGACAAGAAGGTGCGAACTGAGGGCGTGATCCTGGTCGAGCACGACGCCGACGGCCAGGTCAAGGTCAGCGATACCGGCGACCACCTCGGCCGCAAGGGCCTCGGCTGGGGCGGCGGCGTCGGCCTCGTGGTCGGCCTGTTCGCGCCGCCGCTGCTCGGCTCGATCGTGGTCGGCGCCGCGGCCGGCGGCCTGATCGGCAGGTTCACCAAGCACAAGGTCGACAGCGGCATGGAGACCGGGCTCGGCGACAAGCTTGCGCCGGGCACGGCCGCCATCGTCGCCATGGTCGACGACGACGATCGCCTGGCAGCCGAACGCGCGCTCGCCGGCACCCCGGCCAAGTCGGTCGTCACGATGGACAAGAAGGGCGTGCGCGGCCTCAAGGGCGCCCTGGCCGAGGCGGCGCAGAAGTTCGTCCCCGACCGCACCGTCCTGCCGATCCCCGACAAGGCCTTCGGTGGTACGGCGGGGCGCACGCTGCGCGACTCGGTCGCCGACTGGTCGATGATCCCCGGGCCCAAGGCGCCCGAGGGCGCGCCCAACGTGCTCGTGGTCCTCATCGACGACGCCGGGTTCGGCGCGATCGAGACGTTCGGCGGGCCGGTCAGCACGCCCGCCTTTACCCGGGTGCAGCAGATGGGCGTGACCTACGACAGGTTCCACGTCACGGCCGTGTGCTCGCCCACCCGGGCGGCACTGCTCACCGGCCGCAACCAGCACCGCGTCGGCTTCGGCTCGATCGCCGAGTACCCCGGCCCCTTCCCCGGCTACACGGGTGCGAAGCCGCGCAGCTGCGCCGGGTTCCCGCGCATCCTCAAGGAGAACGGCTACGTCACCGGCGGCTTCGGCAAGTGGCACCTCACGCCCGACAACGTCCAGGGCGCAGCCGGGCCCTTCGACCACTGGCCCATGTCGTGGGGCTTCGACCACTGGTGGGGTTTCCTCTCCGGCGCCGCCGGCCAGTACGACCCGATCATCACCCAGGACAACGCGACGCTCGGCGTACCCGAAGGCAAGGACGGCGAGCAGTACTACTTCCCCGACGACCTCACCGACAAGGCCGTGGAGTGGCTGCACGCCGTGCGCGCGCAAGACGCCCAGAAGCCGTGGATGATGTACTACTCCACCGGCTGCGCCCACGCGCCGCACCACGTCGCCACGGCGTGGGCCGACAAGTACAAAGGCAGGTTCGACGACGGCTGGGACAAGCTGCGCGAGGCGACGCTCGAGCGCCAGAAGAAGCTCGGCATCGTACCGCAGGACACCGAGCTCACCGAGCGGCCCGAGGGCCTGCCGGCGTGGGATTCACTCACCGATTCGCAGAAGAAGCTCTACGCCCGCCAGATGGAGGTCTACGCCGGCTACCAGGAGAACGCCGACTGGAACGTCGGCCGCCTGCTCGACGCCGTCGCGGAGATGGGCGACCTCGACAACACGCTCGTCTTCTACATCTGGGGCGACAACGGGGCCAGCATGGAGGGCACCACCACCGGCTCGTTCAACGAGCTGACCTTCCTGAACGGCCTCGTGCTCGACGCCGACGAGCAGCTCAAGCTGATCGAGAAGTACGGCGGCGCCGAGGCGCTGGGTGGTCCGCACACCGCGCCGCACATCGCCTGCGCCTGGGCCCACGCCTGCAACACGCCGTTTCGCTGGGGCAAGCAGATCGCCGCCTACCTCGGCGGCACCCGCGACCCGATGGTCGTCGCCTGGCCGAGCCGGCTCAAGCCGGACGCGGCGATGCGCTCGCAGTTCACCCACGTGATCGACATCGGCCCCACGATCCTCGAAGCGGCCGGCATCCCCGAGCCGAAGATGGTCGACGGCATCGAGCAGGAACCGATGGACGGCACCAGCTTCCTCTACACCCTGGACAACGCGACGGCCGCCGAACGGCACACGCAGCAGTACTTCGAGATGTTCGGCAGCCGGGCGATGTACAAGGACGGCTGGTGGGCGGCCTCGAACCCCAAGCGGCTGCCGTGGGACGTCTCGCCGGCGACGCTGGCGCAGTTCGGGCCGGACGCCGACTGGGACCCCGACAGAGACGTCGGCTGGGAGCTGTTCTACCTGCCCGACGACTTCTCGCAGGCCCACGACGTCGCCGCCCAGCATCCCGAGAAGGTCAACGAGCTCCAGGAGCTGTGGTGGCAGGAAGCCGAGCGCAACCGCGTGCTGCCGCTGATGGGCGGCATGTCGGTCATCTACGGCATCCTGCCGCCCCTGCCGACGATCACCCGGCTGCGGTTCGCCGGCGACGTGCAGAACGTCCAGCGCGGCATGACTCCCCGCATCCAGGGGCGCTCGTATGCGATCGAGGCGCGACTGCACGTCCCCGACGGCGGCGCCGAGGGCGTGATCGTCGCGAACGCCGACTTCATCGGCGGCTACGCGCTGTGGGTCGACGAGAAGGGCCTGCTGACCCACACCTACTCGTTTCTGGGCGTCGACACCTTCAAGCAGGTGTCGAGCGAGCCGCTCCCCAAGGGCGACGTCACGGTGAAGATGCTCTTCGAGACCGACGCGCCCAAACCGGGGGCCGGCGGCAAGGTGACGCTCTGGGCGAACGACAGGCAGGTCGGCGAAGGCCGGCTCGAGCACACCGTGCCGATCGCCTTCACCTCGTACTCCGGCATGGACATCGGCCGCGACAACGGCCTCGTCGCCGACCTCGCCTACGAGGACAGGGCCCCGTACGCCTTCACCGGCACGGTCAAGGAGGTCGTCTTCGACCTCAAGCCGCACGTCCACGCCGCCGAGCACGAGCTGCACCAGCACGCCGCGCACCACGCGGTCGCGGCCGGCGTCGCCGGTTGAGTCGCCGGCGGGCGACGCGCGACGCTCGCTAAGGGCGGACGGCGGCGGCGGAGGGGCTGAAAGCCCCTCCGCCGCCGCTTACCCCCCTTTTCGACTGCCAGTGAGGCTGCCTCAGGCGGCTTTGCCCAGGCTCAGGTCGGCGACCTTGGTCGAGTCGAAGATCTCCTCGACGCCCTCGATGGGCTTCGTGAAGTCGACTTCCGGAGGGAAGATCGTCGCCAGCTGTTCTTTGAACCACAGATCGAAGGGGTCCTGGGATGCGGCAAAGCCGGCGTTGCCCCTTTCGGGGTCGTCGCCCTCGATGTAGATACCGACGATGTCGCCCTGCGGCGTCGAGTGGAGGGTGAGCAGCTCCTCGGACACGTTGAGCCGGCGGCGCGACGCCGTGAACTCGTCGCGGTGGTAGGCGTCGGCGACGAAGGCCCTTGCCCTGTCGGTCGCCCCCGGGGCAAGCGGGGCGCACAAGGCAAGGCCCCGTCCCCTGCCGCTGGCCGTCGGGTCGATCCAGGCGGCCACCGTCTCAGGCGGAGCCCCATGCATCGGCTGCGTGAGGTCGGCGCCGTGGATCTCCCTGACGGCCCTCACGAAGTAGCGGTCGATCTCGAGATCCGACGACGCGAGCTTGGCGAACCCCTCCACCACGTCGCCTTCGGCCTCGACGTAGGCGGTGACGAAATCCCCCATCGGGGTGTGCTGCAGGTAGACCCTTTCCATGGTGATCCCCAGGCGCCGGCGGGACTGCTCGTACTCGCGCGGGCGGGCCTTCATCTCGGCGGCGATATCCCTTGCGTCCTTGCCCGGCAGGACCGGGAACACCAATGCGGTGCGTGACATTCTGGTACCTCCAGTGGAACGTCAGCCAGGAGCCGGTCAACGACATCGCCCCTGGACACTCCCGGCCGGAACCGGCCGGTATCTGGTATGTCCCCGGCGGCAGGACTACCGAGACGAAAGCTCCGTTCGGGCGCGGCGAGAAGCGCCCGCGGGCATTCCCGACTCTAGCGGACCTCGTCGGCCCCGAGGTCGATGGCCGAGCCCTGCACGCGTGGCTGACCATCGATGTCCGAGAGGGCCGGCATTCACGCTGACGCCCCGATCGATTGCGGGGGAAGTTGCGGCGATATGCAGGTCCAGAGGGGGGTCCACGAGTTGGGGATCGGCGAAGATGGCCGCGGAGTCGGGCCAGGCCCCCGGGCTGCTCGTGCTGCCGCCGAAGTAGAGGTTGTTGTGGATGGCCATGGCGGTGTTGTTCTTGCCCCACCGGACGATGTAGCCGCCCGGCAGGTGAGCATGGACCAGGATGTTGTTCTTGATGGTGATGTCGTGGCAGTTGTTCTGCACGACGATCTCGCCGCCGATCCCGTGATACGTCGTGTTGTTGACGAGCACGCAGTCGACCGCCTTGCCTTTGTCCGGGGCATAGCCTCCCATCTCGAGGTTGCCCTGGTAGGAACGGGAGACGAAGTTGTTGCGCACCGTGATGCCCGCGGTGCTCTTCCCCTGGTGCTCACTGGCCAGCTCGATGCCGATGTCGCAGTGGTCGACCTTGTTGCGCTCGATGACGATGTCGCGGCCGCCATCCACGTAGAGGCCGTCGGCGCTGCGGTCCTTTCCGTAGGCCGGATTGCCGTACGACGTGATGTTGTAGACGACGTTGTCGGTGCAGACGCCGTTGCGGGCCTGGTCCAGGGCGGGGGCCGGGCATTCGCCCTCAAAGCCGATGAAATCGATGCCGATGTTGTCGTTGTCGTGGACCTTGTTGTGAGAGACGACGAAGTGCTCCACGTTGCCGTTGACCACCATGCTCTCGCTCCACCCGGTCTTGCAGCGGGTGACCTCGTTGCCGTCGACGGTGACGTGACTGAGCGGGGTCGTTCCGTTGGTGCCGTAGACGGCGATGCCATGACAACCGGATTCGCTCGTGGCATTGACGATGTTGGCCACCGTGTTGTCGCGGATCTCTATGTAACTGCCGGCGCCCCTCACCCAGATGCCCGCCTGAAAGACCTTGGCGGAGCTTCTGACGGCGTTCTCGACGGTGAGACCGACGACCTTCACGTAGGACCTGTTCTCGATGTACACAAGGCCGCAGATGCCGGTCAGCGTGTCGAACAGCCCGGTGCCGTCGATGATCGCCCCCGGCTCCCCGCGAAGGGTGATGTACTTGCCGGCGGTCCCGGACCGGGGGAAGGTGACCCGCTCGTTGTAGGTCCCCGCCCGGACGTCGACGGTGTCGCCCGGCCTGGCGGCGTCCAGCCCCGCCTGGATCGTCGAATACGCCGCGCCGGACTTGGCCACGACGATGGTCTTTGCCGTGCCGGCTGCAGTCGACTGGTCGTTCACAGGGGCTCCTGACGTTGCGCACGAAGCCCCAAACAGGACGAGGCCGAAGGCCAGACCCACGGGGAGGAGCGGACGAGAGACATGCATGGCGCACCCCCGGAACGAGTTTGGCCGGCCCCATCATCGGTCTGCCGCCCATGATAGTCCGCCGACCGCGTCGGGTGAAGGACAGCGCGCCCAGCGCGAACCCAGTCTGGTTCAGCCCCCCGTCGGCGCCTACGCGATCCCCATGGCCCTGGCGTTGGGACAGTGGCCCTTGGCGGCGCAGTGCGGGCAGGCGGTACGCCTGAAGATGACCAGGATGCGTAACGCCAGCAGGGCGACGACACCGATCAGCACGGCGAGCGCCGCCGGCGAGAAGTTCACAATCAGGCCCACGGCCAGAAGCGGGAGGGGTGCGATGAGCGATCCCAGGTACAGCTTGTTGTGGGAGAGCGCGCCTTTGGTGCGCCGGGCTTCGAACTCGCCAGGCGGCGCGCTACGCCCCAGTCGCGCGGCGATCACGTTCATGCCCGACACGCAGCGCGCGCCCGGCATCGTGGTATACACGCACGCGGCACAGACGACGAGCGGCATCACCACGTACATCTGACCCAAGGCGACGACGAGGTAGACGACCGCCAGCAGCCACGCCAGCACCGGCCAGCGGCCGTAGACGAGAAGCAGGCCGGCTGCCGCCAGACCAAAATGCAGCAGCGTGACGCCGTTGTAGAGCGCCACGTCCCGCAGCGGATAGCTGCGATGGACGCCGCTCACGACTCAGACGACCGACCGCCGGACCCAGGTGAGCGAGCTGGGGACGTCGTCCGGTGACACCGGACGCGGCCCGGCGCCTCGCCTCAACAAGCTGAAGCGGGCCTTCTTGCCACCGCCGCCACAGCACTCGTAGGCGACCTCTGTGCCGTCCTCGGCGATGATGGTGGCGGCGATCCAGCACTCGGTGTTCGACCCCTCCGCGCACTGCACGACCTGGGCGGGTGTCATGCAGCCGAGCTCCGTGCACTTCGACTCGTCGGTCATCGTCGGCTCCTTCGTCGGCGTGTCACTTGCCTGCCAGACCCTGCAGGACGTCCAGGGCGAATGTCAGTGTCTCGCGATCGAGCCCATAGAAGGTCCACTTGCCGCGCGTCTCCTCGGTGACGAGACCGGCGTCCTTGAGGACGCGCAGGTGGTAGGACGTCCGCGACTGCCCCAGTCCGAACTGCTCCTGGAACTCGCAGACGCAGATGCCGGCCGGCGTGCCGCTGCCCGGCACGTTCCGAGTGCAGAGATCGGGGAACTCACAGCACGCCCGCCCCTCACTCATGAACCCGACCATCTTCAGGCGGATCGGGTCTGATAGTGCCTTGGCGACACGGGCGAGTTGCGTGATATCGGCAGTGCCGACCGCCATCCATCCTCCCTCACACCAAGGTCCGGTGATTTGGTCTTGACATCAACGACTCGTGATGTGAGTATCATATCACCGATAGCTGATATGGGAAGAGGGACGCCATGGTGGATGACGCGACAACCCGCAGCACCGACCTGAAGGAGCAGATCCGGGAGCGCTACGCCGATCGGGCGCGGGAGGTCTCCGAGTCTGAGCAGCCCGCGAGCTGTTGCGAGTCGGTGTGCTGCGGCGCCACGGAAGTCACGCCCAACGACGAGCTCGCCCAGGGGCTGTACAGCGCGGAGGAGACCGGCGAGCTACCCAAGGGCGCGGTGCTCGCGAGCCTCGGCTGCGGCAACCCGACGGCGCTGGCGGAGCTGCGCCCCGGCGAGGTCGTGCTCGACCTGGGCAGCGGTGGCGGCATCGACGTGCTGCTCTCCGCCCGCCGCGTGGGCCCGACCGGCAAGGCCTACGGCCTCGACATGACCGACGAGATGCTCGCCCTGGCGCGCGAGAACCAGGCCAAGGCAGGCGTCACCAACGTCGAGTTCCTCAGGGGCGAGATCGAGGCGGTCCCGCTTGCGGACGAGTCGGTCGACGTGATCATCAGCAACTGCGTCATCAACCTCTCGCCGGACAAGGACAAGGTGCTCGCCGAGGCGTTCCGGGTGCTCAAGCCGGGCGGTCGCTTCGCGGTCAGCGACATGGTCTTCCAAGGAGACCTGAGCGCGGTCCCCGACGAGATCATGCGCAGCGTCGAGGCGTGGGGCGGCTGCATCGCCGGCGCGCTCGAGGAACGGGACTACCTCGAGAAGCTCCGGCGCGCCGGGTTCGCCGATGCCGAGATCGTGGTGACGCGCGACTACCGGGCCGAGTACGGCGAAGACGTCGAGCGCGCCTGCGGCGTGCCGCTGCCGGATGGCGTGAATCTCGTCGGCGCGTTTGTGCGGGCGGCTAAGCCGGCGCCGCCGGCCTGAGCACGTCGGCGGCCCCTCCTGGGCCGTCGAAGGTCGTGATCAGCGACGTCTCCACGAGCGCCGCGCTGAGCCGCTCGTGGTCGAACCCCAGACGCACGAACTCGACCGCGAGACGGCCGGCGTCCGCGCGGGGCTCGATCAGCGCGTAGCAGACCCGCCAGTCGCCGTCTTTGGGCCGCCCGCCGCTGCCGACGTTGACGAAGGCCGTGCCGGCGACCTCGCGCACGTAGGGGATGTGGGTGTGGCCGAAGATGATGGCCCGATAAGGGTCAGCCTCGGCCAGGCGGGCCAGACTGGTCTCCGGTCGGTCCTCGAACAGGTACTCGTTGATGCGCCGCGGGCTGCCGTGCACGGCCAGCAGTTCGCCGGCAGGGGTCTCGAGCACGAAGCGGTCCTCGAGCGTGCGCAGGTAGGCGCGCGTGTCGGGGAGCGTCGCTTGCTCGGTCCAGGCAAGTGACGCGGCGCCCTCGGCGCGCTGCTCGTCGGTCTTGTAGGCGCAGCCGCAGTCGCCGGTCTCGAAGCCGATGCCCTGGTCGTAGTTGCCCATCACGGTGGGGATGGCGCGCTCGTGCAGCAGGGCGGCGACCTCGTTGGGAAATGGGCCGTAGCCGACGAGGTCGCCGAGGCAGACCACGTCGGGCACGCCGCGGCGCTCGATGTCGGCGAGGATCGCCTCGAGGCCGGGTAGGTTGCCGTGCACGTCCGAGAACACGGCGATGGGACCGCTCATCGTCAGGCGCTTCACGGCGCACTCACCGCGCGGCGAGTTCATCGAGCCACTCGCGAATGCGTGTCTCGATGGCATCGCGAACCTCGCGATAGACCGGCAGGCGCTCGTCGTGGTCGCCCTGGACGGCATCGGGGTCGGGGAACGGCCAGTGCAGCCGCGTTCCCATGCCGGGGAACGTCTTGGGGCACTCGCGGTCGGCGCGCTCGCAGACCGTGATCGCAAAGCCGAAGTGGACCTTGCCGAGGTACTCATCGAGGCCCTTGGCGCGCGCCGCGCTGATGTCGATGCCGCGCTCGGCCATGACCTCGATGGCAAAGGGGTCGACCGTGCTCGGCTCGAGGCCGGCGCTGAACGCCTCGAAGCGATCGGGCGCCAGCTCGCGCAGGAACGCCTCGGCCATCTGGCTGCGGCAACTGTTGTGGACGCACATGAACAGCACCCTGGTCTTGGTCAAGACCGCCTCCTCCTCGACGAGCTGACACCGCAAGCTACCCAGCTTGTGTCAGGAAACGATGAACTCGTTAATCATAAACACACGTTGACCATAAAGGGAAGTGTATGTGATAATCGGGAACGCCAAACCTTGGACTCAGGAGCAATACGTTG
>CAWCWZ010000007.1:0-63669 GCA_963799395.1 uncultured Actinomycetes bacterium
GCTCAAGGAGAGCGGCATTCTCGACCTTTGGGAGGTCGAGATGATCGGCGCCGACGAGGACGCCATCCAGCGCGCCGAAGACCGTGCCGAGTTCCGCGCCGCCATGGACGAGATCGGCCTGCGCGTGCCGCGCAGCGTGATCGCCACCTCGCTCGCCGACGTCGAGCGTGCCGCCGACGATCTCGGGCTGCCGCTGGTCGTGCGCCCGGCCTTCACCATGGGAGGCGCCGGTGGCGGCATCGCTTACGATCGCGACGCTTTGCGGCGGATAGTCGAGAACGGTCTGCGGTTGAGCCCCATCAGCCAGGTGATGCTCGAAGAGTCGGTGGCCGGCTGGCACGAGTACGAGCTCGAGGTCATGCGCGACCGGGCCGACAACGTCGTGATCATCTGCTCGATCGAGAACGTCGACCCCATGGGCGTGCACACCGGCGACAGCGTCACGGTGGCGCCGGCCCTCACGCTCACGGACGGCCAGTACCAGGAGCTGCGCGACGCCGCCATGGCGATCATCCGCAAGATCGGGGTCGACACCGGCGGCTCGAACGTGCAGTTCGCCGTGCAGCCCGAGACCGGCGAGGTCGTGGTCATCGAGATGAACCCGCGCGTCTCGCGCAGCTCGGCCCTGGCCTCCAAGGCGACCGGGTTTCCGATCGCCAAGATCGCCGCCAAGCTGGCCGTCGGCTACACGCTCGACGAGATCCCCAACGACATCACGCGCAAGACGCCGGCGAGCTTCGAGCCCACGCTCGACTACGTCGTCGTCAAGATGCCGCGCTGGGCCTTCGAGAAGTTCCCCATGGCCGATCCCGAGCTGACGACGCAGATGAAGAGCGTGGGCGAGGCGATGGCGATAGGGCGCACCTTCAAAGAGGCGTTTCTCAAGGCGCTGCGCTCGCGCGAGCTCGACGCCGCGCCGAGCCTGCCGCTCGAGCGCAAGGCGCTCACGGCGGCCCTCTCGGTGCCCTCGTGCGGAACGCTACGAGCTCATCCTCCACGCCTACCGTCAGGGCTTCACGATCGACGAGATCCACGAGCTCACCGGCGGTACCGCGCCTTCTTCCTCGCCGAGCTCGCCGACATCGTCGGGCTCGAAGCCGAGGCGCGGCGCAGCGGGCCGGCGCTGGGCGCCGGCCCGCTGCGCCGCCTCAAGCGCTACGGCTTCTCCGACCGGCGCCTGGGGGAGCTCACCGGCACGGGTGAGCACGAGATCCGGGCCGCGCGCCTCGAGCAGGGCATCGTGCCGGTCTACAAGGCGGTCGACACCTGCGCCGCCGAGTTCGAAGCCGAGACGCCGTACTTCTACTCGACCTACGAAGACGAGAACGAGGCCCTCCCCGGCCAGCGCGAGAGCATCGTCATCCTCGGCAGCGGGCCCAACCGCATCGGTCAGGGGATCGAGTTCGACTACTGCTGCGTGCACGCCGCCATGACGGTGCGCGCGAACGGCTACGACGCCATCATGGTGAACTGTAACCCCGAGACCGTCTCGACCGACTACGACATCTCCGACCGCCTGTACTTCGAGCCGCTCACCTTCGAGGACGTGGCCAATATCTGCGCGAACGAGCAGCCCAAAGGGGTGATCGTCCAGTTCGGCGGTCAGACCCCGCTGCGCATCGCCCACGAGCTCGAGGCCGCCGGCATCGCCATCCTGGGCACGCCCCAGGACGCCATCGATCTGGCCGAAGACCGCGGCCGCTTCGGCAAGCTGCTCGACGAGCTCGGCATCAACTGCCCCACCTACGGCGTCGCCCGCGCCCGCGACGAGGCGCTCGAGATCGGCGATCGCATCGGCTACCCGTGCCTCGTGCGCCCCTCCTACGTGCTCGGCGGCCGGGCCATGGAGATCGTCTACTCGAGCGCCGAGCTCGGCCGCTACGTCGACACGGCCGTGAGCGCGAGCCCCGATCACCCGATCCTCATCGACAAGTTCCTGGAGGACGCGATCGAGGTCGACGTCGACGCCCTGTCGGACGGCGACGAGGTCTACATCGGCGGCATCATGCAGCACGTCGAAGAGGCCGGCGTGCACTCCGGCGACTCGTCGTGCGTCCTGCCCTCGATCTCGCTCGGCGAGGGCACGCTCGAGCAGGTCCGCCGCCAGACCCGGGCCCTCGCCCGGGCGCTCGGCGTGAAGGGCCTGATGAACGTGCAGTACGCCTACCAGAGCTACGAGCTCTACGTGCTCGAGGTCAATCCCCGGGCCTCGCGCACGGTGCCGTTCGTGAGCAAGGCGACCGGCGTGCAGCTGGCCAAGCTGGCGACGCGCATCGTCCTGGGCGCGACGCTGGCCGAGCTCGCGCCGCCGCATCGTCGCGTGCCGCGTCACGTGAGCGTGAAAGAGGCGGTCATGCCCTTCAACCGCTTCCCGGGCGCCGACTACCGGCTGGGGCCCGAGATGAAGGCCACCGGCGAGGTCATGGCCGTCGCCGACACCTTCCCGCAAGCCTTCGCCAAGGCCCAGGTCGCGGCCGGCGCGCCGCTGCCTGCCGAGGGCACCATCTTCGTGTCGGTCTGCGACCCCGACAAGTCGGCGGCCACCATCCTGGGGCAGCGCCTGCACGGCCTCGGCTTCACGATCCTCGCCACCAGGGGCACGGCGCGCGCCCTGCAGAGCCTCGGCGTGCCGACCATCGAGGTCAACAAGGTGACCGAGGGCACGCCTCACATCGTCGACCTGATCGAGGAGGGCCGCGTCGATTTCGTGGTCAACACGCCGTTCGGCCGCGGCGCCCGCAGCGACGGCTACGAGATCCGGCGCGCCGCCCTCGAGAAGGGCGTACCCTGTATCACGACCCTCGCCGGCGCTTCGGCGGCCGTCTCCGCCATGGAGGCGGCGCGGCGGCCGCGGGTGACCGTTCACTGTCTGCAGGACCTGCATCGCGACGGCGACGAATGAGGACCGCGAGATGACCCCCGCTCCGCCACGGCCGGCCGCGGAATCGTGCCCCGCCGCCACCAGCGGGCGCTACCGGGTGGTCGAGCGCCGCTCGTTCGGGCCATACGCCCTGCTCACCCTTCTCGCCCCCGACGTCGCGGCGGTCGCCCAGCCGGGCCAGTTCGTCATGGTCGAGGTGCCAGGCTCACAGTTCCACCTGCGGCGCCCGCTATCGCTGCACTCGGTCGAAAAGGAGCGCCTGCGTCTGCTCGTCGAGCCGCGCGGCGAGGGCACGCGCCAGCTGGCCGAGTCCGGGGTCGCCGACACTCTCGCCCTTGCCGGCCCGCTGGGCGCCGGGTTCCCCCTCGACGACGTGCGCGCGGCGCTGCTCATCGGCGGCGGGGTCGGCACGGCGCCGCTGCAGTTCGTGGCCGATGTCCTGCGCGCCCGCCGCGTGCCGGTGACGGCCGCCTTCGGCTTTCGCGACGAGCGCCAGGCCCGCCTGGCCGGCGCCTTCGAGATCACCGACCTCTGGGTGGCGACCGACGACGGGACGGTCGGCCGCCGCGGTACCGCGGTGGATCTGGCGCGCGAGGTGGGGGCGGGGCCGCAGGCGAGCCTGCTCGCCTGCGGCCCCGCCCCCATGCTCGCCGCGGTGCGCTCCTGGGCGGCCGAGGCCGGCCTGTCGGGCTACGCGTCGCTCGAAGCCCACATGGCCTGCGGCACCGGCGCCTGCCACGGCTGCGTCGTCGCGACCCGCGACGGCTACCTGCGCGTGTGTGTCGAAGGCCCCGTGTTCCCGCTCGACCTTCTGGCGCCCGCCGCCGAGCCGCCAGCCGGCGGCGCCGAGGCGGGGTCGTGACGGCGCCGGGCGGGGGCGCGGGTCCCGACCTGGCCGTGACGCTCGCCGGGGTGGCCCTCGAACACCCTGTGCTGAACGCGTCGGGGACCTTTGACGCTCTCGAGACCGCGCGCCGCTTCGGCGCCGCCGCCCTCGAGCCGTTTCCGTTCGCCGCCTACGTGCCCAAGACGGTGACGCTCGAAGCCCGTGCCGGCAACCCGCCGCCGCGGCTCACCGAGACGGCCTCCGGGATGATCAACGCCGTCGGCCTGCAGAACCCGGGCATCGCCGTCTGGCTCGATGAGCTGCCGCAGCTCTCCGGCATCCCGGTGCCCGTGCTGGTCAACGTCGGCGGCAGTCGGCCGCGGGACTACCTCGAGGTCGTGCGCCGGGTCGAGGACCGTCTCGAGGCGGGTGGCGCCGCCCTGCCGCGGGTCGTCGGCTACGAGATGAACGTGTCGTGTCCGAACGTGGGGAGAGGGGGCCTCGCGATCGGTACCGAGCCGGCCGAGACCGAGCGGCTCACCGCCGCCGTTCGCGCCCTCACCAGGCGCCTCGTGGTCGTCAAGCTCACGCCGAACGTCACCGACGTCGTGGCGGTGGCCCGGGCGGCCGCCGACGCCGGCGCCGACGCCGTGTCGCTCGTCAACACGCTGCGGGCGCTGGTGCTCGACGCTGAGAGCCTCGCGCCGTTCCTGGGCAATCGCACCGGCGGCCTCTGCGGGCCGGCCATCAAACCCGTCGCCCTGCGCATGGTGTGGGAGGTGGCCGCCGCCCTCGAGGTGCCGATCATCGGCATGGGCGGTATCGTCAGCGGCCACGACGCGCTCGAGTTCGTGGCCTGCGGAGCGACCGCGGTGGCGATCGGCGCGGCGAACTTCGCCGAGCCGGCCGCGGCGCGGCGCATCGTCGCCGAGCTGTCCGCCGAGATGGAGCGGCGCGGCCTGGCCGATCTCGCGGCGGTGCGCGGTCGCGCCCTCGGCCGCAGCTAGGTGCGGCGCCGGCGTCGGCACGCACACTGGAGTGCCGGCGCGATTTCGCCGCTAGCGTCGCCATTTTCGGCAGCGGGCGGCGCTTGAACCGGCTGCCGGGGTTCCATATACTGCCAGTCAATGCAGACGCCCGCCAAACAGCTCAACGTCGCCCCCGAACGCTCGCTCGACCAGCGTATGGACGCGCTCAAGCGCGCCAACGACGTGCGCAGTCGGCGCGCCCGGCTCAAAGTCGAGCTCAAGCGTGGCTCGGTCACCATCGCCTCGGTGTTGCGTCAGCCGCCCGAGTTCCTGCTGACCGCCAAGGTGATCGACCTGCTCATGGCGGCGCCCAAGTGCGGCCGCGTCAAGTCGGCCCGCATCATGGAGCAGTGCCGCGTGAGCCCCAGCAAGACGGTCGGCGGTCTGTCCGACCGTCAGCGCGCCGAGCTGCTGGGCTTTTTCGGGAGCTGACCATACCGTCGGTCTTTGTCGTCTCGGGGCCGTCGGGCGCCGGGAAGGGGACCGTCATCGGCCTCGTCCGCGAGGCGCTACCCAACGTCGTCACCTCGGTGTCCGCGACCACGCGGCCGCCACGGCCCGGCGAGATCGACGGCCGTCACTACCGCTTCCTTTCCGCCGAGCAGTTCCGGCGCGCCGTGGGCGAGGGGAAGTTCCTCGAGTGGGTAGACTACGGTGGCAACCTGTACGGCACGCTGGGTGCCGACGTGGATGCCAAGCTCGCGGCAGGCTATGATGTCATCCTCGAGATCGAGCTCGAGGGCGCTCGGGCCATCCGCAAGGGCATGCCGGCGGCCACGCTGATCTTCGTGGCGCCGCCGTCGTTCGGCGAGCTCGCGCGGCGGCTGCACGGGCGGGCAACCGACTCGGAGGCGGCGATCGCCCGGCGCCTCGAGATCGCCAAGGCCGAGATCGCCGCCGAACACGAGTTCGACGAGGTCGTCGTCAACGACGAGGCGCAACGGGCGGCCACCGAAGTGGCCGCCATCATCGCGCGACGGCGCGGCAACGAGACACGACACGAAGGAGACTAGTGGACCGTCCCCGCATCGACGAGCTCCTGGCTCAGGCCGGCAACTCGCGCTACTCGCTCACCATCATCGCGGCCAAGCGGGCGCGACAGATCAACAACTACTACAACTCACTTGGCGAGGGTCTGTTCGACGAGTTCCCGCCGCCGCTCGTGAACTCGCGGAGCAAGAACCTGCTGACGATCGCCTTCGAAGAGATCGCCGAGGGCAAGATCGACTTCACGAGCAAGGGCTAAAGGCCGCGGGTCGGGCGAGCATGACCGGAGTCGAAGCTCACCGGCCGCAGCGCCACGTGCTCGTCGGCGTGAGCGGCGGCATCGCCATCTACAAGGCGGTCGAGCTCGTACGTCTGCTCGCCAAAGAGGGCTTCGCGCCGACCGTCGTCGCCACCGAAGCGAGCAAACGCTTCATCATGCCGCTCACCTTCGCCGCGGTGGCGCGCGCTGGCGTGCTCGACGACGAGAGCTCGTGGCGGCCGTCGGGCGGCTGGTTCGAGCACATCGAAGCCGCCCGGCGAGCCGACGTCATGGTGGTCGCGCCGGCCACGGCCAACACCGTCGCCAAGCTCGCGACCGGCCTCGCCGACAACCTCCTGTCGGCCATCTACCTCGCCTTTCGCGGGCCGGTGATCGTGGCTCCCACAGCCAACTGGGCGATGTACGAGCACGAAGCGACCCAGCACAACCTCGAGATCCTCGCCGAGCCGCGGCGTCGAGGTTCTGCCCACCGGTACGGGCGACCTCGCCTGCGGCGAGGAGGGCGCCGGCCGCATGGCGGCGCCCGAGGTGATCATGGCGGCCGTGCGCCGCGCCTTCGCCGGCCTCGCCGCGGGAGCGCTCACCGGCCGCAAGATCGTGGTGACGGCCGGCGGTACGCGCGAGGCGATCGACGCCGTGCGCTACATCGGCAACCGCTCGAGCGGCAAGATGGGTCGCGCAGTGGCCGACGAAGCCTACCTGCGCGGCGCCGACGTCGTCCTCGTGACCACGCGCGAAGGCGACGAGACGGCCTATCGGCGCGTCGTCGTCGAGAGCGCGGCCGACATGGCCGAGGCCGTGACCCGCGAGTCCGCCGGCGCCGACGTGCTGGTCATGGCCGCCGCGGTCGCCGACTACCGGCCGGCCACGGTGACCGAGGGCAAGCTGTCGCGGACCGACTCACCCGAGCTCGATCTGCGGCTGGTGCCGACGGTCGACATACTCGCCGAGGTCGGGCGCTCCGGCCTGGTGCGCGTCGGCTTCGCCGCCGAAGCCGGGCCGCGCATCGACAGGGCGCGCGCCAAGAAGGCCGCGAAGGGCGTCGACCTGCTGGTCTTCAACGATATCCTCATGGCCGGTGTCGGCATCGGCTCCGACGAGAACGAGATCACCATCCTGACCCCCGCCCGCGAGGTCCATGTGCCGCGGACGAGCAAGGCGGCCTGCGCGCGCGCCATCCTGGACGAGGTCGAGACCGTCCTCGGCGCCCGGTGACGCCCCGGCGGGGGCCGCCGCCGGGAGTCGAATGGGCGCCGCGTCCGGCTTGCGCGCCGGCCCGACGAGGAGGCTAGCGTCATGAGCGTCTCTCCGGCATCCCGCGACGAGATCGTGCGTCTGATCGAGGGCTCGATCGCTACTGTGAACCTGCGGCGCCACATGGTGGCGACCGAGGCCGTGATGCGCGCCCTGGCCGTGCGACTCGGCCACGATGCCGACGTATGGGGCCTGGCTGGTCTGGCGCACGACCTCGATGCCGAAGAGACCGAGGGCGACGTCGCGCGCCACGGCGCCCGCGCGGCGCAGCGGCTCACCGAGCTCGGTCTGCCGCCCGACCTCGTCCACGCGGTCGCCGCCCACAACCCCGCCACCGGCGCCGTGGCGGAGAGCGCTTTCGACGTCGCGCTGATCGCCGCCGACCAGACCACCGGCCTGATCACGGCCGCGACCCTCGTTCGTCCCGACCGTTCCCTGTTGCAGGTCAAGCCGTCGTCGCTGCGCAAGCGCATGCGCGAGGGCGCTTTCGCCCGCGGGGTCGACCGTTCGTCGATCCTGCGCTGCGAGGAGCTCGGCCTCGACCTCGACGAGTTCCTCGCGATCGCCCTCGCGGCCATGCAGGACGTGGCCGCCGACCTGGGGCTGGCCGGCGAGTGACCGCCGCTCGACCGACAGGCGGCCGACCCGGGGGCGAGGTCGCGCCCCAAGGGCCGCCCGACGAGATCAAGGAGGGGGAGCGGGTCTACGAGCTCTTCCAGACGGGGCGCCGCTTCCTGGCCGAGCGCCACCCCGGGCAAGCGGCCATGTACCTGGAGCGGGCGTTGCGCCTGGCCCCCGACAAGAACTCCATCCGCGAGACGTTGGGCCGTTCGTACTACGCTCTCGGCAGGTTCGAGAGCGCGGCTGCGGAGTTCGAAGAGCTCCTCGGCCGCGCTCCCACGAACGACTACGCCCACTTCGCCCTGGCGCGCTGCCTGCTCAGGCTGGGCGACGTCGCCGGCGCCCTGCGAGCGGCCCGCCTTGCTCTGGCCATGTCGCCCGACAACGCCGAGTTCCGGCGAGTGCTCGACGACTGCCTCGCGGCTCGCTAGCCCGGGCCCGGCGCTCCGGGAGTGGGCTGGCCCTGGGCGCCCTGGGGCGCGGCCAGGGCGTCGGGGCCGGCGTGGGCCATGGCGAGCAGGATGGCGATGCGCTTCTGGATCGGCGGGTGCGTGTCGAACAGTCCCGCCGCCTCCTTGTCCTTCTTGCCCTTGAGCGGGTTGGCGATGTAGAGGTGCGCCGTGGCTCTGTTTGCCACCTGCAACGAGCGTGGGTCGCCGGCGATCTTCTGCAGGGCGTGCGCCAGGCCGAGCGGGTTGCGCGTGAGCTCGACGCCCGAGGCGTCGGCCAGGTACTCGCGATGGCGCGAGACGGCCATCTGCACCATCAGGGCGAAGAACGGCGCCAGGATGGCGAGGACGATGGCGATCAGAAAGAAGATCGCCCCGCCGCTGTTGTTGCTCTCGCGGCGCCCGGCGCCGAAGAAGGTCGAGCGCAGGAAGAAGTCGGAGATCAGCGCGATCATGCCGACCAGCACGCCGACGAGGGTCGCGAAGCGGATGTCGAAGTTGCGCACGTGCGACATCTCGTGGGCGATCACGCCCTGCAGCTCGTCGCGGCTCATCATCTGCAAGAGGCCGGCGGTCACGGCCACCGAGGCGTGCTTGGGATCGCGACCGGTCGCGAAGGCGTTGGGGGCCGCGTCGTTTACGACATAGACCGCCGGCATGGGGATGCCCGCCGCGATCGACATCTCCTCGATCACGTCCCAGAGGACCGGCACCTGGTCGCGGGTCACGCGCTGCGCCCGGCTGGCGGCGAGGACGATGTTCGAGCCGCCGTAGTAGCCGATCAGGCTCCAGACGATGGCGACGATGCCGAAGACGCCGAGCAGCCCGATGCCCGCGGTGTAGGTGCGAAAGTAGGCGACGCCGATGGCGAAGCCCAGCGTGAGCAGCACCAGGACGATGATCGCGACCAGCAGGATCGAGTCGCGCTTGTTGCGGGCGATCTGGTCGTACATGGTCCGGCCGAACGCCGTCGCTACTGCGCCGGCTGCTGGGGCGGGCTGGGCGGCTCGGCGGGCGGGGCCGGCGGCTGCTGCGCCTGGACCGGCGGCTGCTGCATCTGCACCTGCGGGGCCTGCAGGCCGAGATCGACCTTGGGCACCTCGCGGTCGGCCGCCTCGCCCTCGAAGAACTGGCGGGCCGTGAAGTTGAACATGCCGGCGATGACGTTGCTCGGGAACTGCTGGATCTTCGTGTTGTAGGCCATGACGCTGTCGTTGTAGAACTGCCGCGCGAAGGAGATCTTGTTCTCGGTCGTGGTCAGCTCCTCCTGGAGCGAGATGACGTTCTGGTTGGCCTTGAGGTCGGGGTAGTTCTCGACCACCGCAAACAGGGAGCGCAGCGTCTGGGTCAGGGTGTTCTCGGCCTGAGCCTGGGCGGCGGGGCCCTGGGCGCCGGCGGCGACGGCCGCGGCACGGGCGTTCGTCACCTTGGTCAGCGTGTCCTGCTCGAACTGCATGTAGCCCTTGACCGACTCGACCAGGTTGGGGATGAGGTCGTGCCGGCGCTTGAGCTGGACGTCGATCTGGCTCCAGGCGTTGTCGACCTGGTTGCGGCGGCGCACGAGTCCGTTGAAGGTCGACCACAATCCGAGGGCCACGACGACAACGATGACGATCACCACGACGAGTGCAATCACGACGTCTGCTCCTTTGGCGTTTTGTACCTGCGCATTCTCGTCATTGTACGACAGGACCGTGAGTTTCGGCGGCCTCGAGCGATCGGGGCCGCCCGGCGCGGGACTCGCCTCAGAGCTTCCCCGCGCGCGGAGGATGCTATGCTGGGTCACATGGAAGCTGACGCCGAGATCGCGGGGAGGCTGCCATGACGCGCACGCCGGTCAGGATCGCGGTGGCGATCGTCGCGCTCCTGGCGATGCTCGGCGTCGGCTACGGCGTCGTGCACGCCCGCGCCGCCGGCGGCGGCACCCTTCAGCCGGTGGCCGGCTCGTCGCCCGTCGCCGGCGTTCCGGGCACGCCGCGGCAGACGCCCGCGCCGGTGCCGCGCTGGCTGGTGGCCAAGGCCGTGGGTCCGGTCGTCGCCTACGCGGCACCCTCGACCTCCGCCGCGGTCAGGCAGCGCTTCAACAGGCTCAACGTCAACAATTACCCCGCGGTGTTCCTCGTGCGCTCGGTGCGGCAGGTCGGGGGCACCACGTGGTACGACGTCTGGCTGCCGATCCGCCCCAACGAAAGCCACGGCTGGGTCAAAGAAGGCAGCGTGGCGATCTACACCACGACCGCCAAGATCGTCATCCATCTCTCGCAGCATCGCCTGTTCGTCTACCGGCGCGGGCTGCTCGTGGGCACCTTCACGGTGGCCGTCGGCATGCCCCAGCTGCCGACCCCGACCGGTATCTTCTACGTCAACGAGAAGCTGCGGCCGCCGAGTCCCGGTGGCCCCTACGGCGTGCTCGCCCTGGGCCTCAGCGCCTACCAGCCCCGGCTCCCGAACTGGCCGCAGGGCGGCCCGGTGGCCATCCACGGCACGAACCAGGACGCGCTCATCGGCCAGTCCATCAGTCACGGCTGCGTGCGCATGCACAACGCCGACGTGCTCGAGGTGAGCGCCCTGGTTCCGACCGGCAGCCCCGTCGTCATCGTCAAGTAGGATCGCCCTCGCAAGCGACACGGGACCGGAGCCGCTCGCCGGCGGCTCCGGTCCCGTGTCGCTTGGCGGCGTGCGCGGCGGCGCCGCGAGCGGACTTACCAGTACTCGCCCTGGATCAGCTGCATGTCCTTGGCCCTGCACTTGGGGCACGTGTACGAGTAGGCCTTCTCGAGGAAGAAGAGCTGGCTGCCACAGGTGAGGCAGTGGAACTCGTCTACCATGATGTCGGCGCCGGTGAGGTCGACCTCGGCGAGCGCCTTGCACTCCACGCAAACGGCCGGCATGAAGCGTTTGCGCGGGTCGTTGACGCTGACTCCCCAGCGGATGTTGTCCGCCGTATAGCCGCACTCGCGGCAGACGAAGGTCGTGTACTCTCCCATGCCCGCAGTCCTTCTTTACCGTCGACGACAGGATGCTCGGTGCTGCCTCTGCGGTATCGGCACGAATGGCCCGCTCATTGAGCGAAAGCGCACGGGGGCCGTGCTTGATTAGTCTTTCAGGCGGGTGGTATATACTTACGCAGACAAACACGGACAACCAGGAGGCGAAGGCTTTCGAGAAGTGGGTGCGAAGTCGCCCACTTTTGTTTTGTGGAGATGGGTGAGAGCGACCGGCATCGGCAACTCGTATCGACGATCGAGACGGCCCTCGCGGGGCGGTTCCCCGAGATCGAGGTCGTCGATATCGACGTCCACGGCGGCCGCAGCGGGCGGCTGACCGTCTACATCGACCGGCCGGGGGGCGTCGACCTCGCCGCCTGCGAGGCGGTGACCCGGGCCCTCGACGACCTGCGCGACCGGTACGCGCTCGAGGTCTCGTCGCCCGGTCTCGACCGCCCACTGCGCACGGTCGCGCAGTTCGCCCGCGCGACGGGCGAGAGGGTGTACGTCAAGACCGACACCCCGCGCGAGGGGCGAGCGGTCTTCAGGGGCCGGCTCACCGGGTCCGGCGCCGACGTCGTCACGCTGACGCTCGATGAAGGCGCCGCGGTCGACATACCGTTCCACACGATAGCGAAGGCCCACGTGATCTTCGAGTTCGACGACAACGGAGGGCACCAGTGAGCAGAGAGATCATCGAAGCTCTACGACAGATAGAGAAGGAGAAGGGCATCAGCGCCGAGACGCTCCTGAGCGCGCTCGAAGACGCGTTGCACTCCGCCTACCGCAAGTCCCCCGACGCCGTCGAGACAGCCAAGGTCGAGATCGACCCCGAGACGGGCGATATCCGCGTCTTCCAGCTCATCTTTCCCGAGCACGTCGACGTCGAGGCCCTCAAGGTGCGAAACGAAGAGGGCGACGAGATCGGCATCGACCTGTCGTCGGTCGACGAGTCCGAGATCGAGCGCCACGAAGTGACGCCCGACAACTTCGGCCGCATCGCCGCCCAGACGGCCAAGCAGGTCATCCTTCAGCGCATCCGCGAGGCCGAGCGCGACCTCATGTACGACGAGTACGTCGACCGCGTCGGCGACATCGTCACGGGCATCGTGCAGCAGAGCGACCAGCGCTACACGCTCGTCGACCTGGGCCGCGTCGAAGCCCTGCTGCCCAAGAGCGAGCAGGTCGACACCGAGCGCTACGAGCACGGCGCTCGCGTCAAGGCGATCATCATCAAGGTGCAGAACTCGACCAAGGGGCCCCAGGTCATCCTCTCGCGTCGTTCCGACGACCTCGTGCGGCGCCTGTTCGAGCTCGAGGTCCCCGAGATCTCCGACGGCCTGGTCGAGATCAAGAACGTCGCTCGCGAGCCCGGATTCCGCTGCAAGATCGCGGTCATCTCGCACACCGACGGGGTCGACCCCGTCGGCGCCTGCGTCGGTCCCCGGGGCTCGCGCGTACGCATGGTCGTGAGCGAGCTGCGCGGCGAGCGCATCGACATCGTGCCCTACAACGACGAGCCGGCGCGCTTCGTCGCCAAGGCGCTCTCGCCGGCCCGCGTGCGCGAGGTGCTGGTCGACGACGAGGGCCGCTCGGCGACGATCATCGTGCCCGACGACCAGCTCTCGCTGGCCATCGGCAAAGAGGGCCAGAACGCCCGCCTCGCGAGCAAGCTGACCGGCTGGCGCATCGACATCAAGAGCCAGAGCGAGATGGCCCAGAACGACGCCGAGCTCGTCTACGCCGAGGACGGCGACGACGTGAGCGGTCACTGCGTGGCGGTCATGGCCAACGGCAAGCGCTGCCCGAACATGGCGCTGCCGGGCAGCCGTTACTGCGGCATCCCGGCCCACCAGAAGCTCGCCGAGACGGAGACGCGCCGGGCAGGTGACGGCCGAGTGAGGGCGCCATCCGGGACCGGCGGTCCGCTGCGCACGTGTGTCGGCTGCCGGCGCGTCGCCCCGGGCGACGCGCTCGTGCGGCTCACGCTGCGCGGCGAACGGGTCGCGCTCGCCGATCCGCATCCCAGCGGGCGCGGCGCCTGGCTCTGCCCAGATGACGGCTGTCTCGAGAAGGCCACGCGCCGGCGCGCGCTCGATCGCGCCTTGCGCACCCATGTCTCCATAGACGACGATTTGCGCAGGCGTTTCACCGACGTCTGCGACCAGCGAAAGGCGGTGAGGTAGATGGCCCGCATGAGACCTGTCGCTGAGATCGCCAAGCAGCGCGGCACGACCGTCGCCGACGTGCTCGCCCACCTCAGGCGCGCCGGCGTGGCGCTCGCCGAGGGCCAGCTCGAGGTCGACGAGGACGTGGTCGACAGGGCCTACGCCCAGTCTGCCGGCGGAGCGCGCCGGGCGCGGCCCGGCGGCGGCGGCAGCCACCGCCGCCGCGTGGTGATCGACGCTCAGGCGTCGCGCCGCGGCCCCGGACCGCCAGTCCGATCGCCGCGGTCGCCGTGACCGTCACCAGCAGGGCGAGCGCGCCGAGGCGAGCGCGCCGGCGCCCGTCGAGGGCCAGAAGATCAAGGTGCCGTCGGGGGCCAGCGTCAAGGACGTCTCGCAGCTGCTCGGCGTCTCGACCGCCGAGCTCATCAAGTCGATGATGGGCTACGGCGAGATGGCCACGATCACCCAGCCGCTGTCCGACGAGGCGATCACCATCCTCGCCGACGACTTCAAGCGCACCGTCGAGATCACTCACGCGGCCGACGAGGAGGCCGAGCTCGAGGAGGCTCCCGAGGACCGCCCCGAAGATCTCAAACGGCGGCCGCCGGTGATCACCGTCATCGGCCACGTCGACCACGGCAAGACGAGCCTGCTCGACGCCATCCGCGAGACCGAGGTGGCGGCCGGCGAGGCCGGCGGCATCACCCAGCACATCGGCGCCTACCAGGTGAAGCACGACGGCAAGACCATCACGTTTCTCGACACGCCGGGCCATGAGGCCTTCACCGCCATGCGCGCGCGCGGCGCCAAGGTCACCGACATCGCGGCCATCGTGGTGGCCGCCGACGACGGCGTCATGCCGCAGACCGTCGAGGCCATCGACCACGCCAAGGCGGCCGAAGTGCCGATGGTCATCGTCGTCAACAAGATCGACAAGCCCGACGCCAACATCGAGAAGGTCAAGCAGCAGCTCACCGAGTTCAGCATCGTCCCCGAAGAGTGGGGCGGCGACACGCGTGTTCGTCGAGGCGAGCGCCAAGAAGCGCATCGGGCTCGACAACTTCCTCGACATGCTGCAGCTGGTCGCCGACGTCGCCGATCTCAAGGCCAACCCGGACGTGCCGGCCAGCGGCGCCATCATCGAAGCCAAGGTCGACGTCGGCCGCGGCGTGGTCGTCACCATGCTCGGTCGAGCGCGGCACGTTCCACGTGGGCGACGCGCGTCGTCGCCGGCGAAGCCAGCGGTCGCGTGCGCGCCATGCGCGACTTCCGCGGCGAGCCCATCACAGACGGCCGGCCCTCCATGCCGGTCGAGATCATCGGCTTCGACTCGGTGCCCGAGGCCGGCGAGTTCTGCCGCGTGGTCAAAGACGAGAAGGCCGCGCGCGTGCTGGCCAAGCGGCGCACGAACCGGCTGCGCGCCGAAGACGCTCGCCAAGCAGCACGCCCTGACGCTCGACGACCTCTACGCGCGCATCGCGCCGGGCAAGGTGCGGCGAGCTCAACCTGGTGCGTCAAAGCCGACGTCCAGGGCAGCATCGAGGCGCTCGCCGACGCGCTGAGCCAGATCCAGCACCCCGAGGTCAAGGTGCGCGATCATCCACTCCGGGGTGGGCGGCATCAACGAGATCCGACGTCATGCTGGCGACGGCCTCGAAGGCCATCATCATCGGCTTCAACGTGCGTCCCAACGCGCCCGCCACGGCGCTCGCCGAAGCCGAGGGCGTCGACATCCGCACGTACCGGGTGATCTACAAGGTGACCGAGGACGTGCAGGCCGCCCTGGTCGGCCTGCTCAAGCCCGAGGTGGTCGAGGAGGTGCTCGGCCAGGCCGAGGTGCGGCAGCTCTTCAAGGTCTCGCGACTGGGCACGATCGCCGGCTGCTATGTGACCAACGGCAAGATCACCCGCGCGGCGAGCATCCGGGTGCTGCGCGACGGCATCGTCGTCCACGACGGCAAGATCGCCTCGCTCAAGCGCTTCAACGAAGACACGCGCGAGGCGCTCGAGGGCTTCGAATGCGGCATCCTGCTCGACGGCTTCAACGACCTCAAAGAGGGGGACACGCTGGAGGCGTACGAGACGAAGGAAGTCGCCCGTGGCGGGTGACGCTTACGTCGGCGTGCTGCTCGCCGAGCTGCACTTTCCGGCGAACCGCTCGCTGAAGGCCAAACGGCAGCCGCTCAACTCGCTGCGCGATACGCTGCAGCGGCGGTACCGGGCGTCGTTTGCCGAAGTCGGCCGGCAGGACAGCTGGCAGCTGGCCGAGGTGCTCGTCGTTCTCGCCGCGTCGTCGGGTCGTCAGGCCCACGAGCGCATCGACGAGATCGACCGGTATCTCCACGGCCGCGACTTCGAGGTGTCGCGCGTGTTCGCTGAAGTCGGTCGACCCGGTCGAGGCCCTGTGGGACACAGGCTCCTGAAGGTCAATGAGGCCCTGCGCGAGGTGCTCTCGCAGGAGATCGCCGCCCTCAAGGATCCGCGCATCGGGTTCGTCACGGTGACCGGCGTCGAGACGTCGGCCGACCTGCGCCATGCGAGGGTCTTCATCAGCGTGCTGGGCGGCGCGCAGGCCCGCGAGCAGACGCTCGCGGGCCTGCGCGCCGCCCACGGCCACCTTCAGGAGCGCATCGGCGCCGACGTGCGCACCAAGCGCACGCCCCAGTTGCAGTTCCTCTACGACGAGTCGATCGACCGCGGCATGCGCATCGAGACCCTCCTCAAACGATACGAAGGCGAGCTCGCGACCGGACGCCGCCGGGGAGCAGGGACCGGCGGACGCCGCCGGCGACGATCCGTCAGCCGCCACCGGCGTCGGTCCCACGGCCGCGCCCGCCGGCGCCGATCTCACGAGCGGCGCCGGCGAAGAGCCTCGGTCCGGCCTCGACACGGGCGACGGCCCGGACGAGCCGTGACCGACCGCGCGCGCGAGATCGCCGCGGTCTGCGCGGCGATGCGGGCCGAATCGCAGGTCGCCCTGGCCGTCCACGAAAGCCCCGACGGCGACGCCGTCGGGGCGGCTGCCGGCATGCTCGACCTCTTCGGCCGGCTCGGGGCCGTGGCGGTCCTCTACGTCGACGCCGGCGTCGAGCTGCCGCTGGCCGCCGAGTTTCTGCCGCCCGCTCTCGTCGCCGCCGGACCGCCGCCCGCCGCGGCGACCCTTTACGCGCTCGACTGCGGCTCCGCCGCCCGACTGGCCGTGACCCTGGGCGACCGGCGCGGACGCACGGTGAACATCGACCATCACCACGACAACACGCGTTTCGGCGACCTCTATCTCGTCGACGGCGACGCCAGCAGCACGTCCGAACTGGTCTGCGAGATCGCCGCCGCGCTCGGCCTGCGGTTCTCGCCGAGCGCGGCGGCGGCGCTCTACGCCGGCATCTCGTTCGACACCGGACACTTCCAGCACTCCAGCACCTCTGCCGCCACGTTCGACTGCTGCGCCCGCCTCGTCGCCGACGGTGCCGACCCGAACCGCGTGCTACCGTCTGCTCTACGAGACGCGCTCGCTGGCCTCGCTGCGGCTGTGGGCCCGGGCCATCGGCAGGGCGCGACCGGTGGCCGCCGGCCACGCCCTGCTCACCCTGCTCGACGCCGACGACTTCGCCCTGACGGGAGCCTCCGACGGCGAGACCGAGGGCATAGTCGACGCCCTGCGCAGCGTGACCGGCGTCGAGGTGGCCGCGCTCGCGCGAGCGCACGGCGACGGCCTGGTCAAGGTCAGCCTGCGCTCTGAGGGCTTCGACGTCAGCGCGATCGCTGGTCTCAAGGGCGGCGGCGGCCACCGGCAGGCGGCCGGCTTCACCACCAGCGGCACGGTCGAGGGGGTGACGGAGTGGCTCAGTATCGTACTCGACGAGCGCCTCTCGACGGCGTCCTCCTGATCGACAAGCCGGCCGGCTGCACCTCGCACGACGTGGTGGCGAGGGTGCGGCGGGCCTTACGGCCCGCCGTCAAGAAGGTCGGCCATGCAGGCACGCTCGATCCGTTCGCGACCGGCCTTCTGATCGTGCTCGTCGGCCGCGCCACCAAGCTCGCCCGTTTCTTCGTCGACCTGCCCAAGGAGTACGTGTGCACCCTGCAGTTCGGCTGGACCTCGGACACCGGCGACCGTGCGGGCGAGCTCGTGGCCACCGGCCGCACGACGAGCCTCGACGAGCTGTCGGCGACCCTGCCGCGGTTCCTCGGACGGATCGCACAACAGGTGCCGATGACGTCGGCGGTCAAGGTCGACGGCGAGCGGCTCTACCGTAAGGCTCATCGTGGCGAGGTGGTCGAGACCCCGACCAAGGAGGTCGACATCAGCGCCATCGACGTGCTCGATTTCGACCCGGCGGCGCTGTCGTCGACCTGCCGCGTGCTGTGCTCGAAGGGGACGTACGTGCGCCAGCTGGCGATCGACATCGGTCGGGCCCTCGGCGCCGGCGCCTATGTGGCCAGCCTCGCGCGCGCGGCCACCGGCCCGTTCCGCCTCGAAGACGCGCAGACGCTGGCCGGCTTCGAAGAGGCGGTCGCCTCGCGCGAGCCCGACGACGAGCACATCCCGGGCCTCCTGTCGCCCGTCGAGGCCCTGCAGTTCATGCCGGCGGTCACCGTGACGGCGGCCCAGGTGGCAGCCGTACGCAACGGCGCCCGGCTGCCCGCGGGGCCGCCGCACCCCGTTCGCCTGCTGTTTCGCGGCGAGTTGCTCGCGGTCTACGGCCCGGTCGAAGACGGCCCGGGGCTGCGGCCGCTCGTCATGCTGTGATGGACGTCGTCAGCGATCTCGCGGCCGCGCCGCTGCGGGCGCGCAGCGTGGCCCTCGGCACCTTCGACGGCGTGCACGCCGGCCACCAGCTCGTCATCGGCGTCGCCCTCAAGGCCGCCCGCGAGCGAGGTCTTACCGCCACCGTGGTCACCTTCGACCATCATCCGCTGGCGATCGTCGACCCCCACGCACCAGCCGCGTCTGCTGACCCCGCCCGCGGTCAAGCAGGAGCTGATCGCGGCGCTCGGCGTCGACGAGCTCGTCGTGCTGCGGTTCGACGCCGCCCTCGCCGCCATCTCGCCCGACCGGTTCTGTCGCGAGGTGCTCGCCGACGGCCTGCGGGCGGTGGTGGTCGCGGTCGGCGAGAACTTCACCTTCGGCGCCGGGGGCGCCGGCACCGCTCCGACGCTCGCCGCGTGCGGCTCGCGACTCGGGTTCGAGACGATCGTCGTCCCGCTGCTCCAGTCGCACGGGCGCCCGATCAGCTCGTCGCGGATACGGCGGCTGCTCCACGACGGCCGGCTGCCCGAGGTGCGCGCCATCCTCGGCCGCCCGCCGCGTCTCGTCGGCGTCGTGGTCCACGGCGACAAGCGCGGCCGCACGCTGGGGTTTCCTACCGCCAACATCGAGGCCCACACCGGCATGATCTTCCCCGGACGGGGCGTCTACGTGGCGCGCGTCAGGCTGCACGGCGACTGGTACCGGGCGGCGGTCAACGTCGGCCACAACCCGACCTTTCTGCGCAAGGGCGACGAAGAGGCGTTCGTGCGCATCGAGGCCTTTCTGCTGGGCTTCTCGGGCGACGCCTACGGGGCCAGCCTGACCGTGGACTTCCTCGCCAAGCTTCGTGACGAAGAGAAGTTCCCGAGCCCCGCCGCGCTGGTCGAGCGCATGCACGACGACATCGCCCGCGCCGGCGCGCTCAGCGACCCGGCCCTGCTCGAGCTGGGCCTGTGAGAGCGCCCGGCCTGCGCGACCCCCGCTCACGAGGGCGCCGGGCTCCGCCCGGCGAGCGCGCAGCGCCGGCGCGACCGGGCGGCCTCCTAGTTTGTCGCTACCCCTTCGTGTGGTACCCTACCGGACGACCGTCACTCGGTTCCGGGCCGCCGACCCGGTACTGGGTTTCCGGATCATCCCGCAAGGGAGGTGATTCCTCTGGCAATCACAAGCGAAGACAAGCAAGCGATCATCTCGCGGTTCTCTAAGCACGACGGCGACACTGGGTCGCCCGAAGTGCAGGTGGCGCTGCTCACCAAACGCATCGACGACCTCACCGAGCACCTCAAGGTCCACAAGAAGGACCATCACTCCCGCCGAGGGCTGCTCATGATGGTCGGCCATCGCCGGCGCCTGCTCGACTACCTGCAGGCGAAGGACATGGAGCGCTACCGTTCCCTGGTGAAGGAGCTCGACCTGCGCAAGTAGCGCGAGTCGGTGCCCGCAGCCGTGACTGGGCCGGCCCCGAAGAGTGTGGGGCGGCCGGAAGGATCCGAAGGTATTTCATGACTACCGTCCACACCGTTGAAGTAGAGGTCGGAGGGCGCACCATCACCCTCGAGACCGGCAAGCTCGCCAAGCAGGCCAACGGCGCTGTGCTCGTGCGCTGCGACGACACCGTGGTGCTCGTCACCGCGGTGGCTCGCGAAGAGATGCGAGAGAACCAGGACTTCTTTCCGCTGACCGTCGACGTCGAGGAGCGCATGTACGCCGCCGGCAAGATCCCCGGCGGGTTCATCAAGCGCGAGTCGCGTCCCAGCGACAAGGCGACCCTCACCGCCCGTCAGATCGACCGGCCGATCAGGCCGTCGTTCCCGAAGGGCTTCATGAACGAGGTGCAGATCATCGGCACCGTGCTCTCCTTCGACCAGGACAGCGCCTACGACGTGCTCACGATGACCGGCGCCTCGGCGGCTCTCACCATCTCCGAGATCCCCTTCCTGGGGCCGCTCGGGGCCGTGCGGGTCGGCCTGATCGACGGCGAGTTCGTGGTCAATCCGCTGCTCTCGCAACTCGACGAAGCCACCCTCGATCTCGTGGTCTCCGGTAGTCGCGACGCCGTCGTCATGGTCGAAGCCGGCGCCAACGAGGCCAGCGAGGAGCAGGTGCTCGAGGGGCTGCGCATCGCCCACCGCGAGATCCAGAAGCTGATCGACGCCCAACTGCGTCTGGCCGAGCTCGCCGGCAAGCCCAAGTGGGAGGTGCCGGCCTACGAAGTCGACCGGGCCCTCTACGACGAGATCGTGCGGAGCTTCGGCGCCGACGTCGACCGGGTCACCACGACCGAAGACAAGAAGGCCCGCCAGGAGGCCACCGTCGAGCTGCGCCAGCGGATCGTCGAGCGCTTCACCGACGGCCTCGACGAGCTCGCGCTGCGCGACCGCACGACCCAGGTCAAGCGTGCCTTCGCGCAGCTCGAGAAAGACGTCATCCGGCGGCGCATCGCCGTCGAGAAACGGCGCCCCGACGGCCGCGCCACCGACGAGATCAGGCCGATCACCTGCGAGGTCGGCCTCATGCCGCGCACGCACGGCTCGGCCCTCTTCACCCGCGGCCAGACCCAGGCCCTCACGCTGCTCACCCTGGGCGCGACGGGCGACGCCCAGCGCATCGACACGATCAATCCCGAGACCACCAAGAAGTACCTCCATCACTACAACTTCCCGCCGTACTCGGTGGGGGAGACCGGTTTCATGCGCGGCCCCAAGCGACGCGACATCGGCCACGGGGCGCTCGCCGAGCGCGCGCTCCTGCCGATGCTGCCCGACGACAAGGAGTTCCCGTACACCATCCGCCTGGTGTCCGAGATACTCGAGAGCAACGGCTCGTCGTCGATGGCCAGCGTCTGCGGCTCGACCCTCTCGCTCATGGACGCCGGCGTACAGATCAGGGAGCCCGTGGCCGGTATCGCCATGGGGCTGATCAAGGAGGGCGACGACTACGTCGTGCTGTCCGACATCGCCGGCGTTGAAGACCACCTCGGCGACATGGACTTCAAGGTGGCGGGCTCCCGCAACGGCATCACGGCCCTGCAGATGGACATCAAGATCTCGGGCGTGAGCTTCGAGATCCTGGCGAGCGCCCTCGAGCAAGCCCGGCGCGGGCGTCTGTTCATCCTGGACAAGATGCTGGCCACTCTGCCCGAGCCGCGCGCCGAGCTGTCGCAGTACGCGCCGCGGATCTTCACGATCCAGATCAACCCCGACCAGATCGGTCTCATCATCGGCAAGGGCGGCGAGACGATCAAGGGCCTCTGCGAGGAGTTCGGCGTTCAGATCGACATCGAAGACGACGGCACCGTCTACGTCGCCGCCCCCGACATGGAGGCCGGTGAGTCGGTCACCGAGCGCATCACGGCGATGACCAAGGACATCGAGGTCGGCGATATCATCACCGGCAAGGTGGTCAAGACCACCGACTTCGGCGCCTTCGTCGAGCTCAAGAAGGGCGTCGACGGGCTCATCCACATCTCCAAGCTTGGCGGCGGCAAGCGCATCGACAAGGTCGAGGACGTCGTCAGTCGCGGCGACACGATCACCGTCGAGGTCGTCGAGATCGACAAGGCGCGCAATCGCATAGGCCTCCGGCCGCTCGAAGCGCCGGTGGATCACTAGGCGCGGAGGCGAGCCATCCAGGGCTTCCAGATCGCCACGCTCGACAACGGGCTGCGAGTCGTCACCGAGCCCATCGACGGCGTGCGGTCGATCGCCCTTGGCGTGTGGATAGGGGTCGGGTCCCGCAACGAGGACCCGACCCGCGCCGGCATCTCGCACCTGATCGAGCACCTCATCTTCAAGGGCACCGCCGAGTACTCCGCCTGGGACATCGCCCGCATCTTCGACCAGATGGGGGGCGAGCTGAACGCCGCC
Source organism: uncultured Actinomycetes bacterium (assembly GCA_963799395.1). Lineage (GTDB taxonomy): Bacteria > Actinomycetota > Thermoleophilia > UBA2241 > UBA2241 > Bog-752. The sequence goes on from CAWCWZ010000007.1 coordinate 22,098, forward strand.
ACCGCGAAGGAGTACACGCTGGTCCACGCGCGCTTCCTCGACGCCCATCTCGACGAGGCCTTCGCGGTCATGGCCGACATGGTCGTGCGGCCGCTGATGGCAGAGCTCGACGCGGAGCGCGAGGTCGTCCTCGAAGAGGTCGCGCTCTACGAGGACTCGCCCTCGGAGCTCATCCACGACTACCTGGCCGAGACGGTCTTCTGGGAGCACCCCCTCGGCCGCCAGATCATCGGCACGGTCCAGACCCTGCAGGGTCTGGACGAAGCGGCCATCACCGCCTACCACCGGCAGCACTACGTGAACCCGGCGATCGTGGTCGCGGCCGCCGGCAATCTCCGCCACGAACGCATCGTCGAGCTCGCCCGGCACCATTTCGGACAGGAGACCGCGGCGGCGCTGCCGCCTGAGCCGCACCTGCGTCCGCCCGAGCCCCGCCACGACGCCTTCTTCATGCGCAAGGAGACCGAGCAGTTCCACGTCTGCCTCGGCGCGCCGACCATGACCCGCGACGACCCCCGGCGTTTCGCCCTGTCCGTGCTCGACACCGCGCTCGGCGGGTCGTCGAGCTCGCGACTGTTCCAGGAGATCCGTGAGAAGCGCGGTCTCGTCTACTCGGTGTACTCCTACACCTCGCTCTACGCCGACACGGGGCTTGTCGCGATCTCGTTCGGCTCGCGACCGGAGGGGCTGGCCGAGGTGATCGAGCTCTGCACGACCGAGCTCGAACAGCTTGCCGACACGCTCTCAGACGAAGAGGTCGAGCGCACGAAGGAACAGATCAAGGGCCAGATCGTGCTCAGCATGGAAAGCCCCTCGGCCCGCATGAACCGTCTGGGGCGCAGCGTCCTTATGGGACTCGAGATCCGCACCCTCGACGGCATGCTCGCCCAGATCGACGCGGTCGACCGCGACGCCGTCATCGCCCTGGCGCGCGAGTTCTACGACGTCGGCACGTGGTCGGCGGTCTGCATCGGCCCCGAGCCGGAGCCGTTCCAGGGGACCGTGGGCGGCTACAAGTGGTGGGATCCGGAGTGATCGGCGTCGTCGTCGTCGGGGCGCTCGGTCGCATGGGATCGCTGCTGTGCGCCACAATCGAACGCGAAGACGACCTGACCCTGGTGGCGCGCGTCGACCCGGCGGGCCCGCCGGGCCCGGGCGCCGACCCCGGTCCACCGGCGGCGCCACTGTTCGCCACGCTCGACGAGGCCCTCACCGCCGTCCGGCCCGACGTGGCCGTCGACTTCACCGTGCCGGGCGCGGTCTACGGCGGTGTCGCCGCCGCCCTCGGCGCCGGTCTGCCGACGGTCGTCGGCACGACGGGACTCACCGACGATCAGGTCGATCGCCTGTCGGCGCTTGCGGCCGAACGTCACGCAGCGCTGCTCGTCGTCCCGAACTTCGCCCTGGGCGCCGTGCTGCTCATGCGCTTCGCGGCGCAGGCGGCCCGGTACTTCCCCGCGGCCGAGATCATCGAGAGTCACGAGGTCGACAAGGTGGACGCGCCGTCCGGCACCTCCCTGCGCACCGCCCGGCTGATGACCGAAGGCGGGGCGGACCACCCGCACGGCGACGGCGAGGTCCGGCCCTCGCGGGGTCTTTCGAGCGGCGGCGTGCGCATCCACAGCGTGAGGCTGCCGGGCCTGGTCGCCCATCAGGAGGTCGTCTTCGGCGGCGCCGGCGAGACGCTTTCGATCCGCCACGATTCCCTGTCGCGCGAATCGTTCATGGCCGGCGTCCTGCTCGCGATCAGAAGGGCGCCCTCACTCGAAGGTACGATCGTGGGCCTGGAGAATCTGTTGCCGGGCGCGAGCGCCGACGACGAGCTGGAGGGGTAGAGACCGTGGATTCTTTCGGAGACATCCTGACCGCGATGGTCACGCCGTTCACGCTCGACCTGCAGGTCGACCAGGTCGCCTTTGCCCGCCTCGCCGACCACCTGCTCGAGAACGGCTCGGACGGTCTCGTGGTGGCGGGCACCACGGGCGAGTCGCCGACGCTCACCGACGACGAGAAGGTCCGGCTCTTCCGGCAGGCCGTCGAGGTCGCCGGCGGACGCGGCCCGGTGATCGCCGGCACCGGTTCGAACGACACCGAGCACTCGGTGGCCCTCACGCGACGGGCCGAAGACGCCGGCGTCGACGCCGTGCTCGTCGTCACGCCCTACTACAACAAACCGCCCGAGCGCGGCCTGCGTGCCCACTTCGAAGCCGTCGCCGCGGCCACGACCCTGCCGGTGATCATCTACAACATCCCGTCGCGCTGCGTCATCAACCTGACGCCCGAGCTGCTGGCCGACCTGTCGCGAGGTCGACAACATCGTCGCCGTCAAGCAGGCCAACCCCGACCTCGAGCAGTCGCGACGGCTCCTGGAGCTGTGCGACCTCGGCCTCTACGCCGGCAACGACGACATGACGCTCGACATCGTCACGATGGGCGGCTGGGGCTGCATCTCGGTGGCCAGCCACCTGGTCGGCGGCCGCCTCAAGGCGCTCGTCGCCGCCGCGCGCGGCGGTGACGCCGCGCGCGCCGCCGCCATCGACCGCGAGCTCGCACCGCTCATCGAGGCGCTGTTCTGCACCAGCAACCCGATACCCCTGAAGGCCGCACTGAACACGCTCGGCCATGAGGTCGGCGGCCTGCGGCTGCCGCTGGTCGAGGCCTCAGACGATGAACGGCGTCGGGTCGAGGTCGAGCTCGAGAAGCTCGGCCTTCTGTAAAGGATTGGATGGTCGCGGGTGACCGGTGCAAACGCCCGGCGCGCGCGGCCTCACGTACAACCACAAGGACACCAAAGACAATGAATGAAGACACCCTGAAGATCATCCCGCTCGGCGGGATGGGCGAGATCGGCAAGAACATGACCGTCGTCGAGTACCGCGGCAAGATCGTGGTCATCGACTGCGGGCTTGCGTTCCCGCGCGACGAGATGCTCGGCATCGACCTCGTCCTGCCCGACATCACCTACCTGCGCGAGCACCGCGACGACGTCCTCGGCTTCCTCATCACCCACGGCCACGAGGACCACTTCGGCGCCCTGGCCTACGTACTGCGCGACATCAACGTGCCGGTCTACGGCAGCCGCCTGACTCTGGCGTTCGCCAAGTCGAAGCTCGACGAGCACGGCCTGCTGAAGATGGTCGAGCTGAACGAGGTGACCGAAGACTCGGTCCTCGATCTGGCCCCGTTCACGGTGCGGTTCTGCGCCATGAGCCACAGCGTCCCCGACGCCCTGGCGATCATCGTCGAGACGCCCGAGGGGCGCGTGGTGCACTCCGGCGACTACAAGTTCGACCCCACGCCGATCGACGGCCGCACGACCGACGTCAACAAACTGGCGCAGCTCGGGCAGGAGGGCGTGCTGGCCCTCCTCGCCGACTCGACCAACATCGAGACCGAGGGTAGCACGGGCTCGGAGAGCCAGGTGGGCCAGGCCTTCCACCGCATCTTCGCCGAAGCCGAGGGACGCGTGCTGGTGGCCTCGTTCGCCTCGCACATCCACCGCATCCAGCAAGCCGTGCAGATCGCCTACCTGCACGGCCGCAAGTTCGCCGTCTCGGGCCGCTCCATGGTGAAGAACGTCAACATCGCCCGCAACCTCGGCTACCTGCAGGTGCCCGACGACGCCCAGATCAAGCTCACTGAGATCGACGACTACCGCGCCGACGAGGTGCTCATCCTCACCACCGGCAGCCAGGGCGAACCGCTCTCCGCGCTGTCGCGCATGGCCTGGGACGACCATCCCCAGGTCGAGCTGCACACCGGCGACACGGTGGTGATCGCGGCCCGTCCGGTCCCGGGCAACGAGGTCAGCGTGATGGACACGGTCAACCGCCTGCTGCGCTCGGGGGCCAGAGTGATCTACGGGGCCGCCAGCGGCGTGCACGTGTCGGGTCACGCCGCCCGCGAAGACCAGCGCATGCTGCTCAATCTCCTGAGCCCGCGCTTCTTCGTGCCGGCCCACGGCGAATATCGCCACCAGTACCTGCACGCCGAACTCGCCCGCGACGCGGGCATCCCCAGCGAGAACATCTTCCTGCTCGACAACGGCGACGTGCTGGAGCTCACCTCCGACTCGGCCGCCGTCACCGGCAAGGTGCCGGCCGGCATGATGTTTGTCGACGGCCTGCAGATCGGCGGCGCCGAGCACGTGGTGCTGCGCGAACGTCAGCAGCTGTCGGGCGACGGCATCCTCATCGCGGTGGTGACGGTCAGCGTCCAGACCGGGGTGACGGTCGCGCCCCCCGAGCTCGTGGCCCGCGGTTTCCTTTACGACGAGGAGCACGAGCACGATCTTCTGGCCGACGCTCGCGACGAGCTCGTGGTCCGTCTGCGCGAGCTCACCGACGAGCACGCCACCGGGCAGCGCCTGCTGCGCGAGGACATCCACGACACGCTCGCCCAGTTCATCTACAAGCGCACCAAGCGCGAGCCCCTGATCATGCCGGTGGTGATCGAGCTCTAGAGTCTTCGCCGTCGGCCGCTCATCTTCGCCTAGGGTTCGGGACGCGTTCGTCGAATAGGCGGGGCATGGCCACACCACGCAGCACCTCATCCGCCGCCGGCCGGCGCCGGGCGGGCGGTTCGTCTTCGCCCAAGGGGTCGCGCGGCGCGCCGTCCCGGCGCGCCGCGCGACCCGCGGCCGCCTCGTCACGCCGGCGTCGCGCCGCAAACGGCGGCCGCCACCGCGAGATCGGCGCCCTGGCCTGCGTCGCCGTCGCCGCTTTTCTCGTCTTCGTGCTCTATCTCGGCTGGCACGGCGGGTTCTTGGGGCGCTGGCTGGTCGAGGGTCTGCGTCTTCTGGTCGGCCTGCTGGCCTTTCTCGCGCCGGCCGTCCTGATCTACGCCGCGATCCTGCTCGCCGCCCGCCGCGACCGCCGCCCGTCAGGCGAGATCACGGCCGGGGTGATCACACTCTGCCTCGCCTTCACGCTGGCCGCCGCCGCCGACACCTTCGGTCTGTTCGGCGGTTCGCGACCGGCCCAGACGTTCGTCGCGACGTACATGAAGAGTCACGGCGGCCTCGTGGGGGAGGGCCTGTGGGCCGGGCTCCACCTCGTGATCGGGGCCATCGGCGTGACCGTGCTGGTCACCGTCGCGACGGTCGACCGGGCTGCTGCTGATCAGCGGCTCGTCGCTGGGCCTCTGGGCCAGCCGCTCCAGACGCGGCGTCGAAGCGGCTCGCGACGCCGCCCGCCGCTCGGCGCAACGGTCGGCGCAGACGCTCGGCGCGCGGCGCGCGGCGGCCCGCGACTTTCACGAGGCCGCGCCCGAAACGGCGACGGCGCGTTCCGTCTCCCGCCCGGCCGGCGAGCGCCCGGTCGGACTGATCGACGGCGCCCGCGACCTGCCCGACGTGTACGGCGCCGGCGGGCCGGTGGTGACCCCACCGCCGTTCTCGCCGCCGCCGCTCGTCGACGAGGACGGAGCGCCGGAAGACGACGAGTTCGGCGAGCAGCTCTCGCTGGCCGACGAGGCCGGCGAGGCCGGCGACGATGCCACCGCTGTGGCGTTCGAGCAGCCCGTCGAGCGTCCGTGGCGGCTGCCCGACCCGGCGTTCCTGCAGCGCACCCAGGCGGGCGAGGGCGAGACCCGCGCCGTCATCGAATCGGTCGCCGCTCAGCTCACCGAGACGCTCGGGGACTTCGGCGTCGAGGCCCGCGTGATCAACACGATCTCCGGACCGCGGGTCACCCAGTACGAGCTGCAGCTCGCGCCGGGCACGAAGGTGAGCAGGGTCGCCTCGCTGCGCGACGACATCGCCTACGCCCTCGCTGCGACCGAGATCCGTGTGCAGGCGCCGATCCCCGGCAAGTCGGCGGTCGGGGTCGAGGTGCCCAACCGCGAGCCCAACTGGGTCAGTCTGGGCGACATCTACGGCGACCTGCCGGTCAACGCCTCGCCACTCGCCATGTGGATCGGCAAGGACATCACCGGCAAGCCGGTGCTCGCCGACTTGACAAGGCTGATCCACGTCCTGATCGCCGGCACCACCGGCTCGGGCAAGAGCGCCTGCCTCAACAGCATCGTCAGCTCCATCCTGCTGCGGGCGACGCCCGACCAGGTGCGCTTCATCATGATCGACCCCAAGAAGGTCGAGCTGTCGCACTTCGACGGCGTGCCGCATCTCCTGGCCCCGGTCGTCACCAACATCCGCAACGCCGGCGGCGTGCTGGCCACGATCATCCACGAGATGGAGCGCCGCTACGAGCTCATGATGCGCACCGGCAACGCTCGCGACCTGCGCGAGCTGAACAAGCGGCTCGTGCAGGGCGGCGAGAAGCCGCTGCCCTACATCGTGATCGTCATGGACGAGCTCGCCGACCTCATGATGGTCGCCCCGGCCGAGGTCGAGCACGCCGTCATCCGCCTCGGCCAGCTCGCCCGCGCCGTGGGCATGCACATGGTCGTCGCCACGCAACGGCCGTCGGTCGACGTCGTGACCGGCCTCATCAAGACCAACATCCCGTCGCGCATCGCCTTCAAGGTGTCCTCCCAGACCGACTCCCGGGTCATCCTCGACACCGGCGGCGCCGAAAGCCTGCTGGGCGACGGCGACATGCTCTTCCACCCCTATTCAAGCTCCAAGATGCTGCGCGTCCAGGGAGCCTTCATCTCCTCCGAGGAGATGAACCTGATCACCGGCCACTGGCGCGACCAGGCCGCCCCCGAGTACCGCGAGGACCTCCTCGAGAGCGCCACCGCCGACTCCGGCGAGGGCGCCGCCACTACCGACGGTGACGCCCTCCTGCCCGAGGCCGTCACCACGGTCGTGCGCACCGGCGCCGCGTCGGTCGCGCTGCTGCAGCGCCGCCTGCGGGTCGGCTACGCGCGGGCCGGCAGGCTGATCGACATGATGGAGGAGCGGGGCATCGTCTCGGGCTTCGACGGCAGCAAGGCCCGCAAGGTGCTGATCGACGAAGACGACCTGCCCCGCGTCCTGGGCGGCGGCGGAGCGCCGCAGGACCAGGTCGCGGCGCCAGACCCGCTCTCCGACGACGAGACCGGCGAGGACACCGACGACGAGGGGCTCGTCTAGGCGAATCGGGCGGCGTGGGGATCGGTCGCCGGCCAGGCCGCGCCGAAATTGTGTTCTCACCGAGCCGAACGTAGACTGAGTGGTCCGGCGCCCCTGTCGGCGGGGCTGCCCGAGGCCTGAAGTCCTGGCGTCGACCAACGACAAGAAAAGAGTCGCGTGTTCGAGATCGGCAGCACCCTTCGCGAGACCCGGGTCCGGCGCAAGACGACGCTCCAGCAGGCCGAAGACGACACGAAGATCCGTGTCAAGTACATCCAGGCGATGGAGAACGACGACTTCGACCTCATGCCGTCGCCGGCCTACGTCAAGGGCTTTCTGCGCACCTACTCCATCTACCTGGGTCTCGACGCCGACGTCATGCTCGACGAATACCGCTCGCGCTTCGAGCCCAACGAAGAGCACGAGCCCTTCGGCGGCAACTCGGCCCTCGGCCGCCCGCACGCCCATCGCCGGCGCAACACCCTGACCTTCATCGCCGTCGTCTGCCTGCTCATCCTCGGTCTCCTCTACGTGCTGGGCCGCTACAACTCCGGCAAGTCGCCGGCCCTGCCGCCGGTCACCGTCATCAGCCATACGCCGCGACCGAGCCCGACGACCCGCCACACCGCCACGCCGACCGGCCGGTTCGCGGTGCGCGTCGTCGCCGACGGCGGCTCGTGCTGGATCCAGGTCCGCAAGAGCGGCATCGCCGGCCCGATCCTCTACCAGACGACGATGTCCCAGGGCCAGAGCAGGACCTTCAGGACGGGCAGCGCGCTCTACCTGCGGCTCGGCGTGCCGGCCTACGTGACGATCGCGGTCGACGGCAGGAGCTCCTACAGGCCGGCCGAGACCGTGGCGACCAACTACGAGGTGACCAGGAAAGGCGTGGTGAAGCTCTAGATGGCTCAGGACTTCTCGTTCGACGTGGTCTCAGAGGTGGACCGGAGCGAAGTGCGTAACGCCGTGAACCTCGCCCAGAAAGAGATCGCCACGCGCTACGACTTCAAGAAGTCGGTGAGCAAGGTCGATCTCGAGGGCGACGACCTCGTGCTCGTCTCCGACAACGAGGGCAAGCTGCACTCAGTGGTCGATCTGCTCGAAGAGAAGCTCGTGCGCCGCAAGGTACCCCTCAAGGCGCTGCAGTACGGCAAGGTCGAGCCCGCCCTCGGCGGCACGGTGCGCCAGCGCGTCGTCGTCACCCACGGCATCGCCGACGAGAAGGCGAGAGCCGTGAGCAAGCTCCTGCGGCAGCGCTTCAAGAAGGTCAAGGTGCAGATCCAGGGCGACGCCGTGCGCGTCTTCTCTCCCAAGAAGGACGAGCTCCAGGCGGCCATGCAGGCGCTGCGCGACGAGGACTTCGGCATCCCTCTGCAGTTCACGAACTACCGCTGACCGGCCTGCGGACCCGCGAGCGTGACGTGAGCGCGCCACCCTTCGCGACCTTCGCCGTCGTCACCATGGGCTGCCCCAAGAACGAGGCCGACTCAGACCGGCTCGAGGCGGTTCTCCGGGGGGCGGGTCACCGGCTCGCCGCGCCGGGCTCGGCCGACCTCGTCCTGATCAACACCTGCGGCTTCATCGACGCCGCCAAGCAGGAGTCGATCGACGTCCTGCTCGACGCCTGCGAAGCGGCGCACGCGCGCGGCGCGCGAGTGGCCGCCTACGGTTGCCTGGTCGCCCGCCACGAGGCCGAGCTGCGCGCGGCCGTCCCCGAGATCGACGTGTTCTCGCCGTTCGACTCAGGGCCGGTGCTCGAGCTGCTCGCCAGCATCGGGTCGGGCGGCGGCGGGGGCGCTGCGCGCCCCCGCCGCCGCCCGACCCACGCCTATCTGAAGATCTCCGACGGCTGCGACCGACGCTGCACCTTTTGTGCGATCCCCCTCATCAAGGGGACCTACGAGACCGTCGCGCCGCGGGCGATCCTGGCGGCCGCCGCCGAAGCGCTGGGATCGGGAGCGCGCGAGCTCGTCCTGGTCGGCCAGGACACGAGCCGCTGGCGGTACCCAGGCTATGGCGGCCTGCCGCGTCTGCTGGGCGATCTGCGGGCTCTCGGCGCCGTCTGGCTGCGACTGCTCTACCTGCAGCCGGACGGCCTGTCAGGGGCCGTTCTCGAGGCTCTCGCGGCCGACGGCGTGCCCTACCTCGACCTGCCCCTGCAACATGCTTCGCGAGCCATCCTCGCGGCCATGGGGCGCAGCGGCGACGGCGACTCGTACCTGGCCCTCCTCGAGCACGTCCGCCGGCGCCTGCCGGGCGTCGCCCTGCGCTCGACGTTCCTCACCGGGTTCCCCGGCGAGACCGACGACGACGTCGAGGAGCTCATCGAGTTCATCGACGCCGCCGGCCTGGCCGTGGCCGGCGTCTTCGCCTACGACCCCCAGAACGGCACGCCGGCGGCGCGGCTTGCCGGTCAGGTGCCGGCGGCGCTGCGCGAGGCGCGAGCGGCGCGCGTCGGCGACGCCGTCGCGCGCGCCGCTCGCGCCTACTGGGAGTCGTTCGTCGGGCGCACCGTCGAGGTGCTGGTCGAACGGGGCTCCCGTGGCGCGTCGGGCGAGGTGGCTGGTAGAATCGCCCAGCAGGCCCCCGACGTCGACGGCCTCACGTTCGTGGCCGGCGCCAGGGCGCGTCGCGGCCAGATCATCAGGGCGGTGGTCGACGACGTCGCCGGGTACGATCTCCTCGCACAGGCCGTGACATGAGCGTCGACTCAGACAAGCGACCCGCCACCCGCGGCTCGGCCTTGAACGCCGCCAACTCGATCACCATCGCCCGGATCATGCTGATCCCGGTGTTCGTGGTGCTGCTCGTCTCGAACATCCCCTACGGCGCCTTCCTGGCGATCGCGGTCTTCGGCGTCGCGGCCTTTACAGACAAGCTTGACGGCTATGTCGCGCGCTCGCGCGGCCAGATCACCACGCTCGGCCAGTTCCTCGATCCGCTCGCCGACAAGCTCCTGATCTCGGCGGCGCTGATCGCCCTGGTCGGCCTCGGCAAGCTGCCGGCCTGGGTGGCGATGATCATCATCGCCCGCGAGTTCGCGGTGAGCGCCCTGCGGGTGGTCGGCATCGACCAGGGCGTCTCCATACCGGCGAGCCCCCTGGGCAAGGCCAAGACCACGAGCCAGATCGTCTGCATCATCATTCTCATGTGGCCCCACGGTCACCTGTCGTGGGCGCCCTGGGTCGAGGTGCCGGCCGTCGCCGTCATGGTCGCCCTCACGGTCATCTCGGGCGTGCAATATTTCATCCGGGCGCGCGACAACCTGCACCTGCCGGGGAGCAGCCGGTGAGCCCGCCGACGGCGGCGGTGCTGCTCACCGGCAGCGAGCTGCTCGACGGCCGCACCCGCGATCGCAACGGCCACTACCTGGGCGCGACGCTGGCGCGCAAAGGGTTCCGCGTCACCCACGTCGTGCTCGCACCCGACGATCCCGACGTCCTGCACGGCGACCTCGCCTTTCTCCTGGACCAGCGGCCCACGCTGCTCGTGACCTCGGGCGGCCTGGGCACGACGCACGACGACCTGACGGCCGCGACGGTCGCCCGAGTCACCCACAGCGCCCTCGAGAGCGAGCCCGAGGCGCTCGCCATGGTCACCGCGACGACCCGCCGCGTGGCCGAGCGGCGCGGTCTCTCGTTCGACGACCTGCTGCCCGACATGGCCCGTCAGGCGCTCCTGCCGCGCGGCAGCCGGGCGATCGCGCCCGCCGGGGTGGCGCCGGGTTTCGCGCTGCGCTTCGAAAGCACCACCATCGTGGCCTTGCCGGGCGTGCCGTGGGAGCTCGAAGCCATGTGGCCCGACGTGCTTGCCACGCTCGCCACCGAGGCCGGCGCCGAGGCGCCCCGCACCGTCACCGTGCGCCTCTACGGCCCGGGCGAGGTCCAGGTCGCCGCGCTGCTGCGCAGCGCGGCGACCGACCGTCTGCGACTCGCCATCACGGCGGCCGCCGGCGAGGTCACGGTCGTCGCCGGCTTCGACCCGGGCGACCAGGCGGCCGCGGCCCAGGCGGACGACCTCGAGGCGGCGCTGCGCGCCGCCGGCCCCGTTTTCTCGAGCGACGGGCGCGCCGTCGACGCCGTCGTCGCCGACCTCCTGCGCGGCTCGCAGGCCACGGTCGCGGTCGCCGAGTCGTGTACCGGTGGCCTCCTCGGCGGACGCCTCACGGAGCTGCCCGGCAGCTCCGACTACTTTCGCGGCGGCGTTCTCGCTTACGCCGACGCCGCCAAGCGCGACCTGCTCGGCGTGCCCGCCGACCTGCTGCAGTCCCACGGGGCGGTGTCCGAGCCGGTCGCGCGCGCCATGGCCGAAGGCGTGCGCGAGCGGCTCGGCGCCACCTACGGACTGAGCGTCACCGGCGTCGCCGGACCCGGCGGAGCCACGCCCGCCAAGCCGGTCGGCCTGGTGTTCGTCGGCTGCGCCGGACCGGACGGCACGATCGTGCGGCGGCACGAGTTCCCCGGCGACCGGCCCACGGTGAGGGCCTGGAGCGTCGTCGGCGCGCTCCACCTGTTGCGCCGCTCGGCCGCACCGTGAGCGGCGGCGCCGATCCGCGGTCAAGCGGCGGCGACGCAGTTCCGCCGCGAAGCGGCGGCCCCGAGCCTGTCCGCCGTCTCTTCGTGGCCTGTGACCTGCCGGCCGACGTCGCCGCCGCGGTCGGCCGCTGGCAGCGCGCCGAGCTTGTCGCCCACGACGAGCTGCGCGTCAGCGCCAGCCTCCATGTGACGCTGTGCTTTCTGGGGAACGTCGCCGAGCGCCGGGTCGACGAGATCGGCGCAGCGCTGGGCGCGCTCGCGCTGCCGGCGCTGCCGACCGCGCTGGGCGAACCGTTCTTCCTGCCGCGGCACGGCGCCAAGCGGGTCGTCGCCCTGCCGCTGGACGATCCCGCCGGGGCGCTCTCCGACACGCAGCGTTCCGTCTCCGACGCCCTGTACCGTCTGGGGGTGTACCCGCCCGAGAAGCGGCCCTGGCTGGCTCACCTGACGGTTGCTCGCTACCGTCGCCCAGGTCACCCATTTCCGCTGCAAAACGTCACCAACGAAGCGTTTGGACTGCCCTCGGTCATCCTGTATGCTAGCCTCCTGGAGAGGGGCGGGGCCGTCCACACTCCCCTTGCGACGTTTCCCACACCAGCCTGAGAGAGGAGTGCGCCACTGTGGATAGGGACAAAGCCCTCGAAGCCGCCGTCACCGCAGATCGAGCGCCAGTTCGGCAAGGGCAGCATCATGCGCATGGGCGAGCATGCCGCCGCCGGCGACATCCTCACCGTGCCGACCGGCTCGCTCGCCCTCGACATCGCGCTCGGCGTCGGCGGCATCCCGCGTGGTCGCATCGTCGAGATCTACGGTCCCGAGTCGTCGGGCAAGACGACCCTGGTGTACCACCTCATCGCCCAGGCGCAGCGCCTCGGCGGGGTGGCCGCCTTCATCGACACCGAGCACGCCATGGACCCGAGCTACGCCCGCGCCATCGGCGTCAACGTCGACGACCTTCTGGTCTCTCAGCCCGACTACGGCGAGCAGGCGCTCGAGATCACCGAGATGCTCATCCGCAGCGGCGCCCTCGACATCGTCGCCATCGACTCCGTGGCGGCGCTCACGCCGCGCGCCGAGATCGAAGGCGAGATGGGCGACAGCTTCGTGGGGCTGCAGGCGCGCCTCATGAGCCAGGCGCTGCGCAAGCTGGCCGGCACGCTCAGCAAGTCGGGCACGATCTGCGTGTTCACCAATCAGCTGCGCGAGAAGATCGGCGTCATGTTCGGCAACCCCGAAACGACCACCGGCGGCAAGGCGCTCAAGTTCTACGCCACCATCCGTCTCGACATCCGCCGCATCGAGACTCTCAAAGAGGGCACCGAGGCCGTCGGCAACCGGGTGCGCGTGAAGGTCGCCAAGAACAAGGTGGCGCCACCCTTCAAGCAGGCCGAGTTCGACATCATGTACGGCACCGGCATCTCGCGCGAGGGCACGCTGCTCGACCTCGGCGTCACCGCCGACGTCGTCCACAAGAGCGGCGCCTTCTTCAGCTACAACGACGAGCGCCTCGGCCAGGGCCGCGCGGCGGCGCGCCAGTTCCTGCGCGACAACCCCGACATGGCCGACGACATCGAGCGCCAGATCCGCGACCGGGCGGGCCTGCCGCAGACGTCCGCCCCCAGCCCCAACGCCGACCCCAAGGGCAAGGCGTCGGCCGCGGCGGCACTCGCCCAGGCCGAAGCCGAGACCGCCAGGGCGCCGGGCGCGACCGACTAGGCACCGCCGCCGGCCGTCCCATGCCGACCGTCACCGCTCTCAGACCGACCCGCCGCGAGGGTCGCGTCTCGGTGCACGTCGACGGCCGCTTCCTGGCCGCCGTCGGTGAGTCGTTCGTCGTCCGTCACGGGCTGTTCGTCGGCCTCGAGCTGAGCGACGGGCAGCTTCTGGCATTGCGCGACAACGCCGACGCCGACCGCATCCTCGCCGACGCCTACCGCCTGCTCGCCCACCGGGCGCGCTCGCAGGCCGAGCTTTCGGCGCGGCTGCGCGCCAAGGGTCACGACGATGCGACCGTTCAGACCGTCATCGACAGGCTCGGCGGCGAAGGCCTGGTCGACGACCAGGCCTTCGCCGCCGCCTTTGTCGCCGACAAGCGGCGCCTCGCGGGCTGGGGCGCGGGACGCATCGCCCGCGAGCTCGACCGGCTGGGCGTCGACGCCGCCATCGTCGGTACGCTGCTGCCGCAGACCGACGAAGCGGCCGCCGACGAGCTCGCCCGGGCCCGCGCCGCTCTCGAACGGCGCGGACCGGCGCGGCCGCCCCTCGACGCGGCCCGCAAGCGCGCCTTCGAGTTCCTCGTGCGGCGCGGCTACAGCACGACGGTCGCCTACCGCGCCGTCCGCGAGTGGTCCGCCGGCGCGACCGATTGACAGCCTCTTCCGCACGCCCCTACAATCAGAGGCGAGCAGCTTGCTCACTGACTCTCTGAGTACGTACCTGTGGCATCTGAAGGCCATGCACTCCGGTCGTGACGACCGGCCTGTCGAACGAGCGACGTAGGGGCTTTTGATCACGTAGGACCCGACCCGAGAACCTCCCGGCTTCACCGAAGCCGCACGTCACACGTCCACAGAACGGAAACGCACCGCCGTAGCATGGTCCTGTCAGAAACGACAGACGCGTTCGCGTGAGCCGGGCAAGCCGCCCGGCTCTTTTGTTTTCTGACGCACGACATCTGATCATCGGCACAAGGGGACAGCATGATCGCAGTGTTCATCGTGATCGCCCTGGTGGTCGGTGTGGCGGCGGGGTACCTCGTCAGACGGTATTTCGTCGACACCCGGCTCAAGGGCGCCCAGGGAGAGGCGCAGCGCGTCCTGCGCGACGCGCAACGCGAGGCCGAGACCACCGTCAAAGAGGCTCGCCTCGAAGCCAAGGAAGAGCTCCACAAGGTCCGCTCCGAGGTCGAGAACGACCTGCGTGAGCGGCGCCTCGAGCTCAAGACGGCCGAAGAGCGCGTGGCTCAGCGCGAGGAGCAGATCGAGCGCCGCGCCGCTGAGCTCGAGCGTCGCGACCAGCAGGTCTTCGAGCGCGAGGAGCAGACCGCGGCGCTCGCCGAGCAGCTCAAGGCCGCCCACGCCGAGCAGACGGCCGTGCTCGAGCGCATCTCCGGCCTGACCGGAGCGCAGGCCAAGGAGATGCTGCTGCGACAGACCGAAGACGACGCCCGCCACGACATGGCCAAGCTCGTGCGCTCGGTCGAGGAGGAGGCCAAGCACGAAGCCGACCGGCGGGCTCGCAACATCCTTTCGCTGTCGATCCAGCGGACGGCCGCCAATCACGTCGCCGAGACGACCGTCTCGGTCGTGCCCCTGCCGTCCGACGACATGAAGGGTCGCATCATCGGCCGTGAGGGCCGCAACATCCGGGCCCTCGAGAGCCTGACCGGCATCGATTTCATCATCGACGACACCCCCGAAGCGGTCGTGCTCTCGGGTTTCGACGGCGTGCGCCGCGAGATCGCCCGGCTGACCATCACCAAGCTGCTCGCCGACGGTCGCATCCATCCGGCCCGTATCGAGGAGATGTACAACCAGGCCAGGGCCGAGATCGACGCCACGATCGAAGAGGCCGGCGAGCAGGCCTGCTTCGACGCCAACGTCCACGGCGTGGCCCCCGAGCTCGTCAAGGTCCTGGGACGCCTCAAGTTCCGCACGAGCTACGGGCAGAACGTGCTCAATCACTCGGTCGAGGTCGCGCACCTGGCCGGCATCATGGCGAGCGAGCTCGGGGCCAATCCCAAGATCGCGCGCCGGGCCGGGCTGCTGCACGACGTGGGCAAGGCGATCGACCACGAGGTCGACGGCTCCCACGGCCAGATCTCCGCCCAGCTCGCCCGCAAGTACCGCGAGACCCAGAGCGTCGTGCACGCGATCGAGGCGCACCATCAGGACGTCGAGCCGCAGACCGTCGAGGCCGTCCTGGTGCAGGCTGCCGACGCCATCTCGGCGGCCCGGCCCGGCGCCCGCCGCGAGACCCTCGAAGGCTACGTCAAGCGTCTCGAGTCGCTCGAGAAGATCGCCGAGAGCAAGAAGGGCGTCGAGAAGTCCTACGCCATGCAGGCGGGTCGCGAGGTCCGGGTCATGGTCAAGCCCGCTGAGATCAACGACGACGACGCCGTGCTGCTGGCGCGCGAGATCGCCAAGGAGATCGAGGAGACCCTCGACTACCCCGGCCAGATCAGGGTCACCGTGATCCGCGAGAGCCGCGCCACCGAGCTCGCGAAGTAGGCCATGCGGACATACTTCCTGCGGTCGTTCGGCTGTCAGATGAACGATCACGACGCGGAGCGCATCCGCGCCCTGCTGGAGGACGACGGCCTCGTACGGGTCGGCAGCGTCGACGAAGCCGACGTCATCGTCTACAACACCTGCACCGTGCGCCGCAGCGCCGACGACCGCCTCGCCGGGCACCTGGGCGAGGCCGCGCGCGTGAAGGCGCGTGACCCGCGAACGGTCGTCGTTCTGGCCGGCTGCCTGCCCCAGGTCGAGCGCGAGGCGCTGTTCGAGCGCTACCCGTTCGTCGATGTCGCCCTCGGGCCGCAGCACCTGCGCGAACTGCCCGCGGCGCTCGCCAGCGGCGGGCAGTGCGGCTTCTTCGACGACGGCGGCGCTCTCTCGGGCGAGCTGCCGACCGTCCGCGAGCGCCCCTTCCAGGCCTGGGTCCAGGTCATGTCGGGCTGCACGAACGGCTGCTCGTACTGCATCGTGCCAACCGCCCGTGGCCCCGAGCGCAGCCGCCTGCCGGACGCCATCGTCTCCGAGGTCCGCGACCTGGCCGCCGACGGCGTGCTCGAGGTCACGCTCCTGGGCCAGAACGTGAACGCCTACGGTAACGACCTTCCAGGCGGGGAGCGGCCGACCTTCGCCGAGCTCCTGCGCAGTCTCGACGCCATCGCCGCGCTGCGCCGGCTGCGCTTCACGACATCGCACCCGCGCGACCTGTCCGACGAGCTGATCGAGGCGGTCGCGACCCTGCCATCGGTGTGCGAGCACGTCCACCTGCCGGCTCAGGCCGGCTCCGACCGGGTGCTTTCCGCCATGGGACGCGGGTATACCATGGAGTGGTATCTGGGGAGGGTCGAAGCCTTGCGGGCAGCGGTCGCAGACATCGCAGTCACGACCGACCTGATGGTCGGTTTCCCCGGCGAGACCGACGACGACTTCAGCGACACGCTGGCGCTGGTCGAGGCAGCCGGGTTCGACGCCGCCTTCACGTTCGTCTTCTCTGCGCGCCCTGGCACGGCTGCGGCCGCGCTGCCCGACGCGGTGCCACCGGAGGTGGCTCGCGAGCGTATCGAACGGCTCGTCGCGGCGACCCAGGCCCAGAGCCGCAGGCGCCGCGCCGCGACCGTCGGCACGACCGTCGAGGTGCTGGTCGAGGGCACGAGCCGGCACGGCGCCCTGCTGCGCGGCCGTTCGCGGCAGAACGTCACCGTGAACTTCAGCGGGGTGGCCGCGCCGGGCGCGATCGTCCCCGTCTACGTCACCGACTCGACCTCGACCACGCTGCGAGGCCGCACGGACATCCGCTAGGAGGTGCCGGTCATGCAAGGTTGCGTCTGTCCGCATCCGCCGCTGCTGATCCCCGCCATCGGCGGCGAGAACCGCCGCCGGGTGCAGGCCACGGTCGAGGCCATGGAGCGCCTTGCCGCCGAGACCGACGCCGCCGATCTCGTGATCGTGATCTCACCGCATACGCCCGGGTACTCCGAGGCGGTCGCGGTGCGCTCGCCGGCGACGCTCTGGGGCGACTTCGCCGACTTTCGCTGCCCCGACGTGGGCCTCGAGATCGACAACGATGTCGAGTTCGTCGACCGCCTGCTCGACCGCGCCGCCACGACCTCCGGCCTCGCCGTCGAGCCGCTCGACGACGACCGGCTCGACCACGGCGTCCTCGTGCCGCTCTTCTTCCTGAACGCGCTGCACCTCGTGAACCTCTCGGTGGCACGCGACTACGGCCTTCATAGGACACTTGGCCGGCTGGTGCGCGAGACCGCCGACGAGCTGGGACGCAACGTCCTGTTCGTCGCCTCCGGCGACCTCTCGCACCGCCTCCAGCCGGGAGCGCCGGCCGGTTACGATCCGCGCGGCGCCGAGTTCGACAGCCAGGTGGTCGACCTGTTCGCACGGGGCGACCTCGACGGCCTGAGCCGCCTCGATCCCGACCTCGTCCGGGGGGCGGGGGAGTGCGGTCTACGTTCGTTCATCACGCTGGGAGCGTTCCTGGGCGACCAGGCGACGCCGGCCCGCGTACTTTCGTACGAGGGCCCGTTCGGCGTGGGCTACGCGGTCGCGGCCTTCGGCGAGCCGTCATGAGCACGCAGCAGTCCGGCGGCGGCGCGCCGGGTGGGCGCTCGCCCGTGACCGGTCCGGCCGACTACGCGCGCACCTGCGTCGAGGCGTTCGTCGGCGGGCGCCCGGCTCCGCCGGCGCCCGCCGACGCCCTCTACGCGCGCGTCGCCGCCTGTTTCTGCTCGCTCAAGAAGCACGGCGAGCTGCGCGGCTGCATCGGCACCCTGACGCCGTCAGAGCCCTCGCTCGGCGGCGAGATCGCCCGTAACGCCTACGCCGCGGCCTTCCGCGACCCCCGGTTTCCGCCGGTACGAGAGGCCGAGCTCGAAGCGCTGTCGTACTCGGTCGACGTCCTGAGCCCGAGCGAGCCCTGCAGAAGGGCCGACCTCGACCCGCGCCGCTACGGCGTGATCGTGACCGCGGGCGTGCGGCGCGGCGTCCTGCTGCCCGACCTCGCCGGCGTCGACACGGTCGACCGACAGCTCGCCGTCGCCCTGCAAAAGGCCGGCATCGACCCGGACGAGCCCTGCTCGATCGAGCGCTTCACGGTCTCCAGGTTCGGCGAATCCGGCTGCGACAAAGCCTGTGGCTGACCGGGCGGCGGGCCCGCCGGTCGTGGCCCTGTTCGGGCCGACCGGCATGGGCAAGACCGAGATCGCCGTCGCCCTGGCCGAGTCTCTCGACGCCGAAATCGTCTCGGCCGACTCGATGCAGGTCTACCGCGGTCTCGCGATCGTCAGCAATCAGCCGACGAGCGAGCAGCTCGCCCGGGTGCCGCACCATCTGGTCGGCGTCATCGACCCTCGCGAGGAGTTCTCGGTGGCTCGCTACGCCGGCCTCGCGCAGGCGGCCGTCGACGACGTGCTCAGCCGCGGCCGGCGAGTGATCCTGGCCGGCGGCTCCGGGCTCTACCTGCGGGCGGCCCTCGGCGGCCTCACCTTCGGCGGGCCACCGGACCCCACCCGCCGGGCGCGCCTCGAAGCCCTCGCGGCCGGCGACCCCGGCGCCCTGCGTGTGCGCCTGCGCCAGCTCGACCCGGCGGTGTACGCGGCGATCGACGCCGACAACCCGCGACGCGTGGTGCGTGCCCTGGAGGCGCTCGAGGCACAGGGCGAAGCGGCGGCTGCCCCACCCCGTGGTGAGCTCTGGTCGAGCGCCGGCCGGCGCTGGCCGACACGGCTCCTGGCCCTCGACGTCGACCGGGAACGGCTGCGCGAGGGCGTCGAAGGCCGCGTCGACGAGATGCTGCGGCGCGGCCTCCTCGACGAGATCGCCGCCCTGCCGCGGCCGCTGTCGCGCACCGTGACCCAGGCCATCGGCGTGCGCGAGGCGCTCGGCGTGCTGGCCGGCGAGATCAGTCTCGACGACGCCCTCGCGCGGATGAAGACCCGCACCCGTGGGTACGTTCGCCGGCAGCTCACTTGGATGCGCAAGCTGAACGCTGATATCATCCCGACGTCCGACCGTCCCCCCGACACAGTCGCCCGCGAGATCGTCCGGCGACTGGCCCACGAAGAGGAGTGCCCGCCCGTGCAGCCGACCTGGCGAGGTCCCGGAAAGATGCAGTTCTCCACCTGGCAGGGTCTGGGGAACAAGTACATCGTCCTCCACCACGAGGAAGTCCCCTTCGAGCTCACGCCCGCACGCGTGCGCCTCCTGTGCAATCGCGACTTCGGCATCGGCTCCGACGGCATCCTGCTGATCGGCGAGCGCCTCGCGGCCGACCGTTTCGGGCTGCGCATCTTCAATCCCGACGGCAGCGAGGCCGAGATGTGCGGCAACGGCGTGCGGATGGTCGCCCGCAAGCTCCGGATGGAGGGCTCGATCACCGGCGACCGGGTGGTGCTCGAGACCGGCGCCGGCGAGATCGTACCCGTGCTGCAGGACGGCTACAGCGTGCGCGTCGACATGGGCATCGCCCGGTTCGGCGGCGAGAAGCTTGCCCATTTCTCGGGCGACGCCGTGGACGAGAAGCTGACCACGGCCGGGCGCACGTTCCGCTTTACGTTCGTCGACGTCGGCAATCCGCACGCGGTCGTGCTTTCGCCGTGGCCACTCGAGCTCGTGCCGCTGCACGAGGTCGGCCCGGTGATCGAGGAGCACAAGTACTTTCCGCGCAAGGCCAACGTCGAGTTCGTCGTGCCGGTCGACGCCCACAACGCCAAGATCCGCGTGTGGGAGCGGGGGGTGGGGGAGACCCGGGCCTGCGGCACCGGCGCCACGGCCACGGCCGTCGCCCTCGTGCGCGGCGGCATGTGCCAGAGCCCGGTGACCGTCGAGTTGCCCGGAGGCAAGCTCGAGGTCGAAGTCGCCACCGACTGGCGCGTGCACATGACCGGACCCGCCGAGGAGATCTACCACGGCGATCTGTCACTCGAGTTCCTGGAGCACCTGACATGACCGCCGCCTTCGCGCCTCACCTGTCGAGGCGGGTCCAGAGCCTGCCGCCCTACCTCTTCGCCGAGATCGAGCGCAAGGTGGCCGCCCGAAGGGCCGCCGGCGTCGACATCATCAGCCTCGGCATCGGCGACCCCGACTCGCCGACGCCGGCCCACGTCGTCGAGGCGATGATCGAGGGCGTCCGCGATGCCCGCACACACCAGTACCCCACCAACCGGGGCACGGCCGAGTTCCGCGCCGCGGTCGCCGGCTACTATGCCGACCGTTTTGGCGTGACGCTCGACCAGGAGACCGAGATCGTGCCGCTGCTGGGCGCCAAGGAGGGCATCGCCCACATCTGCTTCGCGCTGCTGAACGAGGCCGACGTATGTCTATCGGCCGATCCCGGCTACCCGGTCTACACGACGGGGCCGCTGATCGCCGACGGCGTGGCGGCGCACCTGCCGCTGCTGCCCGAGCTCGGCTTTCAGCCCGACCTCGACCGCATCGACCCGTCGCTGCTCGCCAGGGCCCGGATGATCTTCGTGAGCTACCCCAACAACCCGACGGGCGCCGTCATCGAAGACGACTTCTTCGCCCGCCTCGTGGCCTTCGCGCGCGAGCACGACATCGTGGTCGTCCACGACAACGCCTACGCCGACATCACCTTCGACGGCTACGTCGCCCCCAGCTTTCTCGAGACGCCCGGCGCCAGCGATGTCGGCGTCGAGCTCTTCTCGCTGTCGAAGAGCTACAACATGACGGGCTGGCGCGCCGGGGCCGTCGTCGGCAACCCCGCGGTGGTCGACGCGTACTGGCGCCTCAAGACCAACATGGACTCAGGCATGTTCGCCGCGGTGCAGCACGCGGCGGCGGCGGCGCTCTCCGGCCCCCAGGACTCCGTTCGCGAGCTCTGCCGGCTCTACGCCCACCGGCGCGACCTGCTCGTCTCCGCGCTGCGCCGGGCCGGCATGCAGGTCGTCTCGCCGAAGGGGACGATCTACCTCTGGGCGCCGGTGCCCGAAGGCCACACCTCGGGGAGCTTCGCCGAGCTCGTCCTGAATCAAGCCGACGTCATCGTCTCGCCCGGCGCCGCCTACGGGCCCTCCGGCGAAGGCTACGTGCGGTTCTCGCTGACCGTCCCCGACGACCGGCTGCGCGAAGCGGTCGAGCGCATCGAGCAGCGTGTCAGACTCTAGCGTGCCGTCCCTGTCGGCGACGCCCGCCGGACCTGCTTCATGACGCTGCCGGCCGACGGCCTCGCGCGCCCCGCGGCGGTCGTCTTTGCCGTCATGCCGCCCGGCGACGGCGAGGGCGACGAAGAACGTGACCGCCTGGCCGAGATCGGTGAGCTCGTCGAGTCGGCCGATATGGACGTCGCCGGCCAGGTGGTCCAGCACAAGGCGCGACCCGACCCGCGCGTCCTACCTGGGTCCCGGGAAGCTGGTCGAGCTGCGCGCCGCCATCGCCGCGAGCGGCGCGACGTGCGCGGTCTGCGAAGACGACCTGACACCCGCGCAGGTGGCCGCCGTGCTCGACGCGGTCGACGTGGACGTGCTCGACCGCACCGAACTGATCCTGTCGGTCTTCGCCCGTCACGCCCGGTCGCTCGAGGGACGACTGCAGGTCGACCTCGCCCAGCTGCAGTACGAGCTGACCCGCGTGCGCGGCCAGGGTCAGATCATGTCGCGTCTCGGCGCCGGCACCGACATGCGGGGCCCCGGTGAACAGAAGCTCGAAGTCGACCGGCGCGTGATCAGGCAGCGTATCCAGACCCTGCGCGGCCGTATCGACCACATGGCGCGCACGCGACGCACGCAACGGGCGCGCCGGGTGCGCGCCGACCTGCCGTTGATCGCCCTGGCCGGCTACACCAACGCCGGCAAGTCCACCCTGCTGAACGCGCTCACCGACGCCGGGGTCCTGGTCCGCGACCGTCTGTTCGAGACCCTCGATCCACGACCCGCTCATTTCGCTATCGCGACCGCGACTACCTGATCACCGACACGGTCGGCTTCATCCGCAAGCTGCCCCATCTCCTCGTCGACGCCTTCGCGTCGACCCTCGAAGAGACACGCACCGCCGATCTCCTCCTGGTCGTGGCCGACGCCAGCCAGCCGGCCGAGGAGATCGCGTCCCATCAGGAGACCGTGGCCCAGGTCCTGGCCCAGATCGGCTCGACCGACGTGCCGCGCCTGCTCGTGATGAACAAGGTCGATCT
The DNA here is from genome assembly GCA_963799395.1 of uncultured Actinomycetes bacterium. Classification (GTDB taxonomy): domain Bacteria; phylum Actinomycetota; class Thermoleophilia; order UBA2241; family UBA2241; genus Bog-752. Next base: position 44,541 of record CAWCWZ010000007.1, read on the forward strand.
CCTCGACGAACCTGGCGAGGACGCGCCTCGAGGCCCGCGAGCCCGACGCCGCCTTCGTCTCGGCACTCACCGCCGCCGGGCTCGGCGACCTGCTCGAGCGCGTCAGCGCCTTCTTCGAACGATCGCTCGTGCCGGTGAGGCTGCTCGTGCCCTACGACCAGGGCGCCGTCATCGATCGCCTGCACGGCGTCGCGACCGACATCCGCCAGGAGAGCACCCCCGAGGGCACGATCATCAGGGCTCGCCTGCCGCACCGCGAGGCCAACCGTTATGCGGCGCTGCGGACCGACCTGCCGCTGCCCGCCGAGCCCGGCGATCGACCGTCACAGTCCGACGACGGCCCGTCGGGAAGCGACGACGCGTCGCGTCGCGGGCGCGAGGTGGGGTAGAGGTGGACCTGCCGGTCAGACGCCTGCGGCCCGGCGCGCGCCTGCCGGAGCGCGCCTACCCCGGCGACGCCGCCTTCGACCTGCACGCCGCGGTCGACGTTACGATCGCGCCTCAGGAACGCGCAGTGGTGCCGACCGGCGTCGCGCTCGGGCTGCCGCCCGGCGTCGCGGCCCTCACGCTGCCGCGCTCGGGCCTTGCCGCCCGTCACGGAGTGACCATCGTGAATGCCCCGGGACTGATCGATCCCGGCTACCGTGGCGAGCTCCAGGTCGTGCTCCTGAACACCGACCGCCACGAACCGTTCGCCGTTCACAGCGGCGACCGCATCGCCCAGCTCCTGCTCGTAGGTCTGCTCGACGCCGTCCTCGTCGAGGTCGCCGAGCTCGACGACACGCCGCGCAGCGACCGCGGCTTCGGTTCGAGCGGCACGGCCCGTCCGGCCGGCGATCCGGTCGAGACCGAAGAGAGCGCCCCGGCGAGCCGCCTGCACGGCAAACCGGGCCATGCCGGTCGCGGCTAAGCCGCGACTCGGACGATGACCAACGAAGTTACACAAACCTCCCACGGCGCCGGCGGATCGCGCGGCTCCGGCCCAACTGTGCGCGCCGCCGCTCTAATCATCACGGCACGGGGATTGCTGCTCGTCAGACAACGACGTCTCGATCGCACGTATTGGCTGCTGCCGGGCGGCGGCGTGAGATTCGGCGAGTCGGTCGCCGACGCGCTGCGCCGTGAGCTCCGCGAGGAGCTGCGCCTCGAGATCGAACCTGGTCGACCGCTGGCTCTCGTCGAGGCCATCTCCGACGATATGGCGCGCTATCCGAAGCACGTCATCCATGTGATCGTGCAGGCGGCGCTCAAGCACGCCACGGCGCAGCTTCGGCTCGGCGAAGACCCGGCGGTGCTCGAAGCACGCTACTTTAGGCGCGAGGCGCTGGCCGGACTGACGCTCACGCCGCCGATTGCACCGTTTCTCGAGGCGTGCTTCGCTGCCGTGCCGCGCCAGATGGAGTACCTCGGGGTCGTCTGGTAGCGTGGCGACCGTCCGGCAAGCGCCGGCGCCTGGCGGAAAGTCCCAAATGCAGGCGCGCTTGTACGCACGATAATCAATGTTATGTAAAGTAGCGTTCGAGTACCACGTCGAGCAGCCGCGGCCCCGCCCGTCACCCGCCGTCGGTCGCCACGCCGTCGCCGATCGCGACCCCACCGAGACGCTCTTCTTTCGCGGCAACACATCACGGGAGCGCGGAGCCGCTTCCCGGGCCGTCAGCGCCGCGAGACACGCCTGGTGTTCACAGACGCGCCTGTGTCAGCCGGAGATCGCCAGTGACAGCGCCCTGTCGCCCACAATGCCGTCGCGCGGGCGCCCCCCGACCTGGCCTGCCGCTCCCCGGGCCTGCCGCGCGCGTTCGCTCTACGAACGGGTGTTCGTAGAAGACAGCGGCAGTCGGCGATCGCGCCGCGACGAACGCCGGGTCAGTAGGTGATCAGCGTGAAGACGTCGACCCCGGCCAGCTTGTCGCGCCCGTGCAGGTCGGCGAGCTCTATGAGGAAGGCCGCCCCCACGACGGTGCCGCCCATCTTCTGGGCGAGGCGCACCTTGGCCGCGGCCGTGCCGCCGGTGGCCAGGAGGTCGTCGTGGACCAGGACGTTCATGCCCGGCGAGATGGCGTCGGCGTGGACCTCGAGGGCGTCGCTGCCGTACTCAAGCTCGTAGGACTCAGTCACGGTCGTGTAGGGCAGCTTGCCCGGCTTGCGGGCGCAGACGAAGCCGGCGTTCAGCGCGTAGGCAAGAGCCGAGCCCAGGATGAAGCCCCGCGACTCGGCTCCAAGGACGACGTCGACGTGGCGGCCGACCGCCCAGTCCGCCATGCGGTCGACGGCGGCGCGCAGCGTCTGCGCGTCCTGCAGCAGCGGCATGATGTCGCGAAAGAGGATGCCGGGCTTGGGAAAGTCGGGGATCGCCCGGATCCGGGCGGCAAGATCGATCTGACTGGCGTCCTGCACGGTGTCCTCCCTGGGAGCGGCTGTGCGCGGCTGACGCCTAGACGGTGAGGCGCCGGATGTACCGGGTGAGGAGCAGCTGCTGGAGCTGCGACATGGCCTGGGCGAGCTCCTCGAGGGCCTCGAGGGCATCGTGGCGCTGCTCGGCGCGGTGCGAGCGCAGCGAGGGCAGGATAACCTGCTCGATGAGGCCGCCCTCGCGATCGACCGCGCTCTTCATGGCGCGCAGGTTCTTGGGCCGCAGGCCCGCCCGGGCGAGCCGGGCGGCCGTGGCCACCACGCTCGCTTCGAGCTCGGTGTAGCGGCGCACGCCGCTGACCGTGCGGCCCTTGATGAGCTCGAACTCCTCGAGCTCGGCCAGCAGGCCCGGGTCGGCGGCGGCGAGCTTCTGGAGCTCCTCGGCGGTGAATTCTTTCTCGCCCGCCGGGTTGGGCACGAAATCGGCCTTGCGCAGACCGCCGCGGGCCGGCCCGGCTACGCCGGCCGGCGCCCTCTCGATCTCTTTGCGGATGACCTTGAGCGGCAGGTACTCGTCGCGCTGCAGCGCCAGCACGCGGATCAGCCGCTGATAGTCGTCGCGCGAGAACAGCCGGTAGCCGCCCTTGGTGCGCCGCGGCGTGACCAGACCCTGCTCCTCGAGGTAGCGCAGCTTGCTGACGCTGATGTCGGGGAACTCGCCCTTGAGACGGTCGACGACCGCCCCGATGGTCATGAGCTTCTCGTCGCCGATGTCGAACAGGACTTCCGTCTTTTCGTTCACGGCGTGATGAACGTGAGCTTGTACTTGCCGACCTGCAGCTCGTCGCTGTCGAGGAGCGTCTGCCGTTCGATGCGCCGGCGATTGACGTAGGTGCCGTTGAGGCTGCCCTGGTCTGAGATCACGTAGGCGTCGTCTTCGCGGGTGACGACGGCGTGGTTACGGGAGACGGTGACGTCGTCCAGGAAGACGTCGGAGTCGGGGTGGCGGCCGATCGTGGTGCGCTGCGCCGTGAGCGAGTAGGTCTCGCCGGCCCTGCCGCCGCCGCTGCGGATGACGAGCGTGGCGCGCTCGGGAAGCTGGTCCGACAGCGGCGCCAGCGTCTCGGGGTTCTCGCCGGGTGAGTAGTTCATGGTGGTCTGGGGATCGGGCTGCTCGGCGATGAGGCTCGCGCCGCAGCGCATGCAGTAGTTCACGCCCTCGGAGTTGCGGTACCCGCAGTTCGGGCAGAACACGGCCTACTCCCCGCCGCTGGAAGGCTCGTCCCAGCCCTCCTCGGCGTCGTCGGCCGCGGGGTGCTTGCCGGCCAGGATCTCCGAGAGCCGGGTGACGTCGTCGGCGGTGATGATCGACTCGCCGGCCTCGTGGTGACGCTGGAGCCTCAGTACGAGCTCGGCCCGCATGATGTCGATCTTGCCGTGGAGGATGCGCCGTTGGCGGGAGACTTCGTGCTCTTCGGCGGTCAGCTCGCCGATGAGCTTCTTGAGCTCCTCGTCGGACAGCGAAACAAGGTCGATGATGTCGTCCATCGCGCTTGTCCTTCCGTGGTCGCGACCGGGATGGCTACCTTACAGTACGCAGGAGCAACCTTCAACTTCACGTTGAGATGTTCCCCGCCGGCCCCGCGCCACCACCTGTGGTGATCTCCCGCCCCTCGTCGGTCGCGCGGACCCACCCCCCTCCCTCTTTTCAGTCGAGCAGACCCACGATGCCGCGCTCGCGCAGGCGGGTGAGCGCCTGCAGCACGTCGTACTCGTCGGCGAGGCCGTCGTGGAGCGCCCCGTCGACGATGTCGCCCACGGAGCGCTGGCCGGGCCCGAGATGGCCCAGGACGGTGGCCTCGGAGGCATCCTGGGGGCCGCCCCCGAGGAACGCCACGCGAGCATACGAGGGCAGCGCGTCGCGCAGATGAGTGATCTCGTCGACTCGGCGCATGGCCTCCATGAGCAGTGAGCCGGTCGGCAGGTCGGCCGACGTCTCGCCCGGGTCGAGGTCGGGATCGAAGATGAAGCTGCCCTCCTTGAGGCCGAGGAGGGCGTAGAACGCGCGCTCGCCCGAGAGGGCGCCGCACGACGCGCTCACGAGGGCGCCGCCGCGAAAGGCGAGGCGCCCCGCCGGCGAACCGTCGGTGTGCGCGACGTCGAGCACACCGGTCTTCTCGCCCAGCGTCGTGATCTCGACCAGGTCGCACAACGCGAGCTCGGAGAGGGTCCCCGTCAGGCTCATGATCGTCCCCCTGCATCCACGGCCTCGAGTCTACCACGCGTTCGCCCGCCCGCTCGCTTTGGGCCGCGGGTGCGGGACTTCAGTTCGCGGCCCGAATCGACGATACCCCGGAGTGGGAAACAAGCTGGCGCTGTTGCGGCGAACCATACTGATATACTCCGCGGAAAAGCGCGCCGTCCCGAAAGGAGACCCGAGTGGCGAAGCGCAAAGGCCTCGTCATCAACGATCGGCAGCTCGACCTCTGCGACGATCTTCTGCGCAAGCTCAAGGACGTCACGGGATCGACGTTCCTCGCGCTCATCTCCACCTCGGGCCAGCCGATCACCACCGCCTCCGACGACTACCACCCCGAGACTCTCTCGCTGGCCTCGCTCGCGGCCAGCTCCTTCGCCGCGACCCAGCAGCTCGCCAGCATCCTCGACGAAAAGGAGTTCACCCTGCTCTTCCACGAGGGCAAGAGCTCCAACCTCCACGTCTCCCAGGTCTCCGACCAGGTGCTGCTCATCATCACCTTCGGACGCGAGACCCAGGTCGGCAAGGTGCGGCTCTACACGCAGCGCGCGATCGAAGTGCTGCGGCCCATCTTCGAGGGTTCCGACGAAGAGAACGAGGCGTTGTCGGTCGACGACGACTACGAAGCCACCGCCGGAAAGGCGATCGACGACCTGTTCGCCGACCTCGAAGGACAGCCCTGATATGCCGCTGATCAACTTCGCCGCCCGCGAGATCAACTACAAGATCGTCTACTACGGCTGCGGGCTCTGCGGCAAGACGACCAACATCCAGTACATCCATCGCAAGATCAACCCTTCGGCGCGCGGCAAGCTCGTCTCGATCGCCACCGAAGAGGAGCGCACCCTCTACTTCGACTTCCTGCCCCTGAGCCTGGGCACGGTCAAGGGCATGCAGACCCGCTTCCACCTGTACACCGTACCGGGCCAGAGCTACTACAACGCGAGCCGCAAGCTTGTCCTGCAGGGCGTCGACGGCGTGATCTTCGTCGCCGACTCGCAGATCACGAGGCTCGACGAGAACGTCGAAAGCTACCTCAACCTCTGGGACAACCTCATCGCCCAGGGCGACGACCTCACCAAGCTCGGCTTCGTCATCCAGATGAACAAGCGCGATCTCACCGACATCTTCTCGGTCGAAGACCTGAACGAGCTGCTCAACCACACCCGCTCGTCGGTCATCGAGGCCTGCGCGGTAAGCGGGCTCGGGGTGTTCGAGACGCTGAAGCTCGTCTGCAAGCAGGTCATCGCCAAGACGGCCTGACGGTCGCCACCTCCCCGGGCTCGCGGCCTGACGGCCGTCGCCTTCCCAGGCCCCAGCGTGCCCCTAGCTTTTCGTGCCGATGCGCTTGATCCAGTCCTTGGGCGCGTAGGTCGAGACGAACGTGTCCCTCCACAGCACCCGGTCTCCTTGCTTCACCGTGCGTACGACCTTGACAGTACGACCAGAGAACCCTTGTTCGTACACGACGATGCCGCGGGCGAGGGTGTCGTCGGTGATGACGCGGGGGTGTTTGCGCGACGTGTCCGGCGGTCTGACGTCGTAGAACGGGCTCGTCGTGTAGGTGACCGTGCGTCCGGTGCTGCCCACGAGGACGACCGTCACCTGGCCGGCTCCTGCCCAGCAGCGCAGGAGCAGCGCGTGGCCGGTGTCGTTTCTGAACTTGAGGTCCTGCGAGCCGTAGGCCACCTGGGCATCGCGGCCGATCGGGTAGTGTTCGATGAAGAAGTCGTGGGGATGGCGCTCGACGATCGGCAGCCCTGCGAAGAAGGCCGCGTTGAACAGCGTCGTCGCGAACTGGCACAGCCCGCCCCCCACGCCGAGCCGCAGCACGCCGTTGTCGATCACCGGCGCGTAGTCGAAGCCGCGGTTCACCGTACGCGGACCGAGCGTGTCGTTCAGCGAGAAGACCGTCCCCGGCTTGATGACGGTGCCGTCGACCAGCCTGGCGGCCTGCATGATGTTCTGGGCCCGCGGCTTGTTCGTCTGGTCGTAGTAGGTCGTGAACTGCGAGCCCAGGCCGTCGAGGCCGAGCGCGACGAGCTGGTCGGTGGTGGTCATCGGCTTCAGCGTCGTCACGGGCACGACAATCTCGCGCAGGCCGGTCTGGGCGGCGGTGTAGTTCATGTCGGAGAGCAGCTGCGGCATGTCCAGTCCGAACCCTTCATGGCCGGGCTTGATCAGCACCTTCTTGCCCTTCACGATCACCGTCGCGCTGACGGCGGGCCTCTCCATGAACGCGAACAGACGGAGCAGGGCGGCCCGGCAGCGGGGGTTGTCGAAGGTCAGGGGCTGCGTCGTGGCCGCCGCGCCGGAGCTCACCGACAGCATGCTCGCGATCTGGGCCGGACTCAGGTCGATCTCGCGCGCGCGAAAGCGCAGCCGCAGCGGCGTGCTCACGTATACGGCGGCCTGCGTGACGGCCGTCTGGGCCGCGGCGGTCCCGACGGTGGGGGCCGCCGCCATGAGGGGCGCCGGCCCCTGGAACCGCCGCCACTTCGTCAGGGCCGCCATGAGCTCGGTCTTGAAACCGGCCGGGTCGATGGCCAGGCCGCTGATCGCCGGCCGCACGACCACCTTGCCGCTCACGAGGGCCAGCGTGGCGTCGCGCGGCGCCGTGCCGATGGCCGGCGCGATCTTCTGCAGACCGGCCTGAAAGGCGGCGGGATCGAACCGGACGACCGGTTCGATGGGGCCGCCGCGACCGTACCACGGGCGCAGGCCGGCCACGTCGAGGCGGCCGCGCGTCGTCGCCCGGCGCGCCGTGGCCGCGACGTCGACACTCACCCCGAGATCGGCGAGCGAGAGGTCGAGCGGCCCCTGTCTGGTCTGTAACACGACGCTCGACAGGCCGCGCGCGGCAAGCTCGTGGGCGATCTCGGCCCGGGCCCGGGCGGCGGTGTCGCGAGCGAGGCTGACGCCTCCCGCCGTTACCCCGAACGGCACCCGTCCGTACAGGTAGCCCTGCAGCGCGCCGCCCGCGGCAACGGCCGCGACGAGCACGACGAAGAGGGTCGCGAGGCCGGCGAGCGCCACGCGCCGCCGCCGCCACACGCCGGCGGAGACTGCATCTGGTGTCGGGTCAAGGGGTTCGGTCATGCCTGGTCCGCGGGACGCGCTCGATCCGTCCTCTTCAGGGTTCACCGCACGGCCCGCGCTTCCTTGGAGAGTGCCCACGGGAGTATCTATCGGACGCTCGGCGGCAGGCTTGACGGGCGCGCCGTCGTGGCGCGGCTACTCGGTCCGGGCGGCGATCACGGCGCGGACCTTGGCGACGAACCCCTCCGCCATCTGCTCCGAAGCGTCGGCGTCGACGCCCTCGGCGTAGATGTGGAACAGCGCCTCGTCGGCGTCGGGCAGGATCTGCGACCAGCCGCCCTTGTAGAAGACCTTGATGCCGTCGAGAAGGCTGAGGTCGTGACCGTCGCTGCGCTGCAGCTCCTCGGTGACCGTGCGCATGACCGTGCCCTTGAGCGACCACGGGCAGCCGACGGTCCGGTGGACGAGGGTGCTCGCAGGGATCCCGGCCACGTGCTCCGAGAGCGGCACGGTGCTCGGCGCCAGCAGCTCGAGCAGCTTGCCGAGGCTCATGAGGGCATCGAAGGCGGGCAGGAACCGGGGAAAGATGTAGCCGCCGCCGACGGTTCCGGCGAAGGCCACGTCGTCGGCGGTGGCCGCCTCCATGAGGGCCGGCAGCGACACCTTCGTGCGCTCGATCTCGATGTCGAACGGCGCCGCCATCTGCTCGGCCAGGCGCGTCACGGTCAGCGGCAAGGCGATCTTGCGCCCCTTGTCCAGCGTACCGGCGACCAGGCGCACGAAGAGCAGCAGGGTCTTCTCGAGCGGGATCTCCTGCCCCAGCTCGTCGATCAGGTAGAGCCGCTCGGCTCCGGGGTCGATGACCGCGCCGAGATCGGCCCCCATCACCTTCACCAGGCGCTGGACGTCGGCGATGTTGACGCCCAGCTCGGTCGGCGCCACGGTCGTCCTCTGCTCGTCGGTGAAGGCGTGCAGCGAGATGACCTCGACGTTCAGGTAGGGCAGGACGAGCGGCAGCACGAGCGCGACCGGTGAGTGCGAGTAGTCGATGACGAGCCGGTAGCCGCGGGCGCGGATCAGCGCCGTGTCCCACGACTTCGTGAGGCCGCGCATGTAGGTCTCGTGGGCCCGGTCGGGAAAGTGGATGCGGCCCATCTCGGTGTAGAAGGCGCGCCGGAAGTCCTGGCGGCCGTAGTACTTCTCGATGTTCTTCTGGCTCTTCTCGCTCACGGGGATGCCGGGCGGCTCGAACACCTGGATCTGCACGACTTCGGGGTCCCAGCTCGAGATGCGCACGTGGACGCCGCCGGCGGCGTTACCGCCCTTGATCTCGAGCGATTGACCGCCGCCGAGCTCACCCGCAGATCGCGGACGTCGACGCCGGTGGAGTTGAGGCCGCTGATGATGGCGCGCTTGATGACCCGCGAGGCGGGGTGCGCGTCGCGGCTGGTGACCACCGTGGCGCCCTTGGGCAGCGCGGTCGCCGTAGGCGAGCGCCAGCTTGAGGCCGAGCTCGGCGGTGATGTCGACGTTGATCGAGCCCCACCACGCCGTCCTTGCCGAAGAGCTGGGCGGTGCCGCGCGACTCCCAGATGATGCTCGGTTGATCTGGGCGCCCGATTCGACCGTTTTGAAGGGGTAGATCTTCACGTCGGGAGCGACGTAGGCCTGCTCGCCGATCACGCACTCGTCGCCGATGGCGGCGCCCTCGCTGATGGTGGCTCCCGGCTTGATGTCGCAGTTCTTGCCGAGGATCGCGCCGTAGACCTTGGCCGCCGAGCCCACGTAGGTGTTGGCGTCGATCACGCTGAAGCGGGTCTCGGCGTGGTCCTTGACGACCACGTTGCTGCCCATCACCGTGTAGGCGCCGATGCGGGCGTTGCGGTCGATCTTGGCGTAGTTGCCTATGACGGCCGGTCCGGTCACGTGCTCGAGCGACTCGATGCTGACGTTCTCGCCGATGTAGATGTCGTTCTCGAGGCGTATGCCCGGGATCGACGCGTGCACCTTGCCGTCGAGCACGTCGCGGTTGGCGGCCAGATACTGCCCCAGGCTACCGATGTCCTGCCAGTAGCCGTCGGCGACCGTGCCGTAGAGCGGCTTGCCGAGCTCGAACAGCTTGGGGAACAGCTCCTGGCTGAAGTCGTAGGACTGCCCCGCCGGGATGTAGTTGAAGACCTCGGGTTCGAGCACGTAGATGCCGGTGTTGACGGTGTCCGAGAAGACCTGCCCCCACGTCGGCTTTTCGAGGAAGCGTTCGACGCGACCCTCGTCGTTGATCACGACCACGCCGAACTCGAGGGGGTTCTCGACGTGCTTGAGGACGATCGTGACCATGGCCCCGCGGCGCTCGTGCTCGGCGATGACCGCCGTCAGGTCGAAATCGGTGAGCGCGTCGCCTGAGATCACGATGAAGCGCTCCCCGAGCAGCTCCTCGGCGTTCTTGACGCTGCCGGCGGTCCCCAGCGGCACCTGCTCGACCGAGTAGTTGATGTTCACGCCGAGCTCGCTGCCGTCGCCGAAGTAGTCGCGGATGGCTTTCGGCAGAAACGCGAGCGTGACGACGATGTCCTCGATCCCGTGCCGCTTGAGCAGCTCGACGATATGCTCCATGCACGGCTTGTTGGCTACCGGCACCATCGGCTTGGGCTGGTTGCTGGTGAGCGGCCGCAGGCGCGTCCCCTCTCCCCCGGCCATCACGACGGCGCGCATGGCTCTCCGGTCGGGTCGAAGGTACGCGGCTGTCGCTGCGAGGGCATGCTCTGATAGTACCAGAAGCCGCCGGCGCGTCACCGTCGGCCGGCGAGCCTCGAGCGGCCGAGCGGCGAGCCGCCGGCCCGCGAGGGGCGGACCCTACGACATCGCCGCCGACGTGGGCCGCGAGCGCTTCCAGCGCAGGAACTCCCGCCAAATGTAGCGGAAACCGGTGACCACGTACAGCGTCCCGCCCACGGCGTACAGCGGCCAGGCCACGACCCGCACATCGATGATGAAGAACTCGATGCCGCAGACGAGCGTGAAGTTGGCGAGCTTGCCGCCTCGCATGATGCTCGGCTTCTCGTGGTAGTGGAACAGCATCAGGGCCGAGCCGGCCAGCATGAGCCCGTCGCGCACGATGAGCGGCACGACCGCCCACCAGGGCAGCACCCCGAACAGCAGCAGGGCGCCGACCAGGAACAGAAAGAGGATGCGGTCGGTCACCGGGTCGAGCACGCGTCCGAGGTCGCTCTGCCAGCGGTAGCGGCGGGCGAGCCAGCCGTCGACCACGTCCGACAGCGCCAGGACGAGGACGAGGATGGCGGCCGGCCAGCTCGCCCCGGGCGCCTGCAGGCTGTACACCCACAGAAAGACGGGGAGGGCGCACAGGCGGCCGATGGTGATGGCGTTCGGGATCATGCGGCGCGACATGGCCGTAGTGTACAGGACGAGGCCGGCGGGGCGGCTTTCGCCGCCCCGCCGGCCTCGTCGGACCCGTCCGCATGGGCCCGCGCGCCACGCCTGCCGGCGCCGCGGACGATGTGCTACACTACGGCCTCGTTCCGCGGTCGGCGTGTGGCGCAGCCTGGTTAGCGCACTAGTCTGGGGGACTAGGGGTCGCCAGTTCGAATCTGGCCACGCCGACCACCTTCTTTCCCCTGCAAAACTGCGCTTTCTCGGCGATGTCGCGAGGGCACGTCTCGGCCCTCGAAAGGCCCCTCTGCCCTCCGTTTGCAAACCGGCGCCTCACCGCTCGCCCTTCCTGGTCGCCTGGACCAGCGCCGCGACGCGGCTCGTGGCCTCTGCCTGGAGTCCCGGCGAGACGTGCGAGTAGATGTCCAGCGTCACCGAGATGTTGGCATGGCCGAGCTGATCGGACACCGTCTTGGGGTGAGCGTTAGCCTGAAAGGCCAGCGTCGCCCAGGTGTGCCGCAGGTCGTGCAGTCGGATCGGCGGCAGAGCGGCTACCTTGGCCAGCGCACGGAAGGCGCTACACATCCAGTCGGGCCGGATCGGCACGCCGTAGCGATCCTCGCGGCCCTGGCCGGCCGACCGCACGAGGTGTGTGAAGATGTGCCGCGGGCCGACCCTTGCCGTCTCGGTGGGCTCGCGATCGTCCCAGGCGGTGCGGTAGCGCATGAACTCCTCGAGCTGTGTCGCGCGCCAGCGGCGCAGCTCGGCGACCACGAGCGGATCCAGCGAGACCACGCGCCGACCGCGGGCGGTCTTCGGGCTGGAGACCTGTACGGCGCCGTCCACCATGACCCGGGCCCGCTGCACCGAAGCCGTGCCCTCGGCCAGGTCAAGGTCGCTCCAGCGCAGGCCTGCGACCTCGCCGCGCCGCATGCCGGTGAGGGCCGACGTGTACCAGAGAGCGACCTGCATCGGGTCGGCGGCGCAGGTGCGCGTGTAGGTGTACTCGACGCCCTTGCGGCTGCGCCGCGTGCCAGCGGCGGTCCGTTCGTCGGCCAGGGCGTCGGCCGCCTCGAGGAAGCGGCCTAGACCGTATGTAGCGGCGCGGCGCCCCGCCACGTAAGTTGGCGCGGGTTGCCGCCACACCGGGTGGTGGCAGAGCCGCAGTTACGGGGAGGCGCCGCATGAGTGAGCTTACGTTCATCGGTCTCGATGTGCACGCACGATCGGTCTCGGCCGGCATCCTCGACGGAGGCACCGGCGAGGTGCGCAGCTGCAGCGCTCCTGCGGTCAGCCGCGGAGCTCGTCGCCTGGCTGCGCGCCCAAGGCGAGCCGCTTTCCGTCGCCTACGAGGCCGGGCCTACTGGCTTCGGGCTGGCGCGCGCCTGTGAGGCGGCCGGGATCCGCTGCCTGGTAGCCGCCCCTCGAAGATCGCGCGCGCCCCCGGCGACCGCGTCAAGACCGACCGCCGCGACGCCCTGCGCCTGGCCAAGCTGCTGCGCCTCGGCGAGCTCGACGGCGGTGCGCGTGCCGAGCCTAGCCGAGGAGGCGCGCCCGTGACCTGGTACGCGCCCGTGAGGACGCCCGCGCCGATCTGATGCGTGCCCGCCACCGACTCTCCAAGCTGCTCCTGCGCCACGGCCTTCTCTGGGAAGGCACCGCCTGGACGCAGGCCCACGAGCGCTGGCTCGCCGGGCAGCGCTTCGCGCAACGCGGCCTGCAGCCGGCCTACGAGGAGGGCCTCGCCGCCGTCGGGGCGTGCAGGCCCGCCGCGACGCCCTCGATGCGGCGATCGCGAGGAGGCGGCCAAGCGAGCCCTGGGCGGAGGTCGTCGGCCGCCTTTGCTGCCTGCGCGGCGTCTCCACCCTGACCGCCTTCGGCCTGGCCGTGGGAGATCGGCGACTGGCAGCGCTTCGACGGACGCTCGATCGGCGCCTACCTGGGGCTTGTGCCCAGCGAGAACTCCTCCGGGGAGCGCCGCCGCCAGGGGGCGATCACCAAGGCCGGCAACTGCCACGCCCGACGCCTGCTGGTCGAGGCCGCCTGGCACCATCGCCGGCCGGCCTCGCGCCCGCAGCCGCGAGCTCGCGCGTCGGCGGGAAGGGCAGCCGGCGGCGGTGCGCGTCCGTGCCGAGGCGGCCGAGCGGCGCCTGCACCGACGCTGGCATAGCTTCGACGCCCGCGGCAAGCGCCCCACGGTGGCCGCCGTGGCCGTGGCCCGCGAGCTCGCCGGCTGGTGCTGGAGCCTCGCCATCATGGGCGACTGAAGGCAACGCCCGAGACGCCGCGGCGAGCGCGTCGGGCCGCACGCGCGAGGAGCATGCGCGACGGACAGCTATGAGCAGCCCTTGCGGGCCACGCTCGATCTAGACGCAGCGCCGCTCCCGACGCACGAGACGGTCATGCGGATAGCCAAACCCGCGCATATCAGACTGACCGCGCGTCGCTACCGCGGCCTGGCGCGCTCACCGCGGCGTCCCCAACACGATCGCGACCCTCACTCGACGGAGAGGTCGAGCCACTGCCCTTGACAGGAGACGCTCCATATCAGCTGCTCGGCGTCCCAGGTCGACATCTCGCGCTGCTGCGCAGAGGGCAGCGGCGGATCGGCGTCGTCGGCGACGTTGCGAGCAACGGCCTTCCAGCGCACCGCGTCGCGCAGGGCCCGGTGCATCACGCCGTGCACGCGGCGCACCGCATGGATCCCGAGCGGCCCTCTTCCCTCTTCGCTGCCGTTGGCGGCGAGCTGCGCGTAGAGACGATTGAGGTCGGCGCCGGTCAACCCCTGCAGGCGCCGGCCACCGATCGCCGGCACGATGTGAACGCGCACGAGCGTCTCGTAGAGCGACAGCGTCCCAGGTCGCAGCGTTGCGGCGGCCGACGGTAGCCAGCGCTCGACCAGGAACGCGCCCACGGTGAGCTTGTCCGGGGCGACGTCTTCCCCAGCCTTCAGCGCGGCTAGGGCGTCGGTCAGCGCGCTCTCGGCCTCGCGCTTCGTGCGAAAGCCTGAGCGCCACCGCTGCCGACGCTTGCCGTCGGCGTCCCGATCGAGCTCGACGACGTAGACATAGCCCGCGCCGCGGCGCCTCACGTGACCTTTCATAGCTGCCCCAGCTCCTTCCTGCGCGCCAGCGCCTGCCTATAGGCCGCGCTGATCGACGCTCCACCGTCATCCTTCGCGTAGCGCCCCCTCTTCCCGGCACGCACCGGATGGGCCTCGTTCCACTGTCGGAGCACCTCCGGCCAGGGCGCGTTCTCCGCGTGTCGCCCCGGGTGCGGCCGTAGCTTCTGAACGAACCGGATCAGCTCGAGGGTGTGCCGCTCGGGCCGCTTTGGGCGCGTGCGCGACACGTAGAGCCGCCGGAACGCGACGTACTCGCGGCTCAGATCCTTCGCCGGCAGGAAGGGATCATAGGCGCAAAACCTTAGGCCACCATCCGACGACCAGGACATCCGGAAGGCCTGCCCGCAGGGCAGGCCGCACGGAGAAAGAGCAGGGCGTCCTCGAGGTCGGCTCCCGTAATGCGATGCACTTCGCGTGCCGCAAGCGCCACGAGCGACAGGTCGGGTAGCAGGGGGGCCCTCGAGGTCTGCGGCCAGGTTCGTGTCGCCAGGTCGCCAAGGTCGTCCTCGAGATATAGGCCCGGGCCCGCGAAGACGTCGAGGAAGAACCGGCCGCCCCTGTGGCGGATCCGTAGCTCGCGAGCGTCGACGTAGTCCGCGCCTTCCGCGAGAGCACGGGCGCGCAGCGGCTCGAGCAGCCTGCGCCTCTCGAGGCGCGCCAAGTCCTGCGGCAGGTAGAGCCGCAGGCGGTCGCCGGCGCGCCCTCGACCCTGGGCCAGCACAGGATCCACGGAAGCAGCTCCGCGGGCGCAAGTGGACCATCGAGGCCGAGCGCCTTCCACAGGTCCGACCGCAATCCTCCGGCGAGCCATGCGAGTCGGTCGTCGTTCCAGCTCTGCCAGTCTCCGTGTCCCAACGTTCGGTGCCTCCTTCCAAACGTGTCTCCACAGCTCTTGTCACAACGTCTAAGGTAACGTCAACGTTCGGTTAAGTCAAGAAAGGAGGCAACGCACATGATTCGGCTGAAGGCCTTGAGAAAGGCGCGAGGCTGGAGCGCCATGGAGCTCGCCCGACAGTCGGGCCTGGCGAACTCGACGATCTCTCAGATCGAGAGCCAGCGCTTCAGTCCGTACGACTCCCAGCTCGCCAAGCTCGCCGCCGCTCTCGACTACGACGGCCCCGCGGCCGCCCTGCTGGACGAGGTCGACCGTGAGCCCGCGCTCTGGTGCAAGGTTTCGCCGAGCGCGCAGAGCGGCGCGAGGCGGCTCGGGCGGCGCTGCGGGCTCAGTTTGATCCCTCACGGCCGACGACCCCGGTCGAGGTGGCCAGGCCTACGTCGGGGTGAGCCGCGGCCTCGCCTACGCGGCGGCTCGTGACGGCTCGTGGCCGGCGCTTCGCGTGGGCGCCAGGATCCTGATTAAGACCAAGCCGTTTCTCGCCATGATCGGCGAGGGCTGAGCGATGGATCGCGAGCCTCACGAACTCGAGGACCGGGAGCAAATCGAGCGCCTACTGCGCGAGCGCGCCGAGATCGGTGAGCGCTTCGTTAAGCAGGTCGACGACCTGGGCGCGACTGCGGAAGAGCTCGCCCTCCTGGAGGGCGCCCTGCGCGCCGCCAGGAGACGCGCCTCGGTCGCCACCAGCTCGGACCGTCGGGCGTGGAGCTCATGGCCTCGGTACTCCTCGGCCGGCTCGGAAAGGCCCTGCGCCCAGAGATCCCCTTCGTCACGAGCGGCGCCGGAGAACAGGCGGCAGCGCTGCTCTGTGCTCCTCACCAGCTCGGTATGAGCATGGAGAGCGCCCCACGCGGCCCATCGGTCGCGGCGACGACCTTCGTCGACGAGCCGGGTCCCATGGACGACCGACGTGGCTAGTCCGCAGCCCGATCGCTTCGTGCGGTTCTCCAAGGAGCTCTACGACGCCGTGCTGCAAGCACGCTGGACGTCCGCCTCAGAGCTGAAGGTCTTCCTGGCCGTCGTGCGGCTCACCTACGGCGACCGCGGCAAGCTACAGGTCGCGGCGTCGATCATCTCTCATGCGTGCGGCGGGGCTCGGCAAGACCGCCACCAAGCGCGCGGCCGACAGTCTGCTACGCGAGGGCGTCCTGATCGAGGTCCGCCCCACCCTCCTTCGGCCAGCCGCGGATCCTCGCGCCGAACAAGGACTACCAATCCTGGGGAAACCTCGAGCGTCAATCCGGGCGCCGTCCCCGACTTCCTTCGCCACGACTGGGAGCAAGACAGTACCGATGGACGGCACAGTATCCGTGAACGGCACGAAACAGTATCCGCGGACGGCACTAAACAGTATCCGCGGACGGCACCATCCACAGACCAGACGAGACAGAGGACCAACCCTTACGTCTTCTGCTGACGCAGAAGACGCGGCGGTCGCTGCGCCGGAAGCAAGACCAGCTCGAGGAAGGTTGTGCGGTACGCCTCGGCGACCTGAAGGCCGCCGGCGCCTCTTCAAGCAGCCAAGGCGGCGCTCGGGACACACGAGGCCGGTGCGATCTATAACCCCAAGGGCGACTCTCACCGCGTCTACGCGGCGCCTCTGCGAGCGGATCTGCCACGAGGCTCGCCTCTGCGCCCACGTGTCCTGCGATGCGCGTCTGCCGGTCTGCCAGGCCGCCCTGGTCGAAGTCTTCGCGACCATCGCCGAAGACGCGCCCGGCCAACTGGCGCGCGTGGCTCACGGCAGCACTCGACGGCTCCGACCCGGCCGACCTGGTCGGCGACGAGATCCTGAGCCGCTGGCGCGCTCTCGAGAACGGCCACTCGCCGAGCCGCTGCGACATCGTCGGCGGCCTGGCGGACCTCGCTCGTGGCTGACGAGCGCCACATGCAGCCGCACGACCTCGACGCCGAGGAGTCGCTGCTCGGCTCGATGGTCGTCAACCCCAACGCCATCCCGATCGCCACCGAGCTCGTCGTCGAAGACGACTTCTATCGCGACACCCATCGTCTCGTGTTCGGAGCGATCCGCGAGATGTACGCCCTCGGCAAAGAGGTCGACGCCGTCACCCTGAGCGCCGGCCCTCGACCACCAGGGGGTGCTCGAGCGCGTCGGCGGCAAGGCCTTCGTCCACACCCTGGTCGAGATCGTGCCGGCCACGGCCAACGTCCGCCAGTACGCCGAGATCGTCCGCGAGACGAGCGTCCTGCGCCAGCTCATCCGCGCGGGCCAGGAGATCGCCGAGCTCGGCTACGAGCACCCCGACGTCGCCGCCGAGCTGCTCGACGCCGCCGAGCGCAAGGTCTACGCGCTGGCCGATCGCGATGGTGGGCGCGGCGTCGTCGACGCCTGCGATAGCCTGCGCGGCTGCGTCGAGTCGCTGCGCGAGCGTCGCGAGGGCCGGCGGCTGAGGAGGGTGCGGTGCGGCTTCGAGATGATCGACCGGGTTCGCCGGAGGCCTCGGCCGCGGCGAGCTCTGCCCTGCTCGGATCGCGCCCTCGGCCTTGGCGAGGCGAGTCTACGCCACCTGCATCGCTCGGCAGCGTCGCCTTCACCGAGGGCCCGGTGCTGTTCTTCAGCGTCGAGATGAGCGTCGGGGCTCTGACAGAGCGCCTCACGCAAGCGCACTGCTCGGTCGGCAGCGATCAACTGCGCGCCGGCGACCTGGACGATAAGCAGCTCGAGCTTCTCGACGATCTGCGCGAGCGCCTGGCCGGCGGACGCCTGCGGATCGACGACGCCGCTGGCGCCGAACCTATCCGCCTGCGCCACGTCGCCCGCCGGGCGAACGCCCAGGCGCCTCTCGCCCTGGTGGTCGTCGACTACCTGCAGCTCATGCACACGGCAGGCCGTGCAGAACCGACAGCAGGAGGTCGCCGAGATCTCGCACAGCCTCAAGGCGCTCGCCCTCGAGCTCGACTGCCCCGTGCTGGCGCTGTCGCAGCTGAACCGCCAGGTGGAGGGCCGCGGCAGCGAAGACGGCAGGCCGCGTCTGCAGACCTCCGAGACTCCGGGGCGCTCGAACAGGACGCCGACGTCGTGGTCTTCCTGCACATGAACAAGGAACAGCGCGAGGCGGCCCGTCACGGCCCACTGAGAGTTGAGGTCGAGGTCGAGATCGCCAAGAACCGCAACGGGCGCACCGGGCACGGCCTGCTCCTCTTCGAGCGTCTGCACACGCGCTTTCGCGACAAGCTGCCCGACCGCTAGGCCGACGAGAGACTGGAGCGACGATGACCGACTTCGAGCCCGTGACCTTCGAGGAGCTCTGCCGCACCTGCGAAGCTGAGTTCGGTCCCGCGCGGGACGACGACCCTACCATGGCCGAGCTCAGCTGTGCCCTCGATCGCCTCGCGCTCCGCGCCGGCGGCCAGCGACAGCCGGCGCCAAGCCGAGGTCTTGCTACTCAGCTACATCTTCGACGCCGGAGTCACGCGCTCGTTCAATCGCGCAGTGGGCGCCGGACAGTCGGCGGCACTTCGGCCCAGGGCTCCGCTCCAGACGCCGTCGGCAACGCATCTGACGGGCCACGTCGAGCGGGCCGGCCGCGATCGCTGGCGTCTGGTCGTCAATCTGCCGCCGGCCCCGGGCGGCGATCGCCGCCACTACCCGCAGGACCAGGCTGATCTCGGCTGGCGGCAAGCGCGAGGCGCAGGCTGCTCTGCGCGACTGGATCCGCGAGCTGCACGACGTCGAGCACCGGGCTGGAGAGGTGACGAGATGACCATCCGGGCCGCCGCCGAGCGCCACGACTCTGCCGGCGCTCGACTCGCAGAAGCATTCATGAGGAGCAGGGCGCGGCGCGACCGCCGCGCGCAAGCCGACCCCGAACAGACAACCGACAAGGAGATCACCATGAAGCCACCGATTGAAGACTCGATGTCCGCCATTTTCAGGCCCTCGAAGACGAGCGCGCCCTGCAGGCGCGGCTGGAACACGACCGCAAGGTGCGATATCGGCGGCTCACCCCCGAGACGAACACGCGGCTTGAGGCGCTCACCCTCGCCGACGCTGCGCTCGCCCAGCTGTTGCGGGTCTTCGCCGATCACGACCTTGCAGTCGAGACGTCCT
>CAWCWZ010000008.1:0-8183 GCA_963799395.1 uncultured Actinomycetes bacterium
ACGAGAGCTCCATGACCTTCTCGTAGTCGCGCAGGATGTGGCTGGGAAAGTCGCCCTCGGTCTCGGAGAACCAGTTGGCGATGACGAAGTCGTAGTGGGCCGTCCGGTGGAAGGCCTTGGTGGCCAGGCGCCGGCAGGTGGCCGGCGACAGCTCGCCGCCGCTCTCCTTGAGCTCGTCCAGGACGGCGGCGTAGTCGTCGGGCCCGGTGATGACGGCCACGCTTTCGTGGTTCTTGGCGGCCGCGCGGATCATGGTGGGCCCGCCGATGTCGATCATCTCGATGACCTCGTCTTCGGGCGTGCCGCGCTGCGACGAGACGTCCTCGAACGGATAGAGACTCACGACGACCATGTCGATGGGTTCGATGCCGTGTTCGGCGATCGTCGTCATGTGATCGGCGTCGCTGCGCTTGGCGAGGATGCCGGCCTGGATGCGGGGGTGCATGGTCTTGACCCGGCCGCCGAGCATCTCGGGGAACTGGGTGACGTCGGAGACCTCGGTGACGGGGATGCCCTGGTCGCCCAGCATGCGGGCCGTGCCGCCGGTCGAGATGATCTCGACGCCCATGTCGGCCAAGGCGCGCGCGAACTCTTCGAGACCGGCTTTGTTGAAGACGGAGATGAGAGCTCGTTTGACCTTCACCTTGCTAGCTCCTTCGTCGATGGGCGCTGGCGACAGTCTATAAGGAGGGCCGGCGAAAATGAAGGGACGGCGGGGGGCCGGCCCCCGGCGGCCGGCTTCAGCCCAGGCGGGCGACGCGCTCGCCGCGTACGTGGGAGCGCGCGTAGGCCGAGGCATGGGAGAGCGCTGCGCCGGCCTCGGCGAGCAGGCCGAGCCGGGGCAGCGGCTTGCTCGAGGCCGGGAAGGCGCGGATCGCGTTGACGACCCCGGCGCGGCCGTCGGCGGCGAAGGCCAGGGCCAGCGCGCGGGTGGGCGCCGTGTCGGCCGGCGGCGGCGGCGAGCTCGGCGGCGGCCAGCGCGTAGCGGTTGCCGTTGAAGCTGAGCGTGACTCCGCCGGCCTCGCGCACCGCGGCAAAGGGCGGCACGTCGGTGATCGAGTCGCCCACGTACATGACGTCCTGAAGCTCCACGTGCCGGCCGGCCGCGATCTCGCGCAGCGCCGCCAGCTTGAGGCCGCCGCCGATCGGCCGCACGGCGGCCACGATGTCGGCGCTGCGCCGCCCCTGGGCGCCCATCTCGGTCCAGAACAGGCGGTCGAGCTCGGCGACGGCGGCGCGGTCGGCGGCCGACAGGTCGGCCGCCGACCGCGCCGCCTCGGGCAGCTCGATCACGGGGCGCTCGAGGATGGCTTCGGCGCGGTCGCGCAGCCAGTCGGCTTCTTCTCGTGTGAGATGCCAGGAGTCGAGGTCGATGCTGGTGCAGCGGCAGTGCGCGAAGGGAAAGCCGACGACCCGGCACAGCGCCCTGATGTAGGGCGTGTACGAGGTCGAGATGATGTACGAGGGCAGCGCCGCGGCGACGTCGCGCAGCAGGTCGCGGGCGCCCGGCACGACGAGCACCGTGTCGGCCGAGTACTCCTCGACGTCGCGGTCGCCGACGCCGTAGGCGAGCAGGAACGGCACGATCAGGCGCAGCGTGTCGCCGGCGTTGTAACCCGGCTTGCGCAGCACGTCGGCGAGAAAGTCGTCGTAGCGCGACAGGCGGGCGAACAGCTCGGCGCCGTCGGGCACGAAGGCGGCGGCGACCTCCATGGCGTTGTCGTTGCGGGTGAGCGGGCCCTCGCAGTCGGTCACAAAGAGGCGCGACGGGTTTCTCACGGGGCGCTCCCGCCGCGCTCGTCGGCGGCGAGCTCGGCGTCGACTTCGGCGGTCAGCTCGAGGGGCGGGTCGCCGTCACGCCGACGATCACGCCGTCGCGCACCAGCAGGTGCTCGATGGCGAACTCGCGCACGGTGTGGTAGAGCAGCGGGATCTCGCGGTGCTCGCCCTGCCGGCGGATCTCGGCGAACAACGGCTGGCGCTCGCCCGCGGCGGCGGCCACGGCGTCGAGGCCGAGCGCGTCGCGCTGCTGCGAAAGGCATGCCAGAGGTGGTCGTAGCGCAGACCGACGATGGGAAACGCACACCAGGCGACGACCGGGCCGCTGTCGAGCTCGGCGGTGGCCAGGTGGACCATCGCGCCGGTCTCCTGGGCCTCGTCGGCAAGCAGGCGCCAGATGACCTCTTGCCAGGTGCCGCGCGGGCCGCCGGGCAGCGCCGGGTGCAGGTTGAGGGTGGCGAAGCGGGCGCAGAAATCGGGGCTGGTGATCAGCATGTAGCCGGCCAGGACGAGCAGCTCGATTCCGTGGGAGTCGAGCAGGCCGGCGACGTCGTCGTGAAAGGCGAGGCGCCAGGCCTCGCGCACGGCGGCCTTGTTGGCAAACCGGCTCCGGTCGAGGGCGTCGCGCCGGGCGCGCCAGGCGCCCCAGCTCGCGGCGCTCGACAGGCTGGCGGTGGTCAGGCCGAGGTCGTGCGCGAGGTCGAGAAAGGCGTCGCTTTCGGCCTGTTCGCCGCGCTCGCGGTCGCAGAAGACGACGGCGATCTCGAGGTCGACGCCGTCGCGCCGGGCGCGGCGGACGACCTCGGCGAGCAGTGTGCGCGCGGCCGGGTCGCGGCCGCTCGACAGCCAGCCGATCTTCACCGCGGGTGGCCTTGCGGCGTCGGGCCTTGCCGGCTAGGTGTCGCCACGTTCTTCGGCCACGCGTTCGCGCCAGGCTGCCGCGTCGGGGTAGGTGCTGCGCCCGAGGCCGCCGATGCCGCGCGAGGCCGCCCAGGCCGCGAGCCGCCCGGCTGCCTCGAGACCGAGGCCTTCGAGCAGCCCGCCGATGAAACCGGCGGCGAAGAGGTCGCCGGCGCCGGTCACGTCGACCACCTCGGCCGGGTGTGGCGGCACGTAGAGGTCGAGCCGCCGCCCCACGATCCGCGCCCCGCGGTCGCCCATCTTGCAGACCACGAGGCCGACGCCGACGTCGAGCAGGAAACTCCGCGCCTTGTCGGCGGGCAGGCCGCAGAGGGTCTCGAGCTCACTCTCAGTGGCAAAGACGAACGACGCGCGCTTGAGGAAGGGGATGAAGCTCTTGACCCCGAGGCGGGCGTAGATCTCGCCCGGGTCGAAGGCGATCTCGACGCCGGCCGGCAGCCGTTCCAGCAGGGCGCGCTGGGTCTGCAGCGGTCGCTCACCGACGAACGACGAGAAGTAGGCGAAGCGCGCCGGCGGCAACCGCCGCGGCAGGTCGGCCGGCGAGAACTCGTCGTTGGCCGCCGGCCAGACGAGGTTGCGGCGCTCGCCGGCGTCGTTCAAGAGCACGTAGACGCGGCCCGATTCGCCGTCGCGGGCGAGGTAGCGGGCGTCGCAGGGGGCGAGCTCGTCGGTCAGAAAGCGGCCGCTGTCGTCTGAGCCGATGCGGCCCAGCATGGCGGCGCTGAAGCCCAGACGGGCGAGGGCATAGGCGGTGTTGGCCGCCTGGCCGCCGCCGCTGCTGGCCGGTTCGATGTCGGCGAGCGCCGCTTCGACTATCGCCCGCAGCTCGGGGCCGACCGCCTGTTCGGCGCCGGGCGGCGGCAGCTCGCGCCACAGCGGCGAGCGGAGGGGCAGGCGGTAGATGAGATCGAGGTTGAGCGCTCCGCAGCCGATGAGGTCGTACGACCTCACAGCCCGAGCTCGCCCTTGTAGCGCACGAGCCGGGCGCCCGGCTCGACGCCGACCACGTCGCCGACCACCGTCGCCTGCAGGCCGGCCTGTGCGATAGTGACGAGCGCCTTGGGCACGCTCGCGGCGGGCACGGCCAGGACCATCCCGAGGCCGCAGTTGAAGGTCGACAGCATCTCGTCGATCTCGACACCAAGGTCGTGCAGAAAGGAGAAGACGGCGGGCGGCCGCCAGGCCGAGAGGTCGAGGACGGCCGCCGTGCCGTCGGGCAGGATGCGCCCGACGTTGTCGGGAAAGCCACCCCCCGTGATGTGCGCGGCGGCGTGCACGGGGCAGGCGTGACCCAGGTCGTGCAGGACGGGGCTGTAGATGGTCGTCGGGGTGAGCAGCACCTGGCCGACCGTGGCGCCGGCCGCCGCGCCTCCGGTCGCCGTCGCGCCGCCTCCGGCCGTCGCGGCGCGGTTCAGCGGGGCGCCGGCGCCCCCTGCCTCGCCGCCCGGGAAGGGTTCGTCGAGGGCGATGTGGCGCTCGGCCAACAGCGCCCGCACGAGCGAGAAGCCGTTGGCGTGCAGGCCGTTCGAGGCGATGCCGACGAGGGCGTCGCCGGGCTCGACCCTGGCCGGCCCCCACAGTTCGGAGCGGCTGGCGATGCCCACGGCGAAGCCGGCGAGGTCGAAGGCGCCGTCGTCGTTGAAGTGGCCGGGGTGCTCGGCGGTCTCGCCGCCGAGCAGCACGCACTGGGCGAGCAGGCAGCCTTCGTCGACGCCGGCGACGATGTCGGCGACCTTCTGGGGCTCGATCTTGCCCATGACGAGGAGTCGAGATCAACATGGGCACCGCGCCGCAGGCCGGACGTCGTCACGCTCATCGCCACGGCGTCGATGCCGATCGTGCCGTAGACGCCCATCTTCGCGCCAGCATGACCTTGGTGCCGCCCCGTCGGCGCCGGCCACGAGGACGGCGTCGTTGATGGGCGGCAACCACATGAGCCCGCCGAAGCCGCCGATACCTTCGAGCACGAGCGGGTGATGGATCGACTTGAGCCGTTCCTTGAGCAGCCGGACGGCTTCGTTACCGACGTCGACGTCGACGCCGGCGTCTTGTAGGTGAAGTGCTTGTCGGCGGCCATGACCCTCCGTCGCTCGTGTTCGACCCACTCCCTGTCGCTATTCTACGGTACAGCAATGACGCTCGCCCGCGAGAACCTGACCGTCGACGAGGTGACGTTCGCCGTGCGCCCGGAGCGCCCGGCTGCGCACGATCGGCATCAGCATCCCGCGCCAGGGCGCGCCGGTCGTGGCCATGCCGGCGCGCTGCTCGCGGCGCATGGTCGAGGTGGCGGTGCGCGGCAAGCTCGCGTGGGTGCGGCGGAAGCTGGGCGAGCGCGACGCGCTCGCCCACTTCCGCCGCACCGTTACGAAGCCGGCGAGCGGTTTCCCTACCTGGGCGACGAGTACGCCGCTGATCATCGCGACGCTCCGGCGCGGCGGCCCGCCGCGTCGCCGCAAGCGGCGCCCAGCTTGCCTTCGAGATGGCGGCCGGCGAGCACGGCCACGTGGCGGGCGACGGCCGGCCCCTGTGCCTGCGAAACGGCCGTTTTGAGCTGGCGCGGTGGGCGCAGGCCGACGGCCGCACGCACTCTTCTGGCCTGGTACCGGCGACGCGCCACGGACATCCTGAACGGCGCGTCGGCAATGGGCTTCACTCGTCGGCGTCGTGCCGCCCCCGGTCGCCGTCAAGGACATGCGCAGCCGCTGGGGCAGTTGCTCGGCGAAGGGCCGCATCAGCCTTCACTGGGGACTCGTGCTGCAGCCCCTCGACCTGGCCGATTACGTCGTGGTCCACGAGCTCGTCCATCTGCGGGGGCTCAACCACGGTCCGGCCTTCTGGAGCGGCGTCGCGGCGGTCCTGCCCGACTACCGCGAGCGCCGCAAGCGGCTCAGGTCGGAAGGCACGAGGAACGTGATCAGAGAGCGGTCAGCCGTTCGGCCCGGCCGAAGGATGGCAGGTAGGGCTGCGCCTCTCGAAGCGCATCTTGCACATCGCGTAGCTCCTCGGCACGGCGATGGGGTAGTCGCCGTCGAAGCAGGCGCGGCAGAACTGGTTCTGGGGCAGACCGGTGCTGGCCTGCAGGCCGTCGAGGGTGAGGTAGTGCAGGCGTGGTGGCGCCGACGCGGTCGGCGGACGCTCGTCGACGCTCATTGGCGGCGACGAGCTCGGCCGGGTGGCCATGTCGATGCCGTAGAAGCAGGGATAGCTGAATCGGCGGCGAGCTGATGCGCAGGTGTACCTCTGTGGCGCCGGCCTGTAGAGCATGTCGACGAGCTTGCCGGTGGTGTTGCCGCGCACGATCGAGTCGTCGACCACGACGAGACGCTTGCCCTCGATGACGGCGCGGATGGGGTTGAGCTTCATGCGGATGCCGAGCTGGCGCAGGTGGTCGTCGGGCTGGATGAAGGTGCGGTGGACGTAGCGGTTCTTCATGAGCCCTCGGAGTAGGCGATGCCGCGTCTCGCGGGCGTAGCCGATGGCGGCCGGATGCCGGTGTCGGGCACGGGGATGACGTAGGTCGGCTTCGACCGGCGCCTCCATGGCCAGGTGGCGGCCCATCTCGAAACGGCAGTCGGCGAGCGTGCGCCCGTACAGCCGCGAGTCGGGACGGGCGAAGTAGATGAACTCGAAGACGCACAGGGCGGGGCGGGCGCCGGGAGCTCGACGCGCACGCTGCGCAGCTCGCCGTCGCTCGGTCGTCCAGACGATCTCGCCGGCCTCGATCTCGCGCACGAACTCGGCGCCGATGATGTCGAGGGCACATGACTCGCTCGCGACCACCGGATTGCCCTCGAAGTCGCCCAGGCAGAGCGGCCGCACGCCGAACGGGTCGCGAAAGCCGACGACCTTGTCGCCGGTCAGCACGGCCGCCGAGAAGGCGCCGCGGATGCGGCTCACGGCCTCGCGCACCGAGCCCAGCAGGTCGTTCGAGGCGTGCTGGGCGATGAGCGCGGTGATGACCTCGGTGTCTGGTGCCGGACTTGAACGAAACGCCCTGCGCCTTGAGCTCGTCGCGCAGCTCGGTGGTGTTGACGAGGTTGCCGTTGTGGGCGAGGGCGATGGTGTGCTCGCCGCGCGACCGGGTGAGCGGCTGGGAGTTCTGCCAGGCGGTCGCGCCGGTCGTGGAGTAGCGCACGTGACCGATGGCGTGCGTGCCGGTGAGCCCGGCGAGGACCTTCTCGTTGAAGACCTGCGAGACGAGGCCCATGTCTTTGACGACCGTGATCTGGCCCTCGTCGGCCACCGCGATGCCGGCGCTCTCCTGGCCGCGATGCTGCAGGGCGTAGAGCCCGAAGAAGGTGAGCCGGGCGACGTCGCGGCCCGGGGCGAAGATGCCGAACACGCCGCAACTGTCGTGAAAGCGATCGCTGCTCATGGTGAGGCTCAGGCGAGCCGCTGGGGAAGCGACTCGTAGGCCCGGCGCAGCTCGGCTACCGGCAGGTCGAGCACCGTGGCGCCGGTCGAGCGCCAGGCGCAGGCGGTCGCCGCCGACCGTGCCGAGGACCGTGAGCCGCAGGTCTGCCGCCAGGGCGACGAGGGCGTCGGCGGCGCCGGCCGCACAGGTGACGACGACGCGCGACGGGCCCTCGCCGAACAGCGCCACGTCGGAGCGCAAGGCGCTCGCCGGCAGCGTGAGGGCGGCGCCGAGCGCCGGCGGCGGAGCCGCCGTCAGCGCGCCGCCCTCGACCCCGCTCGCGATGCAGCACTCGGCGAGGGCCACGGCGAGGCCGCCCTCGGCGCAGTCGTGGGCGCTCCTGATGAGACCAGCGGCGATGCCTTCGCGCAGCACCCGCTGGAGCGTCTCTTCGAGCTCGAGGTCGACGTCGGGCACGCGGCCTTCGACGCGGCCGTAGTGGACCTTCTGGTACTCGGAGCCGTCGAGCCAGGCGGCAGCGGGCGGGCCCAGCAGCACGACCAGGTCGCCCTCGGTCTTGAAGCGCGCGTCGCAGTGCTTCGTGACGTCGTCGAAGACGCCCAGCATGCCGACCATGGGCGTCGGGTAGATGGCGTTGCCGAAGCTCTCGTTGTAGAAGCTCACGTTGCCCGACACGACCGGCGTGTCGAGCGCCTCGCAGGCTCGGCGATGCCCTCGACGGCCTGCTCGAAGGTCCAGTAGATGTCGCCCTTCTCGGGGTTGCCGAAGTTGAGGCAGTCGGTGACGGCCACCGGCAGCGCCCCGGTGCTCCAGATCTGGTCACGAACGGCGGGTTCGAAATGGACCACCGGGTCGGACTCGGCTCCAGCTTGCGACTATTTTTGTTGACGACGGCAGCAGTTCTGGGTCTCGCCTACTTCGGCGTTATCTTGGGCGTTCGGATCGGGCTGTTTACCGAAGCCATCTTTCCGAAACGCTGTTGACCGTGGCGGGGCATCGATTGCTTCCTCGTGGTTGGATAGCCCCGAGGATGGCGAAGGCACCAATGAGTTGCGGCGTCCTGGAACGGAAGCACTCAGCAGACGTACGCTGAACGAAATCAGACATA
>CAWCWZ010000009.1:0-42279 GCA_963799395.1 uncultured Actinomycetes bacterium
GGGTGCTGGGCGACGCCAGCCGCTGCCGCCTGGTCTACGCCCTGCTGCAGCGCGACGAGATCTGCGTCGGCGACCTGGCCACGTATCTGCGCATGAGTGAGTCCAACGTCTCGCACCATCTCTCGGTGCTCCGGGCCCACGGCCTGGTGCGCTTCCGCCGCGAGGGCAAACAGGTCTTCTACGCACCCGACGACGACCACATCCGCCTGCTGCTCGACATGACGCTCGAGCACGTGCGGCACGGCGTCGAGACCGGCGACGGAGGCCGCGCCGCCATCCCGCACGCCGTTCGTGACGCGGCCGGCGGCAGGCCGGGCCGGCCATGACGACCACGGCCCTCGACCTGCCCGTCGTACTGCCGCGCGGCGCCGAGTGCGCCGAGTGCGTCGAGGAGTTCGGCGACGGGCTGCGCGGCCTGCGGGGCGTGCGCGACGTGACGGCCGACGTGCCGCGCGGTCTGCTGCACGTGAGCTTCGACAACGACCTGCTGGCCTACGACGACCTCACCCGCGACGCGCGCCGCATCGGCGCCGCGGCGCACTGCGCCGCGCACTGTCCGCGCGACGGCCACGAGAAGTGCGCCTGCGAGCTCGTTCTCGACCCCGGCGGCGCCGATCGCTACGAGCAGCGACTGGCGCACGTCACCGGCCTCGACTGCGCCGACTGCGCCCTCAAACTCGAGGGCGCCCTGCAGCACACCGAGGGCGTCGTGAGTGCGACCACGAGCTTCGGCGCGGCCACCCTCAAGGTGGTGTTCGACCCCGACGAGATCGTCTTCGACCAGGTGCTCGAGCACGTCCGCCGGCTCGGCTACGACACGCTCGAGGGCCGGCGAGCGCGCGAGCGCGGTCACGAGCACGGCGACCACGGCCGGCCGGACACCGCGGAGGCGCGCGCCGGCCGCGCCCGCGGGCCGCGCGTCGCCCGACGCACCCTGCTCACCGCCGTCTCGGGCGTGGGGGTGGCCGCCGGGTTTGCTGCCGAGGCCCTGGCGCCCTCGCTCGCGCCGTGGCTGTTCGCCGCGGCCATGGTGGCCGGCGGCTGGCTCACGGCCCGCGCCGCGTGGTACTCGCTGCGCGCCCGTTCGGTCGACATGAACGTGCTCATGACGATCGCCGCGGTCGGCGCCGCCGCCATCGGCCAGTGGAGCGAGGCGGGTCTCGTCGTCTTTCTCTTCGCGCTCGGCAATCTGCTGCAGACGCTCACCATGGAACGCACGCGCCGCGCCGTCCGCGACCTCGTCGAGCTCGCGCCGGCCGAAGCGCACGTAGTCGACGCCGTCGGCTCCGACCACACCCACACCGTCGCCGCCGCGACGGTCCGCCCCGGCGACCTCGTCCGGACGCTGCCCGGCGAGCGCCTGCCGGTCGACGGCAGCGTCGTCGATGGTCAGGCCGGGGTCGACCAGTCGCCGGTCACCGGCGAGTCCATGCCCGTGAGCAAGGAGCCCGGCGACCAGGTGTTCGCCGGCTCGATCGTCCAGGGCGGCGCCCTGACGGTGCGCGCCGCGACCACCGTCTCCGACAACACCATTGCCAAGATCATCCACCTGGTCGAAGAGGCCCAGGCGCAGCGCGCGCCTCTGCAGACCACGATCGACCGCTTCGCGGCCAAGTACACGCCGGTAGTCGTCGCGGCGGCGGCCGCTGTGGCGCTGCTGCCGCCGCTGCTGTTCGGGCAGCCCTTCAGCACCTGGTTCTACCGCGGCCTCGCCCTGCTCATCATCTCGTGCCCCTGCGCGCTCGTGATCTCAACGCCGGTCAGCTTTCTCGCCGCGCTCGGCGCCGCCACCCGGCGCGGCGTGCTGATCAAGGGGGGCGCCTGCCTCGAACAAGCCGGCGCCGTCCGGGCGATGGCCTTCGACAAGACCGGCACCCTCACCACCGGCGTGTCGCGCGTGACCGACGTCGTGTCGCTCGACGGCGACCAGGGCGAGCGGGTGCTCGCCCGGGCGGCGGCCATCGAGCGTTCGAGCGAGCACCCGCTCGCCCCGGCCATCGTCGCCGAGGCCGAGCGCCTCGAGAACGCGGGCGGGCACGCCGGGCACGTTTACGCCACGGTCAGCCGTTTTCGCGCGATCGCCGGCCAGGGCGCCCGCGCCGATCTCGACGGCGAGACCGTCCTGGTCGGCAAGCCCGAGCTCTTCGCGGCGGACGGACGGCCGCCCGCCACGCCGGGCCGCGACGGCCTCTTCGCGGCCGAGCTGCGCCGGCTCGAGCTCGAGGGCAAGACGGTGGTCGTGGTCGGCACGCCCGAGCGGGTCGAGGGACTGGTCGCGGTGGCGGACGTCATCCGCCCCGAGGCTCGTGCCGCCGTCGACTCGCTCCGGCGCCGCGGCCTGCGGCACATCGCCCTGCTCACCGGCGACAACGAGGCGACCGCCGTGGCCATCGGCCGCGAGGCGGGAGTCGACGAGGTGAAGGCCGGCCTTCTGCCTGAAGAGAAGATCGACGCCGTGCGCGAGCTCGCGGAGCGCTACGGCGGCGTCGCCATGGTCGGCGACGGCGTGAACGACGCGCCGGCGCTCGCGGCGGCGACCGTGGGCATCGCCATGGGTGTCGCCGGCGCCGACGCCGCCCTCGAGACCGCCGACATCGCCCTCATGGGCGACGACCTTTCGGGGGTCGCCGCGACCATCGAGCTGTCGCGGGCCACCACTGGCGTGATCCGCGAGAATATCGCCCTGGCCATCGCCGTCAAGGCCGTGTTCCTCGTGCTGGCGCCGCTCGGCCTCGTCACCCTGTGGATGGCGGTGTTCGCCGACATGGGAACGTCGCTCGCCGTGATCGGCAACGGCATGAGACTGCGCCTGGCCGGCCGGCGGGGCGGGCGTCCGGCGTAGCCGGCGACGGCCGCGGGACGGCGACTCCTCCGGCGGTGGCGACGGCTCCGCGGGCGGGCGACTCCCTCAGGGGCAGCGACGCCCCGGAAGGTCGCCGATGCGTCAGGTCTCGACCGGCAAGCCCTTGCGCCGCCAGGCGATCATGCCGCCGTGGACGTCGTAGACCTCGGCGAAGCCCAGCTTGGTCAGGGTCCGGGCCGCGACGGTGCTGCGATGGCCGGTGGCGCACATGAGGACGACCGCCCGGGCCGGGTCGAGCTCGGCCGGACCGCGCCGGCCCATCGCGTGGACGGGGATGTGCCGGGCTCCCGGAATGTGGCCACGCCGCCACTCGACCGTCTCGCGTACGTCGACCACCTGAGCGCCGGCGTCACGCAGGTCGGCAGCGCTCTCCACCGTGACGGTCGCGAACGGCTTCGCGCCGCGGGCGCTACGCAGCCACGCCACTGCGGTCGGCGTGCTCGAGGACGTCGTACAGGACCTCGTAGGGTCCGGTCGTGAGGATCGACGACAGCAGCGCGTAGACGCGCCCCACCGCTTCGCTCCTGTAGAAGTCGTCGTGACTCTCGAGCGACTCCCACTCGCACTGGACCACGTAGTGGACGGCGCCGAGCTCACTCTCGCGGGTCTCGTCATGCAGCGCGCTGCCGATGGGCGACATGCCGAACGAACGCATGACGCGATGGGCCTGGTGGCCTACAGCCGAGCGCAGGAGACCGTCGAGATCGTGCAGCGCGGTCTCGGCTCTGTGTTCGGTGCCCTTTCTCACGCTGAATACCGTCTGACCGACGATCATGACGAGTAGCTCCTTCATGGATGGTGCCTACGTGCCTGTACTTGCCCGCTCGAGCGTGAGTTCGAACAACGGCGTTGCCGATCGAGCCCGCGCGCGGCGACGGCGAGCCTGGCGAACGGGTCGCGGCGGGACTCGGCGGGCCGGCGTCTAGCGGGCGACGGTCCTCAGAGCGGCGACGAGCGCGCCCGGTTTGACCGCCGCCGCGCCGCCGGGCGTCCGGCGGCGACGAGGCGGGTTGCCGGCGGGGTCGGCCGTCCACACGATCTTGCCGGCGCGGTCGACGATGACGGCGTACCGGCGCACCGAGCCGGCGGCGCCGTCGTAGGCGCCGAAGGCGCGAGCGACGACGGCTTCGGGGTCGGCGAGCAGGGGGAACTCGGAGCGTTCCGCCTGCTCGGCGACGGCGTGCGCGGCCTCGCTGTCGCCAGTCACGATGCCGATGAGCTGGCCGCGCAGGCCCCACAACTGGTCGGCGACCGCGCTCAGGGCGCTCACGAAGGCGCGCGCGGCGGCCTGATCGGCGCCCAGAAAGACGACCACGGGGAACCAGTCGCCGCGGTACTGCCTGAGGGAGATGCGACTGCCATCGTGGCTCGTCAGATCGAACTGGGGCGCCTCGCGCCCGACGCCGAAGTTGTAGCCCACGATCCGTGACCTCCGCTCGAAGAAGGGTTCGCAACAAAGCTGCCGGCGGCGGCGATCGACCGGCGACGGCGCTGCTGAGTCTATATCATCGCTTCTCGCGACCTATGCCGCCGCTCGAGACCAGGCCGGCCGTCGGTGGAGCGTCGTCACACCTCGACCCAGGCAGGCGCCGCTCACGACGGAGCCGCCCTACGCGCGAGGGCCCACGATCGCGTCGACGGCGGCCACCGCGGCCGCCTCGTCCTGGGCGATGCCGGCCCCTTCGCTGGGCTGATCGTCGGAGAGAACGGCCACCAGCAGCACGTGGCCGGCGTGATGGATGACGCCGACGCTGTTGATCACCCAGAGCTGGGGGTCGGGAAGCCAGCCGTTCTTGACCGCGGACGATGTTCCCGGCGTCGCGGCCTCGGTGACACCCCACGCCTGGTCCGGTTCCACCTCGCGCATCAGGCTCAGCTCGTACGACCGCGAGGTCGCGGTGAGCGGGGAGTGCGTCGAGGTAAGGTCGGAGAGCAGCGTGAGCTGGTCGGACACGGTCGTGCTCGTGAGGCCCCAGTAACCACCGGCGCCCGGCGTCGTGTGGCGCAGGCCCAGGCGGACGTTGGCGTCGGCGATGCCGGCCGCCGCGCCGACGTCGTACCACAGGTCGCTCGCGGCATCGTCGTTGCTGTTCTCGATCATCTGCGTCGCAAGCTCCCCCTGCTCCTCACCCAGGGTCGTCCCGGCGGCCTGGTGCTGAAGAAGCAGGGTGGCCAGGATATCGACCTTGACGATGCTGGCCGTATGGAACCGCTGCCTACTGTCGTAGACGGCACTGACGCCGGTGGTGCGATCGACGACGCCCACGGCGAGATCGCCCGTATGGTGCGCCAGCAGCGGCGCCAGGGCCACGGCAAGCTCGTGATCGGCGACTGCAGCGGTGACCGCCCCGCCGCCGGCCGTGCCACTGCCGCCGCCACTTCGAGTCGGTGAAGGCTGGACGCGCGCAGCGCTTCGCGAAGAGGCGGCGCTCGCCGAGCGCTGCCGCTTCACGGTGCGGTCGTGCGCTCTCGCGGCGACCGTCACCGCCACCACGCAGGCGGCGCAGACGACAAAGACCAGAACGGCGGCCCGGCGCCGGCGCACCGCCCGGCGCCGCGCGCTCGCGGGAGATCTTCTCGGTCGTTGCACCATCAGCCGTCGTCGGGCTGAGCTCCCGGCCGCTCGCGGAGGAGCAAGTCGAGGTGAGCCAGCATCTCGCGATCGGCGCCGGGCGGCGAGGCCGCGGACGCGGCCGTGCCGCGTTTCGCGCAACCCGTGCCGGGACCGCTACCGTCGCGACCCGCGCGGCGTTCCTCATCGACCGGCGAGGCGACGTCGTCTCTCATTCCGGGGCCTCCTCCCCAGTACGGCAGAAGCGGCACAGGCAGCCCGCCTCGTGAAGCCAGCCCGATTCGGGCATGCGTCGCGTTGTTCCCAGATATGGCCAGCGACCGTATGTTATGCGCACGGCGACCTCATCGGAAAGAGGACGGTAGTCGTAGGTCACACCCTCCAGCCTGGCGCGCGCCGGCAATCCCGCGGCGCGCACGTCCACGAAGCTGAGCTCTTTCATGAAGTATCGGAGCCGCTCCTTGTGGCCGGCTTGGTGGGACCTGAGGATCTGCCCAGAGCCCGTCGCGACGCTCCTCGTTCT
Source organism: uncultured Actinomycetes bacterium (assembly GCA_963799395.1). GTDB lineage: Bacteria > Actinomycetota > Thermoleophilia > UBA2241 > UBA2241 > Bog-752. Next base: position 5,959 of record CAWCWZ010000009.1, read on the forward strand.
CGGCCATGGTTACGCATGAGCCTGAGCCACGGTCGAGCAGAGGCCGAGAGATGGCTGAGCGCCCGACAGGATGTCTCGCGCCCGTGACCCCCACCGCGACCGACCCCCGGCGGCCGCGGCGCGGACTCCCTCTCAGCCCTTTCTCAGCTGGCGTTGGTATCGTGGAAAGGTGATCGGCGCCACTCGCCGGCGCCGGCGGAGTCTGACGAACGAGGCGGTGAGAACGATGGACAGAAAGAGGCTCGCGGCGGCCATCCTGCTCGCTGCCGGTGCGATGCTGATCGGCATCGGGATCGGTCACGAGCTCTGGCGACCGGCCGCGCCGACGGTCATGCGGTTGCCGGGCGAAGGCGGCTCCGGGCCGCGCGGCTCGGGTGGATCGTCGTACGGCTCCGGTTCGCCCTACGGCTACGGCTACGGCTCGGGTCGCGGCTCCTCGTCCGGCACGCCGCCCGGCGCAGCGGGTGGTCCGTCGAACGTCTCCTCGATCGCCGCCGCGGTCGATCCCGGCCTGGTCTCGATCAACGTGGCCATGAGCGACCAGGGCGGCAAGGCGGCGGCCACGGGGATCGTCCTCACCCCATCGGGCCTGGTCCTGACCAACAACCACGTGGTCGACGGCGCCACCAGCCTCAGCGCCACCGACGTCGGCAACGGCAAGACCTACAAGGCGACCGTCGCAGGCTACGACCGCGGCGCGGACATCGCGGTCATCCAGTTGAGCGGCGCCTCCGGACTCAAGACGACCGCGATCGGCACGTCAGCCAAGGTCGCGGTCGGCCAGGCGGTGGTCGCCATCGGCAACGCCGGCGGCGCCGGCGGCACGCCCCGCGCCGCCGGCGGATCGGTCGTGGCGCTCAACCAGCGGATCACGGCGGCCGGCGCAAGCTCGGGCAACCCCGAGCAGTTGAGCGGTCTGATCGAGACCAATGCCGACATCCGACCGGGAGACTCCGGCGGACCGCTGGTCAACGGCTCCGGTCAGGTGATCGGCGTCGTCACCGCGGCGTCGGCCGGCCACCCGTTTCGCTCGACCAGCGGTCGCGGCTATGCCATCCCGATCGATCAGGCGGCGGCGATCGCCGCGCAGATCAAAGCCGGTCACTCCTCGTCGAACGTCCATATCGGCCCGACCGCGTTCCTGGGAGTCGAGCTCTCGTCGGCGACCTCCCGGGCGTCGGTCGTGGGTGTGCTCCCGGCCTCTCCGGCCGCCAAGGCCGGCCTCAGTGCCGGTGACACGATCACCTCGCTGGCCGGTCGAGCCGTCGACTCGCCGACGACGCTCCTCTCCCTGCTGGGCCACCACCGGCCCGGTGACAAGGTCCGGCTGAGCTGGACCGACAGCTCCGGCCGACGGCACACCGCGACCGTGAGACTCGCCGTGGGGCCGGCGCACTGAGAGCGCGACGCGGGCGGGGGCGGGGGCCGTCGGCCCCCGCCCCCGCCGCGCTCAGCCGCCGCGCCGTGGGTCGGTCAGGCGAACGTCCGGTAGGCCTGCCGGGCCGCGCAGACAGGGCATTTGTCGGGCACGTCGCCGATCACCGTGTGGCCACAGACGATGCACACGCTGACCGGCTGGGCGGCGATGTCGCCGCCGCCGAGCACCGTCTCGCGGGCCTCGGCGTACATGCGCTTGTGGTCCATCTCGGCCTTGAGCGCCCAATGCATCGACTTGAAGGCCTGCTTGTCGCCCTGGACCTTGGCGACCTCGACGTAGGCGGGGTACATCTCGTCGATCTCGAACGACTCGCCCTCGAAGGCGGTCCGCAGGTTGTCGGCGGTCGCCCCGATGCCCGCCATCACCCGGAAGTGGTTGCGAGCGTGGCGGGTCTCGGCGAACGAGATGGCGCGGAAGAGATTGGCCACGTTGGGCAGGCCTTCCGCGTCGGCCTTCTCGGCGAACACGAGGTACCTTTCGGCGGCCTGGCTCTCGCCCGCGAAGGCGGCCTTCAGGTCGGCCAGGTCCATGGCGTGCAGCTCGTCGGGCTTCGGCAACTTGTCCTCGAGCTCGCCGAGGGCGGTGGCCTCTTCTGCTGTCATCTGCGTCCTCCTTCGGGATCTGAGCCAGGGCGCACGGCGGTCGCCCTGACGATGTCGCGGCGCCAGACCGCGCGCCCTAGAACTTCGTGAAGAACTGGCCGGCCGTGCCGCAGACCGGGCACTCGTCGGGAGCGTCGCCGATCACCGTGTGGCCGCAGATCGGGCAGACGCGGATGGCGGTGTCGCCCAGGTCGTTGCCGGCGCCGACGCCCTTGGCGGTGGTGTCGTAGATCTTCTGGTGGTCGCGCTCCGCCGTGACGGCGTAGCGGATCGACGTGCCGGCCTCGGCATTGCCCTGCAGCTTGGCGACGGCGGCGTAGGCGGGGTACATCTCGTCGATCTCGAAGGTCTCGCCGCCCCAGGCCGCCTTGAGGTTGTCGACGGTGCCGCCGATGCCGCCCAGCGCGCTCAGATGGTTGCGGGCGTGCATGCTCTCGGCGTAGGCCACGGCGCGAAAGAGCCGGGCGACGTTCGCATAGCCCTCGGCGTCGGCCTTGGCCGCGAAGGCGAGGTACTTCTGCGAGGCCTGGCTCTCACCCGCGAAGGCCGCCTTCAAGTTCTCTTCGGTCATGGCGCCGAGCTTCTCGGGCTTGGGTGGGGTGTTCTTGAACGCTTCTGCCATGGTGTCCCTCCTGTGGGTGATTGCGCGCGGCGTGTCGCGGGGCATCGTCCGCTCGCCGCGCAGCATCGCTTTTGCGCCGGTCGAGATGCCTATGGTACCAGCGCGTCGGCAGGCCGGCAGCGCGGCCGGCGTTGGCGCCGGGGGTCAGGGAGTGAAGCGAGCGCGCCTCAGGCGACGAGACGGCGATCGCCGTGCGGTTCGAGCGACGGCACGAGCCGGTGCAGGACGCGGTGCACCTGTTTGGGGCTCGCGACATCGAAGAGCACGTAGTACAGGCCGGGCGTCGAGTCGCTGCGGGTGAACTGCGAGAGATCGACGAAGACCCCGCGACGCAGAAGCTCGTGGGCCTGTTCGGCGTCGATGGCGAGAAGCGCCTCGGTCGCCGGCACCGCGGCATCGCCGCAGATCTCGGCCATGTCGGCGGGCAGCGTCCAGAGCGACAGGGCGATGGGTCGGCCGTGGGCTTCGGCGCGCACCACGCTCACTCCGGGCAGGACCTCGGGGCCGAAGTCGTAGTGACGCCCCTCCCCCGAGAGGGCCACGTCGATCACGACCTTCACCTCTTCGAGCTTGCCGCGGAACTCGATCGGAACATGACGCGCCATGCACCCCTCCTGCCGGACCCCGCTTGCCGCAGCGGTCCGGGTCGTACTCCCTCACGCCCGTCTTCTACCCGGCCCTCGCCACGATTAACCCTATGGCCTTAGTGCAAACGGCACGACCGCCGGCCGCGCGGACCAGGCCACGGCCGCCGGCTCGCCGAGCGCCGGACGGCGTGGTGGCGGGGGGCGCCTAGCGGCCCTCGACGCGCCGCGCGGCGCGCTGGGCGACCGCCGTCGCCACGACGACGAAGAGCGCTTCGACGCCCATGGCGACCGGAGTGGCGTGACGGTCGAGCAACGACGGCGGGTGCGGGTCGCCGGCGGCCAGGGCACAGACGATAGCCCCGGCGGCGCCCGCGGCGAGCATCCACGGCGCCGCGGCGACGTGGGCGGCTTCCCAGGCGGCGGGGCTGCTGAGCGTCGTCCTGGTGCGCAGTCCCGTCCAGTGGCCGTAGGGGAACCGGCGCCAGGCGCCCAGCAGGCCGATGGCCAGACACGTGATCGCCAGGATCACAGGCACGACGAGCGAGTCGCCGCTCACCGCCACCTCACTTCACTCGCCTCCCGAACCGCCCGTGCCGCTCACTCTACCCTGAGCGCGAGTCGCCGCCGTTCGCCGCCGGGGTACACTGCCGCCATGAACGTGGTCGTGTTCGATGCCGCCGACGGGGTCGGCCGCCTGCTCGTGGCCGGCGCGCTGCGTCGCGCCCATGGGGTGACCGCCTTCGCAGCCGGCCGCCGGGCGCCGGGCGAGTCCCGGGAAGGCGCCGCCGACGCCCGGCTGCGGACGGTGGCCGGCGACCTTCTCGACCAGGCCGCGGTGGCCGCCGCGGTCGCCGACCACGACGCGGTGCTCTACGCCGTCGAGCCGGCGGGCGGGCGCGGCCCCACGGCCCGCGCCTCGCAGGGCATGCTCGGCGTCGTGCGGGCCATGAGCGAGCTGGAGGTGCGGCGGCTGGTCTGCCTCTCGATCGGCGGCCCCGGAAGCGAGCGCGACGGCGACCCGGCAGGGCTGGTCGGTCGGCTGCTGCGGGCCGCGCCCCCGAAGGGCGCCCTCGCCGATCTGCGCCACATGGAGGTGACCGTGCGCCAGAGCAGTCTCGACTGGACCATCGTGCGGCCTGCCAGGCTGATCGACGGCGAAGGGAAACACTCGTGGCGGTCCGGTCCCGGGTATGCTCTGCCGCACGGCACGAAGATCGCCCGGGCCGACGTCGCCGAGTTCATGCTCGACCAGCTCGACGACCGCGCGAACGTGGGGCATGCCGTGGCCGTCGCCTGGTAGCGGCAGCGGCGCGCACCGACCGCAAGGAGGGGTCGCCATGGAGGAGAGAGTCGCGCGGGCCGACGAGCTGCGCGAGGGTGAGCTGCGCGAGGTCCGGGTGGGCGGCAAGAAGGTCCTGCTGCTGCGGTGCGACGGCGCCCTGCACGCCTATGGGGCGCGCTGCCCCCACTACGACGGCCCGCTCGCCCAGGGTCTGCTGCACGACGGGCGCCTCGTGTGTCCGTGGCACCAGGGCGCCTTCGACGCCCGCAGCGGCGACCTGCTCGAGCCGCCGCCGCTCTCGGGGCTCGCCGCCTTTCCCGTGCGCATCGACGGCGGCGAAGTCTACGTCGACCGCCCCGACGACGCCCCGCGGCAGGTCACGCCGCCGATGGCCGCCCGCGACCCCGGCGACGCCCGCACCTTCGCCGTGGTCGGCGGCGGCGCCGCCGGCGCCGCCGCCGTCGAGGCGCTGCGCCAGCACGGTTTCGGCGGCCGCATCGTCCTCTTCTGCCGCGGAGCGGACCCGGCCCTACGACCGCCCCAACCTGAGCAAGGACTACCTCGCCGGCACGGCGAGCGCCGACTGGCTGCCGCTGCGCCCGGCGAGCTTCTACGAACGCCACGACATCGAGCTGGTCGACGGCGGCGTGGCGAGCCTCGACGCGGCGACGCGGCGACTCGAGCTCGACGACGGCACGAGCATGACGCCCGACGCCGTGCTCATCGCCAGCGGGCGCTCTGCCGCGCCGCCTCGCGGCGCCCGGCGCCGACCTGCCCGGCGTGTTCACGCTGCGCTCGTGGAGCGACTGCGACGCCGTCATCGCGGCCGCCGAAGGCGCCGCCCACGCCCTCGTCGTGGGCGCCAGCTTCATCGGCATGGAGACGGCCGCCGCCCTGCGCGAACGCGGCCTCGAGGTGACGGTCGTGGCGCCCGACGAGATCCCGCTTGCGGCGCAGCTCGGACGGGCGGTCGGCGGGCTGCTGCGGGCGCGTCACGAGCAGCGTGGCGTGCGCTTCGCCCTCGGCCACATGATCGCCCGCTTCGACGGCGACCGGCGAGTCCGCGCGGCGCTGCTCGACGACGGCAGCCGGCTCGACGCCGACCTCGTCGTCGTCGGCGTCGGCGTCACGCCGGCCACGGGCTTCATCGAAAGCGTCCCCCTGAACGACGACGGCAGTCTCGACGTCGACGACCAGTTGCGCGTCAACGACAACGGCGTCTGGGCGGCGGGCGACGTGGCCCACTACCCGGAGTCGCACGTCGGCGGCCTCGTGCGCATAGAGCACTGGCGCCTTGCCGAGCAGCTCGGACGGGCGGCGGCCGCCTCGATGGCCGGCCGGGGCGCGCCCTTCGGCGCTGTGCCGGGCTTCTGGACGCAGCAGTTCGGCCTGCGCGTCGCCTACGTCGGCGTGGGCCGCGGCTGGGACGGCGAGGTCGCCGTCGGCGACGTGGCCGGCGGCGACTTCACGGTGTTCTACACGAGCGGCGACGCGCTGGTCGCCGCCGCCGGCACCCGCGACCTCGACATCGCCGCCTTCTCGGAGCTCATGCGCCGCGGCCGCCTGCCGCGACCCGACGACCTGCGGGGACGCACCGACGCCGGCCTCGTGAGCCTTCTCTCGCGCGGACCGGCGGCGACGGCGCCCGACGCGCCACGAAGGGAGAGCGACATGACACTGCCCACCCGGCCCCTCGGCACGAGCGGCCTCGAGATCACGACCGTCGGCCTGGGCACCTGGGCGATCGGCGGCGGCGGCTGGCTCTACGGCTGGGGTCCCCAGGACGACGAGCAGTCGCTCGCCACCATGCACCGCGCCGTCGAGCTCGGCATCAACTGGTTCGACACCGCCGGGGTCTACGGGCACGGTCACTCCGAGGAGGTCTGCGCCCGCTTCCTCAAGGAAGTCCCCGACGACCGGCGCCCCCTCGTCTTCACGAAGTGCGGACCGACCTGGGACGACCGTGACCCCTTCAAGGAAGAGCCGAGCGACCTCTCGCCCGGCAACATCCGCCGGCAATGTGACGATTCGTTGCGGCGCCTGGGCGTGGAGCGTCTCGACCTTCTGCAGTTCCACTGGCCCGACGACGGCGAGGTGCCGATCGAAGAGAGCTGGGCGGAGATGGCGCGCCTCGTCGCCGAGGGCAAGGTCCGCAGCGCCGGCGTGAGCAACTTCGACACCGGCCTGCTGGCCCGCTGCGAGGCCATCCGGCACGTGGACTCGCTGCAGCAGGAGTTCTCGCTGATCGAGCGCGGCACGGCCGCCAAAGAGCTTCCCTGGGTCCGCGAGCACGGCGCCGGCCTGCTCTGCTACAGCCCCATGGGCGCCGGTCAGCTCACCGACGGCTTCACCGTGGAGCGCGTGCGCCGGATGTCCGAGGAAGACTGGCGCCGGCGCGAGTTCCGCGAGCCCGACCTGTCGCGCAACCTCGCCCTGCGCGACGCCCTGCGCCCGATCGCCGAGCGCCACGAGACGAGCGTCATGAGCGTCGCCCTGGCCTGGCTGCTGGCCTGGGACGGCGTCACGGCCACGATCGTCGGCGCGCGGCGCCCCGAGCAGATCGACGGCTGGATCGACGCGGCCGGCCTGCGGCTGACGAGCGACGACCTGAGCGAGATCGCCGGCGCCGTGCAACTGGTGCTACCACGGCTCGGTCGACGAAGCGCTCATCGCCGCGGTGGGGGCCGGCGGCCTTGCCGGCCCGCGACCGGGCAACGTCGGCCCCGCGGTCGACGTGAACCTCACCACCAAGGTCGTCGAGTTCAACGACGTCGAGGCCCTCGAGCAAGCCCTCGCGCCCGGCGACGTGGCCGCCGTCCTCACCGAGCCGGCGCTCACCAACATCGGCATCGTCGCCCCCGAACCGGGGTTCCACGGCCTGCTGCGCCGTCTGACCCGTGACACCGGCACGCTGCTCATCGTCGACGAGACGCAACCATCTGCGCCGGCCCCGGCGGCTTTACCCGCTGGCACGGGCTGCTGCCCGACATGCTGACGATCGGCAAGGCCATCGGCGGAGGCGTGCCGTGCGCCGTCTACGGCTTCACCCAGGACGTCGCCGACCGCATCCACGCCGACTGGGACTACCACTGCGCCGACGTCGGCGGCATCGGCGGCACCCTGGCCGGCAGCGCCCTGCAGCTCGCGGCCATTCGAGCGACGCTCGACCACGTGCTGAACGAGGGCGCTTTGTGCATACGACCGCCCTGGCCGAGCGCTTCGCGGCCGGTGTCCAGACCGCGATCGACGAGCTCGAATTGCCCTGGACCGTCGCCCGGCTCGAGCTGCCGCGTAGAGTACTGGCCGTGCCCTGTGGCGCCCCGCAACGGCGGCGAGGCCGCCGCCACCGAGGACCCCGAGCTCGACCGCTTCATGCACCTCTTCGCGCTGAACCGCGGCGTGCTGATGATACCGTTCCACAACATGGCGCTGATCGCGCCGGGCGCGACCGAGGCCGACGTCGACCGGCACACGCAGGTCTTTCGCGAGGCCGTCGCGGCGCTCGCCGGGTAGAGCGGAGCTACCGTCGGGCCGCGCGGCCCGGTGTCACCGTCGGGCTGCGCGGCCCGGCGTCACGTCGGGCTGCGCGGCCCGGGTCACCGTCGGGCTGCGCCCGCGGCGACGGGCGCCGGCGAGGGGCCGGATCGCCCCTAGCGCCGCGCACCGCCGTCGGTCCGGGCGGCGGCACGCCGCCGCCCGCCCGGGCCGCGCAGCACCCTGCCGCTCCTCACGCCGGTATGGGCGCCCTCCCACACCACGGCCTCACCGTTCACGAACACGTAGTCGATGCCTTCGGCGTAGCGCGGCGGGATGTTCTCGAAGGGGTGCGAATGCGGCCAGGGATTGGTCGCCCGGTCGCGCACCCGTTCGAGGTCGAAGACGACGATGTCGGCCCTGGCGCCCGGACGCAGCACGCCCCTGTCCCACAGGCCGAAGCGCTGGGCGGGCAGCGAGGTCATCTTGCGCACCGCCTCCTCGAGCCGCAGGACAGGGCGGTCGCGCACGAAGCGTTCGAGCAGCCCCGTGTACTCGCCGAAGCTGCAGGGCCAGTACGAGGCGTCGTCGCCGGGCCGCGGCAACGGCTGCACGAGACCGTCCGAAGAGATCATGCAGAGCGGGTGCCGCAGCACCGCCTGGAGCTGGGCCTCGTCGATGTAGTCGAAGATGGCGACGATCCCGTCGCGCTCCTCCACGATGAGGTCGAGGTAGGTGTCGAGCGGGTCGCGGCCCCGGCGGGCGGCGATGTCGGCGACCGAGACGCCGAGCAACGACCGGTCGGCCGCGTGCAGGACGACGATACGGTCGAAACGGCCGTGCCTGAGAAGGCCCGAGTAGCCGGGTCCCGGCCTGTCGTCGGCGGCGATCTCGCGGCGCAGGACGACGCGCCGCTCGGGGTCGGACAGCACGGCGACGAGCGCGTCGACCGGGAGGCTGTGCAACGGCTGCGGCAGCGCCCGCGACAGGCGCGGCGCGAGCTCGGTGTGGGTGTCGTTGTCGAGCGTGACGTCGCCGCCCTGGGCGCGCGCCTCCTCGATCACGGCGAGGTTCTCGCTGGCGGCCGGCCCGCCCCACTTGGGGGCGTTGTGCGAGACCTCGACCGGAACTCCGCACTCGCGCCCGATGCGCACGGCCTCTTCGACCGCCGCGACGATCGTCTCGCGCTCGCCGCGCACGTGCGTGGCGTACAGGCCGTCGTAGGACTTGACGACCCGCACGAGCTCGATCAGCTCCTCGGTCGTGGAGTAGCAGCCCGGCGGGTAGACGAGCCCCGACGACAGGCCGAACGCGCCCTCGGCCATGCCCGCGGCCAGCAGGCGCTTCATGGCCGCGAGCTCGCGGGCGCTCGCCGGACGCTCGTCGAAGCCCATCACGGCGATCCGCAGGGCGCCGTGACCCACGAGGGCGGCGACGTTGATCGCGCAGCCGCCCGTCTCGACGGCGTCGAGATACCCGCCGAACGTGCGCCAGGTCACGGTCGGGACCTCGAAGTAGCTCTCCCACATCGTCACGAAGTCGCTCATGCGGCCCTCGTCGACCGGCGCCGCCGACATGCCGCAGTTGCCGACCACGTGGGTCGTGACCCCCTGATGGACGGCCGACTCGGCGCCGGGCGTGGTGAGCACCGTCAGGTCGGAGTGCGTGTGGGGGTCGATGAACCCGGGGGTGACGAAGCGCCCGCCGGCATCGACCACGACCGGCGCGGGACGGCCTCGTCGCGGGATGGTCCCGGCGGGCGCGATCGCCGCCACGAGGTCGCCCTCGACGAGCACGTCGGCCGCCACCCACGGGTTGCCGGCACCGTCGACGAGGCGGCAGTCGGCGAGGATGACGCGGCCCGCGGCGCGGCTCCCGGCGCCCACGGTCCGAGACCGCGCATGCGGGCTGTCGCTGCCTGGTCGCCTGTCGGCCACGGCGCCTCCCGAACGTCAGGGGTGCATACGGGAACGGGCCCGCAATCTACCAGCGAACAGGCGACTGTCAAGGGCGCTCCGCCGGCCGGCGAGAGCGCCGGCCGGAAGCGCAGCGCGGCGATCCACGAGCGCCCGGGGCACGGTCGTCGTCTTACGGTTTGCGCGGCAGCGCTTTCGGCAAGCAAACGTTGGGGGCGTTATGGGCAAAGCGGCGGCGCCTGCCCCGACCGGCGCTGTTCCGCGGACTCGGCGAACCCCCGCGATGCGGGGTGGTGAGCGGTGCGGGGCGCGCTCCTGCGCGCGCGTCCCCGCGCCGCTTATGACCCGCGGCTCGCAGGTCCGCCAGCCGCAGGTTCGCCGCCCGCAGTTCCGCCAGCCGACACGGCCCGCCCGTCGGACCGCCGTCGGGCGCCGGCGGGCGCGCCGCCCGCCTCAGGCGTTCAGCTTGCCGAGCACCCAGGCCATGTTGCGACCGAGGTTGCGCATGGTCTGCAGACCCTCGGCGTCGTCTTCGACGGCTCCGATCGCGGCGCCGATGCCGAAGTTCCAGTAGGTGGAGCCGACGACCACCATCTCGGCGATCTGGAAGAAGTGGTTCACCGAGTCGAAGGCGTGCATGGCGCCGCCGCGGCGCACGGCGATGACGGCGGCCCCTACCTTGCGGGCCAGCGGGTTGCCGTTGTGGCGGGTGGCGTAGCCGGCACGCTCGATCAGGCCGCGCATGGTGGCGTTGGCGTCGCCGAAGTAGACCGGCGTGCCGAGCAGGATGCCGTCGGCCGCGAGCATCTTCTCGATGCATTCGTTGACGCCGTCGTCCTTGACGCCGTGGCAGCGGTTGTCGCTCGTCTCGGCGCACTTGAGACAGCCCGTGCAGCCCGAGACGCGCCGGCCGGCGAGCTGGACGAGCTCGGTCTCGATGCCTTCGGCCTCGAGCTCGGCGAAGACGTGACGCAGCAGGATGGCGGTGTTGCCGTCCCGCCGCGAGCTCGAGTTGAACGCGGCGACCTTCATGAGCACTCCTCGCTACGGGTGACGTCGGCCCCGCAGGTCTACTCGCCGCTCAGGAAGCGGCGCAGCCGCACGAGCGCCAGGGTGTCCTGGGCGCAGTAGGCAAGCAGGCCGTGGGCGAGCTCGTCGGCGCGCTCGGCCGGCGTGTCCGGGTGGATGGCTTCGGCGAAGGCGGCCTGGGCGGCGGTGCCGTCGTGGACCTCGCCGAGATCGGCGTAGTCGAGCTCGGGGGCCACGGTGGGCAGCACCTCCTTGATCGACCACGAACCCTTCATGGCCGGGTGGTACCAGGCGGCGCGGGTGACCGGCAGCAGGTCGACGAGGCGGCTCTCGATCGCCGCGAGCGGCGCTCCGAGGCTGGAGAAACGCGCGGCGAGACCGGCGAGGACGCCCTTCTCGAAGCCGCTGTAGACGAAGATCGGCCCTTCGTCGCCCAACGCCGCGATCAGCGTGTCGGCGCAGGAACGCATGGGCGCGTCGCCGCTCGTGTCGATGAACTCGCGATGCTCGATCTCGCCGGGGGCCCGCTCGACGTGACACGACCACTCGAAGGGGAAGCTGCTCCCAGGGCCGCGTGCCGGCCCAGATCGGCACGGGGAACTGGATCGTCTCGAAGTCGAGGTAGAAGCGTGGGTACGGAAGCGCGGCCAGGTGGGCCGCGGCCTGGGGGTCGAAGTCGGGGCGCCCTGTGCGGGTGGCCTGCCAGACGCGTCGGTGCAGGTCGCCGAAGGCCCAGTGCTCGGGCACGAGGCGCAGATCGTCGTAGCCCGCGGCCACGAGCTGGTCGGCGACCACCTGGCCGCGCGGCAGCAGCGAGACCGGGTACTCGGGCAGGTCGCGCGAGCAGAAGGCGAGGAACGGGCAGGCGTAGGGCTCGGTGCAGCCCGTCCAGACACCGCGTTCGGACGGCTCGTCGGCGAGGGCCGCGACGCAGCCGGCGATCCAGTCGGGGACCTGGGCGACGAGCTCATCGACCGGGGCGGTGACGTCGGTCTCGCGGAACAGCCCGTGGTAGTCGCCGTCGCCGCCATAGACGAAGTCGCGGTCGACGCAGGCCAGCGCCACCCGTTCGAGGGGCACGCCGGCGCCCCGCGCGACCCACGTCTGCACGGCGATGTCGTCGATGTGGTACGGCTTGACCTCGGTGGCCGACTTGACCTCGACCATGCGCGCCACGCCGCCTTCGCGGAACAGCAGGTCGGCGCGCACGAGCACGCCGCCGTGACTGAACGTGGCCTCGAACAGCGTGAGGTCGCCACGTCGGCCCAGCAGGCGAGCGGTGTCGCGCAGGGCCTGACCGAGGGTGGGCGGCTCGATCAGCACACCGCCGGGATGCAGGGCGCGGGCCACTTCGCCGACCTCGTGGCCCTGGGCGAAGCGGCGCTGCGTGGCCGGCGGGTAGACGACGAGCTCGGGCCGGTTGACCTCGAGCCACAGCCGCTTGGGGCACTGGCGCCAGGCCATGATGCGCGACTTGGAGAGACGGACGGGACTCACAAGGCGATTCTACCGCCGCGCCCGACGGAAGAGGAGGCGGCCCCGGCCCGGCGTCCGCTCCAGGCCGGCCGTCACTGCTGCTTGACCAGGTACTCGAACGCGGCCAGCGCGGCCCGCGCGCCCTCGCCGGCCGCGACCACGATCTGCTTGTCGCGGTTGTCGGTCACGTCGCCGGCGGCGAACACGCCGCGCACGCCGGTGGCGCCGTGCTTGTCGACGGCGATCTCGCCGACCACGTTGGTCTCGAGCATGTCGAGCGCGAACTCGCTGTTGGGAAAGAGCCCGACCTCGATGAACACCCCGTCCAGGTCGAGGCGCCGGGTCTCGCCGGAACGCACGTCGCGCACCGTCATGCCCTCGACCTCGTCGTCGCCGTGGATCTCGACCGGCTCGTGGTAGCGCAGCGACTCGACCCGCCGGGCCGCCGAGACCTTGTCCTGCAGGATGGCATCGCCGGTCCAGCTTTCGATCGACACGAGATAGACCTTGGCGGCCACGGCGTCCATTTCGATCGCCGCCTCGAGCCCCGAGTTGCCGGCGCCGACGACCGCGATCGTGAGGCCCTTGAAGAGCGGCCCGTCGCAGGTGGAGCAGTAGACGACGCCCCTGCCGGTCAGCCTGCGCTCGCCCGGCACGTCGAGGCGGCGCTTCTGCACGCCGGTGGCGATGATCACGGTCGAAGCACGTACGCTGCGGCCGCTTTCGAGGTCGACGACCTTGCAGCGGCCGTCGAGGCTCAGGCCGACGACGCGTTCGCCGATCAGCTCGGCGATCTCGTACTTGGCGGCCTGCTCGTGGTACTTGTCGGCGAGGTCGGGGCCGGTGACGAGGTCGAAGCCCGGGTAGTTGGCGACCTCGGCGGTGAGGCCCACCTGCCCGCCGACGTCCATGGCGATGACGATCGTCGAGAGGTTCTTGCGGGCGGCGTACATCGCGGCGGTGAGCCCGGCGGGACCGGCGCCGATGACCGCGACGTCGTAGACGTCGCGCAGCGGCGCCCCCTCGCCGCGACCCAGGCGGCGATCGAGCTCGCCGGTCGCGTTCAGGCGCGCCAGGTCGTCGTAGCCGCCGACCCTGCTCACCGTCCAGGAAGATCTGGGGCACGCTGCGCATGCCGGAGCGCTCGACCATCTCGGCCTGCCGGACCTCGTCTGAGGTCACGTCGACCTCGTCGTAGGCGACGTCCTTGGCGCGCAGCAGGGCCTTGGCCTTGAGGCAGTACGGGCACCACTGCTTGGTGTAGATCTCGATCTGTGCCATGTGAGCATTCCCCCGGCGCGCGGCGCGCCGCCTGATCGTCCCTGCGTACGAGTCATTGCCGCAGCGTCGGCGGCCGAAACGAAACGCCGGTCGCGGGGCGACACGCTTCACGCGGTCGGCCCGAGGCCGTAGCATCGTCTCATGGACCCGCCGCCGGAACCGTCCCGCGACACTGACCTTTCGTCCGGATCATCCCCCGGCCGAAACCTGCCGCCCGACCCGGCCGCCGGGCGACACGCGCCGCTCGAGCCGCGCGGGCGCGCTGACGTCGGACTGTCGCCGGAGCGCGCCCGCGAGCTCGACCGAGAAGCGCCGGACGTTCGACGCGTCCCGGCTCTTCGCCGAAAAGGAACGGATCGCGGCCCGGAGTCGCATCCGCCAGTTCATGTTCGGCAGCCTCGACGGCCTGCTCGTGCCGCTGGGCGTCGTGTCGGGCGTGGCCGGGGGCACGGCGAACAGCAAGATCGTGGTGATCGCGGGCGCGGCCGAAGCCTTCGCCGGCGCCCTGTCGATGGGCGCCGGCGAGTACCTGTCGGGCAAGTCCGAGACACAGGTCCAGCAGGCCGCGATCAGGGACGAAGAAGAGGAGATCGCCGCCATCCCCGACATCGAGAAGCTCGAGATCGAGCTCCTGTTCGAGCACGAGGGACTGTCGCCCGCCGACGCCGGCGTGGTCGCCGACAAGGTCGCGACCAGCCGGCGCGCGTGGGTGAACACGATGGTCGAGAAGGAGCTCGGGCTGTCGACCGAGCCCGAGGGCAGCGCCGTCAAGGACGCCCTCGCCATGGGCGCCTCGTACCTGCTGGCGTCGCTCGTGCCGCTCGGTCCCTACCTCTTCCTGCGCGGTGCGGCCGGCGTTCGTCGTGTCGGTCGTCCTGACGATCGTGGCGCTGTTCGTGATCGGCCTGGTCAAAGGGCGCCTCGCCGCCATGAGCCTCTGGCGCAGCGCCCTCGAGGTGGTGGCGATCGGCGCGGCCTCGGCGGCCGGCGGCTACCTGCTGGGCTCGCTCATCCCTGCCACCTGCATCGGCACGAGCCGCTGCGCATCGGCACTAGCCGCCGATTCGTGTTACCGTGGGTCAGAGACGCACCCACCCGTAGACTAAAAGAAGGAGGCACTCGTGCAACCCGACCCCTCGTTCCTCCTCGACAAGCTCAACGTGACGATCCCGCTCACCGGCCTCTACGACGCGCCCGACCCGGCGGCCTTCGCGCCGCTCGTCGAACCCCGCCCCGGGGCCAAGCGCGGCGAGTGCGTCTTTTCGCATTTCGCCGACTGGCAGGCCGGCAAGACCGTCCATCTCACGGCCGACAACTTCGGCTGCGGCGGCGCCGGCGGCTCGCTGTGCGGCGTGCAGCGCACCGACCGTGCCGGCTTCATCCACTTTCTCGCCGTCGACGAGGGCCTCAAGGCCTCCGAGGAGCTCATGGGCCGCTGGATCGACGCCCGCGTCAACTTCGCGCCGGCCCGGGGTCACGTGCTGATCGGGCCGCTCAAGGCCGACCAGTACGAGCACCTGAAGACCGTCACCTTCTGGGTGAGGCCCGACCAGCTCGCCGCCCTCACCCTCGCCGCCCAGTACCGCAACGCTCCTGGAGACCCGGAGCCGACCAAGGCCGCCTTCTCGTCGGGCTGCGGCCAGCTCGTCAACTTCGCCGATCTCGACGTGCCCCAGGCGCAGATCGGCGCGACCGACATCGCCATGCGCCGGTGGCTGCCGGCCGACGTCATGGCCTTCACGGTGACGAAGCCGTTGTTCGAGCAGTTCTGCCTGTTCGCCAAGGACAGCTACCTCACCAAGCCCTTCCTCACGCGGCTCAGGAAGGCGCGCGGCGGAGCGCTCTGACGAGATCCGGAGGTCAGCGGCGGCGTTTCGCCCTGGGCCCGTTGGGGTGGTGATACCATGCCGCTCGCACCCACACGTGCGGCAGAAGTCCACCCGAGGGAGGCCGGCATGGCAGGCAAGGACACCGCGAGCAACGCGGTCAACGCAGTCACCTTCAACGCCCAGCTGGCGCGCAAGATCGCCCAGGCGCAGCTCAAGCGCCGTGGCCTCAAGCGCGAGCTGGGCACCGCCGAGACGCAGCTCGCTCAGGTGACGCTGTACCTGGCCGAGCAGGGCAGCATAGCGCACGCCGAGCTCGACGAGCCGGTGCGCCGGGCGCGCGCCGCCCAGGACGAGCTGAACGCCCTGGACGACGAGATCGCCCGCCTCATGGCCCAGTTCACGACCAAGCCGCCGGCGTCGGGCGACGCGGGCGCAGCTCCGGTCGAGGGCGAAGCGCCCGGTCGAGGGCGAAGCGCCGGTCGAGGGCGAGGTCGTCGACTAGGTCGACGACCTCGCCCTCGACTCGCCCGACCGGCGGCCCGAACTCCTCGCGCTCCCAGGGCGACACCTCGTAGACCTCGCCGGGCGCGCCGCCGGCCACCAGGACGACCGTGTCGCGTTCACGGGCCACGGCGCCGCGGCGCACGTCGGGGTCGCGCACGTACACGAACGTGCCCGCCGGCGCGTCGAGCTCCTCGCCGTCGACGACGAACGTGGCCCGTCCCTGCGCGACGTAGAACAGCTCCTCGTGGCGCGTGCCGGCCTCGTCGGTCTCGGTGTGCTCGCTCGTCAGCACCTCGCCGGCCTGGCCCACGTAGAGGCTCGCGCCGAACGAACCCAGGTCGAAGAAGTGCCTCACCGGCTTCCACACGGCCCCCGTGTCGGCCTGGGGTCGCGACGGGATCTCGTCGAAGTGCGCCACCGTCGCCTTGCCGTTGGCCGTCTGCCGTGCCGCCATGTCGCTACCTCCTCGTGCCGGCGCCGGTGCCCCGCGCGCCGCCGTTGCGGACCGTGGTCACGAAGGCTAGCACGACCGACCGGGACATGGTGTCGTCCCCTCGCTGTGCTAGGGTCGCGCGGGAGGATGCGCGCATGAGATTCATCCACACTGCCGACTGGCATCTCGGACGGCTGTTCCACAGCGTCCATCTGACCGACGATCAGCAGCACGTCCTCGACCAGTTCGTCGACCTCGTCGCCGACGTGCGGCCGGCGGCCGTGCTCGTCGCCGGCGACATCTACGACCGCGGCGTGCCGCCCCCCGAGGCCGTCGAACTGTTGAACGACGTGCTCGAACGCATCGTGCGCGGCCTCGGCGTGCCGGTCGTCATGATCGCCGGCAACCACGACAGCCCGACGCGACTCGGCTTCGGCTCCCGGCTCCTCGCCGCCGAAGGGCTGCACATCGCCGGGCGCCTCCCGCCCGCCGGCGCCCTCTCCGTGCCGTTCGCCGACGACGACGGCCCACTGCTGGTGCAGGCCGTGCCGTACGCCGACCCCATCGTCGTGCGCGACGTCCTGGCCGAGCCCGACACCTCTGTCCAGACGCACGAGCAGGCCATGCGCGCCCTGGTGGCGCGCGCCCGGGCGGCCGTGCCGGCCGGCACGCGCACGGTGTTCGTCGGCCACGCCTTCGTGGCCGGCGCCGAGGTCTCCGACTCCGAACGGCCGCTCACCGTCGGCGGCGCCGGCACCGTGCCGGCGTCGGTGTTCGCCGGCTTCGACTACGTCGCCCTGGGCCACCTGCACCGCCCGCAGGCGGCCGGCGCCGAGGCCGTACGCTACGCCGGTTCGCTGCTCACCTACTCCTTCGACGAGGTCACCCAGCACAAGTCCGTGAGCATCGTCGAGATCGGCGCGTCGCCCACCGCCGCCCGCGTCACGGTCGAACAGGTCGAGCTGCGGCCGCGGCGGCGCGTCCGGGTGATCGAGGGCACGCTCCACGACGTCCTCGAGCGCGCGGCGGCCGACGATTCACGCGACGACTACGTCTGCGCGCGTCTCCTCGACAAAGGCGCGCTGCTCAACGCCATGGGCCAGCTCCAGCAGGCCTATCCCAACTGCCTGCATCTCGAGTTCCCCAGCGCCGGGCTCGCCGGCGGCCGGCCCTCCGCGCTCGCCGACCGGGTCACCCGGACCGAGGGCGAGCACTTCGCCGCCTTCTTCGAACAGGTCACCGACGACCGGCTCTCGGCCGCCGAAAGCGCCGTCTTCGGGGCCGTCCTCGAGCGCCTCGAACGGCGCTGGCGCGAATCATGAAGCCCCACGTCCTCGTCATGCAGGCGTTCGGCCCTTACGGCGGGCGCCAGGTCCTCGACTTCGCCGAGCTCGGTCCGTACGGGTTCTTCCTCATCCACGGGCCCACCGGCGCCGGCAAGACCACCATCCTCGACGCCATGGCCTTCGCCCTCTACGGCGACACGAGCGGCGCCGAGCGCGAGGCGCGCGACATGCGCTCCGACCACGCCGACCCGGCGCGGCGCACCGAAGTCCAGCTCGACTTCTCGGTCGCCGACAAGCGCTACCGGGTGCGGCGCAGCCCCTGGCAGGAGCGGCCCAAGCAGCGCGGCGACGGCTTCACGGCCGAAAACCCGAGCGCCGCGCTGTGGGACCGCAGCGACACGCCGCCCGGCGACCACCACGCCGAGGGCACGCCGCTGGCCGTCAAGCCGACCGACGTCACGGCCCGCGTCGAGCAGATCCTCGGCTTTCGCAGCGTACAGTTCCGCCAGGTGGTCATGCTGCCCCAGGGCAAGTTCCAGGAGCTCCTGCAGTCGAGCGGCAAGGAGCGCGAGGAGATCCTCCAGCGCCTGTTTCGCACCGAGCGCTACCGCGACCTGCAGGAGGCGCTCAAGGCAGAGGCCCAGACGATCGAACACGCGGTCCAGCAGGCCACGGCCGACCGCACGGCGATCCTCCGGGCGGCCGCGGCCGAGAGCCCCGACGAGCTCGGTGAGCGGCTGACACAGACGGTCGAGCAGGCCACCGAAGCCGAGGCGGCCGCGACCGCAGCCGCGGCCGCCGAACAGGCCGCCCTCGCCGAGCTGAGCACGGCTCAGGGCATCGCCGCCCGGCTCGACGAGCTCGCCGCGGCGCAGGCCGACGCCGACGCGCTCGCGGCCCAGGCCGCCGAGGTGCAGGGGCTGCGCGCCGAGGTCGACGACGCCGCCGGGCCGACACCGCTGCGCGCGCTCGATCGCCCTGGTGCACGACCGCCGCAACGATCTCACCGTCCAGGTGCTCGAGCTCGAGAAGGCCGAAGGCACACTCGAGGCGGCCACGGCTGCACGGCGCGACGCCGAGACGACGCTGGCCACCGAAGCGGCGCGCGACCACGAGCGCCGCGAGCTGGCCGAACGGGTGCGCGAGCTCACGGCGATGACCGGCACAGCTACCGAGCTGGCGGCGGCGCAATCCATTCTCGAGGCTGCCGCCGGGGCCTTGGCGGCGGCCCGGCAGGCCGACGAGCGCGAGACGGCTGCCGGCCGCGAGGCGCTCGCGGTGGCCGGCCGGGCGGCCGAGCGCGCCGCCGCCGAGCTGACCGAGCTCGAGACGGCCTGGTCCCAGGGGCAGGCCGCGGTCCTCGCCGCCTCGCTCCAGCCCGGTGCCCCTTGCCCGGTCTGTGGATCGACCGAGCACCCGGCACCGGCCGGCGCCCCGGGAGAGCTGCCCGGCGAAGCCGAGGTGCTCGCCCAACGAGAGCGCGTCGACGAGTTGCGACGTGCCTGCGAGCGCGCCCGCGAGACAGCCGAGGCAGCGACAAGCGCCGCGCGGCGCGAGCTCGCCGACGCGACGACCGCCCACGCGCGCGCTTTGGCGGTGCTCGACGAGCGCGGCCGCGCTGTGCCGGCCGACCTGCGCGATCCCGACGAACTCGCGCGCCGGCTCGCGCAGGCCACCGACGAGCTCGGCGCCCTCGATCGCACGCTCGGCCTGGCGCAAGCCGCCGATCGCGACACGGCAGAGGCTTTGGCCGCCGCCGCCGCCACCCTGGCGGAACGGCAGACAAGTCACGACGCGCTGGCCGCCGCGGTCGATAAGCTCGAAGCCGACCGCCGGGCGCGTATCGCCGAGGCCGGTTTCCCCGACGATGCGGCGTACTTCGCCGCCCGGCGCGAGCCCCAGGCGCTGGCCGCGCTCGTCGAGCGGGTGGCCGCCTACGACAGCGACACGCGGGCGGCGGCGGCGCGCCTGCGGCGCGCCGCCGCCGCCCGCGACCTCGAGCGCCCCGACCTCGAGGCGCTGGCCGGCCGTCATGCGGCCGCGGCCCGCGCCGCCGACGAAGCCCGCGACACGCGGGCTTCGCTCGCGGCGGCGCGCGACGCCCTGGCCCACGCCGCCGACGACCTCACCCGGCTGCAGGCCGACATCGGCGAGCACGAAGCCGCCTACGCGGTGGTCGGCCGCCTCGCCAGGGTGGCCGACGGCGACAACGACCTGCGGCTCTCGTTCCAGCGCTACATGCTCGCCGCCTACCTCGACGACGTCCTCGTCGTGGCTTCCGAACGCCTGTCCGCCATGACCGATCAACGCTACCGGTTGCTGCGCCGTGAGCAGGGCGACAAGCGCCGCGCGCTGGGCCTCGACCTCGAAGTGTCCGACGCCTACACCGGCGCCCGCCGGCCGGTCTCGACGCTGTCGGGCGGCGAGACGTTCCAAGCCTCGCTCGCGCTGGCGCTCGGCCTCGCCGAGGTCGTGCAGAGCTACGAGGGCGGCGTCAAGCTCGACACGGTGTTCGTCGACGAGGGCTTCGGCTCGCTCGACCCCGACAACCTGGCGGCCGCCGTCGACACCCTCATCGGGCTGCAGACGGGCGGGCGTCTCGTCGGCATCATCTCGCACGTCGGCGATCTGCGCGAACAGATCGAAGCCCGCCTCGAAGTGACGACGACGCGCGCCGGCAGCCGGGCGCGCTTCGTCGTGCCTTAGCTTGATGGGCGCTCCACAACGCTCGCGCTCGGTGCGGCGCGGGAACAAGCTCGCGTACACCTGAAGGCCGATCGCGTCGCGAGCCGCGGACGCTTGCAGAAAGGTCGCACGATGAAAATCTCCCGAATCGCCGTGGCCTCTCGTCGCCTGTGTCTTCGTGCTGGCGATCACCGTGCTGCCGGCGGGGGCGTCCGGCAGGCGCGGCGCGCCCAGCGGCGGTCGCGCGACCTCCGGCGTCGGGCTGCACCCTCTGGGCAGCCACCTGCCGTTCATCGCCGTCGCCCAGGCCGACATCGACGTCCTGCAGGGCGGCAAAGCGACGCTTCCCTACCGGATCGAAGGCGCCCGCGGCGGCGGGGCGAGCGTGCGGGTCGTGATCGCCGGCGCCGGTGGCGCGACCGTAAAGACCATCGTCGTCACGCACACCGTGCCCTCACCGAGCAGCGCCAGCGTGACGTTCGTCTGCCGTCTCGAACCCGGCACGTACGTGTGGACGGTCCGCGCCATCGACCGTCTGCGCCGCACGCCCACGATCGTGCGCTCGGCCCACCTGACCGTCGAGGCCGTCTACCCGTCGACGGCCAGCATCGACCGGGCGATCGACTGGCTCAGGCAGCGCTCGGGGGTGACGGCGGTCGCCGTCGTCGACACCGCCGGCGTTCTCCACGGCTGGCACGAGAATCGCCAGTTCGTCACGGCGAGCGTGATCAAGGCCGATGCTGCTCGTCGAGTACCTGCGTACGCACACGACGATCAGCTCGTCGGCCCTGGCCACCCTCACGCCCATGATCGAGGTCTCCGACAACAACGCCGCCGAGGACATCTACCACGTGGTCGGCGACGGCGGCCTGTACGCTCTCGCCAGGGCCGCCGGCATGAAGCACTTCGCCATCTCCGGACAGCTCTTCGGCGCGCAGCTCACGGCGGCCGACCAGGCGCGCTACTTCTACCGGCTGCCGGGCCTGGTGCCCAAGGCGCACCGGGCGCTCGCCCTGTACCTGCTCTCACACATCGTCTCGTCCCAGAGCTGGGGCATCCCGGCCGTGGCCCGGCCGCGCGGCTGGCAGGTCTGGTTCAAGGGCGGCTGGCGGGGCACCGACATCGGTCAGCTCGTCCACCAGGTGGCGCGGCTGAACAAGGGTCCCCGCACCTTCTCGATGGCCGTCTTCACCGACGGCGATCCCGGCCAGGGCTACGGCATCGAGACGATCCAGGGCGTCGCGGCCCGCATCCTGGCGGGCAAGTAGGGGCGGCGCGTAGGGGCCGCTACTCGCCGACCGCCAGGTACTGCTGGACCCTCTCGAGCCAGTCGACGATGGCGATCTTCTGCGGGCAGAGCTCCTCGCAGGCGCGGCACTGCGTGCACGCCTCGGCGCGCTCCGACTCGGAAAGCCAGCCGTAGGCAAAGCGCGCCGCCACCGGTCCGCCACCGTAGATCTCGGCCTCGTTGTAGATGTTGAGCACCTTGGGGATGTCGACCCCGCTCGCGCAGGGCAGACAGTAGCGGCAGCTCGTGCAGGGGATGGGGCTGAGCTCGAGGTAGGCGTCGCGGACTCGTCGACAGGTCTCGAGCTCGTCGTCGTCGAGCGCCCCCGGCGCGGCCCGGTCGGCGCTCTCGAGGTTCTCGTCGAGCTGCGCCATGCTGCTCATGCCCGAGAGCAGGAACGACACCTCCGGCTGGTTCCAGACCCACTGCAGCGCCCAGTCGACGGGCGTGCGCGGCGCGAGGCCCGCGGCCTCGCGGCGCGCGTTGGCGGCGGCCCAGAGCGCGGCGACCGCCGCAGGCGGTCGCCGCGCCAACTGGCCGCCGCGCACCGGCTCCATGACGATCACGCCGAGTCCCCTGGCCGCAGCCTGCTCGAGCCCGCGGGTGCCGGCCTGGTGCTCCTCATCCATGTAGTTGTACTGGATCTGGCAGAACTCCCAGAGATCGGTCGCCCCGAGCAGCTCCTCGAACACCGGCTGCTCATCGTGGAACGAGAACCCCAGGTGGCCGATGCGACCGTCGGCAAGGGCGCGCTCGGCCCAGGCGAACACGTCGTACTCGCGCAGCGTGGCGAGACTGTCGGCGCCGAGGCCGTGCAGCAGGTAGAAGTCGATCGAATCGAGCTGCAGCCGCTCGAGCTGCTCGCCCAGCAGACGCTCCGGGTCGTCGCGCCCCTTGACCTCCCAGACCGGCAGCTTGGTGGCGACCTTCACGCGGCGACGGAGCTCGGCGAGCCCCGGCTCGGCCGGGCCGAACAGGTCGCCGGCGACCTGGCGCAGAGCCCGGCCGAGCCACGGCTCGCTCTCGCCGCCGTGATAGACGTACGCCGTGTCGACGTAGTTCACGCCGGCCTCGACGGCGCGCCGCAGCATGGCAGTCGCCGTCTCCTCGTCGATGCGGTGCGGCGCCGACCCTCCCCCAGGCTCATCGGGGAGCACGGGCAGGCGCATGGCGCCGAAGCCGAGCGCCGACGGCGCAAAGTCGATCCGACCGAGACTCCGGTACCTCATGCCCGAGACCCTCCTTCGCGCGCCCGCGGGCCGTGAGCTTCGTACCTGATCGAGACGACGGTCAAGTCGATCGGCCCCGCCGGACGTCGCCAGAGGACCTGTTCGCCGACGCGCGCCCCCTCGAGCACCTTCGCAAGCGGCGACACCCAGCTCACGAGACCGGCATCCGGGTCGGCTTCGTCCTCGCCGACGATCGTGTAGCTGCGCTCCACGCCCGAGCCTTCACGGACACCGACGGTCGCCCCGAACCCCACGACGTCTGCCCGCCGCGTCTCGACATCGATCGTCACGGCCGTCTCGAGCCGGCGCCGAACGTAGCGGAGATCGCGCTCGACGTGGCGCAGACGCTCGCGAGCCGAGTCGTCGGCGTCGGCGCGGCGGGCGAGCTCGAGGCGTTCCGCCTCGAGCTCTTCGCGCCGCGCCTCGAGCTGCGCGAGACCCGACGAGGTGACGTAGTTCGGGTGGTCGCTGACCGGACGCTCGGGGAGCGGCTCGTCGGGCGCCTCGTCGTCCTCTTTGACGAACGCCCGGCTCATGACGGAGCGGACCTCGGCTTCGCGGGGTCCGCCGGCGAGACGGTGGCGGTGACCGCCGGCGGATGCTCGAGCTGCCGTTTGACCTTGCACTGGTCCATGGCGCGCACGACTGCTTCGCGATACTTGTCGGGAAAGCCCGGCGGCAACTCCAGATCCACGAGGACCGCCGCCACGAGCCCGGTGTGCTCGTCGTTCCGGCACGAGAGCGTGAGTCGGGCTCCTTCGGCGTCGATACCGCGCTGCTGCATGAAGCGCAGCGCGAAGAAACCCGCACAGGTGCCAAGCGAGGCAAGAAACAGGTCGAACGGGCCGGCCGCCGTGCCGCCGCCGCCCGCGCCGACCGGCTGGTCTGTCTCGACCGCGTGCCCGTCGAACTCGGCCCGCACCTTGAGACCGCCGCTGAACGTGATCGCCATCGTCGTCATCTCGTCTGTCCGCCTCGGCTCCCGACCGTTGATCGCTCGTGAGTGTACACCGGCCACCGCCGCGGACCCGCCATTGCCGCCGCTCGCTCCGGTCCGATCCGGACGACGCGGTCGAGCCCTGCTCCGGCGTGGCTGGCGGCGTGGCCCGTGTCCCCTCTTTCGTCGGTGTCGATTAGTTGTAAATGCCAACAAATCGACACCGACACCCCACACACACTCCCTTTCCCCTTCCGCAGACCCAACCACGACCCTACCCTGCGATCATGACCGACCTTCCCCATCTCCACGAAGGGCTCTCCGAGCCACTCGGCGACCCCGTCATCGCGGCCATCGAAGATGCCCTGACTCTCGTCACCTTCTCGTACGTCCGGCCCCGCCGGCACGACGGCCTGCTCGCAGAGAGCGCCGTGCCGTCGTCCTGGGCCGCATGGCGCACCCAGCCGGCTCTCTATGCGCTGCTCGACCGCATCGCCCGGTCCCGTTCCGGCCGGCCCTCGCATCTCGCGGCGGCGCTCGGACTCTCGCGCAGCACCGTCAGCCACGAGTTGCGCCGGCTCGAAGACCGCCGGCTCATTTACCGCAACGACTTCCCGGTCCAGCAGTGGCGGGGCATCGTTCGGCCGCTGTTCGCGCCGACCGTCCAGGGCTACAACGCCCTGCGCCAACTGAGAGAACGTCAGACGTGGCGCGGTCGCCGCGGCAGTGCGCAACTGGCCGGACGCGGACAAGCTGCAGCTCGCGCGTCTCCTGCGTCGGCTCGTGGCGGAGTGGCAGCCACCGGCGCCGGCCGACCGGCGCGGGAGCGCCGGACCGCGCCGGCCCTCAGACGGCGGTGTACGTGTCGAGCACCTCGGCGGGCGGTACCGGCAGCCAGATCAGACCCTCCCGCGGATCGCCGAGGGGCGTCGCGCGCCCCTGCTGGAAGCGCCACGCGGTCAGAGCCGCCGCCAGCGCGTCGAGGGAGTCGTGGTCGAAGTACTCGTCCCACTCGAGGCCGGCGCGGCGCAGCGTCACGACCCGCAGGCGCTGTCCGGCCCGGCTCGTCTTGTTGGGCGGCAGACCGCCGAGCAGAGCCGCGAATGCTCCGTACGGGTACACCTCGATCGCGGCCGGCGGGCCGCCCAGCATGCCGGGCATGACCGCGTCGTCGGGGATCTCGAAGCCGGCCCGGCGCAGGCGCCGGAAGTAGTCGAAGCCGGCGCCCATCCAGTCGGCCAGACGGGCCTCGCCGGCGATCACTGCCGCCCTGGAGGGGACCGGGTACAGCCGGATGCGGCGGGCGAGGAGCTCGCGGTCGCAGGCTCGCTGCGACGGCGCCGCAGGCGCCGTCGCAGCGCTCGGCGACCGCGAGCCGACCGCCCGCCGCCCCGACCGTTTGTAGTCCTGCGGAGCGTCGACCGCCACGACGGCCGGTGCGTGGCGCTCGATCCAGGCCATCATCGCGGCGACCTGGTCCGGCCGTCGGTGATCGGCCTCCATCCATTCGAGGACCGTGGCGGACGAGCCGGCTGCGCCGGCTCGTCCGCCACGGGCGGCGGCGCGGCCGGTGTGCACCGCCACGGCGGTGCTGGGCCGCGCCGCCGCCACGTCGATGCCGATCACCACGCTCGCATCCGTCATGTCGCGCGATTCTATCGCGCGCGGGATCGGGCACGGCGGTCCGCCCGGACTGACCCCCGTGCCGGAGTCCCGCGGCCGGACCTCCTCGTCTGTGGCCGACGCAGCCCGGCTCGCGCCGGCGCGCGCCGGCCAGACCGTCGCGCGCGGTCTCTGCCGTCCGCCACCCGCCGCCGCGGGCAGCGGCAGCGGCGTGCTCTCGATGGTCAGGCGCGGCAGCCACTCGAGCCAGCGCGGCAGGTACCAGTTCCCCTTGCCGAACAGGCTCATCGCCGAGGGCACCAGCAGCAGGCGCACGAGCGTGGCGTCGAGCAGGATCGCCACTCCCAGGCCAAAGCCCATCTGCTCGAACATCACGAGCTTGCCGCTGGCGAAGCCGGCGAACACGGCGACCATGATGAGGGCCGCGCCGGTGATGATCCCGGCGGTCACGCCTATGCCCTGACTGACGGCGTGACTGTTGTCGCCGGTGCGGTCGTACTCCTCCTTGATGCGGGAGAGCAGGAAGACCTGGTAGTCCATGGAGAGCCCGAACAGCACCGAGAACAGGAAGAGCGGCACCCACTGCTCGATCGCGGCGACCTGTTGGAAGCCGAAGATGCCGGCTCCGACCCCGTGCTGGAACACGAGCGTGATCAGGCCGTAGGCCGCGCCCACGCTCAACAGGTTCATGGCGATCGCCGTGGCCGGCACGACCACCGAACGGAAGGCCAGCATCAACAGGACGAAACTGAGCGCCAGGACCAGGGTGATGACCCAGGGGAAGTAGGCGTTGACGATGTCGATGTAGTCGACGTTGAAGGCGGTGTTGCCCGTCACGTAGACCTTGGCGGGGCTGCCGGCGAACGCCTGGGGGATGTAGGTGTCGCGCAGCTCGCGCACCTTGGCGATGGCGAGATCGCTGGTCGACGAGCCGGCGATCGGCACGGAGAGCAGCGTCAGGTTGCCGGCCTTGTCGGTCTGGGCCTGCACGGCGCCGAAGGCGCGGTCGCCGGCCAGTGTGGCGCGCAGCCGCGAGACGGCGGCCTGCACCTGCGGCGAGGCCGCCGGTCCGTCGATCACGATCTGGGTGGGGCTCGCCAGGCCGGCCGAGAACTGGCTGGCGAGCACCTCGAACCCCTGCTTGGACTGGAAGCTGTTCGGCAGGGTGTTGACGCCGGACACGCCGGTCTTCATGCCGAACAGGGGCGACGCGGCCAGGAGCATCACGCCGGCCCCGACGGCCAGCGAGAGGACCGGCCTGCGCATGGCGCCCCTCGCGGCCCGCGCCATCACCGACGGCCGGCCCTCGGCCCGCGCGTTCATGAGACGGCGACCCAGGTAAGGGAGTCTCAGCCGGTTGACCCGCGGCCCGAGCAGACCGAGCACCGCCGGCAGCAACGTCAGCGCCGCGAACACCGCCATGGCGACCACCAGGATCGCGCCGGCGCCGAGGCTGACGAAGATGTTGGTCGGCACCAGCAGCAGGGCGCAGAGCGCGAGCACCACCGTCATGCCGCTGAAGAAGACGGCGCGGGCGGCCGTGCCGCCCGCGACGGCCACCGCGTCGATCGTCGAGCGGCCGCGGGTGAGCTCCTCGCGGAAGCGGGACACGATGAACAGCGAGTAGTCGATGCCCACCGCGAGGCCGATCAGGGTGATCATGTTCACCGCGAAGGTCGACACGCTGAACAGGTGGCCGAGGATGGCGGTGAGCGCCACGGCCAGCGTGATGGCGATCAGTGACAGGAAGATCGGCAGGCTCGCGGCCACCACGGTGCCGAAGACGACCAGCAGGATGATCAGGGCGATCGGCAGGCCGATGCCCTCGCCCTTGCGCAGGTCGGCCGTCGCCTGGTGGCTGAAATCGGAGTTGATGCTGGCGGTGCCGGTGATCAGCGTGCGAAAGCCGCCGGCCCCGTCGGCGCCGTGCACGATGGCGTGGACCTTGTCGATGTTCTTGCTGGCCCGCACGACGTCGCCGGCCATGACGACGGGGATGATGGCGGTGTGGCCGTTCGCCGAGATCATCGCCGCCGGGCTGCCACCCTTGAAGGCGCTCACGACGCTGTCGACGACTCCCGGTCCCAGCGCCGCGATCCGGTCCTGGATGCCGAGGACCGTCTGCCGAAACGCGGGGCTCGTCGCCGTCTGGGTCGGGGAGCTGACGATGACGATCTCATCGGCCTTCTGCGGCATGCCCATGCGCTGGCTGAGCAGATCGGCGCCGACCTGCGACGGCGGATTGCCGAAGAAGCTGTACTGCGCGGTCAGCGCTCCCGACAGCAGGGTGCTGATGATGCCGAAGGCAACCAGCAGGAGCGCGGCCCAGATGCCGATCATGCGCCAGGGGTGAAGTGCTGAGTAACGCGCGACGGTCTGCGGAGAGATCTTCATGATCCGGCTCCCTCGGTGTGTGCCCCACCCGGCACCGCGCCGGAAGCGCGAACGGCCGAAAGCGGAGAAATGTTATCCGACATCGGCGTTGGCCTTCCCGGCAAGACGGGGTGGGAAACCGATCGACGACGGGGGCGCCGGCCTCAGTGTCAGGGCAGTGTCACGACGGCGTTGGGGGCGCTGGTGGTTTGTTGCAAGTTGCAACAAACCACCAGCGCCCCCAACGAGACCCAGGAGTCTGCTCGCGCGTCAAACCCTCGTCGAGCCGCCCTGGTCGCCGCTGCTCTGATCACGACGGGCGCGAACCTCGACCGGCGTGCGCGTCGCCAGAGGCTTCGAGCCCGACGGCTTGCGCGCCTCCCACGACTCTTGCCCCGAGCCACCCGCACCGGGCAGCGAGCCCGTCCGCTGCCGACGCGATTCCGCGAGGGCCACGTTGCGCTGGTCGCGACCCCAGCCAATCACACCGATGGCGATGACGGCAGCCACCAGGCCGATCAGCACCGCGAGGCTCGCCAGCGACAACCCTCCGCCCTCATGCAACGGCACAACGACGCCGCGGCCGCGGATCTGCGCGTGTGAAGGAGCCAGCGCGAGCGCCGGCGCCGCCGAGACCGCCAAGCCGACCGCCGCCGCGGCCAGTGCGAGCACCGCGGCCCGCACCACACGGTATCCACCAAGAATGAGCTTCATGACTGCGTCCTTTCTCTGACTCATCGCCGCCATCGCCGCTCTCCGCTCGAGCCGCTGCGGCGTTTTGCTATCGCCGCTCGCCGCTCGAGCCGCCGCGCGGCGTCGCCATGGCGGCGCCGATCTCGCCGACGATGGCAACGAGCCGGCGCCCGAAGGGCCGGTCGCGGTCGGTATGGTCGCTGCCCGCACCGACTCCGGCGCCGCGGGCCGCGCCGTCCGCACCCTCTCGCGCGCTGCGCGCGCTCCTGAACCCGATCATCACGTCTGCTCCTCTGCTCATGTCGTTGACCTCAGCCGTTCGCAGCTGGTGGGCCCGCTCTGGCGGCCCTGCCAGCAATCCTCTAGCGGCCCTGCTGCGAGCGGCGCGCCCGCCTGGCCTCGAGCGCCTGACGCAGCCACTCGCGCCGGCGCGCGCCCTCGCTGGCCGCCCGCTCTACCTGCTCGAGGCGCTGCCGGTGCAGCTGCCCTGTAAGAAAGTCCGGCATGATCGTCTCCCTTCGCCTTTGCCTTCGTTGCCTTTGCTTTCGCCCTTGTCGCCTGCGTCTTCGCCTGTCGTTTGAGCCGGTATCAGGCCGCGCCGAGCCCCAACTCGATGACACGGATCTGGATGGGATCTCCTGAACGGCGTGGCGCCTTGACTCTCTGTACCCGTTCGTGGCGCCTATTCTGGCGGGATTCGGCCGCCTTCGTTGCTCTCTGTCGGGTCCTTTGCGATCCTTTCTTCGCCACCCGACGTTACCTGTAAAGTGATTATGCCGGTGATGCGTCACTAGTAAACCACTTTTGGTGGTATATTGCCAGCGAGACGCAGACGAAGGAGACGAGGCGTGGCGCACACCGCAAAGACACAAGCTCCCGGCCGGTTGGATCGTGGTACGGGACTTCGTCAACACGAAGGATCTCGAAGACGGCACCGACGATCTGACGGGTCCCGGCGAGCTCGCCGACTGGCTGGCCGTGGCCGGCCTCGCGCATGGTGACCGCGAGGGCGACGGCCTCACGGGGGACCTCGCGTCGGGCGAGGTCGAGCCGGGCCGAGTCGGGCGGGGCCGCGTCGGGCAGGCGAGCCGGCCATGGCGCGGCGGATGAGCTGTCGTCAAACACCCTCGCGCCGGGCGACCTGGCGCCAGACGACCTCGTGGTGCGACCGGGCGATCTGCGGCGCGCGGTCGAGCTGCGTGAAGCGCTACGCGCGGCGCTGCTGGCCAACAACGAGGGAGTGGCGCCTGAGCCGGCGACCGTCGCGGTCCTCAACCGCATCGCCGAGCGGGCCAAACTGGTGACACGCTTCGACGAGCACGGAGAAGCGGCGCTCGAGCCGGCCTCCGGCGGCGTCGACGGGGCGCTCGGGCGTTTGCTGGCGATCGTCTACGACGCCATGGGGACAGACGAATGGCGCCGTCTCAAGGTCTGCCGCAACGACGCCTGCCTGTGGGCCTTCTACGACACCTCGAAGAACCGCTCGCGGCACTGGTGCAGCATGGACGACTGCGGCAGCCAGGTGAAGGCACGCGCCTACCGGCTGCGCCAGAAGGCGACGCCGGCGCCAAAGCGGGACTGACGGCCGGCGGCCGGAGCGACGTACGGCTTCGCTGACGGCGAGCGGGGCGACGGACGGCTCGTGACGGCGGCGGGACGACATTCCCCGCTCGGCGATCAAGTACATGCCGTGAGCCGGGCGCCGCGATGCTAGAATCCTGCCTCAGGGCCAAGTCGAGGCAGGGACGGCATCATCGACGCACACTCGCGCATACTCGTCGCCGGCTACCGCGGGCTCGTCGGCAGCGCCATCACCCGGGCGCTGCAGCGGCACGGCCACGACGAGCTCATCCTCGCCGACGTCGCCGAGGTCGATCTGACCGACCAGGCGGCGGCGCGCGCGTTCTTCGAACGCGCGCGCCCCCAGGCCGTCGTGCTCGCCGCCGCCAAGGTCGGCGGCATCGTCGCCAACTGGGAGCAGCCCTACGAGTTCATCGCCGTCAACCTGGCGATCGAGCTCAACGTCGTCGCCGAGGCCTTCCGCGCCGGCGTCGAGAAGCTCGTCTTTCTGGGCAGCTCCTGCATCTACCCGCGCGAGGCGCCGCAGCCGCTCAAAGAGGAGTACCTGCTGACCGGACCGCTCGAAGAGACCAACCGCGCCTACGCGGTCGCCAAGATCGCCGGCATCGAGCTCTGCCGCAGTCTCAACCGCCAGTACGGCACGAACTACATCTCGCTGATGCCGACCAACCTCTACGGTCCCGGCGACAACTTCGACCTGCGCTCGAGCCACGTGCTGCCGGCCATGATCCGCAAGTTCCACGAGGCCAAGCTCGGCCTGCCGGGCGCAGACGGCGCGCTCCGCCAGCCGATGGCCCCGGTGGTGCTCTGGGGGACGGGCAGGCCGCGGCGTGAGTTCCTGCACGTCGACGACTTAGCCGAAGCGGTCGTCTACCTGCTGGAGCACGTCGCCGCGGCCGACCTGCCCGACGGCCTCGTCAACGTCGGCACCGGCCGCGACCAGACCATCCGTGAGCTGGCCGAGCTCATCCAGCGCGTGGTCGGACACACCGGGCCGATCGAGTGGGACACAAGCAAGCCCGACGGCACGCCGCAGAAGCAGCTCGACGTGAGCCGCGTCACCGCGCTCGGCTGGCAGCCGCAACGAGGGCTCGAGGAGGGCATCCGCTCGACCTACGAGTGGTACGTCCCACACCAGGCCGGCGGTGACGAGCTTCGCCGGGGCGGCCGGCAACGTCCGGCGGCGCCTGAGGGCGACGGCCGACCAGAGGGGGGAAGGTCAGTGGCAAAGACGGCACTCATCACCGGCGTGACCGGGCAGGACGGCGCCTACCTGGCCGAGCACCTGCTCGAGCAGGGCTACATCGTGCACGGCATCAAGCGCCGCGCCAGCCTGTTCAACACCGACCGCGTCGATCACCTCTACGACGACCCGCACAAGCCCGGCGTGCGCTTCTTCATGCACTACGGCGACATGACCGACGCCACCAACCTCGTGCGCATCGTCCAGGAGACCCAGCCCGACGAGATCTACAACCTGGCCGCCCAGTCCCACGTGCAGGTCAGCTTCGAGACGCCCGAGTACACCGCCAACTCGGACGCTCTGGGCACGCTGCGCCTGCTCGAGGCCATGCGCATCCTCGGGCTCGAGGCCCGCACGCGCTTCTACCAGGCCTCCACGTCGGAGATGTTCGGCCTGGTGCAGGAGGTGCCGCAGCGCGAGACCACGCCGTTCTACCCGCGCAGCCCCTACGGGGCGGCCAAGGTCTACGGCTACTGGATCTGCGTGAACTACCGCGAGGCCTACGCCATGCACGCCTCGAACGGCATCCTCTTCAACCACGAGAGCCCGATCCGCGGCGAGACCTTCGTGACCCGCAAGATCACCCGCGCCGTCGCCCGCATCGCCCTGGGCCTGCAGGACGACCTCTTCCTGGGCAACCTCGCTTCGCAGCGCGACTGGGGCCACGCCCGCGACTACGTGCGGGCCATGCACCTCATGCTGCAGGAAGACGAGCCCGACGACTACGTGATCGCCACCGGCGAGCAGCACTCGGTGCGCGAGTTCTGCGAGCGCGCCTTCGCCGAGGCCGGCATCGGCCTCGCCTTCAGCGGAGCGGGCCTCGACGAGGTCGGGGTGGTCGACTCCGTCGACCCCGACCTCCTGGCCCGCGCCCGCGACGGCGGCAACGGCGTCCGAGGGGCGGCGCCAAGGCCGAGGCCGGCGGCCACGCCGGTGCGGCCGCCGCCGAGCGCCTCACGCCCGGCCGCGTCCTCGTGAAGGTCGACCCCCGCTACCACCGCCCGACCGAGGTCGCGAGCCTCGTCGGCGACGCCGCCAAGGCTCGCGACCGCCTGGGCTGGCACCCCGAGATCGGCTTCGAACAGCTCGTCCACGAGATGGTCTGGGACGACCTCGACGAAGCCCGCAAGGACGAGCTCGCGCGCGCCGGCGGCTTTCGGGTGCACCAGTACCGGGAGTGAGAACCCTCATCACAGCGTGTGCCTGTCAGCCCGGATCCGGGTCCGAAGCCGGACACGGCTGGAATCGCCCGCCTTGCCTGGCTAATCGCTGCCGCGAGGTTCGCGCGGCGGCATTGGCGCGGTGGCACGCCGGCGTGCACCAGAGACACGAACCGGCTCGGCCGACGGCAAATGGCTGAGACACGGAAACCGCTTATCCAACGCATGTACGCGCTGTCTGGGCCGCTTAGGAGGAGGCGCACGCGTCAGTTCTTGGCTCTGTTCGGAGGTTCGATTTCTCGACGTGGCCGGCGTCGCCGCCACGTGGCGCAGATGTCCGCGTCAGGTGACAGTCCTAACCTCAAGACGCCGCGCCACTCGGAGTCGCAGCCAACTCGATTCGTCTTGGGGGATGCGCGCCACATGCCGTTTTCGGACTCGTCGTTCGACGTCGTGTACTGCAACTCCGTGATCGAGCACCTCGGCAACTACGACGACCAGGCCAAACTCGCGCGGGAGGTGAGGCGCGTGGGCAGCGGCTACTGGGTCCAGACCCCCGCCAAGCGCTTCCCTGTAGAGCCGCACTACCTGACCCCCTTCGCACACTGGCTCCCCTCCGCGGATTCGGCGACGCATCTCCTGCCGTACACGGTCTGGGCGGTGATACCCATCCGTCTTCTGACTACATGGACGGCAAAATGGCTGAAGAGAATCAGGCTCGTCTCGAGGCGCGAGCTCGAGAAGCTATTCCCCGGATGCAGTCATTCAGCGAGAGCGCTTTCTCGGCGTGACAAAGTCGTGGTTGGCGGTCCGACATTCCGCCGGTACGGCGGTACCATGACTCATGTGGCCGCCCCGAACTGCGAATGAGCGACCGCTGCCGTGGTTGATTACACTGTCTTGGTCAGCAGCACGGACTCTTTCAGCGACTGCTGGAGGCCATTCTTCACGCTGTTTGCAGAGTACTGGCCCAGCGCCCCGCAGCCGATCGTGCTGAACACCGAGACGCTGTCGTTCAGTTTCCCCGACATCGACCTCGTCGTGTCGCGTACCGCCTCAGTCGTGCGACAGTCTCATCCCTTGTCTTGGAGCCAGTCGCTGGCAGCATGCCTAGACAGCATCGCAAGCGACCATGTCCTTTATCTCCAAGAAGACTACTTCCTGGAGGCGTCCGTCCTGTCAGAGGTCGTTGGCGAATGTGTCCAGCTGATGAGCGACGAGAAGCTGCTTTGCATCAGGCTGATGGAGTTGGGTGGGGCAGGACCTTGGCGCCCTTCCGAATTCCCCTTGCTCTGGGAGGTAGATCGGCGGTCGCCGTACCTCGTGAGCCTACAAGCAGCTCTTTGGGACACGCGCTTCCTCCGGTCGCTGCTTCGCGCACACGAGAGTGCTTGGCAATTCGAGCTCTACGGGTCTCGCCGATTGAGGCGCTCAGAAGATCGGATACTCTGCCTGCGGAGAGACCGATACGAGCGGCATAAGAATCCTGTCATTCCGTACAACCCGACCGGAATCGTAAAGGGTCGCTGGAACCCCGATGTCGTCCCTCGGCTATTCGAAGAGCACGGCATCTGTGTCGACTACGGGGCGCGGGGATTCTACGACCGGACCGTGCCGTTGCCCAGGACCCAGTCACTCGCCGTGCGTGCCCTGTCAAGATTTCGTTCTCTCCGATAGAGATGACCACAGAGCCAGCGCGAGGAAGCGAACAGCGCTGGAGTCCGCCTCCCCACTGGACAAGGCCACACGTCGCACCGGCGATAGACCCGCCTAGAGTCGGGCTCTCAACGCATCAAGCAATCGAGAATCCTCACCTCTGAGAGTGACCGCTGTCGTCAATCCGATCGCGCCACGCCATCACTTCGCGCACGGCCGCGATCATTCGTCGCGCATCAACGTCCATCGAGCAGTAGTCGAGGGCCCTCTGCCTTCCGAGGCGTCCCATGAGTTCTCGTTCTTCTACCGGGCTCCGTAGTGCCTCTTCAATAGCGGGCAATGCCTGGTTGGCTCGCCCGTAGAGCCTGCAATGCTTCCCGTCCACCAGCCACTTCTCGACGCCCGGGAAGGCTTTGTAGACGACCGGAACGCCAGAGCCAAGCGAGATCGGGAGTCGGTTTGAGAAGTAGTCCGCGTGGCTCCAGTTGTTGAGCCCGAGAACAAGCCACGAGTCTCGCATGGGCATCTGTTGCTCCCTGAATGGGACGACCCCTTGCCACGACGGTTGCCCCTCCCAGCCTCGCCCATACAGCCCAAATCGCCGGCCAAATCTCGAGGTCAGCTGCTTGACCAACGCGAGCCGTTCTCTCTGAAGTGGCAAGTAACGGCGACGGAGCCGAGCGAGCTTCACGTTCAGGTAGCTGGCGATCATCACGACGTCGAAATGCGGTTCCGATGTGCGTCTCCACGGTTGGCCGAAGAGCGTCGCGTCGAAGTGCTCTGGCAGGTACCTGACGTCGCGCACCCAGCGCGCTGGAACTTCGGAATCAGCTCGGTGCTCGTCAGAAACGTGATATCGATCTCGCGTCCGAATTCGACCATGCTGCGCGGCGGCCGCACGTAGCTGTCGCCGGTCCGCTCGGGTGATGACCGGGCTGGATTCAAGGGATTTGAGCGTGCGGGCGAACTGCGCCGGCACACGCCCTTTCGTCTGGAGGTCCCAGTGTATCCATGTGGGCTGGCCGCATTCCGCAACCTCACGAAGCCGCGAGAGCATGCCAGGCCAACCACCTTCCTTGCGCGACTCAACGAGATATGGGAAAGCGACGAAGTTGTCGAGAACCTTACCTTCCGCGAGATCCGAGAACGCGCGGCGTGGTCCGAACTGGTCACCCGGCTCCTGTTCAATTGGGAGATACAAGAGGCGAAGAGGCCCTGTTCTGTCGACACCGCTATCCACGCCAGCCCTTTCTCGTGAGTTGTTCGGAGTCACGAGGTCCGCAGCAAGAGTATGACTAGGCTAAACTTGCGGGGTCCACCCAAGGAGACGGTCTTCAGCCCAGGACATGGAGCGCCTGCGAGTCATCATCTTCTACAAGTCGATTCCGCACTACCGCTATCGCTTCTACGAGGTGCTTAGGAGTCGGCTTCTACAAGACGGTATCACCCTGGAGGTCATCTACGGTGGCCCTGTTTCGTATGAGGTTGCCCGCCACGACAGGATCGACCTCCCTTGGGGTTGGAAGCGCGTGTCCGGACCCTTCGAGTGGGCGGTCGCGAGCTTCTCTGGCAGCCCGGCTTGAGCCGGTTGCGCCGCGGTGATCTGGTCATAGTCGAGCAGGCCAGCAAGCTGCTGCTCAACTACGTGCTGTTCGCCCTCGACTGTGGGGGCTTCATACGCCTCGCGATGTGGGGCCACGGTCGCACTATCCGCACGCGTCCCGCCAGCCGAGTTGGAGAAGCCTTGAAACGCTTCGTCTCCCGCCGGTGTTCTGGTCGGTTCGCATACAACGAGCGAAGCGCCGGGCATGTGCGTGCCAGTGGCTTTCCAAACGACCGCATCACCTGCGTCCAGAACGCGATCGACACTCGAGCAATCGTTAGGGCGGCAAGCACCATCGGCCGCGTCGAGTTGGAAAGAGTGCGACACGAGCTCAGGCTTGTTGGCGACAACGTCTGCGTCTTCGTGGGAGCCATGTACCAGGACAAGCGTCTTGCCTTCTCTGGTCGATGCGTGCAGCCGTGTTCGCGCCCAGGTGCCGGACTTCGAGATGATCTTCGTTGGGGACGGTCCAGCAATACGCTGAGTTGAGG
>CAWCWZ010000010.1:0-17221 GCA_963799395.1 uncultured Actinomycetes bacterium
TCGATCGCCAGGTTCAGGGCGGTCTGGCCGCCGAGGGTCGGCAGCAGCGCGTCGGGGCGCTCGATCTCGATGATGCGGGTGAGCGTCGGCAGATCGAGCGGCTCGATGTAGGTGCGGGTCGCGAAATCGGGGTCGGTCATGATGGTCGCCGGGTTGGAGTTGACCAGCACCACCTCGTAGCCCTCGTCGGCGAGCACCTTGCAGGCCTGAGTGCCGGAGTAGTCGAACTCGCAGGCCTGGCCGATGACGATCGGCCCCGAACCGATGATCAGGATCTTGTGGAGGTCGTCGCGGCGCGGCACGGCTAGCTCACCTCCGCCGTGGCGCCCCCGCGCTCGGCGGCGAAGCGCCGCATCTCGGCGCCGAAGCGCTGAAAGAGGTAGCGCGAGTCGTGTGGTCCAGGGGTGGACTCGGGGTGGTACTGCACCGAGAAGGCGTAGTGTGCCGGCGCCGCGAGGCCTTCGACGGTGCCGTCGTTCAGATTGACGTGCGTCACCCGGGCCGCGGGGTCGTGCGACGACTCGCCGTCGTCGCGCACGGCGAAGCCGTGGTTCTGCGTCGTGATCTCGATCCGGCCCGTGGTCAGGTCTTTCACCGGGTGGTTGGCGCCGCGGTGGCCGAACTTGAGCTTGTAGGTCGACATGCCCAGGGCGAGGGCCAGGAGCTGGTGTCCGAGGCAGATGCCGAACAGGGGCGTTTTGCCGAGCAGCTTCTGGATGGTCTTCACGGCGTACATGACGGCCGCCGGATCGCCGGGACCGTTCGACAGAAAGACGCCGTCGGGGCGCAGCCTGAGGACCTCGCGGGCCGGCGTGGCCGCCGGTACCACGGTCACCCGGCAGCCGGCGGCCGCCAGGTAGCCCGACGATCGAGCGCTTGATGCCGAAGTCGAAGGCCACGACGTGCAGCGCCTCGCCGCCGTCGGCCAGCGAGCCCGCCGCGGGCGTCTCGATGGGCGCGGCGCAGGTGACCACGCTGGCCAGATCGAGGCCGGCCATGCGGGGCAGCTTCTGGGCGCGCCGGCGCAGAGAGCCGACGTCGGGGTCGTCGGTCGAGACCACGGCGCGCAACGCGCCCTGGCTGCGGATGTGCCGCGTCAGGGCGCGGGTGTCGATGCCGCCGACGGCGAGCACGTCGTGAGCCGTGAGCCAGTCGAGCCAGCTCGACGTCGAGGCCCGGTTGAAGGCGTAGTTGACGAGCTCGCGGGCGATGATCGCCCGGGCCTGCGCCTGGTCGGACTCGTCGCGCGCCGGGTCGGCGCCGTAGTCGCCGTTCAACGGGAACGTGTAGGTGATGATCTGGCCGCAGTACGACGGGTCGGTGGCGATCTCCTGGTAGCCCGTCATGGCCGTGTTGAAGACGATCTCGCCGCCGACCGTGCCGGCGCCGGCCACGGCCTCGCCGCGGTAGGCGGCGCCGTCCTCGAGGACCAGGAGCGCGGGGCTAGGCACGATCGTCGAAGGCCACGCGCCCGGCGGCGACCGTGAGGGTCACGCGCCCCTGCAGGGTCTGGCCGAGCCACGGCCGAGTTGCTCGACCTGCGAGTGCAGGCCGGCGGCCTCGACCACCCAGCGCGCGGCGCCGTCGACGAGACAGATGTCGGCCTGCTCGCCCACCGCGAGGGTCGGCGCCGGCACCCCCGCGATACGCGCCGGCGCCTGGCTCATGCGGGTGACGAGGACGGCCAGTCGGGAGCTGCCCGGTGAGCACAAGCTCGCCGTACAGCACGGCGAAGGCCGTCTCGAGCCCCGTCGTGCCGAAGGGCGCCGCCTCGAACGGCACCTCCTTCTCCTGCTGGGCGTGCGGCGCGTGGTCGGTCGCGACGCAGTCGACCAGGCCGCTCCTGAGCGCCTCGACGAGCGCCCGGCGGTCGGATTCGGCGCGCAGCGGAGGGTTCATCTTGAGGTTCGGATCGAGAGAAGCCACGCAGTCGTCGGTCAGGGCGAGATGGTGAGGCGTGGCTTCGGCCGTCACGGGCAGGTCGAGATCGCGGGCCCTCGCCAGGTGTTCGAGCGCGAGCGCCGTGCTCAGGTGGCAGAGGTGCAGGCGGCCCCGCTCGTAGCGCGCGACCTCGAGAGCACGGGCGATGTCGGCGCTCTCGGCGATGGCGGGGATGCCGCCGAGCCCGAGCTTGGCCGAGACGGCGCCCTCGTGCATGGCGCCGGCGCCGGCGAGGGATTCGTCCTCGGCGTGCACGGCCACGAACCGATCGGTCACCTTGGCGTACTGCAGGGCGCGCCGCAGGAGCTGGGCGCTCGCCACCGGTCGGCCGTCGTCGCTGAAGCCCACGGCGCCGCTCTCGGCGAGCTCGTGCATCTCGGTGAGCTGCCCGCCGGCCAGACCTCTGCTCATCGCCGCGAAGAACCCGATGGGCACGGTCGCCTCGACGGCCGCCTGCCGGGCCAGCCCTTCGAGCACCGGCGCGGAGTCGACGACCGGCTCGGTGTTGGCCATGCCGAAGACGGCCACGTAGCCGCCGGCCGCGGCGGCGGCCGAGGCCGTCGTCAGGTCCTCTTCGTCCTCGCGACCGGGTGTGCGCAAGTGGGTGTGCAGGTCGACAAAGCCGGGCAGCAGCAGCCGGCCCGCACCCTCGACGACGCGCACCTTGGCGGGCGCCGCGAGGCCGTCGCCGATCTCGGCGATGCGGCCCTTGCGGACGAGGACGTCGACTACCTGGTCGAGACCCGCCAGCGGGTCGACGGCGCGGGCGCCGCGGATGAGCAGCTCCGCGCCCGCGCCCCCCCTGCACCACGTGCGGACCGTCATGCCGCACCCCGCTCGTCGGTCGCGCGCTCGTCGTAGCCGGCGATCGTGCGATAGAGGATGGCCATGCGCACGGCGAGGCCGCTCTCGACCTGTTCGAGGATGAGCGTGTCGGGGTGGTCGGCGATCGCGGGGCTGATCTCGACGCCGCGGTTGATGGGCCCGGGGTGCATCACCTTCTGGCCCGGCCGCAGCCGCTCGAGCGTCATGCCGTAGAGGGTCGAGTACTCGCGCAGCGAGGGGATGAAGTTCGCCCCCTCCTGCATGCGCTCCATCTGCATGCGCAGCAGGTAAACCACGTCGGCTTCGGGGAGACGGTCGAGCGTGTGCTCGACCTTCACGCCGAGGGCCTCGACGTCGCGCGGGATGAGCGGCGGCGGCCCGGCGACCGTGACGTCCATGCCCAGAAGCTGAAAGCCGGCGATGTCGCTGCGCGCCACGCGGCTGTGGAGGATGTCGCCGACGATCCACACCTTCTTGCCGTCGAGCTCGCGGCCCAGCGCCTGGCGCATGGTGAACAGGTCGAGCAGGCACTGCGACGGGTGCTGGAACTTGCCGTCGCCGGCATTGATCACGCTGGCCTGGGTGTAGCGGCTGGCGAGACGGCAGGCCCCGATCAGCGGGTGGCGCATGACGATGATGTCGGGCTGGTAGGCCGACAGCGTCAGGATCGTGTCCTTGAGCGACTCACCCTTGTCGACCGCCGAACCGGCGGCGCGCACGTTCATGGTGTCGGCCG
The DNA here is from genome assembly GCA_963799395.1 of uncultured Actinomycetes bacterium. Classification (GTDB taxonomy): domain Bacteria; phylum Actinomycetota; class Thermoleophilia; order UBA2241; family UBA2241; genus Bog-752. The sequence goes on from CAWCWZ010000010.1 coordinate 3,503, forward strand.
ACAGCCGTTTGGCGGCCAGCTCGAAACTGGTAAGGGTGCGGGTCGAGGACTCGTAGAACATGTTGATGATGGTGCGGCCGCGCAGCGTGGGCACCTTCTTGATGTCGCGCTGCAGCACGGGCAGGAAGCTCTCGGCCGTCTCGAGGATGAGCTCGGCGTCGGCGCGCGTCAGATCGTCGATCGACAGCAGGTCACGCTTGGCCATCTCGCTCCTTCCCGGCCGGGCTCACCAGCACGACCTCGTCTCTGCCGTCGGCCTCGGCCAGGCACACTTCGATGCGCTCGCGCGGGGCGGTCGGCAGGTTCTTGCCGATGTAGTCAGGCCTGATGGGCAGCTCGCGATGGCCGCGGTCGACCAGCACGGCCAGTTGCACGCGCGCCGGCCGGCCGTAGTCGAACAGGGCGTCGATGGCCGCCCTGATGGTCCGCCCGGTGTAGAGGACGTCGTCGACCAGCACCACAGTGGCGCCGTCGACCTCGAAGTCGAGGTCGGTGCTCTTGACGATGGGGTTGGGCGTCGAGGGCACGACGCCGTAGGCTCCGCGGGCGGCGACGTCGTCGCGGTAGAAGGAGATGTCGAGCTCGCCCAGGGGCACGTCGCGCCCCGCGATGTCGCGGAGGATCGCGTGCAACCGGCGAGCCAGGAAGGCGCCCCGGGTGTGGATGCCGACGATGGCGAGCCGCTCGTCGCCGGTGTTCTTCTCGAGGATCTCGTGGGCCATGCGTGTGACCGTGCGCGAAAGCTGTTCGCCGGTCATGACGACCCGGTCGCCGGTGTCAGACATAAAAAAACACCGCCCCTCGGTGGGCGGCGGCGCTGGTCTGCTGGTGCATCATGATCTGCCCCTTTCCGGTCTCTCAGGACCTGGATTAAAGGTTTTCCCGACTCTAGACCGCCGACCCTGGCCGGTCAAGGGAAGATCGCGGCGGCCGCTCGTCTTCGAGACCCGAGAGGAAGCCGGCAAGGTCGGCCGGCAGCGGCGCGTCGAACGACAGCGGCGCGCCCGTCTGGGGATGGGCGAACTCGAGGTGGGCCGCGTGCAGGAACTGACGCTCCAGGCCGGAGGGGCGCACGGGCCGGCCGTAGGTCGCGTCGCCGGCGACCGGAAACCCCAGGGCTGCGAAGTGCACCCGGATCTGATGGGTGCGGCCCGTTTCGAGTCGCACGTCCACCAGCGTATAGCCGGCCAGGCGGCGTCGCACCGTAAAGTGGGTGACCGCGCGCCGCGGCCGCGTCGTGTGGATGGACATGCGTTTGCGATCGCGCACATGGCGGCCGAGAGGCGCGTCGATCGTGCCTTCGTCCTGGGGCAGCGCTCCGGCCAGCAGCGCCACGTAACGGCGAGCGATCTCGCGGCGCGCCATCTGGGCGACCAGCCGGCGATGCGCCTCGGGGGTGCGGGCCACGATCAGCAGGCCCGAGGTGTCGCGGTCGAGACGGTGCACCACCCCGGGGCGCGACTCGTGACCGCCGGCGATGCGGTGCGGAAGCAGCCCCTGGACGAGCGTGCCGTGCTCGTGGCCGGGCGCCGGATGGACGACCACGCCGGCGGGCTTGTCGACGACGAGCAGCGCTTCGTCTTCGTAGACCAGCGTGAAGGGGACGTCCTCGGCGGTGAGCCTCGCGGGAGCGGGCGGGGGCAGTTCGTAGACGACCCTCTCTTCCCCGCGCAGCACCTGACCCTTGGCGGCGGTGTGCTCGTCGATCGTCACCGCCCCCGACTCGATCAGGCGCTGAGCGGCGGCGCGGCTCAGGCCGAGCCGCCGGGCGAAGGCGGTATCGAGCCGCAGGCCGGCCTCGCCGGCCTCGACCACGAACTCCGCCACCGCCTCACGCCTCCCGCTCTGCGGGGCTGCCGGGCGGGGAGCGCAGCGCGGTCACGGCGAGCAGCACGGCGCCCACGGCGATGGCGACGTCACCGACGTTGAAGGTCGGCCAGGGTCCCACGGCCACGTAGTCGACCACATAGCCGAACCGCAGACGGTCGATCAGGTTACCGCCAGCCCCGCCCAGCACGATCGCCAGCGGCAGGGCATAGCGGATCGGGGCCCGCCACACGGCCGCCGCCAGCGCCAGGCAGACGAGACCGATCAGCACACGCAGCCACTCGCCCCCGCCCGCGAGGCGGCTGAAGGAGATGCCGGTGTTGTGGGTCAGGCGGATGGCGAGCTCGCGGCCGAGCGTCCAGGGCAGCCGGTGGGCTTCGTGGCGCACCACCCAGCCGGCCACCTGGTCGGCGGCGGCGATGGCGACGGCGACGAGCAGCGCTCGCACGCGCGGGTTGCTCGAGTGCCGGTCCCCGCGGCGCGCCGGCGTGCTCACTGGCCGTCTGCTTCCAGGCCGAGACGCCGGCCGGCGGTCTCGAGCCCGACGCCGCTGATACTGACCGTCTTGCGCCGCCCGCTCTGCCCGGCGGTGATCGCGACGGCGCTCGGCGGCACGCCCATGGTCGCGGCGAGGAACCGGCAGAGCTCGCGGTTGGCGCGGCCTTCGACGGCCGGAGCCGCTACACGCACGCGCAAACGACCCGCGACGACTCCCGCGATCTCGGAGCGCCGACCCCCGGGCGTCACCCAGACGGCGAGGCGCACGTCGTCGCCGACGCCGCGCAGCGGGCCCGCGTCACCATTTGAAGGCGTTGTCGTCGACCTCGCTCTCGACGTCGGCGAGCAGATCGTCGGGCTCGCCGAGGAACGGCGCCCGCGGGTCGCCGGCCGGCTTGTCGGCGGCCGGGGCGGCCGGACGTTCGGCGTCGGTGTCGGACGGAGCGGGCGCCGGGGCCGGCGGCGTGACCGGGGCCGGCTTGGCGGCCTGCGACGCCGGGGCGGCCTGCGACGCCGGGGCGGGCGCCGCGGGTCGCGCGGCCGGTGGCGGCGTGGGCGCGGGCGGCTTGACCGCGGGCGCCGGAGCGCCCGGGCGGCTCGCGGCGTCGCGCGCCATGGCCTCCTTGATCTGCTCGCCGTCGGTCGCGTAGCGGCCCGTCTTCTTGGCCTGCTCGTCGATCTCGGAGAGCTGCTTGACGTAGCCTTCGAGCAGCGAACGGAACTTGAAGCGGAAGTCCTCTTCGGAGCTCTTGAGCACGACGATCTGCTTCTCGACCGACTGTTTGTCGGCGTACGACTCGTTCACCATCTCGCGGGCCTTGAGCTCAGCCTCGCTCAGCATGAGCTGGGCCTCTTTCTGGGCGTTGGCCTTGAGCTCTTCGGCGCTGCGCTGGGCGGCGACCAGCGTGTTCTGCAGGGTCGCTTCGAGGTTGCGGTACTGGTCGATCTTCTCTTGCAGCGACTCGCCGCGCTCGGAGAGCTCGATGTTCTCCTTGAAGAGGCGCTCGAACTCGTCGGCGATCTCGTCTAGGAACTCGTCGACCTCGCCGTCGACGTAGCCGCGCATGCCGCGCTTGAACTCCTTGTGGCGGATGTCGAGCGGTGTCAGCTTCATCGGGCCTCCAGTCTTCGCGCGGTCTAGAGCCGAACGATCAGATCTACAAGGATGACACGAACGACGATCAGGATCACAAGGCCGACCATCGGGCTCAGGTCGAGAGCGGCGTTGCCGAGCCGGACGGGCGGAAGATACCGTCGAAAGAGGCGCAGGTACGGCTCGGTCGCATCGTACAGGACACTGTACAGCCGGTAGACGAACGTCCCGGAGCGCAGCGGCACCCAGCTCAGCAGGATGCGCCCGAAGATGGCGAGCGAGTACAGCCAGATCGCCAGGCCGACGATGTTCGCGAGAAAGATCATCGTCCGCGCCTCGCCCGCTCGACGGCGGCGGCCACGGCCGCCGCCAGCGCCGCTCTCATGCCTCTGTCTTCGAGCACCTCGATCCCTTCCGCCGTCATGCCGCCCGGCGTGGCGATCGCCTCGCGCACGCCCACCGGATCGCCCTCGCGAGCTATGAGGGCGGCCGATCCCGCGACGGCCGCGATCGCCAGCTCGCGGGAAAGCGCCTCGTCGAGGCCGGCCAGTTCCCCGGCCTCGGCCAGCGCCTCGATGAAGAGAGCGGTGAAGCCGGGACCGCAGCCGGCGACAGCCGTCGCCGGGTCGAAGAGGCTCTCAGGGACATCTACCACCGTTCCGGCCAGGCCGAACAGGCGGCGGACATCGTCGGCCTGCTCGGCGGTGAGCGTGCCGCCGACCAGCAGGAACACGCCGCCGCCCACAGCGGCCGCGACGTTGGGCATGACGCGCGCCACGTGGGCGTCGGGTTGCAGGCCCGCGCGCAGGTCGTCGAGAGGCACGGCGGCGGCCAGGGAGAGCAGTGGCCGCCCCCCGAGGATCGGCGCCACGTCGGCCAGCGCGTCCGCGACGTCCTGCGGCCGCATGGCCAGTACCACGACGTCCGAGCCGGCCACGAGCTCGGTCACCGACGCGCAGGGCCGGCCATCGAAGTCGGCGGCCAGCGTCTGGGCGCGGCGGCGATCGGGTCGTAGGCGAGAAGCACGGGACACAGAGCCGGATCCGGCAGGGGCTGGCGCCAGCCCTCAGCGAGGGCCCGTGCGATGTGCCCGGCGCCGAGGAATCCTGCCCTCATCGTCAGAACTGGTTGAAGAAGCCCTTCTCGATCAGCCTGGCGCGCTCTTCGGCCGACACCTCGACGTTGCGCGGCGTGAGCAGGAAGACCTTGTCGGCCACGCGTTGCATGCCGCCGTCGAGAGCGTACGTGAGCCCGCTGGCGAAATCGATCAGGCGCTTGGAGAGGTCGGTGTCGGACCCTTGCAGGTTGACGATAACCGGGATGTCGACCTTGAACTTGTCGGCGATCTGCTGGGCGTCGTTGAAGTTCTTGGGGATGACGAGGTGCACTTCGACGCGCTGCGGCCGGGGCGCTTCCAGGGGACGTACCACGCCGGCCCGCTGCGGACGGGCCGGCGGCTCGTCGGCGAAGATGTCGTCGTAGTCGGCCTGACGGCCACGCGCGCTGCGGGAGAGCTTGCGCACGTTCGGCCGGTCCTGGTAGGAGCGTTCGAGCTCCTCGGGCGGGGCGAGGGTCTCTTCGTCGTCGTACTCGTCGTCTTCGGAGATACCGAAGTAGACCATCACCTTGTGCCAGCTATCGCCTAGGCCCATCGTCCCTCCCGGTCCGGCGTCAGAAGAGCACGCTTCCGACGCGGACGATCGTCGCACCCTCTCGCACCGCCACCTGGTAATCGACGCTCGTGCCCATCGACAACTGGGCGAAAGTATATCGTCCGGCCCAACGGGCCGAAAGGTCGGCCGCCAGCTGCCTCGCCCGGGCGAAGTACGGCGCCGTCAGCTCGGGGTCGGAGAACAGCGGCGGCATGCACATCAGCCCGCCGAACACCACCTTGTCGCAACCGGCCGCCTCGTCGAGAAAGCGGTCGGCATCGCCGACCGCGACGCCCGACTTGGACTCCTCTCCAGCGATGTTCACTTCGAGCAGCACCTCTACAGGGTTCTGCGCGCGCCCCTGGAGTTCCTCTACGACGCTCACCGTCGAGACCGAGTGGATCAGTCGCACAAGCGGCAGCACGAGTTTGACCTTGCGGCTCTGGAGGTGGCCGATGAAGTCGAACACGAAGTCGCCGGCGAAGCGCTCGTGCTTGGCGGCGAGATCCTGGGCGCGATTCTCGCCGACCAGCGTGATGCCGGCCTCGCGCAACACGTCCATGTCGTCGGCGGCGACGTACTTGGTCGCCACCAGGATCTCGACCTCGTCGCTGGCCCGCCCCGCCCGCCGGGCGGCCTCGTCGACCCGCTCGCGCACCTCGGCGAAACGCCGTCGCACGTGATCGGCCGTGCCGCTGAACTGCTTCACTTACATCCCTCCTGTGAGCCAGGCGATGGCCGCCTGCCTGCCGGTCGCACCGTGCTCGCGCCGGTGCGAGAAGAACTCGTGATCGTGGAAGGTGCACAGTCCGCTCGAGACGATCCCGGCCGGATCGAAGCCGCCCGCCACGAGCTGACGGCGGGCGACCTCCCACAGATCGACGTGGCCCTCGCGCCACGTGCCCGGAAAGGCCGTCTCGAAGCTCTCGCCGACGTCGGGAGAGACGGCGAAGCAGCACGGTCCGATGCTGGGACCGATGACGGCGGCGGCGCCGGCGCCGAGCGCCCGCGCCGCCTCACCCACGATGCCGGCCAGCATGCCGCGCCAGCCGGCGTGGACGAGCGCGAGGGCACGCGCCGGTTTGCCGGCGACCAGCAGGACCGGCACGCAGTCAGCGAACGTGACGACCAGCGGCACGCCGGCCTCGCGGGTCAGGAGGCCGTCGGTGGCTGCGATAACATCGTCGGCGCTGCGAGCGCCACGCCCCCGCTCCCCTTTCCCCACCTCCGCGATCGCCGTGCCGTGGACCTGTCCCGGTACGACCAGATCGCCGGCGGCGACGCCGGCGACGGCGGCGAGCTCACGCCGGTTGCGCCAGACGCGGGCCGGCTCGTCGTCGGTCGACATGCCCAGGTTGAGAGAGCCGAAGGGCGGCGCCGAGACGCCGCCGAGCCTCGTCGAGAACACGGCCCGCCAGCCTTCTCCACGGGCTTCGTACCACACCGGGCCGCCGTCGTCGTGACGCAGGAGAGCGCCCCCGCGCCGCGGCTCGTCCGCGGGTAGGTCGTCGGTGGTGACCACGGCGTTCCCCTTCACCTCTCGCCGAGCATGCGCCGCGCCGCTTCGAGCTCCTGCCGGCGGCCCGAGATCACGCCGTTCAACTTCAGGCGCAGCAGGCTGCGCAGGACCGACCCGAGGTCGGCCGACTGGCGATAGCCCATCTCGAGCAGGTCGCGCCCGCCGACCGCCAGGCGGACCCGGCGCGAGGTGCGCAGGTACCGGGTCAGACGCTCCTCGGCGGGTCCGCCGGCGCCCAGGGCCATGGCCACGAGCAGTGCCTCCAGCGGTTCACCGTGAGCGATCTCGTACAGGTCGGCCTCGGTCAGGGCGCGAGCCAGGCGCCGCTCCAGCCGGGCGCCGACCAGCCAGGCTCGCACCAGCACGCGGGCGTCGGCGCGGCGGAACTTCATGCGGGCCACCCACTCCTCGAGCTCCTCCGGTTCGAGGTCGCGCAACGTGACCACGAGGCGCGCCCTCCAGGCCGGCACCTCGCGAGTCAGCTTGCAGCGCCGCCGCGACCCGTCGACCGCCGCGATCAGCTCCGCGCTTCTGTCGTCGAGAGCGAGGCGGGGATGCAGGGCGTGCTGCAGGCCGAGCTCGCGCAGGCGACCCAGCGTGAACGAGATCCGCGGTTCGTCGAGCAACAGGACGAGCTCGTCGCGCAGGCGCGCCGAGGACAGGTCGCCGATGAGGTCCATCTCGCTGCAGGCGCGCGCCAGGGCGAGCGTGTGGCGATCCATGCGAAACGCGTAGCGGTCCTCGTAGCGCACGGCGCGGAAGATGCGCGTCGGGTCTTCGATGAAGCTGAGGTTGTGCAGCACCCTGATGCGCTTGTCGCGCAGATCGTGGAGGCCGTCGAAGAAGTCGAGCAGGGCGCCGAAGTCGCGGGGATTGAGCGACACGGCCATGGCGTTGATCGAGAAGTCGCGTCGCGCGAGATCGCCGCGAATAGTGGCATGCTCGACCTTGGGCAGTGCCGCCGGGTAGTCGTAGAATTCGGTGCGGGTCGAGGCGACATCGACCCGCAGCGGCGCCCCGGTCTCGCCGCCGGCGCGGTCGACGACGATCACCGCCGTCTGGAACTTCTGGTGGGTCCGGACGCGCCCGCCGAGGCGCGCGGCCAGCTCGCGGGCGAACTCGATGCCGTCGCCTTCGACGGCGATGTCGATGTCGGAGACGCGTTCCTCGAGGAGCAGGTCGCGCACCGCTCCGCCGACCAGATAGGCGCCACGATAGGCCGCGGCGACGGCCTGCACCTCGGCGAAGAGGGCGTCGAGGCCCAGGCCGCCGAGCTGCCCGGCGAGCGAGGCGCCCGTCGCCCCGCCCGCGACCTCGCCGCCGGCGTGCAGGGCGCGCAGGACGTCGCTGCGAGTCACGACGCCGACCACGTCGTCCACCGCCACGGGTCCCTCGCTGCCGGCCCTGACCACGAGCACCCGGCCCAGCGGGTCGCGGGCCAGGACGTTGGTCACCTCGTCGAGCGCGGTCGCCGCCGACACCGCCGTGGCCGAGGTCGTCATCACGGCCTTGACCGGGGCGTGACTGAGCTTGTGGCGCACGGCCCGATCGAGATCGCGCCGCGACACCGATCCCACGAGACGGTCGCCGTCGGCGACCGAAAGGCCGCCGTACCCGTAGCGCTCGCAGGTGACGCGGGCGACGTCGACGGTCGTGTCGACCGTCACCCAGCGGACCGGCTCGGACATGAGGCTCGCGGCCGTCGGCGCCGAAGCGCGCGAGCGCTCGAGAGCGGCCATCACGCGCCGCCGGACGGTGGCCAGCGGCACGTCCTTGACGATCGCGGAGGCGGCGGCGGCGTGGCCGCCGCCGCCGACCGCCTTGAGCACCTCTGAGACGTCGAGCGCCGCCGCGCGGCTGCGCGCGGTCACGAAGACACGTTCCTCCATCTCGACGAGCAGGACGAGAGCGTCGCAGTTGGCCACGTCCATGGCCTTGTGGACGACGAGGCTCACGCCCTCGACGTACTCGTCGCCGGCGAGGGCCGCGACCAGCACGTCGAGGCCGCCGGCCGCGACCGGGCGGGCGGCCTCGAGTGCGCGCAGCAGAAGCTCACGCTGGGGTGCGCTCAAGGGGTTGTGCAGGAAGCGCTCGATCACGAGCTGGTTCGCCCCGCGGCGCATGCAGAAGGCGAGCGCCTCGACGTCGCGCACGGTAGTCGTGGGGAACGTCAATGACCCCGTGTCCTCGTGGATGCCCAGGGCGAAGACGGTGGCCTCGAGCGGCGTCACCTCGAGCCCGCGTTCGGCGACGATGCGCAACATCAGCGTGACGAGCGAGCCGTCGTCGGAGGTGACCACGTTGGCCGGGTCGATGAACGGCGGCAGGCCGCCGGTCGGCCGGTGGTGGTCGAAGACGACGATCTCGACGCCCGCGCCGCTCGACGAGGGGGCCGAGCTCGCCCAGCCGGTTGGCGTGATAGGTCTCCACGAGGATGAGACGGGTGACCGCGGCCAGGTCGACGGCGGCGGCTTCGACGACCGGGATCTCGTCGGCGAAGAGTGTGCGAAACTCACGCACGTTGCGATTGACCGCGCCGCTCAGCACCATGTCGGCTTCGGGGTAGAGCTTGTGCGCGGCGACCATGGCGGCGAAGCCGTCGAAGTCGGTGTTCGAGTGTGTGGCGATGAGTTCGGTGGCGCTCATGTCAGGCCCACCATACCCCTTCGCTCACGCCCGCAGCAGCCAGGCCAGCTCGTCGCCGAACGTGGCCCGCACCGCGTCGGCGAGCGGCGCGTCGGCCGGCGACTCGAGGCGCGGGTCGGCGGCCAGGATGGCGCGCGCCAGGCGCCGGGCCCGCACGACCGCCTCGCGGTCGCGCGTCAGCTTGGCCAGCTTGAGGTCGGGCAGCCCCGACTGGCGCGTGCCGAAGAGCTGTCCCTCGCCGCGGATCTCGAGGTCGCGGTCGGCCAGGGCGAAGCCGTCGGAAGTCGCGCGCAGCGCCCTCAGGCGGGCGTCGGAGCGATCCCCGGCGACGCGCTCGCGCCGAGGGCTCGTGAACAGCAGGCAGAACGACTTCTCGGTACCGCGCCCCACGCGGCCGCGCAGCTGGTGGAGCTGGGCCAGGCCGAAGCGCTCGGCGCCCTCGACGATCATCACGGTCGCGTTGGGCACGTCGATGCCCACCTCGATCACGCTCGTGGCCACCAGCACGTCGGTCTCACCGCCCTTGAAGGCGGCCATCGCGGCGTCGCGCTCGGCGGTCTTCATCTGTCCGTGGAGCACGCCGACCTTGTAGGCGCGAAACTCGCCGGCGCCCAGACGCTGGGCTTCGGCCACCGCGGCGGCCGAGCTGCAGCGCCTCGGACTCTTCGATCAGGGGGCACACGACGTAGGCCTGGCGACCGCGCATCGAGCTGCTTGCGCACGAACTCGTAGCCGGACGGCCGGCGGGCCTCGGAGTAGAGGCGGGTATCGACCGGTGTACGGCCGGCAGGCGCGCCGGCGATCACGGTCACGTCGAGGTCGCCGTAGAAGGTCAGGGCCAGCGTGCGCGGTATCGGCGTCGCCGTCATGTAGAGAGCGTGAGGGGTGCGCCCTTCGACGGCCGCGCGGCGCGCCATCTCGTCGCGCTGCACGACCCCGAAGCGGTGCTGCTCGTCGACCACGACCACGGCGAGGTCGGCGAACTCGACGTCGCCCTGAATGAGGGCGTGCGTGCCCACGACGATCGCCGCGGCGCCCGAAGCGAGGCGGCCGAGCGCCGCCCGGCGCTCGGCCGCCGTCAGCCGGGAGGTCAGAAGCTCGCAAGGTACGAGCGGCCCGAGCAGAGCGGTCATCGTCTCGAGATGCTGCTCGGCGAGCGTCTCGGTCGGCGCCATGAACGCCCCCTGATGGCCCTTCTCGACCGCCCGTACGAGCGTGCGTACGGCGACCACCGTCTTGCCCGAGCCGACATCGCCCTGCAGCAGCCGCCGCATCGGCGTGGAGCGCTCGAGGTCGGCGTCGATCTCGGCGATCGCCCGCAACTGGTGATCGGTCAGCGCGAAGGGCAGCGCGGCCACGAAGCCCTTCGCGGTATCGCCCGGCCGGCCCAGAGCGGGCGCGCTGCTGGCCTCCTGCTCGGCGCGCTTGTGCAGCAGCAGTCCGAGCTGCATGAGAAGCAGCTCCTCGAGCACGAGGCGCTCGCGGGCGACGGCGGCTTCGGGGTGTGAGCGAGGCGCGTGGATGGCGAGCACGGCGTCGGCCTTGGCGGGCAGACGTTCCGTCGCGCGCAGCGCGCCGGGCAGCGGATCGGGCACGCTGCGCGCCGCCCGGCGCGCTTCGTGCACGAGGTCGCGCAAGACGCGCGCCGAGATGCTCTCGCTCGCCGGGTAGACCGGCACGATGCCCTCGGTGTGGACGGTCTCGCCTTCGCCGGCGAGGATCTCGTGGGCCTTGACCACGAACGAAGCGCCGCCTCCCCGCAGGCGGACGCTGCCTCGCAGGCTGAGCTCCATGCCCGGCTCGAGCACCTTGGCCAGCCACGGCTGATTGAACCAGACGGCGATCATGACGCCCGACTGGTCGCGCAGCACGGCCTTGAGCAGCGTGACCCGGCGCCGGTGGCCGTGATCGAGCGTGACCCGCTCGACCGTCGCTCTCACGGTCGCCTCCTCGCCGACCTTGAGGTCGGCGATCGGCTTGCGGTCGGTGAAGTCCTCGTAGCGGCGCGGATAGTGCGTGAGAAGATCGCCGATCGTCTCGAGGCCGAAGCCGGCGAGCCGCCGCGCCAGGGCGGGGCGCACACCCGGCAGACCGGCGAGTGGCTTGGCGAGCCCCGAGGCGTCGGGCGCGAGGCGGGGCGCCGGCGGCCGCCCGTCGAACCGGCCGCCGGCGAAGCGCAGAGGGGGTCGGCCCGCGCTCACTCCACGATCATGGCGAAGGCGAACATGCCGGGACCGCCATGGGTGCCGACGACGGCCCCGACGCGCCCGCGCAGCACGACGGAAGCCTTGGGCCGGGCCGCGAGCAGCGCCGCCTCGAGGGCCGGCAGCTTGTCGTCGGCGTCTGAGCTCCAGGTCGTCAGCTGCACGGCGTCGTCGGGCGCCGTGTGCTCGCTCAGGAAGGCGGCCATGGTCTCGAGAGCGCGTCGCTCGCCGCGTACCTTGGCGTAGGCGACGAGCTCGCCGTCCTCGACCGTGATGATCGGCCGGATGCCGAACACGTCGCCGACCATCGACTGGGCCCTGCCGATGCGCCCGCCACGGCGGAGGTACTCGAGGGTCGGGACCTGGAAGAGCATGTGGTTGTCGCCCATGAAGTGCTCGATGTAGGCGTGGAACTCGTCGAGCGAGACGCCCGCGATCAGGCGCGCCCGCAGACGCTCGACGAGCAGGCTGATCGTGCCCGATACGGTCCGCGTGTCGTAGACCTCGATGCCCTGGTAGGGCTGCACCGCGGTGACCGAGGCCTGGTAGGTGCCGCTCATGCGACTCGACAGATGGAGGGCGAAGATGTGCTCGAACTCTCGAGAGAGCCGCGCGTAGACGGCCGTGAACTCACCGACGGTCGGCTGTGAGGTGGTCGGCAGCGTCGGCGACGAGGCGAGCTTGGCGAAGAACTCGGGCGGTGAGAGGTCGACCCCGTCGCGGTAGGTCTCGTCGCCGAAGTGGACCTTGAGCGGCACCATGACGAGACCCGGGCGGTCGAAGTAGCCGGGTGGCGGGTCGCAGGTCGAGTCGACGACGATCGCCGTGTTCTCGAGGGTGAGCAGGGTCATTCGGCGCCCATCAGGATCGGATACAGCGGCTGGCCGCCCTCCTGGAAGAGGAACTCGACGAGCGGACAGGAGGTGGCGCAGGCCTCGGTGGCCGTGCGCTCCAGGTCGGCCACGGTGACCCCGCAGCCGTTCAGGGCGGTAAGGATGGTGATGAGCTCCGCGCCCTGGCTGCCGAGAGTGCGCACGACGTCGGCGAACACGCGACGCAGGTCGTCGCCGCTGGCCGCGAGGCGCCCGTCGACGAGACCGATGACCTCGCCCTGGCGCACGTCCACGCCGTCGATCTCGGAGTCGCGCACGGCGTAGGTGATCTCGGCGCTGCTGCACGCGCTCCAGCGCCTCGCGCATGGCGGCGGCGTTGGCCGCGGCGTCGGCCGTGGCGTCGAAGGCGACCATGGCCGCGAGGCCGGCGGGCAGCGAGGTCGAGGCCACCACCGCCACCCGACGATCGCACATCGTCGCCGCCTGTTCGGCGGTGAGGACGACGTTGCCGTTGTTGGGCAGGACGACGACCTCGCCGGCGTCGAGACTTTCGACGGCCGCCACGAGCTCGGCCGCGCTGGGGTTCATCGACTGACCGCCGTCGATGACCGCCTCGCAGCCGAGATCGCGAAACAGGGCCTTGTTGCCCTCGCCGGCGGCGCACCGCCACGCAGGCCACACGCTGATCGAGGCGCAACCGTTCGCGCCGCTCGCGAGTCTGCTCTCGCATGTCGGCGACCTCGACGTCGTCGATCGTACCGTGCGCCGACGCGTACGAGAGCACCGTTCCGGGGTGGTCGGTGTGGACGTGGACCTTGAGCATGCCCTCGCCGCCCACGACGAGGGCGCAGTCGCCCTGCTCGCTCACGAACCGCTCGAGGTCGTCGTGGTCGAGGTCGTCGCCCAGAAGCAGGAAGCTCGTGCAGTAGCGGAACCGCGACTCCTCGAGCGCGTCGGGCGGGATGCCGGCGACGTGGCGCGAGGCGCGGCCGCGGCGGCGGTCGCTGCCGTCGGCAGTGACCGCCGCCGCGACCTCCTCACCCGTCTCGGCCCTGAGGAACCCGGCCACCGCGCCCCGCAAGAGGACGAGCAGGCCGTAGCCGCCGGCGTCGACGACGCCCGCTCGCCGCAGCGCCTCGAGTTGGTCGATCGTGCGTTCGACCGCCTCGGCGCCGGCGGCCGTGACCGCTGTCAGCAACGCCGGCAGCGAGACGTCGTCGGGCGTGTCGGTGGCGGCCTCGGCCATGGCCCGGATGACCGACAGCATGGTGCCCTCGACCGGCTGCGCGCACGGCCCGGTAGGCGGCGTCGGAGGCCGTGCGCAGCGCGTCGGAGAGCCGCCCGGGCGTCGAAGCGCCTGGGCGGCGGCGATCGACTCGCAGGCGCCGCGCACGATCTGCGACAGGATGACGCCGGAGTTGCCGCGGGCGCCCATCAGCGAGCCCGC
>CAWCWZ010000011.1:0-11887 GCA_963799395.1 uncultured Actinomycetes bacterium
GGGCCACGTATTGCTCAGAGCCACCTGGCTTCCCGCTGGGTCAGCCGGGGACCCTCCTGGAGCCACGAGCGCGTGTTGCGGAAAAGGCTGCGAAACAAAAGGACCTCAAGACCCATGCGGGCGATCACGCCGGGGGTCGAGTACGGGCTTTCGAGCCAGCCAGCCTTTATCCATGGCAGGGACTTCTGCTGGCCGCAAACCGTGGGAATGCGGAACGGCACCGGCGAACGCGACCAGCGGATCACCCGCCAGCTCAGTCCGATCAGAAGAATTGCCAGCGCGCTATAGGGAACCGCGATGGCGATAAACGGTTTGATCCCGTCCACCCGGCTCGCCACGCCCGCCAGCAGCGCGATTCCGGTCACGGCGATCAACGCGGCAAGGGTCCTCCTCAAATGTCACCTCGCTCTTGCCAGTCCGGTGCTTCAGACGGCATCATCCTGCGTTCCAGAACAAAGATGCGGCGGCGGGCCTCATTCGCCTTCGCCTGGTAAGTCCTCTCCCGGTATTTCACGTAAAGATCGAACGCCAGTAGGGCCAACTCGTCGATGCGACCGTCCAGGAGTTCCCTGTCCGCTCCGGCGACCTGATGGCGCAGGATATCCTTGAGTTGGAACAGAAACTTCAACGCCTGGCTGGGCGGGAGGCCCTGGACGGCCCGGATTTGCATGATGGAGTCAAGCGACTCGTTGATTCGGTTTCGGTCCATGCCAAGCAGCAGTTCGTCGAGCAGAGTGCCGAGTGCCCGGCGAATTGTGCTACCCACCGGGTTGCGAAACCGGTCGCGCTCAGTGCCCAGGAACTTCGCGCTCTCAAACGGATACGAGCGCAGCACACGCCCCAGCCAGACTTCGGCGATGGCTTCTTTGTTTTGCCCGCCACGTTTCGCCTCCCGTCTACACGCAGCCGGTGGGTTTGGGAAGTCCGGCAAGCTTGCAGGCCCCTTTGGCTGGACCGGACGGGAACATCTGGTAGATCTCGTTGAGCTTGAATCCCGTCTCTTTGCACAGCTTCCGGATCATGGGAGCGATGCCGAACTGGAGGTAATAGTTCCTCAGATAGTTAATGACCTTCCAGTGGTTCTCGGTGAGCTCCGCCACTCCTTCGGTAGTCGCGAAATCGCAGGCGACTTCCTGGTTCCAGGCCTCCGGTTCCTGCAGGAAACCGTCTTCGTCGACATCGTATTTCTTGCCGTTTACCTCAAATATTGGCACTGTCAGTACCTCCCGATTTGCTAATTCATTTCGATGTAACCGCAGGGGCAGGCATCGGCGCACTTCTTGCAGCCGTTGCACAGCTCCATCTTGACTTTGTAATGTTCTCCCTTGGGCAGCTTGGCGAAGCAGTTGTTGGTGCAGTACATCCAGCAGGTTTCGCAATCCATGCACAACCCGCAGGACATGCACCGCTTGGCCTCATCGAGCACCTCCGCTTCGGCCAGCCCCAGTTGGACCTCGGTGCCGGCGGAACGCTGCTGTACCGGCATGTGCTTGCGCTCGTGACGCTCAGCCGGCTTGTACCAATCGAGTTTCACGCGTTCCGGCCCGATGCAGGGCGCCGGAACCGGCCGGTCGATGGCCTTGCCGCGGATCCACGCATCGATGGCTTCGCCGGCGAAGCGGCCCTGGGCGATGGCGATGGTCACCAGCCCCAACTCCACTCCGTCGCCGCCGGCGAAAACCCCTTCCATCCCTGGAACGGCAGCGTCCTGCGCCTGGATCCACTGCGCCCCGTTGCGGACGACGTCGAGTCCATTCAGCCTCGGTTGCTGGCTGATGGCGGCGATGATCGTCGTGGCCTCCAGGTCGAACTCGGACCCGGCGCGCGCCACTGGCCTCGGCCGGCCGGAGGCGTCCGGCGCCCCGAGATCCATGCGGATGCAGCGCAGGCCTACGGCTTGCCCGTTCTGCCGGAGAACCTCTACCGGAGCGGTCAGAAACCGGATGTCAACGCCCTCTTCCAGCGCGCCGTCGATTTCCGCTTTGATGGCGGGCATCTCGGAGCGGGAGCGGCGGTACAGGATGGTGACATCGGCGCCGAGCCGCTTGCTGACGCGAGCGGAGTCGATGGCGGTGTCGCCGCCGCCGATCACCAGCACCTTTCCACCGACGCGAACTTCCTCGCCGCTGTTGACGTGGTTGAGGAATTCCGTTCCGGTGTAGACATTCGGCGCGTCCTCGCCGGGGATCCGCAAACGGACTCCGCGATGCGCGCCGATGCCCACAAATACGGCCTTGTACTCCTCGCGCAATTGCTTCAGCGACACATTGGACCCGATCGCCGCGTTACATTGCAGGACCACGCCGAGATCAAGGATGCGTTGAATCTCGGCATTCAGGACTTCACGCGGCAGGCGATACGTGGGAATACCATAGCGCAACATCCCGCCCGGCCGGTTGAATGCCTCGAAAATGCTGACCGGATACCCACGGCGTGCGAGTTGGTAGGCACAGGAAAGCCCCGCCGGCCCCGCTCCGACGATGGCGATGCCCTCGGTGCGTTTCTCGCTGGTGAGCCGGGAAAGCTTCAGCCCTCGGGCGATTCCAAAATCGCCGATGAATTGTTCGAGCGCGTTGATGGCGACGGCGCCGTCCTTCTTACGCCGGTTACACGCATCCTCGCAAAGGTGCGGGCAAACGCGGCCACAGACGGCGGGGAACGGATTGCGTTCCGTGATGATTTCCCATGCGATGCGATAGGCGTCGTCGTTAGTGCGGCCGTACGCTTCCGCTTGGGCGATGGTGGTGAGCCAACCCCGGATATCTGCGCCGCTAGGACAACCACCACTGCAAGGCGGCGCCTTGGCCACATAGGCAGGCCGCAGCGGGCTGATTTCCGCGCCGGTCGGGGCGGCTGCCTTGAGTCCCCCGGTCGATCAGGAGCTGGGCGAGCTCCCAGACCTTGTGCTGGGCCTGCGCCACGGCCATGCCGTACCCGGGCGCGATGATGACCTTGTCGGCGTAGGCGATCATGATGGCGGCGTCGCCCGGGTCGATCGGCCGGGAGCTGCCCTCCGTGGCCACGGCCGCCGCCGGCGTGGCGCCGAAGCCGCTGAACAGCACGTTGGCGAGCGAGCGGTTCATCGCCCTGGCCATGAGCTGGGTCAGCATCGTGCCGGCGGCGCCGACCACCATGCCGGCGATGATCATCGCCGGGTTGCCGAGCACGTAGCCCTCGAAGGCGACGGCGAGGCCCGTGAGGGCGTTGTACAGCGAGATGACGACCGGCATGTCGGCGCCGCCGATGGGCAGCGTCATGAGGATGCCGAAGACGAAGGCGACGCCGAGAAAGCCCAGCACGAGCGGCGTCCCGAAGTGGGTCACCGTGCCCGTCTCGCCGAGCACCACGAGCACACCGGCGGCGACGGCGACGGCCAGCACGAACAGGTTCGCCGCGTTCTGCCCGGGAAAGCCGAGCACGCGCTTGACGAGGCCCTGCAGCTTGGCGAAGGCGATGAGGCTGCCGCCGAACGAGACCGCCCCGATCAGCGCGCCGACGACGGCGAGGACGGCGACGTCGGCCGGGTGGCGGGCGGCGGCGGCCGCACCGCCCTTGATGAGCTCGACGGCGGCGATGGCCGCCGCCGCCCCGCCGCCCATGCCGTTGAACAGGGCGATCATCTGCGGCATGCCGGTCATCGGCACGCGTCGCCCCGACCACTGGGCGAGCGCCACGCCGGCGACGATCGCGCCGATCATGAGGGCACGGTGGTGCATCCCGGGGGTGAAGAAGGTGGCGGCCGCGGCGACGGTCATGCCCACCCCCGCCCAGACGATGCCGCGCCGCGCCGTGGCCGGCGAGCTCATGCTCCGCAGACCGGCGATGAACAGGACGGCGGTGGCGAAGTAGCTCGCCTTGATGACGTCGTCGACCGCGGTCATGGGCGGGGGGTCGTGGTGTCGGCGCCGGATGCGTCGCTCTTGCCGGGAGCGCCGCGGTCACGACTGCTCTTGAACATCGCCAGCATGCGGACGGTGACGACGTAGCCGCCGTGGACGTTCATGGTGGCGAGCACGACGGCGAACACGCCGATGGCCGTCTCGAGCGGCGTGCGGGCGAAGCCGAGGGTCACCATGGCGCCCACGAGGACGATGCCGTGCACGAAGTTGGCGCCCGACATGAGCGGCGTGTGGAGGATCACCGGTACCGCGCCGATGATCACGTAGCCGGTGAAGGCCGCCAGCATGAAGATGTAGAGGGCGGTCCAGCCGCTCATGGGGCGGCTCGCCGCGCCGTCGGTTCGGCTGGTCGCGCGCCCGTCGGCGAGCTCCTCGACGAGCGCCCGGGTCGGTTCGTGGACGACTCGCCCGTCGCGCGTCAGGACGCTCGCCGCGACGATCTCGTCGTCCCAGGCGGGGGAGAGCTCGCCGTCGCGGATCAGCAGACCGAGAAAGTCGGAGATGTTGCGGGCGTAGGCTTCGCTCGCGTTCACCGGCAGCTGGCTGGGCACGTTCAACGGCCCGACCACGGTCACGCCGCCGCGCTCGACGGTCTCGCCGGGCCGCGTGAGCTCGCAGTTGCCGCCGCTCTCCGCCGCCAGGTCGACCACGACCGAGCCCGGCTTCATGGCCGCGACCATCTCGGCGGTGACGAGGAGCGGGGCCCGGCGGCCGGGGATGGCGGCCGTCGTGATGACGGCGTCGCAGGCCGCGACGTGGTCGCCGATGAGCGCTCGCTCGAGCTCGCGCTCCTCGGCGGTGAGCTCGCGCGCGTAGCCCCCCGACGCCGACGCGTCGACGGGGAGCGACAGGAACTTCGCCCCCAGCGACTCGACCTGCTCCCGGGCCACGGGACGTACGTCGTAGGCTTCGACCATGGCGCCGAGACGCCGTGACGTGGCGATGGCCTGCAGTCCCGCGACGCCGGCGCCGAGGACCAGGACCCTGGCCGGGCGGATGGTCCCCGCGGGCGTCGTGAGCATGGGGAAGAAGCGCCCGAGACCGGAGGCGGCCATGAGGACGGCCCGGTAGCCGGCGACCGAGGCCTGCGAGGTGAGGGCGTCCATCGACTGGGCGCGGGTGATGCGCGGCAGGAGCTCCATGGCGAAGGCGGTCAGCTCGCCGTCGCGCAGACGGGCGACGCGCTCCGGGTCGCGGGCCGGCTCCATGAAGCCCACGATGACCTGCCCCGGGTGCATGAGGGCGATCTCGGCGGCGGTCGGCGGCTGGACCTTGACCACCACGTCGGCTTGCCGCAGCAGCTCCGCCGGAGACTCGACGAGACTGGCGCCGGCCTGCGCGTACTCGTCGTCGGCGAAGTAGCTGCCGCCGCCGGCGCCGGCCTCCAGCGCCACGGCGATGCCGCGCCCGACGAGCTTGGCCACGGCCGCCGGCACGAGCGCCACGCGGCGTTCGCCCGGTGCCACCTCTGTCGGTACCGCCACCTTCGCGCTCATCGCCCCTCCCGCGCGTCGGGCGTTCGCCTCGTCGACGGTTTGCCCGGCCGGCGCCTTGCGACGTCTGGCGAAGCGTCTCCCCAACACGGGCTCGTCCAAACCAGGCGAGCTCGAGCGCCGGGCGCGCAGGCGGTCTCCGGCCGCCGCACTGAGGGTGTTTTCGGCGCGCCTCCCGGCGGGCTACACTTGGCCGGGAGTAGATCCCCCGAGGCAAGCTCTAGGCCGCGCCCGGCCACCCTACCTCGCACCTGTCGAAAGCGACGATCGAGGAGGGGCGTGACGTGGACCCTCTGGCCACCTACGCGGCGGCGCGCGGCGCCGGCCTGCGGCCGGCCCTGCTGGAGTCGCTGGGGCCGGCGACCGCGTTCTCACGGATCGCGATCCTGGCCCTGGCGCCGACGCCGGCGCCTCGAGGTCTGGGACGGCGTGGCCTACGAGGACGGCGCCGCCATCGGTGCGGCCGACGCCCTGCTGACCGAGCTGCAGACCGGGCTCAGACCCGGCTGCGACTTTCCCGTCTGGATCGGCTTCTTCAGCTACGAGTTCGCCGCTCGCCTCGGCCTGCCGACGGGCGCCGCCATGCCCGGCCTGCCCGAGGCGACCTTCTGTCTGTACGACGACGGCTGGCTGTGGCGGGACGGCCGCCTGCGTCGGCGCGCCGGGATCGGCGCCGGCGGCGCGGCTCGCCGAGGCCGCGCCGCCCCTGGACGCCGCCGGCCCTCCCGCGGATCGCCTGCACGAGCGACTACGCCCGCGCGGACTACGTCGCCGGCGTCCGCGAGGTCCAGCGGCGTATCAGGGCCGGCTGGGTGTACCAGGTCAACCTCTCGCACCGCTTCAGCTTCGCGGCCGGCGATCTCGACCCGCTCGCCTACTACGCTCGCCTGCGTGAAGCCAACCCGAGTCCCTTCATGGGGATCGTCGAGGGCCCCGGCTGGGCGGTCGTGTCGGGCAGCCCCGAGCGCCTGTTCGAGCGTCACGGCGAGATGCTCAGCGCCCGGCCGATCGCCGGCACCAGGCCGCGCGGCGCGACCGCCGCCGCCGACGCCGCCCTCGAGGTCGAGCTGCGCGGCTCGCCCAAGGAGCGCGCCGAGCACGTCATGCTCGTCGACCTGTTGCGCAACGACCTCTCGCGGGTCTGCCGGCCGGGCACCGTCGAGGTGAGCGAAGCGTTCACGGTCGAGCGCTACAGCCACGTCATGCACCTGGTCAGCGAGGTCCGCGGGCGCTCGACGACGAACCTGGACGAGCTCGTGCGGGCGATCTTCCCCGGAGGCACGATCACCGGCGCCCCCAAAGAGAGCGTGATGGCCGAGATCGCCCGCCTCGAGCCGGTGCCGCGTGGCGCGTATACGGGCTCGCTGGGCTACGTTTCGGGCCGGCGCTGCGACTTCAACATCCTCATCCGCAGCCTCACGCTGGCCGGTGGCCTCGGCCACATCTCGGCCGGCGGCGGCACCGTGATCGAGAGCGATCCCGACAGCGAATACGAAGAGACGAGGCATAAGGCCGAGGCGCTGCTGCACGTGCTGGGCGGCGGCGCGCCGGGCCGCGAGCCGGCGCCGCCGGCTCGCGATCACGCCTGGCGGCCGCCGCGACCCGTCGAGCGGTTTGCCGCCCGCGTGCTGTTCGTGGAATGTCACGACTCGTTCAGCTTCACCATCGTCGACTACCTGCGGATGCTCGGCGCGGAGGTGTCGGTCGTCGATCATCGCCGGCGACCGACCGCCGCGCTGCTGGCGGGCGCCACGCACCTGGTCTGCGGCCCCGGCCCGGGCGATCCGGCGAGCTCGGGCCGCCTGCTCGACTGGGTCGAAGTGGCCCTGCGCGGGCGCCGCCCTCTGCTCGGCATCTGCCTTGGCCATCAGGCGCTCGGTCTCGCTCTCGGGGCGCGGCTCGAGCCGGCGGCGCGGCCCGTGCACGGCGAGGCGCAGGCGATCCGCCATCGCGGCGATGGGCTGTTCGCCGGCCTGCCCGACCCCGTGCGGTTCACCCGCTACCACTCGCTTGCACCTGTCCGGGCTGCCCGGCGATCTGCGCCTTGCCGCCTGGACCGACGACGGCCTGGTGATGGCGGTGGCTCACTGCCGGTTGCCGCTGTTCGGTGTGCAGTTCCACCCGGAGAGTATGCTCAGTGCGGCCGGCCTCGATCTTCTGGCCAACTTCCTGCGGTCGTGACGAGCGCCGGCGCTTCCTTGACAATCGGTCCAGGACCCTTGAGGTCGGCAGGCCGCGAACCGATATCGTGTGCCGTGAAGCCAGAACGTCGCCAGTTCACGCGGTCCTCGCTCACGCTTGGCCGTCTCGCCACACGCCTCGCCGCTCTGCCACGCGGCTGGGTGCTCGTGATCGGCCTTGCGCTCACGTTGGTCATCGCCGCAGTCGACTACGTCACGGGACCGCGCGTGCTGCTCAACATCTTCTACCTGCTGCCGGTGATGCTGGTCGCCTGGGCGACGGCCTCGACCGGCTACGGTCTGGTCGTCGCCGCCGCGTCGTGCCTGGTGACCCCGGTCGAGGCCATGCTCTCCGGTTTTCGCGTCGACTCGCTGCCGGTGGCGTTGTGGAACGGCCTCGTGCGGCTGGCGGTCTTCAGCATCGTGCTCTACCTCATGGAGAACATGCGCACGCTCGTGAACCGACTGCAGGAAGAGGCCATGACCGACGAGCTCACCGGTCTCGCGAACCGGCGCGCCTTCGGCGAGGTCGCCGCCAGAGAGATCGAGCGCAGCCGGCGCTTCAAGCACGAGCTCTCGCTGGCCTACATCGACATCGACAACTTCAAGCTCGTGAACGATCGCCTGGGCCACGACGCCGGCGACCGCACGCTGATCGCCCTGGCGAGCCTCGCCCTGGCCACGGCGCGCTCGGTCGACACGGTGGCGCGCCTCGGTGGCGATGAGTTCGTGATCATCATGCCCGAGACGGGCGCCAAGGCCGCTCTGCCCGTGGTCACCCGGCTGCGCGAAGCCTTCCCGCGGGTCGCCAGAGTCGGCGACGCCACGATCACGTGCAGCATCGGCCTGGCGTCGTATGAGCACGCACCCGGTTCCGTCGACGAGATGCTCACCGCCGCCGACGCGCTCATGTACCAGGCCAAGACCGCCGGCAGGGACCGAGTGCGCCACGCGCTCGTCGACGGCGACCCGGGCAGCGCCGGCCACGGGCGCCTGCTGCCGTTCTCGTCACCGTCGCGTCCCTGACCCGCAAGCGCGCCGCGCGTTCGCCGCGCGTCCGCCGGCGACCGTCGGTTAGACCTCGGCGAGCTTAGCGGCGATCGCCGCCACGAGCTCGAGCAGCTCGATCGGCCCCGGCGTGATCGACCCGCCGGCGACCAGGGTGACCTCGAGACCGGAGCGGCCGTCGCCGACGACCCAGGCCCGGTGGTCGGCCTCACCGCCGGCCTGGCTCTCGTGCGGCGTGGGTTCGGCGTTCCGGGCGGGCGCGACGGCCGCTCCCCGGACCCGTCCGTCCCGGGCGATCACGCACGACTGCGCGTCGAAGGCGGCGCGCACGACCTCGCAGAGAGCCGGCAGCGGGGCCGACGGAGCGGGCCGGCCGTTCGTGTCCGAAAGAAAGGCGGCGAGCCGGCGCAGGCGGTCACGGAGCAGCTCCATCTCCGTCTCGGCGCTGCCCTGCGCGCCGAACAGCCGGGCGTGGTGGAGCGCCACCGCGGCCTGGCCCGCCAGGGCGCGGCACAGCCGCAGCTCCTGCGCCGAGTACCGGCGCGGCTGCTCGCGGTCGCAGGCTTCGAGCAGACCGATCGTGTCGCCCTGAAAGACGAGGGGCAGCATGAGGACGCTCTTCTCGCCGTAGCGGCGCATGAGCGCCACCTCGGCCGCGTCGGCGCCGCGGTCGTCGGCGTTCACGGTCATGGCGGTCTGGTCGTCGAGGACGCGCCGGGTGGCCGGGAACTCGCTCAGGTCGAACACGCCCGACGTCGCCCAGCGCCGGCCGCCGGCGTCGTACTCGGCCAGCACGCGGACCGCCTGAAGGTCGGGCAGATACTCCATGATCTCGCAGGTGTGGCAACGGCAGAGCCTGGTGACGTGGCGGGCGATCTCGGCCAGCAGCTCGGTCTGGTCGAGTCGGGAGGCGACGTCGAGGGAGGCCTGCACGAGGGTCTCGAGCTCGCGTTCGCGAGCCCGCTGCGCCTCGAGGTGGCTGCTGTCGCCGATCGCCCGGGCGAGCTCCTCGACATCGTCGCTCGCGATGCGGCGGTGGCCGCCCGCGGTACGCACGCAGGGCAGAAAGCCCGACGCCGTCCAGCGCCGCACGGTGGCCGGCGAGACGCCGAGCTCGCGGGCCGCTTTGCCCAGGCTCAGGTACACGCCGCGTCCGCGACGCGAGCCGGGCTCGCCGCGAGTTTCGGCAGGTTTTCGTGCGCACCGTCGTGAGATTTCGGCAGGTTCTGCACGTTGGCTTTGGCCTCGTCATCCTGTTTGCTTGGCGTGTCCTTGCGACAGTTTACGTCACGGCGCCGCGAGATTCCCGAGGCGCGCGGCCGTCGCGGCGGGATGGTCGATCAGAGGGGGAGGTCCGCATGGCACGTGGCAGTCTCACTTATCTCAGCGCCGCGGAGCGCGAGTTCATCCACGACCAGACCGCCCGGGTGCTGGCCGAGGTCGGGATCGGCTACAACAGCCCGGCGGCGATCGAGCTGCTGGCCGAGGCCGGCGCCGAGGTCGACCGCGAGCTGCTGCGGGCCAAGCTCCCGTGGGAGCTCGTCGAGCGCTGTCTTGCGACCTGTCCCAGACAGATCCGCCTGGCGGCCCGCGACCCGCGCCACGACGTGCTGCTGGGCGACGGCACCCTGCGCTTCTGCAGCGACGGCACGGGCACGTTCATGCTCGACGACCTGACCGGGCGGCGCACCGAAGGCACCGCCGCCGACATGCGGCAGACCATGTGTCTGCTCGACGCCCTGCCCGAGGTCGACTATATGTGGCCGCCGATCTCGGCCCGCGATCTCGACCCGCTCACCTCGGGTCTCGAGATCGAGGCGATCGCCCTGCAGAGCTGCAGCAAGCACCTGCAGGACGAGGTGCGGCAGGTCGCCCACGTGGCCCCCTTGCTCGAGATCTTCGAGGCGGTGGCCGGCGGCTCGCTCTGGAAGTGTCCGATCTTCAGCACGATCAACTGCACGATCGCTCCGCTCATGCACGAGCGCGAGATGACCGAGGCGACCATGGCCCTCGTCAAGGCAGGTGTCCCCGTGCTGATCCTGCCCATGCCGCTCACCGGCACGACCGGGCCCATGACCGTTCTGGGGAGCTGCATCGTCAACATGGCCGAGCTGTTGTCGGCCGTCGTGCTGTTCCAGCTGGCCCAGCCCGGCTGCGGGTTGATCGGCGGTATCGGCGTGGCCGCCGCCGACCTGCGCAACGGCGCCTACCTGTGCGGCGCTCCCGAGGTCGGTCTGGCCAACGTCATCTGTATCGAGATGGCCCACTTCTACGGCCTGCCGGTGACCGGCAGCGCCGTGACGGGTGACGCCAAGGCAAGCAACTATCAGGCCGGCGCCGAGGGCATGTTCACCGCCCTCTCCGAGGCGCTGGCCGGCGCCGACAGCCTGCTGGCCTTCGGTCTCATGGACGGCGCCGAGACCGTCAGCCTGGCCAAGATCGTGCTCGACTGCGACCTGGTGGGGATGGTCGAACGCTTCCTGCGCGAAGGTCGCGTCGACGAGACCACGGCGCTCATCGACGACATCGCCGCGGTGGGCATCGGCGGCCACTACCTGGGGCGCAAGAGCACGCGCCAGTGGAATCGGGCGGGCGAGATCTGGTGGCCGTCGGTGTTCCAGCGCGACGGCTGGGAGAGCTACGAGGGCCGCCCGCTCGTGGCCGACGCCGCCGAGCGGGCTCACGAACTGCTCGCCGCGCACGAAGTGCCGCCGCTGTCCGACGATCTGCAGCGCCACATCGACGCGGTGATCGCCGGCTTCCGGCGCGCGGCCGGGTAGGCCGCGCGCCGGAAGCCGGGCCGCGCTCGGCGAGCCGCTCCCAGGCAGCGCGGGTCGCGCGCGCCCGGCAACCGGCGTAGCATGGACTCATCCTCCCATCCCGCCGCTGCTGCGGGCCGCTCCGCTCGCTTCGTGCGGCGGGGCCGTCGCGCGCCCTCCGGTCGATCCGCCGAAGGCCGTTGGGTGTCCCGTGATTGGCCGGCCTCGATGCGAGGAAGATAGAAGACACGAAAAGGGATTTGCACCTCAGAAGCGGAAGAGAGCCGACGTGAGCAGATTGCGGCGCGTCATCATCCCCTTGCTGATCATCGTCGTGCTCCTCGTGGTCGTGCAGACGGTCATGAAGAGCAAGAGCACGAGCAGTGGCGCCAAGCCCTCGTATCAGGGCGGCAGCCAGAGCTTCGTCAGTCAGCTGAACGCCGGTCAGGTCTCGTCGGTGGTCGTCAACACGACCGCCCAGACGGTCCAGGTCACGCCCACCCCCGGCAACGGCGCCACGTACACGATCACCTACCCCGACGCCACGC
>CAWCWZ010000012.1:0-68241 GCA_963799395.1 uncultured Actinomycetes bacterium
CTTCATGGACGAGATCGACGCCGTCGGGCGCCACAGGGGAGCCGGTTTCGGCGGCGGCAACGACGAGCGCGAGCAGACCTTAAACCAGCTCTTGGTCGAGATGGACGGCTTCGAGATGAAGGACAACATCATCCTGATCGCCGCCACCAACCGTCCCGACATCTTAGACCCGGCGCTTTTGCGCCCGGGCCGCTTCGACCGCCAGATCGTGGTCGACCGTCCCGACAGAAGCGGCCGCCAGGCCATCTTGGAGGTCCACACCCGGGGCAAGCCGATCGCCAAGCACATCGACTTGGACACCCTGGCCGCCCAGACCCCGGGCTTTACCGGCGCCGACCTCGCCAACCTGGTGAACGAGGCCGCCCTTCTGGCCGCCCGCCACGGCAAGAAGATCATCGACATGCCCGAGCTCGAAGAGGGCATCATGCGGGTCCTGGCCGGCCCCGAGAAGAAGAGCCGCCTGCTGTCGGCCGCCGAGCGCACGATCACCGCCTACCACGAGATGGGCCACGCCCTGGTGGGCCACTACTTAACGCACACCGACCCGGTCCACAAGATCTCGATCGTCAGCCGCGGGGCCGCCCTGGGCTTTACCATCTCGCTGCCCGCCGAAGACAAGTTCTTAACGACCATGGGCGAACTGAACGACACCCTGGCCATGACCCTCGGCGGCCGGGCCGCCGAGGAGATCCAGTTCGGCGAGATCACGACCGGCGCCGCCAACGACTTGGAGAAGGCCACCGACACCGCCAAGCAGATGATCATGCGCTGGGGCATGAGCGAGAAGCTCGGGCCCCGCACCCTGGGCCACAACCAGGCGATGCCCTTCCTGGGAAGGGACTTCTCCCAGGAGCCCGACTACTCAGAGGAGATCGCCCGCGCCATCGACGACGAGATCCGGCGCATCATCGAGGACGCCCACGAGCGCGCCCGCAGCGTGCTCTCCGCCCACCGCGAGCAACTCGATGCGACCGCCAAGATCCTGATCGAGCGCGAGACCCTGGAGCGCGGCGAGTTCGAGGCGCTGCTGGCCGGCACCCCCGAAGAAGAGGTCTTCCGCGAGAAGGACGCGAAGGCCCGCCAGCGCAGCGCCGGCGAGGGTGCAGGCGAGAAGCGCGCCCCGACGCCGCGGCAGCCGCGGGTCGGCCCTCCGCTGCCGGCCGACTCGATGCCCTCCTGAGAGTCGAGAGTCCCGAGGGCGCCGCCTGAGTCCGCCGCCGGCGGTGCCTCAGCGGTCGCGCGGGACGCGGCTCAGCGTCATCGACCAGGTTCCCACGGAGACGGCGCCCACGAAGCACAGCAAGAGCCCGACCGCGAGCCACTCGAGCCAGTGACGCCGCTCGACGACCGACAGCACGTCGACGGCGCACACGGCGAAGGCGAGGTAGCTGAGCCGCTGCGGCAGGTCGGGATGCCAGACGGGCGCCCAGCCGATGAACCAGACGGCCGTGGCCAGCGCGATGAACAGCACGGTGGCCCACACCGCGTGGGCGGCGTAGTCGTTCTCTGAGAAGATCCCGGTCATCACCAGGGCCACGGCGCCGACGATACCGCTGATCTGGCCGACGGCGATGAGCAGCTTCATGGCGATGTGCTGGCCGCGGGCCCAAGCCCGCAGACCGACGAAGAAGGCCGCGAGAACGGCGCCGACGGCGACCATGTCGAGCCGGAAGAAGATGGAGCCCCTGGGGCTCAGGAGCGTGTTGCCGAGGTCGCTGATCCAGTTGGCCGCGGGGCTGAAGGCCCACGGATAGTAGGCGTAGGCCACGATCGCCAGCGTGATGCTGACGATGATGGTCGCGAGTCCGGCGATGGTCGCCAGCGGTGGTCGTCGTTTCACGTCGTGCTCACCCTCTTGTCTTTGGGCGCAGCCTGCGGTCATGTTGCTGCAGCAAGGGCGCGGCCATGGGTCGGTTCTCAAGGCCTCGTCAGACGCTACCTATCCAACGCGCTGCGGTCAACTTCTGACCGGCGGCCGGTGGGGCGCCGTCATCCCCGACAAAGGCGGAGAGGCTGAAGTGAAAGTCGATATCCTGGTCATCTACGTAGTCGTCGTGATCGCCGTCTTCTACCTGCTCATGGTGCGACCGCAGCGCCGGCGACGCCAGGCTCAGCGGGACCTGCTGGCGGCGGTCAAGAAGGGAGACGAGATCGTGACCCGCGACGGCCTGTGCGGCACGGTCCGGCAGGTCGGCGACACGTTCGTCGTGCTCGAGATCGCCGATCACAAGAAGGTCCGGCTGCTCAAGTCGGCCGTCACCCAGGTGCTGAGCCGGCGCGAGCGCCCCCGGACCAGGAACTGACCGGGGCCGCCAGGGGCCCGGAGAGCGTCGGCCGCGAGCGTCGGCCGCGAGCGTCGGCCGCGAGCGTCGGCCGGCGGGTGATGCATGGCGAGCGCCGGGCCCGGCCGCGGCGCCGTGAACGTCGCCACGGTCGGCCCAACGGCGAGCGCGAGAGGAACCCGGCGCCCGCCGGCGAAGCAGGCAACGGTCCCGGCTTTACGGTACGCGGGACTCGCTGCCGCCGTGCGACCGCCGCAGTCGGCCTTTCGCGCGTCGTTTGCGAGCGGGGCGACAGCCCCGGACCGGTGGCGCGGATCTACCCAGTCACGGACGTGGAGAAGCTGTAGCGATGAGTGCGAGTGATTCCTGGCGCCGGGCACGGGGTCGTCTTGAGACGGCTCTGGCCTGGTCGGCGGACAGAGACGACGGTCGCGATCGCGGCTGGGATGGCGAGGACTTCGGCGACCACGTCGCCGCTCGCGACGATCGCGACCGCGAGTCCTCGCTACAGCTCGTTCAGGCGGCGCGTCAGAAGATCAGCGTCGTCGCCGTCGCCACCTACGCCGATGCCCAGCGGGCGGCCGACGCCTTCCGCCGCGACACGCCGGTCATGGTCGACCTGGCGGGCTGCGAGACCGAGGTCGCACGCCGCGTGACCGATTTCTGCAGCGGCCTCACCTACGCGCGAGACGGCGGCCTGCGCGTCATCGCCGACGATCTGCTCCTGCTCGTCCCGACCCACGTCGAGCTCTCCGGCGACGAGCGCCGGGGTCTCGCCGGCGGGGGCTTCTACAACCAGGCCTAGGCGCCGCCGCACGGCGAAGGAGGTCCGATGGCACGGGCGCGGATCAGCTTCCTGACCGACGACGAGAAGGAGAGACCTGCACGAGCAGACCCTCGACGTCCTCGATCGCACCGGTATCGCGTTCAACACCCCACTCGCGATCGACCTGCTCGAGGACGCGGGGGCGGTGGTCGAGCGCGACTCGCTGAGAGCGCGCCTGCCGCGCGAGCTCGTCGAATCCTGCCTCGCGCTCGCGCCCCGGCAGGTGCTGCTGGCCGCCCGCGACCCCGGCCACGACGTGCTCGTCGGCGACGGCAGCCTCACGTTCACGAGCGACGGCACCGCGACGTACGTGCTCGACGACGCCACCGGCCAGCGACACGACGGCAGCGCCGCCGATCTGCGCACGATCATGACGCTACTCGACGCCATGCCCAACTGCGACTACGTGTGGCCGACGATCTCGGCTCGCGACCTCGACCCGCAGACGGCCAACCTCGAGATCGAGGCGATCTCGTTCGCCAGCTGCGCCAAGCACGTCCAGGACGAGGTCCGCGAACCGCAGTTCGTGGCGCCGCTGCTCGAGATGTTCGCCGCGGTGGCCGGCGCGCCGGTCCGCGAACGGCCCGTGTTCTCGACGATCAACTGCACCATCGCCCCCCTGCAGCACGACGCCCCCATGACCGAGGCCAGCCTGGCCCTGGCGCGGGCCGGCGTGCCGATCGTCGTGATGCCGATGCCCCTCATGGGCACGACGGCCCCGATGAGCGTGGCGGCGACGACGGTGATCACCATGGCCGAGCTGCTGTCGGCCGTCGTCCTCTTCCAGCTCGCCGCGCCGGGGTGCCCGCTGATCGCGGCTCCCGAACCGGCGGTCGCCGACCTGCGTTCCGGCCTTTACCTGTGCGGAGCGCCGGAGCTCACGCTGATGTCGCTGGCCTGCGTCGAGATGTGCAAGCACTACGGCCTGCCCGCGCAGGGCCCGGGGTTCGGCGGCGACGGCAAGGCGGCCGACTTTCAGGAGGCCGCCGAGGGCGTCGCGGCCTGTGTTGGCGGTGCGCTTGTGGGCTCCGACACCGTCGTCGGCCTGGGCACCTTCGACGGCGCCCAAGGCACGAGTTTGGCCAAGATCGTGCTCGACGACGACGTCGCCGGGCTGGTCAAGCGGCTCGCCGCCGAAACTCCGTTCGGGGCGGCGGCGGCGTTAGCCGACGACATTCGCGAGGTGGGGCCCGGCGGTCACTTCCTCGGCAGGCGCTCCACCCGCCAAGGTCGCGCCTCGGTGTGGCAACCGGCGGTGTTCCGGCGCGGTACGTTCGAATCGCACCGCGACCGCACGGTGGTCGGCGACGCTCTCGAGCGGGCGCACTCCTTGCTCGCGGAGCACGAGGTGACGCCGCTGCCCGAAGACGTTCAGGGCGAGATCGAGACCGTGATCGCGGCCTTCCGGCGCGGCGTCTCGTAGTCGGGACGGGGCGGGGGCGGCCATCCGGCCGCCCCCGCCCCGTCCCTGCTGTCGGCTTCGTGAGCCCGCGCCCCCCAGGGCGCGGGCTCTCACTTGCTCGGCTGCCAGACGAAGGCGCGCCCGACGTCGTAGACGGGCGTGCCGGGGTCGCTGTGATCGATCGACCCCGCGACGACGATCGAGTCGCCCACGAGATCGGGTGTGAGCGTCGCCGTGGTGACGGCGCCGTCGGCGAACGTGCGGATCACGCTGGCGGGCGTCACGGTGAGAATGAGGTCGCTGCCGACGTCACCGTGGACGGCGCGTGAACCACGCGTGACCGTGACGGTGATCGTGCCGGCGGTCTGGTCGACCGCGGAGACAGAACCGAGGCAGGCGAACCACTTGAGCTGCCCGACCGGCACGACGTGATGCACGACCACGCACGAGGCCGTGAACACCGGGGCGCTCGGGTCGGTGCGATCGGCGTGGCCGACGATGCACACGCGGTCGCCGGCGGTGATGTCGCCGATGGCGCCCGCGGTGACGGCGCGGCCCTGTGCAACGAAGATCTTCGCGCCGGCGGCCAGGTCGATGTTCACGTCCTTGCCGGCCGAACCGCGCAGGCCGCGCGAGCCGCGGCAGACGTGGACGACCAGCGCGTCGGCCTGCAGGTCGACCGAGGTGACGGTACCCCGGCACAGGAACCGGGCATGAGCGGCCGGATGCCAGACCAGGGCCTTGACGAGGTCGTAGACCGGCGCGTCGGGATCGCTTGAGTCGATCGTCCCGCGGGCCACCAGGAGCTCGCCCGCGGACACGTCGCCGAGAGTGACGGCCGTGGTTGCGCAGTGCGCTCGCGTGGCGAGGACGCTGTCGGCGGTGACGGTCAGCGTCAGGCTCTGGCCGACCGACCCCTGCAGGGCGATCGACGCGCGCTTGACAGTGACGGTGATCGTGCTGGCCGTCTGATCGACGGCGGTGACCTTGCCGAGACAGGTGAAGGTCTGACCGGCGGTGGCGTCACCCGCGCCACGGCTCGCGGACGGCTTGGCCTGAGCCAGAGCCGGCGCGGCCAGGCTGAGCGCCAGGACACAGAGTAGAGCGGGCAGGATCAGTCTCCTCGGGGATCTCATGCGGCCTCCGTCGCTCGGGGTGGGGCAGGACTTCCGACAAGGAATGTCGGTACGCGGTGACCAGGCGATGAGGGAACTCGACGCGGAACCGTCGTCAGCTCGGACAGCGCTCGCGGTCGAACGCGAGAGGGCGACCGGATTTGGACGCGCTTCGGCGGGGAAGAGCTGAAGGCAGCGGCCTCGCGGGCGCGGCCGCGCCCGAGGAGCTGGCGCCGCCACCACGGCGACTCTCTCTTGCGAAACCCAGACGATGATGAGCACAGCACGGGTGCAGAGGCGGGACCCCGTCGCCTCCGGCTTCGGTCGGGGGCGTTCTCAAGCTCGCCCTCATCGCCGTCACCGACTTCACCGTCTGGCTCGGCTCGGGCGCGATCCTGCCCTACCTGCCGGTCTTCCTCAGGGAGCAGGCGCACGCCTCGCTGTCGCTGATCGCCCTCGTCGCCGCGGCCTACTTCATCGGCGTCTTCAGCTTCTCGACCTACTTCGGTCGCCTCAGCGACCGCGTCAGGCGCCGGCCGATGATCATCGCCGGGACAGTGCTCTACGCGGTCGCGACCGGGCTCTTCCTCACGACCACCCAGCCCGGCTGGTTCGTCGTCTTTCGCTTCGTCGAGGGCATGGGCGCGGCGGCGGTGGTGCCGGCCGCCCAGGCCTTCGTCGCCGACATCACGGTCGACGAGAACCGCAGCCGGGCCTACGGCTGGCTGACCTCGGCCCAGTTCGCCGGCCTCATCATCGGGCCGGCCCTGGCGTGGCCGCTCTATGCTCTGGGCGGCGGGCACGGCACCCGAGCCTTCGACGCCGTCTTCGTCTTCGGCGCGGCGCTCACGGCCGTCGTGGCCGTGGTGCTGACCGTCTTTCTGCGCGAACCGCGCCACGCCGGCGTCGCTCGTCGTGCCCTGCCCCGGGAGCGGCCGCCGCTGCGCGTACTGCTGACCAGGCCGGTGGCGGCCATCATCGTGGCCGTGGCCGCCGCCGAGTTCGCCATGGGCGCCTGGGAGGTGGTATGGAGCCTCTGGTTGCGTCACATCGGCGCTTCGATGCGCGTCGTCGGTCTCACCTGGATCGCCTTCAGCGTGCCGATGGCCTTCTCGTTCGTCGGCGGTCGCGTGGCCGACCGCCACAGCCGCTTCGCCCTCATGTTCTGGGGCTTCGCGATCACCGGGGCGAGCTGGATCGTCTTCTCCCTGACTCGCGATCTGACCGCGTATCTCGCCGCGATGCTGATCGGCGGCGCGGCCTTCGCCGTCGCCTTCCCGGCCAAGCAGGCGTTCCTCGTGCAGGTCGCCGCCCCTCGCTGGCTCGGGTCGGTCCAGGGTCTCGAGCAGACCGCCATGCAGCTCGCGGCGCTGGTCGGCACGCTCACGGCGCCGCTCCTCTACGGTCTGATCGGTGGCTACCTCTTCGCCGTCGGCGGCGCCGTCGCCCTCGGCGGCCTGCTGGTCGCCGCTCCGACCTTGCGCAGGGAGTGGGCCTGCGTCGCGGGAGGCAGCGGCGCGCGCAGCTGCGCGGAAACCGCGCCGCCCCGGCCGCACGACGGCCTGGCCGTGGAGTGGTCGAGCACGGAGGAGTAGGGGGCGGCCGCGATGCCGACCCCGGTGCGCCGTGGCGCGGCCGGCGGTGGGCCCGTCCTAGATGACGTAGGCGCAGCCGTTCCAGGACGCGCGGACCCGGCGGCCGCGCCGCGTGAGGTCGAGGACGAGCTCCTCTGGTCCGGGGCGGGCGCCGGCGTCGAGGTACAGCTCGAACCCGCCGGCGTCGATGGGCCCAGCCGTCGAATGCCACCGTGGCGGGCGCGCGACGTCGGCTTCGAGCAGCGTGAGCCGGCCGGTGCCGCAGCAGTGGTGGTCGACCGTCCACACGTACAAGCGGCCGCCGTGCCGCGCCACGAAGGCGCGGACCTCGTCGTCGGCCACGACGGTCGGTGCGGGGCGAGTCGTCGGCGTCGGCACGCGTCAGCCCTTCTCGACAGGGTGGGGGGCCTCGGCGAGCGCGCCCAGCAGCTCGACGTCGGCCGCCTCAGAGAATTCGTTCACATCGATCCGACTGTACCCCGCCTGGAACCGCACGTACCGCTCGCCGCGGGTCCGGCCGACGGACAAACAGTTGGCGGTCCGGCCCGGACGGGTATCGGCATCTCGCGCTGCCGCCGCGGCGCCTTCGCGCCTCGCCGTTAGCGATGCGCCCAATTGCGGCAGTAGTGGGTGGAGGTGTGAGATGCCGAGATCTATCTGGAAAGGGGCCATCAGCTTCGGTCTCGTCAATGTGCCCGTGACCCTGTATGCGGCCGAGCGCCAGCAGGAGCTGCGCTTCAACCAGCTCGACAGGCGCACCATGAGCAGGGTGCGCGAGAAGCGCGTCGACGAGAAGACCGGTCAGGAGGTCCCCTACGAGGAGATCGTCAAGGGCTACGACACCGGCGGCGGACGGTACGTGGTGCTCACCGAGGACGACCTCAGGCGGGCGAACCCCAAGGCGACCCAGACGGTCAACATCCTCGGCTTCGTGAACGCCGACGAGATCGACATCGGCTACTTCGTCAAGCCCTTCTACCTGGCGCCGATCGGCTCCGGCAGGAAGGGCTACGCCCTCCTGCGGGCGGTGCTGCGCGACAGCGGGCGGGTGGCGATCGCCAAGGTCGTCATCCGCACCAGGGAGTATCTGTGCGCGGTGATCGCCCGGGGCGACGTCCTCGTCCTGGAGACGCTGCGCTACGCCTACGAGCTGCGCGACACCTCCGAGCTCGACCTTCCCGAGGACGACCTCCAGGCGCTCGGCCTGACGAAGCCCGAGATCACCATGGCCGAGCAGTTGATCGAGGCCATGGTGACCCCCTGGGACCCCGCGGCCTACAGAGACGAGTACCGCGACGACCTGCTCAGGGTGATCGAGGAGAAGGAGCGCACCGGACGCGTCGAGGAGGTCGCGCCAAGCGAGGGTGTCGGCGCGCCGGCCGAGGGTCAGGTGGTCGACATCATGGCCCTGCTCAAGCGTAGCGTCGACCAGGTGCGCGGCTCCCGCGGCGCCGGCGCCGAGGACGATGGCGAGGCCCGGGCGGAGGGCGCGTCCCGGCCGCCGGCCAGAAGCACGGCGCCGGCCAAGCGCGGCGGCAAGGGCGGGCGCCGCAAGGCGGCCTGAATGGCGGCGCGTCACGGGGTCGCGACCGCGGCGCGACGCGACGGCGCGAGCGCGGCGCCGCCGGCGGCGGCGTGACGGCGATGGCCCTCGAAGGCTACCGGGCAAAGCGCCGGCTGGGGGAGACGCCCGAACCGGGTCCACGTCTGGCGTCGAGTCCGCACGGCGACCTCTTCGTCGTGCACAAGCATGCGGCGCGCCGGCTGCACTACGACCTCAGGCTCGAGCTCGACGGCGTGCTGAAGAGCTGGGCGGTGCCGAAGGGTCCGAGCCTCGACCCCGACGACAGGCACCTCGCCGTCCACGTCGAGGACCACCCGCTCGACTACGCCGACTTCGAGGGAGTGATCCCCAAGGGCCAGTACGGCGCCGGCACCGTGATGGTCTGGGACAGGGGACGGTGGTTCCCGGAAGAGGCGACCGCCGACGACCCGCGTCGGGCCTACGAGAGCGGCCGCCTCAAGTTCCGCCTCGAGGGAGAGAAGCTGCGCGGCCGCTGGATGCTCGTGCGCATGAAGGCGCGTCGCGACCCGGACGGTCGCTCGACCGACGAGCAGGCCGACAACTGGCTGCTCTTCAAGGAGCGCGACGACGAGGCCCGCAGCGGCGAGGAGGCCGCCGTCACGGCGCGGCTGCCCGACAGCGCCCGGACCGGCCGCTCGGTCGAGGAGATCGCCGCGGCGGCCGATCGCGTGTGGAGTCCCGCCGGCGGCGAGAGCGCCGGGCGTCTCGACCCGGCGGCGATCGAGGGGGCGCGCCGGGCGCCGCTGCCCGATCGTCTCGAGCCCGAGCTCGCGACCCTCGCATCCACGGCGCCGCCGGGCGACGACTGGCTGCACGAGATCAAGTTCGACGGCTACCGCATCATCTGCCGGCTCGAGCACGGCGAGCGGCGGCTGCTGACCCGCCGCGGGGTCGACTGGACCGATCACTTCCCGACGCTTCTCGGGCCGCTCGCCCAGGTGCCGGCCGAGACAGCGCTGCTCGACGGAGAAGTGGTCTACGTGCAAGACGACGGGCGCACGAGCTTTCCCGCGCTGGCGAGCGCCCTGCAGGGCGGGACCGACCCGCAAGGCCGAATCGTCTACTACGTCTTCGACCTCGTGTACCTGAACGGGTTCGACCTGACGCGAGCGCCGCTCTGGGCCCGCAAGGAGGCGCTTGAGCGCCTCCTTGCGGGCCTGCCTTCCGGCGCTCGCGTCAGGTTCGTCGACCACGTCCAGGGTCGCGGCGAGGAGTTCGTGCGCCAGGCTTGCGGCTTCGCCCTCGAGGGCGCAGTGGCCAAGCGCGCCGACTCGGCCTACCGTCCGGGGCGCGGCCGCGACTGGCTCAAGGTGAAGTGCCTGCACCGTCAGGAGCTCCTCGTCATCGGGTTCACCGAGCGGACGGGCGACGATGGCGGGGTCGGTGCCATCCTCGTGGGCTATCACGACGGGCCCGGCGGTCCGGTGCGCTGCGCCGGCCGGGTCGGCACCGGCTGGGACGACAGAACGATGCGCGACCTGCGGGGGCGGCTCGACGCCCTGGTCGTGTCGGCGCCGCCGTGCCTGGATCCGCCGCGGGGCAGGGCGGCCGCCGGCGTGCGCTGGGTGGAGCCCGCCCTGGTCGCAGAGATCGAGTTCCTCGACTGGAACGGACACGACGCGCTGCGTCACGCGTCGTTCGAGGGTCTGCGGTCCGACAAGCGGGCCGGCGACGTCGTGTTCGAGCAGGCGGCGCCCGCCCGGGGCCGCCGCGACGACGGGCCGGCGACCGTCGCCGGCGTCGCCATCAGCCACCCGGGCCGCGTCATGTACGCGGACATCGGCTTGACCAAGCTCGAGGTGGCCCGGTACTACGAAGCGGTGGCCGAAGGCCTCATGCCCCACATCGCGCGCCGCCCTCTGACGCTGGTGCGCTGTCCCGACGGCGCCACGGCCCAGTGCTTCTTTCAGAAGCACGCCGCCGATCACTTTCCCGACACGATCATCGAGGTGCCGATCCGTGAGTCCGGCAAGTCGGCGACCTACGTGGCCGTCGACTTGCTGGCCGGCGTTCTGGCGCTGGTGCAGATGGGAGCGCTCGAGTTCCACGTGTGGGGCTCGCGGGTCGAGACGCTCGAACGGCCCGACCAGATGGTCTTCGACCTGGACCCGGCCGACGGCTTGCCGTTCGCGCGCACGATCGCGGCGGCCACGACCCTGCGCGGGCTGCTCTCGCAGCTCGGTCTGGAGAGCTTCGTGAAGACGAGCGGCGGCAAGGGGCTGCACGTGGTCGTGCCGCTACGTCCGGTGCGGCCGTGGCCCGTCGTCAAGGACTTTTCGCACGCGATCGCCGACCTCATGGTGAAGGCCGAACCCGAGGGCTACGTCGCCACGATGTCGCGCCGCAAGCGCACCGGCAGGGTCTACATCGACTACCTGCGCAACGGCCGCGGCGCCACCTTCGTCGCGCCCTACTCGACGCGTCGGCGGGCGGGCGCTCCGGTGAGCGCGCCACTGCGCTGGGACGAGCTCACCGCGACGCTGCGCCCCGACGGCTACACGGTGGCCACCGTCGGTCGCCGGTTCCCGGGCGTGGCGGACGACCCGTGGCGGGGCTACTTTGACGTACGTCAGGAGATCACCGAGGAGATGCTGCGGACGGTGGGCGTCAAGTCGGGGCAAGAGACGGCAGCCTAGAGTCGGCGACGGCGATGGAACGACTGCGCCGCCGGCGGCCGGCAGCTCCCCGAGAACTCCCTGCCCACCGCACCGTGATCGGCTCCGGGCGCGGAGGCGACGCGATGCGCGACGAAACCGGGGCGGACGAATTGGCTCGCACCTTCTTCGGGTACAAGGGAGGCGGTACCGCCTCCGCGAGCCCCGGCGAGCAAAGGATGTCGTAGTGCCCGACTACCACCGCTACAAGGCAGGCAAGGACCGTGCACCCGCCGGCAGGAACGGACGGCCGGAACGACACCCGGTGGCCGGCTACACGCTCTACACGGCCGGCGATGGGCCGGCGGGTCGGGGAAGCCTGTGGCTGCGCGTGACCAAGGTCGCGGTGCTCGTGATCGTGTGCTTCGTGGCCGTCACGGTGGGCATGATGGTGGGATTCCTGCAGCGCACGGCCGCCCAGGTCGGCAGGAACGATCCTCAGGAGGTGCAGGCCGCGAGGTCGCAGCTCGCGGCATCGCGGCCCGGCAAACCGCTCAACATCCTCATCCTCGGCAGCGACCGGCGCGCCGGTCAGCCTAATCTCGGCGCGCGCTCCGATACGCTGCTGGTCGTGCGCCTCGATCCCCAGACGGGCAGCATCTCGATGCTCTCCGTGCCCCGTGACCTGATGGTGACGATCCCCGGGTACGGTCCTAACAAGATCAACGCCGCGTACTCGTTCGGCGGCGCCAAGCTGTCGCTCGAGGTCGTCAAGCAGTTGCTCGGCATCCCCATCAACGACTTCATCGACATCAACTTCGACGGCTTCATCGGGGTCATCAACAAGCTCGGCGGGGCCTACCTGATGATCGACCGCGGCTACTACAACAACACCGCGGTGACCGGCTACGCCTCGATCGACATCAACCCCGGCTACCAGCGGCTGAACGGCTCCCAGACGCTCGACTGGGTGCGCTTCCGCCACGACCAGAACGGCGACTTCACCCGCATCGTGCGCCAGCAGATGTTCCTGCGCGAGATGAAGCGCGAGCTGGCCGCCTCGGCCAGGTTGTCGAGCCTGCCGCGATTCCTCGCGGTGGCAAGCATCATCTCGCACAACGTCACCTCCGACATCTCCAGCCTGGGCAAGCTCTACCAGGTGCTCAGCCTGGCGCTGAAGCTCGACACCACTCACATCTACCAGACGCACATCACCGGCTCGACGCCCACGATCGGCGGCATCTCCTACGTCGTGGCCACGCCGCAGCAGGTGGCCATGGCGGTCCACCAGTTCCTGCACCCGGCGCCGGCGCCGACCCGGGCACCGACCCGGCCAGCCGGCTCGACCGCCGCCGCCGGCTCGAGGGCCGCCAGGACCAAGACGGTCATCACCGACTCGCCCTACCACGTCGCCGAGTGGCGCGCCCTGCAGAAGCGCGCCCACCTGGCGCTCTACATGCCGGCCTCCCTGCCGGGCGCTCTCGGCTACGATCAGTTCCGCGCCTACACCGTGCCTACCGGGTCGGGGACGGCGCGGGCGGCGGTCGCCGTCGGCACGTCTCCTCTGGGTGGCTACTGGGACGTCCAGGCGATCGCCTGGACGGGCGCGCCGATCCTTTCGAGCCCCGACGCGACCACGACCATCGGCGGACGCCGCTACTCGCTGTACTACGACGGCGCCCAGCTGCACATGGTCGCCTGGCGGGTGGGCGGCGTAGCCTACTGGGTCTCGAACACGCTCGACGACGAGCTCTCGAACCATACGATGCTCGCCCTTGCGACCTCCAGCGTGCGCGTGCCCTAGCAACGTGGCGACGTGAGCGCAGGCCAGACACGCGGCCCCGAACGCGGGGTCGCGAAGACCCGAAGACCGCGGCGCCGCGGGCTCCGGCGGGCGCTCATGTTCCTCGTCCTTGCGGCCATCATCCTGCTGGTCGTGACGGTAGCGGCGGCGGCGGGCGCCGTGGCGGCCGTGACACGCAACATGCCGTCACTTGCCGAGCTCCAGTCACAAAGGGTCGCCCAGACGACCGTGATCTACGACCGCACCGGCGCCGCGATCGCCCAGCTCCACGGTGCCACCGACCGCATCGTCGTGTCCTCCGGCCAGATCCCGCAAGCGATGAAGAACGCCACCGTGGCGGTCGAGGACAAACGCTTCTACGAACACCACGGCATCGACTTCGTCGCGGTGGCCCGAGCGCTCCTGGCCGACCTGCGGGCCGGTCACGTCGTCCAGGGCGCCAGCACGATCACCGAGCAGTACGTGAAGAACGCCTACCTTGGCAGTGAGAGTGGTCTGGTGCGCAAGATCCGCGAGGCGGTGCTCGCCTGGCAGCTCGAGGACCGCTGGTCGAAGGATCAGATCCTCACGGCCTACCTGAACACCGTGTACTACGGCTCCGGCGCCTACGGCGTGCAGGCCGCCGCGCAGACCTACTTCCACCGCAACGTCTGGCAGCTCACGTTGTCGCAGTGCGCCCTGCTCGCCGGACTGCCCCGCGACCCCACGGGCTATTCGCCGGTCTACGACCCCACCGACGCCCTGCAGCGCCGCGACCTCGTGCTCGCGCTGATGCGCAGCCAGGGGTACATCAGCGGGCCGCAGGAGAAGGCGGCGGCCGGGGCCAGGCTCGGCGTCTTCAAGGCGCCGCCGCCCAGCCAGAAGGGTGCCGCGGCCTACTTCGTGCAGTACGTGACCGAGGAGCTCATCCGCCGCTACGGCGTGAACCAGGCTCTCGAAGGCGGTCTCAAGGTCTACACGTCGCTCGACCTGCGGCTGCAGCGCGACGCGATCGCGGCGCTCAAGAGCACGCTGCCGGCCGGGCCGGCCGGCGCCCTGGTCTCGATCGACCCGGCCACCGGCTACATCCGGGCGATGGTGGCCAGCACCGACTGGCGCACCACCAAGTTCAACCTGGCCTGGCAGGCGCGGCGCCAGCTCGGCTCGGCGATGAAGCCATTCGCCCTCGTGGCCGCCGTCGAACAGGGCGCGAACCCGGCGACCACCTACTACGACTCGATGCCCCTCCATATCTACCTCGGTCCGGGAGCGGTGCCGCCCTACTGGAACGTCAGTACCTTCTCCAACACCTACGCCGGGCCCATCAACCTGGTGCAGGCCACGTGGCAGTCCGACAACACGGTCTACGCGCAGCTCGCCCTCGATGTGGGGCCGGGCAGGATCGTCACGGTCGCCCACAGGATGGGCATCACGAGCCCGCTCGCGCCCTATCCATCGATCGTCCTGGGCTCCGAGGTCGTCAACCCACTCGAGGTCGCCGACGCCTACGCGACGTTCGCCGCCGAAGGCATCCACCACGCGCCGCAGGCCATCGAGAAGGTCGTCTTTCCGAACGGCAGCGTTGAACACTCCGCCACGCCCGGCCACCGGGCGATCCCCGCCGGCGTCGCCTACGTCGTCGACAAGATCCTCGAGGGCAACACGCGCTACGGCACGGCGGCCGCCATGCCGAGCTACTACCCGGGCATCGCGGCCGGCAAGACGGGCACGACCACGAATTCGGCCGACGCCTGGTTCTGCGGCTTCGACCCGAAGCTCGCCACCGCCGTGTGGATGGGCTACCCGCAGGCGGAGGTGCCCATGCCGGGGGTCCAGGGCGCGACCTATTGCGTGCCGATCTGGGGCAAGTACTACGAGATGGTCTTCGGCGTCCAGCCGATCGCCGACTTCGCGCAACCGGCGCAGATGCCGGTCTACAGTCCGTGGACCGGCGCGCACGCGGTGGCGAGCCCCCAGCCGACGCCCAGCCCGACACCCAGCTCCTCGACGACGGCGACGCCGGCGCCGTCGCCGACAAGTACGCCCACACCCAAGCCGTCGTCGACCTGAGAGGCGCCGCCGCCCCCTCGCCGGGCGCCGTTGCGTAGCCTGTGCGGAGAACCGGTTAAGGCTTGTTAAGAGCACGCTCGGGCCGCCGAATGGGCTGATATCGTGTCGTCTCGGACTCGGATGTCACGGTGAGGAGACGCATATGGGTACGAGGCATGCGACCGAGGGGATCGAGCCCGACAACAGCACTGCCGACGATGGCTGGCGCGATCTTGCGACCGGCTTCGGCGGTGGCCCGATCGCGGCGCTGGGGTCGCCGATCGCGGGCGATCCTCCCGAGGTGCCGCCGCGCCGTGGCGCACCGGCGCCGAGCGTCGACGCCGTACGCGAGTACCTGCGTGCGATCGGCAAGGTGCCGCTGCTCACCGCCGACCAGGAGGTCTCCCTCGCCAAGCGGATCGAACGGCACGACGCCGAAGCCAGGCGCAAGCTGACCGAAGCCAATCTGCGCCTCGTGGTCTCGATCGCCAAGCGCTACGTCGGCCGTGGCATCCCCCTGCTGGACCTCATCCAGGAGGGCAATCTCGGTCTGGTGCGCGCCGTCGAGAAGTTCGACTATCGCAGGGGCAACAAGTTCTCGACCTACGCCACCTGGTGGATCCGTCAGGCGATCACCAGGGGGATCGCCGACCAGAGCCGCACCATCCGCATTCCCGTGCACATGACCGAGAAGATGAGCGGGCTGCTGCGCGTCCAGCGGCAACTGACGCTCGATCTGGGTCGCGAGCCGACCCCGGCCGAGATGGCCGCCGAGATGGGCGTCGACAGCGACAGGGTGTACGAGATGCTGAAGATCGGCCAGCAGCCCGTGAGCCTCGAGACGCCGGTCGGCGCCCAGGGCGACGCCGAGATCGGCGAGCTGATCGAAGACGCCACTGCCGTGGCCCCCCTGGAGGCCGTCGGCGAGACCCTGCGCCGGGAGCAGCTCAAGGAGATCCTCGCCAGCCTGACTCATCGGGAGCGCAGCGTGATCGAGCTTCGCTATGGGCTGCGAGACGACCGGCCCCGCACGCTCGACGAGGTCGGCCAGCGGTTCGGCCTGACTCGCGAGCGCATCCGCCAGATCGAAGCCAAGACGCTCGCCAAACTGAGGAGCTGCGGCGAGTCGCAGCGCCTGCGCGAGTGCCTCGACTGACATCTCGGCGGCCTGCCGGCACGCAGTCCGGCTCCCGGCGCCCAAAGGGTTCCTGACCGGCCCGCCCGCAGCCGCGGCCGGCCGTCCTTGACTTTGGTCAAGAGGACGGGCCGCGACCCTCCTCAGGCTCGTCTTCCGCGTTGTCACGCGTTTGCGCGATGCTAGCATGAGGCCGCTTGGTTAGGTGTCCTGCTCCAAGCCCTTCGCCCTACGGCGTGACAGCGCTACGGACGACGGGCCGTACCATGGACAGACCATGGGACGTCGCGTTTGCGTGGCGGCGTCGTGGGCCGGCGTGGAAACGCGTCGACCTCCCCGTGCTTGGATAGGAGCGAGAGGACTCGCATGGCGCTCGGCTTGCCGGCGACGGCAGGCCCGGTCGCCGTCGAGGCGCGACTCGCACGGGGAGGCGGCACATGTCAGAAGACGTCCGCTCGACTGACACCCGGGAGCAGGGGGACGACCGGCCGCCGGGCTGGCGCCTGACTCGGCGGACCTTCCTCGTGGGCTGCGCCGCCGCCGCCGGGGCCGCCGCCGCCGCCGGCAAGCTCGTCGACGACACCTTTCTGGGCGGCCTGCAGCCGGCCGCGGCGGCCGCGCCCCCTGTGGTCGAGCAGCTCGTGCGCACGGGGCATTCCAACAACTGCGATGGCGCCTGCGGGCATCTCGTCCATGTCGCCGACGGCAAGGTGAAGCTTGTCGAAGGGGCGCCGTGGGGCGCCACCACGATCGACGGCCGCACCGTACCGAAGGCGTATCCGCCGCGCATCTGCCTGCGGGGCGTGTCGCAGCTCGAGAACCTCTACAGCGGCGATCGCATCAAATACCCGTACCAGCGGGTCGGCGCGCGCGGCTCGGGCCAGTGGCAGCGCATCTCCTGGGACGAGGCGACCACGATGATCGCCGACAACCTGAAGACCGTGCAGGCCAAGTACGGCAAGGACGCGGCGTGGATCGCTCCGTACACCGGCTCGCTCGCCATCCTCGAGGGCGTCGTTGGCGCCGGCTTTCGCCTGGCCAGCGTGATCGGCGCCGCGGCGGGCGATTTCGAGGGCGACAACGAGGGCGACAGCTCGACGCCGGCCGGCTGGAACTACGTGCTCGTCGACCCGACGAACCCGAGCAACGGCGGCGGCTTCTTCGACGGACACGAATCGACCGACTTCCTCAACGCCAAGGCGATCGTGCTGTGGGCCAACAACGTCGCCGAGACATCGATCCCGGACTGGCGCGTCATGAAGGACGCCCAGGCCCAGGGCGCCACGCTGATCGCCATCGATCCCCGGTTCACCGCCACCTCTGCCGGCTCGGACGCCTGGCTTGCGATCCGGCCCGGAACCGACACGGCTCTGATCGACGCGGTGATCAACTACGTCATCCAGAAGAAGCTGTTCGACGCAGCCTACGTGCGCTCGTACACGGTAGCGCCGTATCTGGTCAACCCGGAGACCAAGAAGTGGCTGCGCACAGGGGACGTCGGTCTGAGCGGCGACGACTACGTCGTAGCCACGGCGTCGGGCAAGATCGCGGCGGCCAAGGGAGCACGGAACCCGCAGCTTCTGGGCACCTTCACGGCCGGCTCGCTCCAGGCGCCGACCGCGCTGCAGGTGCTGGCCGACAAGGTCGCCATCTGCACGCCCGAGTACGTCTCGTCGATCACCGACATCCCGGCGGGCGACATTCTCGCTCTGGCCGAGCTGTGGGGCGGTACGCACCCCGTCGCCGTTCGGGCCGGCTTTGCCCTGGCCCACTGGTATCGCGGCGACCTCACGATGCAGGCTCTGCTCACCTTGCAGGCGCTCACAGGCAACATCGGCGTGCACGGCGGCGGTGTCACCACCTTCGCCGGCGGCCTTACGACGACGGCTTTCGACCTGCCCGGCTTCTGGGCTCCCGAGGGCACCACCATGTTCACCGTCCTCGAGCCCATGCAGGCCTGCCAGGCCATGCTCGAACAACAAGCCTCACCCGTTGCGCGCGGCGTGGTTCATGATCGACAACTTCGCCCAGCAGATGTCGGACCGCAACCAGGTGATCAAGGCGCTCAAGTCGCTCGACTTCCTGGTCGTGTCCGACTACGTGATGTCGGCCACGGCTGACCTTGCCGACGTCGTGCTGCCGGCCGCCACGTACATGGAGAAGACCGACCTGCTGTCGTCGAACAACTTCTACCTGCAGTACATGCCGAACATGGTGCAGCCCCTGTGGGAGTCGAAGTCCGACCTCGATGCCATCAGCCAGGTCGCCGCGAAGATGGGGTACGGCAAGTACTTCACCAACACGGCCGACGAGTATCTGAAGGAGATCCTCCACATAGGCGATCCGAACGCCGACGGCAACGTCGTCGGGCTGACCTGGGAGCAGCTCACGAGCGGGGCGCCTCATCTGAACACGCCGGAGCTGCCCTACGTGCCGTTCTTCGACAAGCAGTTCCCGACGAAGTCGGGCAAGATCGAGTTCTACGTCGAGATGCTGGTGCCCTACGACCAGGAGGTCTGCGACTACAAGGAGCAGATCGAGGCGGCGGCCGGTAACCCGCTCGCCAAGAAGTACCCGCTCACGTTCCTGTCGACCCACACCAAGTTCCGCACCCACTCGCAGTACTGCGATCTGGCATGGCTGAACGAGATCACCGCCAACGGTGAGGGCTTCCTTGAGATCAACCCCA
Source organism: uncultured Actinomycetes bacterium (assembly GCA_963799395.1). Classification (GTDB taxonomy): domain Bacteria; phylum Actinomycetota; class Thermoleophilia; order UBA2241; family UBA2241; genus Bog-752. Next base: position 19,056 of record CAWCWZ010000012.1, read on the forward strand.
AAGACGCTCAGGCGCGCGGCATCAGCGAAGGCCAGGTCGTGCGCGTGTTCAACGACCGCGGCGAGATGAAGGTCTACGCCAAGCTCACGCAGTCGATCAAGCCCGGCGTGGTCAACTGCTACCAGGGCGGGTGGGATTCGCTCTCCGTCAAGCAGTACGTCGAGGGCCACCCCAACAACCTGACGCACCAGATCGCCAACCCGGCCCAGTCCGTCATCCCGAACTTCCCGTCCAACGCCGCCTACTACGACTGCCTCGTGCAGGTGGAAGGAGCGTGACGGCGATGAGCGCACACGTCATGCGACGACTCTCCGAGCAAGGGGGCGAGCAATGAGCACGACGTATCCGGGTGTCGACGTCCCCGACCCGGCGCTGCAAAAGGCCACGCGCCTGGGCCTGGTGGTCGACCAGAACCGCTGCGTCGGCTGCTGGACCTGCGCGGTCGCCTGCAAGGAACAGCAGAACGTGGGCATCGGGCTGTACTGGCTGCGCGTGCTGACCGTGGGCGGCTCCTACATGGACACGCCCCAGGGCGCGTTCCCCGAGCTCACCATGAGCTACCAGCCCACCCAGTGTTTCCACTGCGACAACCCGCCGTGCGTCAAGGCCTGTCCGACGCAGGCGACCTACAAGATGGCAAACGGCATCGTCAACGTCGACTACGAGCGCTGCATCGGCTGTCGCTACTGCATGGTGGCCTGCCCGTACGACAACCGCGTCTTCAACTGGCGCAAGCCGGTGCAAGAGCCGCCGGCCAGCGTCACCGTCGTCGGCGAGACCCCCGCACGACCCAAAGGCGTCGTCGAGAAGTGCACCTTCTGCGTGCAACGGGTGACCGACGGCCTGTTGCCGCGCTGCGTCATCGCCTGTCCGGCCGGAGCGCGCTTCTTCGGCGATCTCGACGATCCCAACAGCGAGGTGTCGGTGCTGCTGCGCGACCGGCCGTCGTACGTCGTGTTCCCCCAGCGCGGCACCGAGCCGAGCCTGCACTACCTCTACCCGACCGGTCCGAACGCCGCGGGAGGTGCGCTGTGAGCGCCGCAACGACAGAGAGCACGCTCGCCGCGCCGGCTCCGGCGCGGGGCTCGCGCGCCCTGACCTGGTGGATCGTCGCCCTGGTCGCCCTCATCCTGCTCGGCTTCGGCGTGTGGGTCTACCAGCTCTTCCGCGGCCTGCAGATCACCAACATGCGCGACAACGTCATCTGGGGCCTCTACATCATCAGCTTCATGTTCTTCGTGGGCCTCTCGGCGGGCGGCCTGATCATCGCCTCGGCGGGTCGCCTGTTCGGCGTCGAGCGCTTCGCGCCGATCGTGCGTCTGGCCGTCGTCGAGGCCACCGTGACCATTGCCACGGCGGCGCTGTTCATCATCCCCGACCTCGGCCACGTGCAGCACATCTACAACCTCTTCATCCACGCCCACTGGCTCTCACCGATGATCTGGGACGTCACCGTCATCCTGATCTACCTGGTCCTGTCGCTGCTGTATGTCTGGTTGTACATGCGGCGCGACTTTGCGGCCCGCGGCAGCTGGCTGGCGCTCGGCGTCAAGGACACCGGCCAGGCCGGTCGCGACCGCGACCATCGCCTCACCTACGGGCTGGCCTGGATAGCGCTGCCCGCCGCCGTGCTCGTGCACTCCATCACCGCCTGGATCTTCGGGCTGCAGATCTCGCGCGGCTTCTGGTATTCGGCCATCATGCCGCCGCTCTTCATCAGCTCCGCTCTGGTCTCGGGACTCGCACTCGTGACGATCATCGCCTTCGTCGTGCGGCGCAGCGGACGGGTCTCGTTCGGCGACGAGCTGGGGAGCTTCCTGGGCGGTCTGCTCGCGGTGTTCCTGGCCGTCGAGGCCTTCCTCGTGCTCTGCGAGGTCCTGGCCGGCTACTACCCGGGCATCCCGACCGACGCCGTGCACGAGCTCTTCAGCGGTCGCTACGCGCCGGGCTTCGCCGTCGAGATCGTGGTGGGGCTCGTCATCCCGTTCGTCCTCGTGGCGGTCGCCTCCTGGCGACGTCGGCCGCAGATCGTGGTCATCGCTTCGGTGCTGGCCCTGATCGGCATCTACGTGCATCGTGCCAACCTGATCGTCATCGGCCTCGGCAAGGCGCCGATCCAGCTGGCGCCCGGCACGCCACTCGGCATCCCCCAGCCCAGCGGCTCGTCGTTTGCGACCAGCAGCGTGTATTTCCCGTCGGTCTGGGAGTTCCTGATCGTGATCGGCATCGTCGCGCTTTCGGCGCTGCTGTTTACGCTCGCGGCCCTCTATCTGCCTCTTCGGGAGAAGTCCTAGGCGGTGGATGTCTCAGGTCCGCGACTCCCGGACGGCGGCGCCCCTGGCACCGCGGCCGGCTCGCCGCCAGGCGAGCCGGCCGCGCGCCTGGCCGACATTTGCGCGCGGCGGGCGGCGGTCTACCAGGCGCTGGCCCTCGGCTTCGGTGAGCCGACGGCGGCCTACCTCGACGCCCTCGTTTCCGGGGAGCTGGTCGAAGGACTGCGCGAGGCGGTCGCCTGGCTGGGCGACGACGCCGCGCTGTACGAGCCGGCGCTCGCGGCGCTCTCGCGGGCTGGGGCGGCGGCGGAGCGCAGCTCCGCCGCCGCCCTGCGCTCTCTCGCCGTCGAGTACGCCCGCCTCTTCACCGGTCCCGGCCATCCGGCCGTGATGTGCTACGCCTCGCAGTACCTGGATGTCGGCGAACACCGGCCGGCGCGTCTGAACGGGGCGGCGGCGGCGTACGCCGCCGCCGCCTACCAGGCCGCCGGCGTCGCGCCGGTCGAGGCGCCGCGCGAGCTGCCCGATCACGTCACGATCGAGCTCGAGTTCCTCTTCCATCTCTGTTGCCGCGAAGAGGAGGCGTGGGCGTGCGACGACGCCGATGCGGCCCACGGCCTGCGGTGCTCGCTCGACTCGTTCCTGCGCGAGCACGCCGAGCGCTTTCTGACCGGCTTCGCGGCCGCCGTGCGGGCGGCGTCGGCGGCCGACCTCTACAGGGCTCTGGCCGACCTGCTCGACGCCCACCTCGTCGCCGAGCTCGGTGTGCCGTTCGCCGGCGGCCGGCCCGAGTAGCCGGGGGACCTGGCGTGGATCGGCTCAAGCTGCTCGACGCCGGTCTGCGGGCCTTCGACGCGCGTCTGCCCGACGTGACGCCGCCGCTCTGCGTCGCGACCCGGTATCGCGCGAGCTCCTGCCGGCGCTGTCTCGACGTCTGCCCGGCCGACGCCGTCGAGCCGTCGCCCTGGCTGCGGGTCGAGCCCGACCGCTGCACCTCGTGCGGCGCCTGCGCGGCGGTCTGCCCGACGGGGGCGCTGGCCTTTTCCACGCGTTCCGAGTCACTGCGCGCGCGGTTCGCCGAACTCGCGCGCCGCGAGCCGCGACACGCGACACTCGCCTGTCGGTTCGCCGGGGACGCGGAGGGCGAGGGCGGGAACGGCGGGGATCGCGCGGCGACCGTGGTGCTGTCGTGTCTCGGCGGGCTCTCGGCGGCCGACCTGATCGGCGCTGCGGCCGCCGGGCTGCCCGACGTAACACTCACGAGCGGCGATTGCGAGGGTTGTCGCGACCGCTCGGCCGGGCTGACCGCGCAGAGCGCGGTCACCGCGGCGGAGGCGGCGTTGGCGACGCTGGGCCGCGGCTTCGCGGTCGAGCGCCGCCGCGCCCCTGGCGACGGCTTGGCGGCGCTGCCGGCGGCTCCCGGGCTCTCGCGGCGCGACCTCTTCTCGTTTCTCTCGCGCGGCGCCCGCCGGGCCACGGCCGAGGGCCTCGCGCCGGAGCGGCGCACCGTCGGCGACCTCCACGCCCAGGCGCCGCCGCCGGTCGCCCACGCGCGGCTGCTCGAAGATCTCGACCTGCTCGTCGGTGGCGGCGCGGCGGACGACGTGCCGCTGCCCGCGGCGCTACCGCTGGCGACGATCCTCGCGACCGGCGATTGCATCGGCTGCGGTCTCTGCGCGCGGTACTGCCCGCACGGGGCGCTGGTGCTCGCCGACGGAGTCCTCTCGTGCGACTCGTCACGGTGCACCGGCTGCGGCCTGTGCGCCGAGGCCTGTCCGCCGGCGGCCCTCGACGTGCGGCCGGCGACGGCGCCGGCCGCCGCGCGCGCGGCCGGCCGGGGCTCGTCGGTCGTGCGCCTCTGGCCGGCGCTCTGAGCGGGAGCGTCCTGCTCGTCGCCGGCGGGCGATCGTTGACGACCACGGTCGGCGGCATACCATGAAGCTGTCGCCGTTGTCTGTCGGGAGAGACCGAGAGAGGAGCCGGTCAGGGTGAACCTCGGCCGCGTGATGATCGCCGCGTTCATGGTCGCCATCTTCCTTGGTCCCCGGCGCTGGATGGCCTGGGGAGGGGAGCTGCGCGACCGCGTTCGTCTGGTCAGGGCGGGGATGCGGGCGCGGCGCGAAAAGCCGCCCGAAGCCTAAGGGGCGGGGCCTACGGCGCCCGCTCGCGCCGCTCTTCTTCGCGCTCCATGCCGTACGGCATCTGCGGCGCGCCCTCGTTCAGCACGAAACCGCCCAGCGGCACGGCGACGTCGGCCGCCAGCAGCGGCTGGCCGCCGCCGTCGTAGCCGGCCGTCTGCTCGCGGCTGCGCAGCCGCGGGTCGAGGATCTCGTCGAAGGCCGTACCCATGAAGGTGAAGGCCAGCACCACGAAGACGATGGCGATGCCCGGCGGCAGGATGTACCACCAGGCCGGCAGGGTGGCGGCGCCCGAGTTCCAGGCGTTGTGGAGCATGGTGCCCCAGCTGAAGTTGAGCGGGTCGCCCAGGCCGAGGAACGACAGCTCGGTCTCGGCGGTGATCGCTTCGGCGACCACCAGGATGGTGTTGGCGAAGATCAGCGGAAAGACGTTGGGCAGGACGTGCTTGTTCATGACGTGCAGGTTGCCTGAACCGATCGCCTTGGCGCGCTCGATGAAGGGCAGCTCGCGGACGCGCAGGGCGTCGGCGCGCACGACGCGCGCCGTGCCCGGCCAGCTCGTCACTCCGATGATGACGATGACGATGACGTAGTTGTGGCCCCAGGCGGCCGCCAGCACCATCGCCAGGGGCAGCCAGGGGATCACGAGGAAGGCGTCGGTGATGCGCATGAAGATCTCGCCGGTCCAGCCGCCGAAGTAACCGGCGCCGATGCCGATGGCGGCGCCGAGGACCGACGAGATGATCGTCGCCATGAGGCCGACGACGAGCGAGATGCGGGCGCTCCAGATGAACTCGGCGAGTATCGAGCGGCCGAACTCGTCGGTGCCCATGAGATGGTAGTAGCTGGCCGTCGGGCGCTCGAAGGCGGGGCCGATGCCGGCGCCGGGTGCGAGGAGGGCGTGGTTGGCCAGGAAGGGTGCAAGGAGGGCCATGGCCACGAAGGCCACGATGATCCACAGGCCGAGCATGCCCTGGCGGTTCGAGCGGTAGAGCGCCCACGTGCGATGCGCGTTGCGCACGGTGAGCGCGGCGCGCTCGGGGTGCGCCTCGGCCCACGTCCACACGCAGGCCGCGACGAGGACCACGACCACGGTCTGACACAGCCAGGTGTAGTGGCCCGTGCGGTTCGTGATACTGAACCCGCCGGCGCTCAGCAGGCCGCCGTTGACGAGCCCCCAGACCGCGAGGGCGACGCCGGTCGCGATCACGGTGAGGGGGTAGGCGCGCGAGGCGCCACGACCGAAGTACAGCATGCCGCCCCAGACCACGACCGCGATGGCGGCGAGGAGCAGCAGCAGTGGCGGGTAGTTGCCGATCGACGGCGCGAAGAAGCCCTTGACGATGGCCACGATTCCGCTCGAGAGCGAGACGTTCTTGGGGTACTTGACGAGCTCGAGGGCGAGCCAGGCGACCGGCGTCCACAGGACGACCCACAGCTTCATGCGGCGTGGCATCAGGCGTTCACCCGCGGGTCGATGTAGTACATCATGATGTCGGCGACGAGGTTGGCGACGATCACGGCCACGCTGCCCAGCATGAAGACGGCCTGCATGACGGGGTAGTCGTGGGCGTCCATCGCCTGGAACGACAGCAGGCCGATCCCCGGCCAGTTGAAGACGCTCTCGATCAAGATGGCGCCCGAGACGATGAAGCCCAGGTTCATCATCACCAGGCTCACCGTGGGCAGCATGGCGTTGGGCACCACGTGGTGCCAGAGGATGTTGTTGCTGCTCAGTCCCTTGGCCTGCGCCGTCAGGACGTAGTCCTCCTTCATCACGCCGGTCAGCGAGCTGCGCATGATCAGGTGGTACTCACCGTAGTAGCCCAGGGCGAACATGATGACCGGCAGCGTGATGTGGTACATCAGGGTCTTGAGGGTCGTGAAGTCGAGGGGGATCGGGCCCCACATCGCGAAGTGGGCCATGGGGGTCGACTCGCGGCCCACGGGGAACCAGCCCAGCGCGACCGAGAAGAACATGATCGCCAGCAGGCACTGCCAGAAGGTCGGCATGGCGTACATGACCATGCTGATGTCGGTGCTCGCCGTGTCGAAGGTCTTGCCGCGCTTCCAGCCGGCGATCACGCCTTCGACCATCCCGATCACGGTCGCCAGCAGCGTGCCGAGGCCGCAGAGGATGATCGTCGGCCAGATGCGCTGGGCGACGATCTGGGTGACCGGCACCTTGAAGGCGAACGAGTAGCCGAACCTTAGCCGCGCCGTGTCGGACCAGTAGTAGATGAACTGCTCCACGATGGGCTTGTTCAGGTGGAAGGCCGCTTCCTGCTGCTGGATCGCGGCGAGGGAGACCTTGCCCTTGGGCAGCAGGAGCCGCGCCGGGTTGCCCGGCATGACGCGGAACAGGAAGAAGTTGAACGAGGCGACCAGGACGATCGTCAGCAGGGCGTTGGCGATCTTGCGTAAGAAGTAGGCGCGCTTGTTCATGGCCCTCGTCTCCCCCTCCGCCGTCAACATATAGGAGGCCTGCGGAGGTCGCAAGCAAGGCGTCGACGCGGCCTTGCCGAACGCGATGATGCGTATAGAATCGGTTCTTGTTCCGGGGAGTGGTGGGGGCAGATCGAAGCGTGACGGCGCGGGTTCGCGACCCGCGGACGCTGAAAATGAGCAGGGGGCCTCGATGAAACGCAAACGCCTGTCCTGGAGTCGAACGGTTCTGCTGGCGGCCATGGCGCTGCTCCTGGCCGGCTTCGTCTGGGGCATCACATCGGCGCTCGCGTCGAGCGTCAGCCCGGCGCCGGTCAGCGGCAAGGTCATCCTCAGGCTGGGCTGGACCGCCGGCCCCGACAACTTGAATCCGTTCATCGGCACGACCGCGGCGGCGTTCACCGTCTGGTACATGAACTACGACACCCTCGTCGGTCTGAACACGACCGACGTGGCGCCGAACAAGACCACCGGTCTCGCGACCGGGTGGACGACCAGCCCCGACGGCAAGGTCTGGACGTTCACGCTGCGCCACAACGCCAAGTGGCAGGACGGTCCGCCGGTGACCGCCCGCGATGTGGCCTGGACCTACAACGACATCGTCAAGAACAGCATCGCCAACTGGACGAGCTACATGACGAGCATCGTCAAGGTGATCGCCGTCGATGACTACACCGTGCGCATCGACTGCTCGTCTCCGCAGCCAGCTTTGCTGGCCAACCTGGCCGAGGTCCCCATCCTGCCCGAGCACATCTGGGCGAAGATCCCCGTCAAGACGGCCGTCCATACTCTCCCCAACACGCCGCCGATCGTGGGCAGCGGGCCGTTCCAGTGCGTGCAGTGGAAGAAGTCGAACTACCTCGTCATGCAGGCCAACAAGAGCTACTGGGGCGGGGCGCCGCACGTCGACGACGTCGTCTGGGAGGAGTACACCAGCCCCGATACCATGGGCGAGGACATGAAGTCCGGCGCCCTCGACGGCTGCACCGGCCTGCTCCAGGCGCAGATGCAGATGCTGTCGCACGTGAAGGGCGTGCAGGTGCGGCCGGTGTACGTCAACGGCTACGACGAGCTCGGCTTCAACTGCTACACGGGCGGCCCCTCGCTGGGCAACCCCGTCCTCAAGGACTGGAAGTTCCGCCAGGCGCTGCAGTGGGCGGTCGACAAGAACAAGCTCTGCGCGGTCGCCTACGGCGGCATGGCCAAGCCGGCCGACACCATCATCACCGCCAACTACTACCACAACCCCGACTGGCACTGGACGCCGCCGGCCGACCAGGCCTATAGCTTCAACCTGAAGAAGGCCGGCGACATGCTGACGGCGGCGGGCTATCCCCTTGTCAATGGCGTCCGCCTGAACAAGCAGGGCAAGCCGATCTCGCTGCGGCTCTACGCCCGCAGCAGCTACCAGCAAGGCATCGCCTGCGGCGAGTTCATCACGGGCTGGTTCCGAGCGCTCGGCCTCAAGATCACCCTCTCGACGCTCGACGACGGCGCCCTCGAAAGCGATCTGTACAACACCGTCAAGGGCGTCTTCACGCCCAACTACGACATGTTCCTGTGGGGCTGGTACAACGATGTCGACCCGGGTCCCTCACTGAGCTACCTCACCACGGCGCAGATCAACGGCTGGAGCGACTGCGCCTGGTCGGACCCGCTCTACGACGCCACGTACACGGCGCAGTCGACCGAGATGAACGTCGCCAAGCGCCTGCAGCTCGTCTACAAGTGCCAGCAGATCATCTACCAGCAGTCGCCCTACATCCCGCTGGCCTACTCCGACGACACCGAGGCCTGGAACACCGCCAGGTGGGCCGACTGGGTGGAGATGCCCGCCAAGGTGGGCAACGTGGTTGAGCCACCGTATGGCTTTGCGACCTACCTCTCGGTCAGACCCAAGACCAGCGGCAGCAGCACCCCGGCGGGCTTGATCGGCGTGCTGGTCGTCGTCGGGGTCGTGGTGGTCGCGGCCGTGGGCGGCGGCCTCTACGTGCTCCTCAAGCGGCGGTCACAGGCGGCCGACGTGGCGGTCGAGGAGTAAGGCGGCGGGCGCGCGGGGAGGCGGCTGTCGCCGCCTCCCCGCGCGCCCGGGGCAAGCCATGTGGCGCCGGGGCGCCCGTCAACGGGCGCCCCGGCGCCGCTGCTAGAATGGGATCGTGATCGCCCTGCCCTGCCCGCTCGCCGCCCTGGCCACGTTCGTGGCCGTGTCGCTCGCGGAGATCGTCGCGCTCGTCCTGGTCCTCGCCCTGCTGGCGGCGGTGGGCGGTGTCGTCATCGCCCTCGTCACCGATGACCGCGATCCCACGGCCATCCTCGCCTGGCTGCTGGTCATCGCCCTGGTGCCAGTCCTGGGGATCGTCCTGTACTTCTTCATCGGCCGCAACTACCGGCGCGACACGCCCGAGCGCGACCGGCGGCGCGCCGAGGTCGCCGAGCTCGCGGCCGTCGCGCTGGGGCCGACCTACGAGGCCAACGCCGGCTACACGGCCCGGGTCGAGCGGCGACTCGCCGGCACGCCGGCCGGCAAGCTCGTCGTCATGGGCCGCCAGGTCACCGGCTTCCCGGTGCTGCCGGCCGACTCGGTCGAGGTCTATCACCGTGGCGCCGACAAGTTCGCCCGCCTGCTCGAAGACATGGCCGGGGCCGAGCACGAGATCCACCTCATGTACCTCATCTGGGAGAAGGACGAGCTCACGGCCCGGGTGACCGACATCCTTCTCGAACGGCTCGCGCACGGCGTGGAGGTGCGCATCCTCTACGACTGGCTCTCGTCCTTCAGGTACTCGAAAGACGAGCTCAAGCGTCTCGCGGCGGCGGGCGCCGAGGTCAGGGCCTGCTACAAGCGGCTCGCCCAGATCAACTACCGCAACCACATGAAGATCGCCCTGATCGACGGCAGGGCCGTGTACACCGGCGGCATGAACATGGCCCAGGAGTACATCGACGGCGGCCCACGCTTCGCGGTCTGGCGCGACACGTCGCTACGGCTGACCGGTCCGGTGGTGGCCGTGTTCGAGGTGCTGTTCGCGCTGGTCTGGCGCGTCAACAAGGGCCGGGGCGACCTGCTGACCGGCTCCCCGCCGCCGGCGCGGGCCGCGGTCGGCGCCGGCGACCCGCCCGTGGAGGTCCTGCACTCGAGCGTCGCGACGCCGTTCAAGTCGATCCGCGACGCCTACATCGTGGTCCTGCTGGCGGCGCGCGAGACGGTCTGGATCCAGTCGCCCTACTTCGTGCCCGACGAGCCCCTGATGACCGCCATGTGCGCGGCTGCGCTGTCGGGCACCGACGTGCGCCTCATGATGACCGGCGTGCCCGACCGCAGGCTGCCGTTCCACGCCGCCCACGCCTACTACAAGCAGCTCCTCGACGCGGGCGTGAAGGTCTACCAGTACATGGCCGGCTTTCTGCACGCCAAGACGGTCACGGTCGACGGGCAGTGGTGCATCATCGGCACCTGCAACTTCGACGTGCGCAGCACCATCCTGCACGACGAGGTCTCCTGCGTGATCTACGACGAGGCCATCGCCGCCGACTACGCCGCCGTCTACGAAGACGACCTGCGCTCCTGCCGCGCCTTCACGATCGACGACTGGTGGGCGCTCGGCCGACGCGCCAGGTTGCGCAACTCGGTCTCGCGCCTGTTCTCGCGGCTCCTCTGACCGCCGGCGGCGGCGCCGGGCCCGGGGCGAAGCCGGGAGGGCCATCCGGTCGACGGGCTAACCGGTTGCTAACCGACTCGTGCTATCCTTCGAATGCCATGCCGATCCGCCGCGCGCGGGCACCTGGGGGGCTGCGATGAGACGTTGGTTACTGGAGTTGTCGTGCGTTGCCGCGGTGGTCCTGGCGGTGGCCATCCTGCCGGCCGCGGCCGCGGCCGCGACGCGACCGGCGACTCACACCCAGCCGAGGACCGGTCCGCAGCCGACGGCGACGCCGCGGGCGCTCGGCGCTCACGCCGGGGGCACGGTCACGACCTCGTACAACTGGTCGGGCTACGACGACTCCACCGACGGGCCCTTCGCGACCGTGACGGCGACCTGGGTCGAGCCGCGCGTGCACACGACCGGCGCGACCTTCTCGGACGCCGCCTTCTGGGTCGGTCTCGACGGCGACAACTCCGACACCGTCGAGCAGATCGGCACCGAGGGCTATAGCGAGGGCGTGGCCGGTTACGACGCCTGGTATGAGATGTACCCGCTCTACCCGGTGACGATCGACATGGCGGTGCATGCCGGCGACAGCTTCACCGGCACCGTCACCTGGACGACCCCGGCGACCTTCGCCCTCTCGCTCGTGAACAACACCACCGGCAAAGAGTTCCACACGGTGCAGCTCATGAGCGTCGTGCCGGCGCTGGCGTCGGCCGAGGTCATCGCCGAGGCGCCCAGCAGTGACTTCGGCGACATCGTGCCGTCCTCCGACTACAGCCTCGTCGCCTTCAGCGACTGTTCCTTCGACGGCCAACCGATCAGCGCCTACGACTGGAACCAGATCGACATGTTGTCGGAGTACAACGACTCGCTCGTCGACGAGACCTCGGATCTGGGCGCCGACGGCGCCAGCTTCACCGTCACCACCGACGTGACGCCGCCCGTGACCACGGTGACCGGCGCAGGGGAGAAGTGGCACTCGAAGGCGGTGACGCTGCGCTTCCACGCGACCGACAACCCCGGCGGCCAGGGGGTCGCCTACACCGAGTACTCGCTCGACGGCGGCGTCACCTGGGTCAAGGGCGACTCGGTCACGGTGCCCGCCCCCGGGGACCACTCGAAGGATGGCCTCAACAGGGTCCTCTACCGCTCGGCCGACAAGGTGGGCAACCTCGAGGCGAGACGCGCCTGCAAGGTGCGCATCGACACGCGCCGGCCGACGCCCATCGCCAAGTGGTCGGCGGTCGCCATCGGTGGCGGCCACGCCACCCTGCGGTTCTACGTCGACGATCCCCGCCCGGGTAGCTCGACGGCGGCGGTGACGATCAGGATCTCGAACGCTCACGGCCGGCTCGTCAAGAAGGTCGTTGTCGCGGCCGTTCCGGTCGACAGCGCCCGCGACTACGACTTCATCTGCCGGCTGCCCAAGGGCACGTACCGGTTCGCCGTCGCGGCCACCGACGCCGCCGGCAACCCGTCCACCGCGGTGGCGGTCAACACGCTGGTGGTGCGCTGATGCGCCGGGCCCCGGGAGCGCCCCGGAAAGCGGCGTCTGTCGATCGTGACGCAAGCTTCCTCGCGAGGGGGACATCCATGAGACGCCCGTGGCTCGTCGCCTGTGTCGCGCTGATCGCCGCGGTCGCCGCGGCCGTGCTCGCCGCTCCCGCCTGCGCCCTCGTCCCCGACGGACCGAACGGCTGGTTCTGGCAGATGCCGCAACCGTCGACGGGCCTGAGCGACGTCACCTTCGCCGGCGGGCAGTACTGGGCGGTCGGTGTGGGCGGCACCATCGAGCACAGCACCGACGGCGGCGTCACGTGGGCGGGCCAGGCGACGGGCACCGACGCCGACCTCTGGTCGGTGAGCTTCACCTCCGGGGAGGACGGCTGGGTCTGCGGCGGCCAGGCCACGGCCGCCGAGCCCGGCGTGATCCTCGCCACGACCGACGGCGGAGCCTCGTGGGCGGACACGACCCCGAGCGGCCTGACCGAGTCGCTGACCAACGCGAGCTTCGTCGACGCCACCCACGGCTGGATCGGCACCTACGACGGCCACATCCTGAAGACCACCGACGGCGGCGCCTCCTGGAAGACGATCGTCCTCGGGCGGTCCTACAGAGGCTACGTGACCGTCGACTTCGTCGATGCCACCCACGGCTGGGCCGGTGGCGCCGCGGGCCGCATCCTCAGGTCGACCGACGGCGGCAAGACCTGGACGGGCGGCAGGGTCCAGGGCCTGAACCCGCAGACCTCCGTCATCCAGCTCGACTTCGTCAACCGCAACGACGGCTGGGCTCTCGCCGAGGACGAGTGGGGCGATTCCCTGGTGATCACCACCAACGACGGCGGCCGGTTCTGGCGACCGGTCGACACCGGTACCCAGATGGTGAGCGGCATCTGCGCCGGCAGCCCCACCGACGTCTGGCTCGTGGGCCAGGACTGGATGGATTACTACGATACCCAGAGCCCGACCGTCTTCAGGCACTCGAGCGACGGAGGGTTCAGCTGGCAGACCTCGAGCGTGACCGCGCCGGCCATGCCGTACGTGATAGCGGCCGGCGGCGCGTCGGTCTGCGCGGTCGGCGACGGCATCCTCGTCTCGAGCGACTCGGGGGCGACCTGGCAGTCCGGCAGCTCGGGCCAGCAGTACTGGTTCTCCGCGGCCGACGCGGTCTCCGCGACCGACGTGTGGGCGGTCGAATCGGGCGGCGCCCTTCTGCACTCGAGCGACGGCTCGCGGTTCGTCGAGCAGCCCGTTCCCCTGCGCGGCACGGCGGCGCTCATGGGGGTCAGCTTCCCCGACGCGGCCGACGGCTGGGTCGTCGGGGCCAGCGACGAGTTCGGCGACGGCAGCGTCATCCTCCACACGAGCGACGGCGGCGCGACCTGGGGTCCGCAGCAGTCCAACCTGTCGGGCGAGCTCGACGGGGTCGACTTCATCGACGCCCAGCACGGCTGGGCGATCAGCGACGACAACTCCGGGTGGAACCCGGGGCCGAACCTCACCATGCAGCACACCACCGACGGCGGCGTCACCTGGATCCCCCAGTACGTCGCCGGGAACACCGCGCTCAGCGCGGTCGACTTCGTCGATGCCTCGACGGGCTGGGCAGTGGGCGGCTGGTATTCGAACTCGAGCCCCTTCCCGCTGGCGGCCGTCTTCTCGTCGACCGACGCCGGCCTCACCTGGACAAAGGAGACGCTGCCCAAGGGCGCGCCGGCCATGACCGGAGTGCAGTTCCTGAACAAGAGCGACGGCTGGGCGGTCGGCACGAGCTACGGGGGCGACGGGTATTTCACCTATTACGCCCTCGAAGGCTGGGTGCTGCACACCACCGACGGCGGCGCGACCTGGGTACGAGTACCCAGTCTCAACGACAGCCTGGCGACGACGGTGCATTTCAGCGACGCGAGCGACGGCTGGGTGGGCGGCCAGAACGGCGTCTATGCCACCACCGACGGCGGCGCGACCTGGCAGCGGGTCGCCGCCGGCGACGGCGTCGAAGCCATCACCGCCACCGACCCGCAGCACGTCTGGGCGTTCGGCGACGGTTTCCTCGTCGGCACGCTCGATGCGAGCGTCGACACGGCCGCTCCCGTGACGATCGACCCGCACAACGACTCCGTCTGGCGGCGCCATGCGGTGACCATCGGCTTCACGGCCAACGACGTCGGTGGTTCGGGAGTCGCCCTCACGCAGACGAGCATCGACGGCGGGGCGTGGCAGCCCGGCGCCGCCCTCACCATCCCCGCCTACGCCGACCACCACTTCGACGGCACGCACACCGTCCTCTACCGCTCCACCGACGGCGCCGGCAACCAGGAGCAGACAGAGAGCCTCGTGGTCGGCATCGACACGCTCGGTCCCGCCTGCTCGGCGCCGCGTGAGAGCGTGGTCGACAGCGGCACGCTCGGCACGCTCTACTTCCTCGCGACCGACGAGAACAGCGGCGTCAAGGAAGCGACGATCACGATCGTCGGCGCTCACGGCCGCGTGCTGCGCAGGTTCGTCGAACGCTCCGGGAACTGGGGAGCGTCCCCATCTCCCTCCTACTACTGGATGCGGTTCAAGTGCAGGTTCAAGCCGGGCACCTACCGCGTCGAGGTCCGGGCCACCGACTGGGCCGGCAACCGCCAGGTGACGATCGGCCGCAATCTCCTGCGGGTGGTGCGCAGCGGAGCTCCCGACTTCAGGCCGCCGTGGTGGCCCTCGGGCCTGCCGGACAGCTCCATGGGCAGCCGCCTGAACCACGGGCTGCGGCCGGCCTGGCTGCTCCGTCAGCCGGGCAGCCCGGCGACCGTCCACGCGCCGTCGCATCGCGGCGCCTGGAAGGCGCAGCACTGGCCTGGGTCTCACCAGCGGCACTAACTAGCGGAGCTCAGGTGACGACGGGGCCCGGCGGCTGGCGCCGCCGGGCCCCGTCGTCGCTGCGGCCGCCGGCAGCGCCCGACGCTCGCCGCATGCCTCCGCGTCTCAGGAGATCGTGGATGCAGCCGTCGGTCCGAGGTCCGCGGAACCGTGAGCGGCGATGTCGCCTGATCAGTCGACGCGAGGGTGGGCTGCGCGAGCGCCGGCCCCCTAACGAAGTCGCCGGTCGCGCCGATGACTTGCAGGGAGGTCGCGCATCGCAACCGCGATACCTGCTCTCCACGAGCCGACCTGCCGGGAGGTGTCATGAGGTTCTGCCACGTCTGCGGACTCTCCATGGGTGAGAAGGCGACGTTCTGCGCGACCTGCGGCGCGCTCGTCCCGGCCGACGTCGCCCCTGTGACGCGGGAGCCGGCGGCGGTGCTCGCGGAGCCGGCGGCCGAGCCGGTACCTGCCGCGGTCACAGCCCAGCCGCCGGAGTGCAGGCTGTGTCGGCGTGAGGCGCCCACTGTCGACGCCCGCGGCGTCTGCGCCGCGTGCCGCGCCGAGATCGCCCTCTTCGTGCCCGCGAAGCCCGGCGAGCTACTCGCGGTGACTCTCGCCACGAGTGGGGCGGCGGCCGGGCCCGAGCGCCTCACCATCGCCGGCGCGATCTACTCGGCGCTTGGCGACGACGGCACGTGTCCGGCCTGTCGCGCCCTGGACGGCCGGGAGACGACCGACATCGCCGCCGCCGTCGGCTGGGCCCCCAACCCGCGCTGCGGCAACCCGGAAGGCTGCCGCTGCCTGGTCTTCTTCGAGCACGAAAGCCTCGCTCCCGACGAGGAGGGCGAGTTCGTCGAGTATGCGGCTGGGCACGGCCTGCGCGCCACCGCGGCGGCGGTCGCCGCGTTCCACGAAGACAAGCGCGCCTCGCAGGAGGAGATCGACGGGCTGTTGCAGGACGCGACGGCGCTTCTGCGCACGGCCCGCGCCCTGGAGAAGTCCGATCCGCAAGACGCTGTGGCGCTCTACCGCGGCGTCATCGAGGCTCTCACGGAGTGGTGCGACTCGCCGCTCGAGGAGCGCCGTGTCAGACGCGATCTGCCCGTCGCCTTCAACCGGCTCACGCTGGTGCTCCAGGGCCTGGGGCAGACGGCCGAGGCGCTGGACGAGATCGAGCGCGCCGCCTCGTGGGGGATCCCCGAGCGCGACGACTGCGGGCGCAAGGCGGATCGCGCGGCCCTGCGTAACCGTGGCCGGCGCCTGCGGGAACGCGCGAAGGCGCTCGTCCCCGCCTGACCCGGCCGCGGGGTGGCCCCTGCGCCACGCCGACGGCGGCGCGCCGCCGCGCGGCCTTCGAGGCGTGGCTTCACGAGACCCCGCCCGAGGAGCGACCTCCGGGCAACCTCATCTAGGCTCATCCAGGCGGTGCGCCCTGCGCGGCCCCCGGTCTCACTGAAGCGCCGCCGAAAACGCGCTATCATAATAAGGATGCTCCCGTGGCGATGAAACAAGGCGACACCAGACTGAGGCCGGCGCCGGCGCCCGGGGAGTCGATCGTCCCACGTGGCACGACCGCACCGTTGCAGCTCGTGGCTCAGGCGGTCGGTGCCCCCGAGTTCGTCCTGCCGTACCTCGACCGCTTCTACGAGACGGCTGAGACCGCGCTGGTGGCCGCTCTGGCCGGCGGGCCGCAGGGGATCACCGCCCTGCGGCGCGAGGTTGCACCCGACATCGCCCGCGGCGAGTTCCGCGCGTTTCTCGAGCGCGCCTTTCGCCGCAGCGTGCTCGAGCGTGCCCCCCGCGGGCGCTATGCGGCGGCCTCGTTCCACGACCGGTTCGTGGTCTGGACCTTCTTCGAGGGCTGGCTCGACCTGCCCGACGACGTGCGCGACCGCCTGCGGGAGTGGGAGTTCTCGTCGTATGTCGAGCAGGCCCGTCCCTACGTCGAGGCGGTCAAGGCCGGGCAGGCCATCGACCCGATCGAGAATCACACGTATCTGCTGCTCGACGAAGTCGAGACGATCCTGCTCGGCCAGGAGCACGTCTACCTCTATCCGTGCGACTGTCGCGCCATCATGGGCCATTGCCGCAAGCCGACCCTCAACTGTCTGCGCTTCGAGGGTCCACACGGCCACTGGCACGATCTCGGCTGGGAGATCTCGCCGCAGCGGGCGGTCGAGAATGCCCGCGAGGCCAACCGGCAAGGCCTGATGCACACCGGCGGCGTGCCCGGCACCCCCATGCGGGGCATCTGCACCTGCTGCTCGGACTGCTGCTTTCCGCAACTCGCCGGCGAACGCCTCGACGCCGTCAAGCTCTGGCCGCTCTCGCGCTACCTGGCCCGCATCGACGCCGCCTCGTGTGACGGCTGCAACCGCTGCGCGGCGCGCTGCCCGTTCGGGGCCATTGTTCGCGCACCGGGGCCCGCCGGCGGCGAGCTCGTCGTGCCCACCATCGACGCCGGATTGTGTCGCGGCTGCGGGGTCTGCGCCACCGGCTGCCGCGGCGCGGCGATCACGATGGACCGGCTCGACGTGTAGAGTAGTCGCGCGGGTCGTGGTTTGCTCAGCGGCCCTTCCGTTTACACTGTGCACGGGAACATATCGTGAGAGGCGAGCCGCCGCTCGGTCTTTAGCGGTGAGACTGAGCGGCGGGTCCGGCGCCGGAGGGAGATGTTGTGAAGAAGAACGTCGTCAGATCGGCGCTCCCGGTGATAGGGCTGGTCGCCGTCGCGCTGGTGGCCGGCGCCACGTTCGCCCTGATCCCGGCTGGAGCGGCGTCGCGTGCCTCGGCGTCGACCGCGCCGCTCGCCGCGACGCCGACCGACTCGCCGACGGTGTCCGCCTCGCCGACGCCGAGCGACTCGCCGTCGACATCCTCGAGTCCCAGCGCCTCGCCCTCGCCGAGCGCCTCGCCGACCCCGCCGCCTCAGCTCAAGGTCATCTCCGTGTCGCCGCGGGCCAAGGCCGGCAACGTCTCGTTTGCCAGTTCCATCAGGGTCCGTTTCTCGGCGGCGCTCGCCACCGGCACGCCGCTGCCCAAGCTCACCCCCAAGGTGCCGGGCGCCTGGAAGATCGTCAAAGGCTCGACGCTCCAGTTCGTCCCCAGGGGTCACCTGCCCATCTATACCAAGGTCCACGTGGCCGTTCCCGGCGGCGCGGCCGGGGTCCTCGCCGCCGACGGCGCTCGGCTGCAGCGCACCTACGCTCTGGCGTTCACGGTCGGCGGTCCCTCGTCGACGCTGCGTCTCCAGCAGTTCCTCGCCGAGCTGGGGTACCTGCCGCTGCGCTTCGTGCTCCCCGTCATGAGGCAGACGACGGGCAGTGGCGGCCAGACGACGCTCAAGAAGATCTACGTATCGGCCATGAGCCACGAGCCCCGCAACCAGGACCTCGTCTCGCTCAGACCGCTGTCGGGCGTCTTTGCCTGGCGCTACCGCCACATCCCCCTCTGCGCTGGCCGCGCAGTGGCGGCGGCTCAAGTACACGACCATGATCAAGGGCGCCGTCATGGCCTTCGAATCCGACCACAAGCTCGCCGCCGACGGCGTCGTCGGGCGCAGCGTGTGGAGCGCCCTGCTGCAAGTCGATCGCCCGGCACCAGGTCAGCAAGCGCGCCTACGACTACATCGAGGTCTCCACCTCGCTGCCCGAGACGCTGAGGGTCTGGCAGAACGGCCGCGTCATCCTCAGTAGCCCGACCAACACCGGCATCGCCCAGCGCCCGACGCCCTACGGCACCTTCGCCGTCTACGCCCGCTATCTGTCGACGACGATGAGCGGCACCAACCCCGACGGCAGCCACTACAGCGACCCCGGCGTGCCCTATGTCGCCTACTTCAACGGCGGCGACGCGGTCCACGGCTTTCTGCGCGGCTCCTACGGCTGGCCGCAGAGCCTCGGCTGCGTCGAGCTGCCGTACGGCGCCGCCGCCGTGGTGTACAAGTACGACCCCCTCGGCACGCTCGTCACGGTTTCCTAGTGCCGTGCCGGCCGCCGTCGCCGGCGGCCTTTCGTGACAAGAAGCGCAAAGGCGCCCCCGCCGCATGAGCGGCGGGGGCGCCTTCGTCTTTCAGTGCCGGTCTGGAGCGGCTCCCGTCAGGCGGCTGGCCCCGTGGCGAGTTGCACGGTGCTCGTGTGCTGGGCGCCCGACTGGTCGGTCCAGCCGATCTGCACGTGGTCTCCAGGCTTGTGGGTGCCCAGGAGCGTGCTCAGCGTCGTCGGGGAGTCGACGGTCTGCCCGTTGACCGAGACGATCGTGTCGCCGTTAGCGAGGCCCGCCTGCGCCGCGGGCGAGCCCGAGAGCACGCCCGCGACGGCCGCGCCGGAACTAGACGAACCGGACTGACCGCCGAACCCGTCGCTGCCCAAGGCATTCTGACCGCTGGGGTCGAGCTCGACGCCGAGGAAGGCAGTCGGCCCGATGTGCACGGTCGACGAGGCCTGGCGGTTCTGGATCTGCGTGACGATCGCCATCGCCGTGTTCACCGGGACCGCGAAGCCCTGGGTCTCCGTCGAGCTGAACGAGTTGGCGCTCGACGCGGCCGTGTCGATACCGATGACCTGTCCCGCGCTGTTCACGAGCGGCCCACCGGAGTCTCCGGGCTGGATGTCGGCGTTGGTCTGAACGAGGCCGGTCAGCTGCTCGGTGTTGCTGGAGCCCTGGTCGCCCGCGGTGATCTGCTGATTGAGCGCCACGATCTGACCGCCGGCCGCGCTGGGCGTGCCGCCGGCGCCGCCGGCGTTGCCGATGGCGACCACCGACTGGCCGACCGTGACCTTGGACGAGTCGCCGAGCTGCGCCGTCTTCAAGCCGGAGGCGCCGTTCAACTGGATGACGGCCATATCGTGACTGCGGTCGTAACCGACGACGGTCGCCGTGTAGGTCTGTCCGTTGCCGACGTCGGTGGCGCTGATGGCGGTGGCGCCGTCGACCACGTGGTTGTTGGTGAGGACGAGGCCTGACGGGGTGAGGACGATCCCCGTGGCGGCCGCCTGACCGGACTGATACCCAAGCGTGACGTTGATGTCGACGAGAGCGGGGCCGACCGCCGAGGCGATCGAGCTCACGTCGCTCGAGGAGCCCGACCCGGTGGAGCCGGAGCTCGACCCGGAGCCGCCACCGAAGCCGAAGGGCAGCTGGCCCGATCCCGCCGACCCGGAGCCGCCGCTGTTGCCGAAGGCCGAGCCGGCCGAGCCGCTCGCTCCGGAACCGGCGATGGGTTGCGTCTGTGACGCTGTCGAGACGTGCGATTGCCAGAAGTCGTGGCTGATCGCCACGCCGAAGAACACGGCGGTGGCGAGCAGCAGTCCGCTGACGGCCACGCGTGCGAAGCGATGCCGGCGAGGCGGGAGCGGCGCGCCTTCCCACGAGGGATACGGGGGTTGCGAGATCGGGCCCGATGGGCTCGGCGGGTATCCGCCGCCGTCCGCCGGGCGGGGCGGGTCCCAGCCGCCGTACGGCGCGCTCCAGGCCGTGTTCGGAGGACCCGCCTCAGGGCGGTCGACGGGTTTCATGGCCCGCGTCTCCATTGCTCTTGTTTCGTCGGGGTTCGGGCCTTCAAAGAGCCCGCCCGGCGACGTTGGATCCGACATCGTGCCTCCGCATGGTCGTTGCCTGCACCGGAGTGTTCCCCGTCTCGCGCGATTGCGGCGAGGCCCGGTAGTTCCGGCGACTGTCACCTGTCACGAGAGTTGTAACCCGCCGCACTGAGGAGACTCTGAGCGCCGCCTTGGAGTCTCCTGAGAATCGCGGCCCGACTTTGCCGCGGCGAGCCGAGAGGAGATCGGCCCAGCCGGTCGAACAGCACGCGAGGACACGCTGCGCCGCGGGTCGGGAAGGGGATCGAAGCGCTCTCGGGCGCGGCCGGTCGGCCGACGTCTCGGCCAGCGGCGCAAACGATCGAGAGGAGCCTCATGGAAGCCGGTTCGCCCCCCGCGACGCCCCAGCACCCCGCACTCCTGCGCCACGAGGAGCTGCGGCTGCAGAGCGCGCAGTCGCGCGTCGCCGACGCGATCACCAGCTTCGCGGGGTCGATGACCTTCGTCTACGTCCACATCGTCTGGTTCACGCTGTGGATCGTGATCGGCATCGAGCACTACCCGTACGGGTTGCTCACCATGATCGTCTCGCTCGAGGCGATCTTCCTCTCGACCTTCGTCATGATCAGCCAGAACCGCGCCGACGCCCGCCGTCAGGTGCTGGCCGACGCCCAGTGGCAGACCGTGCAGACCGAGGAGCACCAGAACGAGAAGATCATCGAGCTCTCCAACCAGATACTCGAGCTCACGACGGCGATCCACAAGATGACCCACCAGCTCAACATGCTCAAGGACGGCGCGCCGGGTTCGTAAAGGCGCGCCCGGCGGCCGAGAGCGCGGCCGGCGCCGGGCGTGCCGCAAAGGTCAGGGAGCGACGACGGGCCCGACTCAGGTGAGCCGGACGCCCGGACCCCAGCGGCTGCCTTCTGATGACCTCAGGCCACGCCGGCGGTGTCCCACGCCTGCAGCGTGAGGTCCGTGTGGAGGCGCGGCGCGTACGAATCGCAGGCCGGCGCGTCGAGGCTGCGCACCCGCCGGTGGCTGCCGAGCACGATGTAGCTGCAGGCGCAGGCCGGCTCGACGGTGAACAGGTCGGCGTGCTTGCAGTCACCGCAGCGGGCCCAGTCGGGCGCCGCGGGAACCTGCCCCTGCCGTGGCCGCTCGCCACTGGTCTCGAAGCCCTCGCAGGTCACGGGGCCCCGGAGGAACTGCCCGCACGTCGGGTGGCCCGGGTTGACGCAACGCATCAGCCGCTGCGGACCCTGAGGGTAGCCGGCGCCGAAGCGGCAGTCGGCGCACGACACGTGCGCCGGGTGCGAGGCGCTCGCATCGATGTCCTGGATCGTCGCCATCGTCGTCTCCTCTCGTGGTGGTCTTGCGCCCATTCCGGCTGTCGAGACGAGGCTAGCCCGGCGACGGCGGCCGGTCGTCACCCGTGTCGGGTGAATCGCCTGTGAGCTGGGCGGGCTTCGGCCCCGGAGCTCTCACGCCGGGCCCGCGGCTTCTCCCTCGGCCCGCGGCTCTCGATCACGGCCGTCCAACGCTGAACAGCGGAGCCGAATCGTGCGAGACTCGGGTGGAGCGCTGTTGTGAGGTGCGGCGGAGGCCAGTACGCTAAGCTCGCAGTCGGCGCTTCCGGAGAGTCATGAGGCACGGGCACGGCGAGAAGGTCAGAGAGGCAACCGCGGCGCCCGTCGGGCGCCGGTGGCGGGCACGGCCGCAACCCCGGGCCTTCGTTTCGCCGCTGCCGTCCAAGCTCGGGCCGCCCCGGACCCACGTCCGGCTCGTGACGCGCCGCGTGCTCCTCGACTCCCTGCGTCGTTCCGAGGCGCCGCTCGTGCTCCTGTCGGCCGCGGCCGGCTCGGGCAAGACGACGGCCTTGCTGCAATGGGTCGTGGGCGAGAGCCGACCCGTCGCCTGGCTGCGCCTCGACACGGCCGACAACGACCCCGTCCTGCTGCTGGTCTACCTCACGGCCGCGCTCGCCGACGTCGCGGCTCTCGACCCCGCGCTCGGGGAGATGCTCGACGTGGCCGCCCCTCCGGTGTGGGAGCGTGTCGTGCCGGCCCTGGCGACGGCGGTGGCGGCGGCGCCGCCGTTCCTGCTCGTGCTCGACGAGACTCAGCGGGTCGTCAATCCCGAATGCTGGAGGATCGTCGAGACCTTGCTCGACTGCCTGCCGGCGGGCGGCCAGATCGCCGTCTCCACGCGCGTCGACCCGCCGCTGCCGCTGGCCCGCCTGCGCGTCGCGGGGGCCGCGGCGGAGTTCGGCGGAGCCGGGCTCGCGTTCGACCGCACCGAGACCGAGGAGCTCCTCGGTCTGCTGGGCCTCTCGCTTGCCATGGACGATCTCGACGCCCTGATGCGAGCCACCGAGGGCTGGGCGACGGGACTGTACCTCGCCGCGGCCGCCGCCGGTGGCCGGCCGGCCGGCGAGTGGCGGGCGGTGGTGCACGGCGACTTGCGCGAGATCGCCGGCTACCTGCTCGGCGAGGTCTTCTCGACGCAGACGCCCGACACCCAGGAGTTCCTGCTGCGGACATCGGTGGTGGAGCATCTCTCGGCGCCTCTTTGTCACGCCGTCACCGGGCGCCACGACGCTCAGGCCGTTCTGGCGCGCCTGGCCGACGAGAACCTGTTCGTGTCGGCCGAGGATGATCGCGGCGAGTGGTACCGGTACCACCAGCTCTTCGCGGAGTTCCTGCGGTCCGAGCTCGAGCGGCGCGAGCCCGACGCGGTCGCCGGGCTGTGCCGCAACGCCGGCCGGTGGTATCTCGACAAAGGCGACGTGCCGGGCGGCGTCTTCCATCTGCTGCAGGCCGGCGACCACGACCGGGCGGCCGAGGTCGTGGCCGGCAGCTGGACGCGCTACTGGCAGCGCGGTCAGATCGAGACCGTGCGGCGCATGCTCCAGGCGTTCAGCGACGAGCAGATACTTTCCCACGTGGCGCTGACGCTCACCGCCGGCTGGGTGTACTCGGCGATCGGCGATCGGCAGGCGGCGCGCCGCTGGATGCCGGCCGCCTGCCGCGCCCGCGTCGACGACAGCCCTTCGCCCGACGGAACCGCGTCCCTGCGCTCGTCGCAGGCTCTGTTGCGGGCCACGCTGGCGCCCGACGGCGTGCCGCGCATGCGAGAGGACGCGGAGCTCGCCGCGAGGCTCGAGAGCCGTCCCGGCTCGGGCTGGTATGCGGAAGCCCAGTGTCATCTGGGCACCGCTCTGTGGCTGACCGGCGTCGAGACGCGTGGCGCGCGCCATCTCCAGGTCGCCGCCAAAGAGGGCGCCGCCGGCAACCAGGTCATCGAGATCGCCGCGCTCGGCCTGCTGTCGCTCATCTCGGGCGACCAGGGACAGTGGGAGGACGCGCAGCGTTACGCGAGGCAAGCCGACGAGCGCCTCGCCGAGCTCGGTTTCGGCAGTCACCGCCGCACCCTGCCCCTGCTGCTCGCCCAATCCAGGATCCTGGCGCGGACCGGCGAGGGGGAGCTCACCGAGTTGGCCCAGAGGATCGCCGCGATCGCCGACGACATGGTGCCGGTGCCCTGGATGACCGTGCTCGCCGGCGTGGTCCTCGGCGAGTGCTTTCTCGAGGTGGGCGATCTCGAGGCGGCCGATGCCTGGAGCGCCCGGGCGCTGGCCGTCGTCAAGACCGGCTACGGCGTCGGTGTCCTCGAAGCCAGGCTGCAGCGCCTGCGCCTGGGGCTCAAGGGCCGGTCGCGATCCGATCCGATCTCGCCGGCCGAGCTGCGCGTCCTCGAGCTGCTGCCCACGCACCTGCCGCTCGCCCAGATGGCGGAGCGGCTCTGCGTCTCGACCAATACGGTAAAGACTCACGGCAAGGCGCTCTACCGTAAGCTCGGCGTGAGCTCGCGGGCCGAGGCCGTCGAAGAGGCGCGCGCTCTGGGCCTGTTGCAGGGGCCCTGAGGGCGACCTCTGCTCGCGTCAGGCGCCGCTCAGCTCGTTGAGCGCGGCGGCGGCCCCGAGCACGTCGTCCTCGGTGCTCAGAAAGCCGACGCTGAGGCGGGTGGCGCCGGCGGGAAACGTGCCCAGGTGCCGGTGGGCGTACGGGGCGCAGTCCAGCCCGGGCCGCACCGCGATCTCGAAGTGCTGGTCGAGCAGGGTGGCGAGCTCGTCGGGAGCGTAGCCGGCCATCGTGAACGAGAGCAGGCCGACCCGGCCCTCGCCGCCGCGACCGAGGATGACCTCGTCGGCGCCGTGGAACGAGAACTGCTCCGGCCGGCGCAGCGCTCCGAGGAACGTGGCGAGGAGTGCGCGCTCGTGGGCGAGGATGTCCTCGACGCCGCGCTCGCTCACGATGCGCAGTCCTTCGCGCAGCCCGGCGATGCCGAACACGTTCGGCGTGCCGCCTTCGAGACGGTAAGGCAGCTCGACGGGCTGCAGGGGGTCGGTGGAGTCGCCGCCCGTGCCGCCCTCGCGCCAGGCGGCGACCTCGGCGCGCTCGCCGACCACGAGGCCGCCGGTGCCTGTCGGGCCCAGCAGCCCCTTGTGGCCGGTGAAGGCCAGCAGGTCGATCAGGTCGGTCGCGACGTCGACCGGCACGACGCCGGCGCTCTGCCCGGCGTCGACCAGCAGCAGGCCGCCGCGCTCGCGGACGATGCGCCCGAGGGCGCCGACCGGCTGGATCGTGCCGGTGACGTTCGAGACGTGGGTCACGGCGACGAGGCGGGTGCGGGGAGTCCAGGCGCGGACCAGCGCGTCGGGATCGATCAGGTGATCGCCGGTCGCCGGCAGGCGAGTGAGGGTGATGACGCCGTCGTGTTCGAGCCGGTTGAGGGGCCGGTTGACCGAGTTGTGCTCGAGCACCGAGGTGATGACGTGGTCGCCCGGGCGCACGACGCCCTTGATCGCCATGTTCAGGGCGTCGGTCGCGTTCAGACAGAAGACGACGCGCTCGGGGCGCGGCGCGCCGAACAGGCGCGCCGCCAGGCGGCGTGTGTCGTCGATCATCGCTTCGGCTTCGACCGCCAGGCGGTGCCCGGCGCGGCCGGGGTTGCCGCCCGAGGCCCGGGCGAACTCTTCGATGGCGCGGTAGACCGCCGCGGGCTTCGGGAACGAGGTGGCGGCGTTGTCTAAATAGATCACGGCCGCCTCGCGAACCGTGCCTCTCGTCGGCCGGCGAAGAGTCGCACGGCCCGTCGGGCGTCGACCTGCACGTGCGGCCTAGCTGCCGATGTAGCGGGCATAGACGGACTTGGCGACGGCCGGGTCGTCGGTGCCGCCGATGATGGCCCGGCCGTCGCCGAAGACGGTGAGCCGCCAGGCATCGATGTCGGCCCGCAGCAGAAAGGGCGTGCGCTCGACGCGGCCGAGAGGCGCGAGCCGCCCGGCCAACGCGTCGAGGTCGAGGGTCGTACCGCCGCGTGCGCGTATCTGCACGGCGTCGCGCCCGCACAGCGTCGAGGTCTCAGAGCCCTCGCGTCCTTCGAGATAGTCGAAGCGACGTTCGCCGCAGCAGGGGCAGCGCGGGTCGGCGTCGGGCAGGCCGAGCTCATCGTAGGAGCTCTGCCAGAGGTCGAGCATGACGATTTTGCGGTTGAGCGCCGCCCGCCGCCCGGCGGCGAGCTTGAGAGCCTCGACCGATTGCAGCGAGGCCACGACACCGACGATCGCGCCCAGGACGCCGGCGGTGTCGCAGGTGGGGGTGACGCCCGGTGGCGGGGCGCTTTCGAAGATGCAGCGCAGGCACGCGGTCTCGTTTGGCAGGATGGGGAAGGTGACGCCGTAGGAGCCCACGCAGGCGCCGTAGATCCACGGCGTACCGCTCTTGACCGCGTAGTCGTTCAGCAGGTAGCGGGCGTCGAAGTTGTCGGTCGCGTCGAGGATGATGTCTGCCCCGTCGAGCAGGCGGTCGATGGTTGCCGGATTCAGGTCGTCGACCAAGCCTTCGATGCTCACTTGCGAGTTCGCCGCGCGGAGATGCCGCGCGGCGGCGACTGCCTTGGGCTGCAGGGTGCGGGCATCGTCTTCGTCGTAGAGGAGCTGCCGCTGAAGGTTGCTCTCCTCGACGAAGTCGCGGTCGACGAGCCGTACGGCGCCGACGCCGGCGCGCACCAGCAGCATGGCCTGCATCGAGCCCAGAGCGCCGCAGCCGACGATCGCCACGCATGCTCGCGCGATCGCCTGCTGACCCTCGGCGCCGATGCCGCCGAAGAGAATCTGTCGGGAGTACCTGTCGGGGACCGGCCCCGCTGCCTGTGTCACGGTCGCCTTCCGCCTCGGGTTCACCTGATTATACTCACGGGCGAGTATGGAGAGCCGCCACATCTACCGCAGCCGTCGTCGCCGCCTGCCCGTGCGCCTCGCGGTCGCCGGCGGGCTGCTGGCGGCCATCGTCTTCGGGGTTCTTGCCTGGGCGCAGCTCGGGGCTCATGGCACACCGGGACCGGTTGCGGCCGGTAACCTGACGCCGGTCCCCCGACGCTCGACCGCCTCGCCGCGGCCGGCGCGGTCGCGCACCGCGGCGCCCACGCCAGGCGCGTCGTACGCGGTGGCCGCCTGGAGCCGCGGCGACGCGCGCTCGCTCCAGGCGGCCACCGCCGCGCACGCTCTGAACGAGGTCGATCTGGACTGGTGGCACGCCCGCCCCGACGGCTCGCTCGTGCCCGAATCCGTGGACCCGGCCTTCGTGACGCAGGCCCATGCCGACCATCTGCGCGTCTTTGCCACCGTCACGAACCGCCTGAACGACTACACCGCCTTCGATCCCGCCATCGCCGAGGCGATCCTGGCGACGCCGGCCACCCGCGCCCGCCACGTGGCGAACCTGGTCGCTCTCTGCCGGAGCCACGACTACGACGGCATCGACCTCGACTGGGAGTCGCTGCGCGCCTCAGACCGGGCTTCGTTCTCGGCGTTCGCCGAGCTTCTCGCCGCCCGGCTGCATGCCGCCGGCAAGCTGCTCAGCATCGACGTCTACGACAAGACCTCGGACTACCCGTCGGGCACCGAAGCCGGCGCTCGGGCCGCCGAGGACTACGCCGCCCTCGGCCGCGTGGCCGACGAGCTCAAGGTGCTGACCTTCGGCGAGCACGGCTCGTTCACCGGTCCGGGGCCGCTCTCCTCGCCGGTCTGGATGGCCCGGGTACTGGCCTACGCCGAGTCGCAGGCGAGTCCCGCCAAGATCTACCTCGGGGTGCCGCTCTACGGGCTCGACTGGGGCGTGGGGACGCCGCGCTATCTGCTCTGGTCAGACGCCCAGGCGCTGATCGCACGACACCACGCCGTCGTGATGCGCTCGTCGTCGGGCGAGGCCTTCTTCCGCTACACGCAGGGCGGCGTCGAGCACACGGTCTACTTTCAGGATCCGGCCTCGATCGCCGCCAAGCTCGCGTTCGTCGCCGCCCAGGAACCGCGTATCGCCGGCGTCGCCATCTGGGTCATGGGTGGCGAGGACCCGGCCTTCTGGCCGCTGATCCACGCCCGGCTGTAGGTGCCGGCGCCCGTCGAACGGCGCCTGGCGGACACCTCGTGGTAGGCTCGCCGACAGGCTCCATCCAGAACACCCGGAGGTCGACCGTGGGATCGCCGCCCAGCGACACATCCGCGCCGCAAGACACCGGCCCGCCGCAAGACACCGGCGCGCCGCAAGACACCGCCGCGCTGCGCGACTCGGCGCCGCGGCGCACCTACCTCGCCGCCGAGCGCACGTATCTGGCCTGGCTGCGCACCGGGCTCGGAGCGATCGGGGTCGCGCTGGCTGTCGGGCGCCTGCTACCGGCCTTGATCGGCGGTTCGCACCTGGTCTACGGGCTGCTGGGCGCCGGCTACGGGGTGCTGGGGATCTTCCTCATCGGCTACGCCCTCGTGCGCGCCCGGCGCATCCGGGTCGCCCTCGGATCCAGCCGGCCGCTGCCGCTCGACTCGTGGGCGCTGGCCGTGACGACGGCGATCGGCCTCGTCCTGGCCGTCGCCACCATCGTCATGGTGCTGGCCGAGGCCTGAGACGGGGGACGCTTCTCGCGCGCC
Organism: uncultured Actinomycetes bacterium; assembly: GCA_963799395.1. GTDB lineage: Bacteria > Actinomycetota > Thermoleophilia > UBA2241 > UBA2241 > Bog-752. Next base: position 47,442 of record CAWCWZ010000012.1, read on the forward strand.
GGCGGCTGCGGCCATGCGAATGGCGCGGGGCCGGCCTCTCGTCTTCGAGAGGCCGGCCCCGCGCTCCAGACCGGCGAGGGAGGCGACTCCCCCCGGAGCGCCTCCCTCGCCTTACTCGAAGTCGATCAGACTACGATCAAGGAACCGTGAAGTCGAGGCCGTTGGAGGTGTGGCCAACGAGCCGGAAGGTGTTGCTGGCAGGGATGGTGTAGGTGTAGTCACCCATCGCCGTGAGTCCTTCATGCCGACGTTGGTGAACGGGTTCTTGGGCCAGTTGTCGACGTAGGCCTTACCGGTGCCGTCGACCAGCACTGCGCTGGTGGCGATGGCCGCCGGGTAGGTGTCGTTGTTGTCGACGGCGTAGCTCTGGACACCGATCTGGATGCTGTGGATGCCCTCCTTGACCGCCGCGTCCTTGGCCTTGCTCCTCTGGTTCAGGAACATCGGGATGGCGATGGCGGCCAGGATACCGATGATGATGATCACGATCAGGAGCTCGATGAGGGTGAAACCCCTCTGACCTTTGGTGAAGCGCTTCATATGACCTCCTCTGGCTTGACCTACAGTTGTCATCGGCAGCCCCGCCCGAAAAGCTGAGCTACTCGTGCGATCGACGCCCGGCGGGAGTCGACGATCGGTCCGGGTTCGTCGGGGGTAGGCGGTGGCGGAGGGCGCGGCGGCCGGCCGCGTTACTCAACAGATGCTCACCCCGCGCTCATCGGATCCTCATGATCGGGTGGGATGCTGCGTGACGGTGACACTCCTTGCCAGGGGCGCTCTCCCCGGCGCCCCGCCCCGCCGGGTTCCCGTGACCTCGGGGACCCGCGCACTGCGGCCCGCCGCCCGATCGTTCGGGCGGCGGGCCGCTTGCCGCAGGGGATGGCCGGTCGTCGCGCCGGCCGCCATTGGTTCGACGGTCAGCAGGCGAGCCGATCGCCGACGTCGAGCGGCGTGAGCCCGTGGCGTTCGGCGACGCTGCGCACGAACTGCACCCGCGACTCGCCCGGCACCGGATAGTCGCGGCGGACGGGCACGCCGTCGATCTCGCCGTTGCCGGGTTCGACCAGGAACCCGAGCGCGCGATGGAAGGCGATGGAATCCTTGTTCACCGGCGAGGTCGCGGCCCGCACGACCGAGCAGTACTGCTCGTACGCCGCGCCGAAGAAGCGCTCGTAGAGGGCCGTGCCCAGCTCCCTGCGGCGGCGATCGGGGCGCACGCCGACGAAGTGGACGTAGGCTTCGCCGGGGTAGGTCTGCGACACGAAGCCGAGCAGAAAGCCCACGAGCTCGCCGTCGGCCTCGGCGACGAAGCCGGTCGGGCCGAAGTGCTCGAAGAACACGCGCGACAGACGCGTGCTCATGATGCGTCCGCCCCACCAGCCGTCGATGACCGCAAGCACCCGCTGGTAGTCGCTCTGTTCGACGCCGCGGATCGTGACTCGAGACAGCCCAGTCGTCATGGCCGCCGCTCCTTCTCGTCCTGGTTACCGGTCCTCGGCCGGCGCGACGAGGCACCGGTCTCGCGCGTAGTGTGCGCGGTCCGGGTGAGGAATCGGTGTGTCGTTCGAGAGATCACGGTGAGCGCGCGGTGCGAGGGATGTCGCGCCTGGGTATCACGTGAACAGACCGTTGTCCGGGAGTCCGGGACGATGGTCATGGAGGGTCAGCTAGCGACGGAGGCCAGGGATGGAAGACACGCGCGGCGACGCAGAGTCGCATGCCGACGACGACAGGATCGTCGTGCAGGAGGAGATCGCGATGAGCAGGCGCGAAGCGCACCTGCGCGACCGGCGAGCCGGCTGGGCGGCGCACAACTGGGGCTGGCTGCTCGCCTTCGGCGTGATCGCCGTGGTCTTCGGGATCGTCGTGCTCAGCCACGCCTTCGGCAGCCTCGGCGCGCTGGTGTGGCTCACCGGGCTGTTCCTGCTGTTCATGGGCGTGGCGCAACTCGTGACGATGGGCCGGGGCGGGGCTCGGGGCGCTCACCTCGCCGGCGCCGTGGTCGCCATCGTCGGCGGTATCGTGCTTCTCGCCTGGCCCGGCGAGACGCTCAAGGTGGTGGCGGTCGTCGCCGGCATCACCGTCCTGGCGTGGGGCGTCGTACGCGCGGTGGCGGCCTTTGGCGGCCCCCGCGAGACACGCGGTCACGACGCGGCGGTGGGCATCGCCTTGATCGTGCTGGGCTTGCTCATGGTGGTCTGGCCGGGCGCGACCGTCACCCTGATCGGCGTGCTCGTCGGCCTCGCCGCCATCGCCTGGGGAGTCGTGATGGTGATCGGCGCCTTCAACCTGCGCAAGGCTGGGCGCCGTTGGCAGGCGGTGCGCGAGAGGAACCGGGCCGCTCGCTGACGGACCGGCCGTCTCTGCCGCCGGCATCACGCCGAGCGGCCGAGCTCACCTTTCAGGAAGTAGTCGACGGCGGGACCGGCCCACGCCGCGATGGTCTCATGGTCGGCCGACGCCAGCGGCTCCTGGCGGAGCACGTACCGGCTGACGGCCAGGCCCAGCAGCGCCGAGACCGCGAGGCGCGCTCGCGGGCAGGCGTCGGTAGTCTGCGTCCGGGCGGCGAACGGTGCGATCAGGGCGGCCACTGTGCGGGCCTCAACGGCAACGGCCAGACGCTTGTCTGTCGCGGCGGCCGCGCAGACACAGCGCAGGATGACCGCGTTGTCGCCCGTCTCCCAGAGCTCGAGATGGCGGGTCACGATCTCGGCGCCCGACAGCGCGAGCGCCGCCCGCTCCGGCGGCCTTCCGGAGGCCGGCCGCAGCGCCGCCAGGACCATCTCTGCCTTGGACGCGAAGCACCGACGCACGTCCGCCGGGGAGACCCGCGCCAGGCGAGCGACGAAGGTGTAGGTCACCTGGTCGTAAGGTCGCGCCCGCAGCGCGTCGGCCACCACCGCGACGACCGCTTTCCGCACGTCGTCGTCGCGCGGCGTCGCCCAACGGACCGCCCCGGCGGGGCGCGCGACGGACGCCGGGGATCCGCGATCCGGCATGGCTGGCGCCGATCGGCGCAGAGGGCGGTCGGGATGCAGGAGGCCGGGAACCGGCACGGGGTCGTCCTCTCCTCTCGGGCGTCGCGCTAGCTGCTGCGGCTGGTCAGGTCGTACACCGTCACTCCTCCCACGGTCCGGGAGGTGAAGTGCGCCTCGACCCAGGCGCTGATCGCGCTCATCGCCGAGTCACCGCCCGATGCCTGGGCGCCGGCGCCCCTGGCGCCCGCGGCGCCCGTCGTGGCGGCCGCGCCGTCGGCGGCGCTGCCGGCGGGGGCGACGTTGCCCAGGCCGTCCATGCCGCCGGCGATGAAGTAGTGCACCTTGCCGGCGCTCACCAGGGCCTCGAAGCGGGCGAGGCTCGGGTACGGATCGCTGCCGTTGAAGCCGCCGAGACTCATCACCGGATCGTCGGTGGCGAGCTGATAGCCGGCCGCCGACTGGGCGCCGACCGTCGCCGCGACCCAGGTGTAGCGGTCGGCGTTGCGCTCGAGCAGGGCCACCAGCGCGGCGCTCGGCGTGCTGGCATCGAGCAGACCACCGGCTGCGCCGGTGCCCGCTCTCCCCGCCGCGCCCGCTCCGGCGAAGCCGTTGGCTCCCGCCGGGGCGACCGCCGTGCCGCCGCCTTGAGTGGCCGCGGTGCCGGCGCCCTGTACAGGAGGGGCGCCGCCGCCTTGCGCGCCGGTCGGCGCGACCGGCGCGCCGTTTGCCTTGGCCGCGCCGCCCGCGCTCGTCGCGCCGTTGCCGGCCTGGGCCGCCGGCAGGGTCGTCCCGCCGAAGCGCAGTCCGGCGCCGCCGCCGGGGCCGAACCCGCCGCCCCTGCCGCCCGACACCGCCGGTCCGGCGCTGGGCAGCGAGCCGGAATGCGCCGCCGAGGCCGTCTGCACCGAGTAGACGGCGGGACCGACCAGGGCGATCGCGACGCCCACGGCAGCGAGCGCCGTCGCGGCCCGTCTGGCCAGGCGGTCGGCGACGACGAGGGCGGCGGCGGCCGGCAGGCCCACGGCCAGGATGGTGGGCCGCAGCCACGGCAGCCAGGCGGGCGAGCGGTCGAGCAGCACGAACGCCCAGACGGCGGTCGCCGCGACGATGGCGGCCAGACACAGGCGCCAGGCGACTGCGGAGCGGCGAGCCCACAGCGCGGTCGCGCCGATCCCGACGAGCGCCCCGATAGCGGGGGCCAGAGCCACCGAGTAGTACTCGTGGATGATGCCCTGGGCGAAGCTGAAGACGACGGCGGTGACGAGCAGGCCGCCGCCCCACAGGACGACCGCGGCGCGCGTGCGGTCGGTGCGGAGCCCGCGCCGGGAGAGCCACAGCAGCGCGACGAGGAAGGCCAGCGCGGCGGGCAGCAGCCAGGCGATCTGACCGCCCCACGACGAAGAGAACAGCCGCTCCAGTCCGGTGGCGCCCCACGCTCCGGCGCGGGCGCCGCCGCCGGGCACGACGCTGCCGGTTTCGTTGCCGGTGATCCGCCCCAGACCGTTGTAGCCGAAGATCAGCTCCACGACGCTGTTGGTCTGCGAGCCGCCGATGTAGGGGCGGCTGGCCGCCGGCCAGAGCTGGACGATCGCCACCCACCAGCCGCACGAGACGAGCAGGGCGGCGCCCGCCGCGGCGAGCTGGCGAGCGCGGCGCCACGGCGGGGTGGGCGCGGCGATGGCGTAGGCGGCCGCGAAAGCCGGCAGCACGAGCAGGGCCTGCAGCATCTTGGTGGTGAAGCCCAGGCCGACGAACGCGGCGGCGAGCACGAGCCAGCGGGTGCTACCTTTCTCGATCGCTCTCGTCACGGCGTACGCCCCCAGCGTGAGCAGCGTTGCGAGCAGCGCATCGGGGTTGTTGAAGCGGAACATCAGCGTCGCCACCGGGGTGAGCGCCAGTACGAGGCCGGCGAGCAGTCCGGCGGCCGGGCCGAACCAGCGGCGCACGGTCAGGTAGAGGACGCCGACGCAGGCCACCCCTTCGAGCGCCTGGGGTGCGAGGATGCTCCAGGAGTTGACGCCGAACAGGCGCGCCGACAGGTCCATCACCCAGAGCGACGCTGGCGGCTTGTCGACCGTGATGAAGTTGGCCGCGTCGGAGGAACCGAAGAAGAACGCCTTCCAGCTGCGCGCGCCGGCCTGCACCGCCGCCGAGTAGAAGGCATTGGCCCAGCCCGAGCGATCGAGCCCGATCAGGTACAGCAGCGCGGCGGCGGCAAGCAGCGCGAGCAGGCCCGGTCGCACCCAGGCCGGATCGCCGGGTCGACCGCGCCATAGCCGGCGTAGCCGGGCGCCGCGCGGGCTGCGCGCTTCGCCACGCTCTGTTCCTGGGAGGCGGGCGTCCGTCTCGGGCGTCGCGGCAGGGTTGAGGGCGGTCATCATGATCCAGGTCCTCCTAGTTGCGGACGGGTGGCTCGGTGGGGAAAGAGCCAGACGCGAAACAGGCAGAAGCGCAGCAGCGTGGCCGCGACGCTGGCCGTCAGGAGCACGGCGAGCTCCAGAGCGCGGCCGGCGTGCGGGTCGCTGCGGTGCAGGACGAGCAGGCTGCCGCTGGTCACGGCGAGGCCGAGGGCGAACACGATGAGCCCCTGACCCTGGTGGCGCAGACGTCCCGCCGCGCCGCGCACGCCGAAGGTGAGCCTGCGATTGGCGGCGGTGTTGGCGATCGCCGTCACGAGCAGGGCCAGTCCGTTGGCGAGCTGGGCCGACAGGACGTCGCGGGCGAGCAGGTAGAGCGTGAGGTAGGCGAGCGTGCTGGCGACCCCGATCAGGCCGAAGCGGACGAGCTCACGGGTGAGTGCCGCCGGTCCGGCCGACGCGGCCGCGACGCGGGACCGGCCGCGCTCCGGCGCGGCCGGCAGGGCGAGCCTGCCGCGGGCGAGTGCCCGGGAGAGCCGGGCGACGCCCTTGAGGTCGGCGAACGCGGTCGCGGCGATCTCTACCCGCGAGTCGGGATCGTCGCGCCAGTCGACCGGCACCTCGTGGATGCGCAGACCGGAGCGCTCGGCCAGCACGAGCAGCTCGGTGTCGAAGAACCAGCCGGTGTCTTCGACCAGGGGGAGGAGCTCGCGGGCGCGGTCGGCGCGGATCGCCTTGAAGCCGCACTGGGCGTCCGAGAAGCGGGCTCCGAGCGCGGCGCGCAGCAGCAGGTTGTAGCAGCGCGAGATGATCTCGCGCTTGGCGCCGCGCACAACGAGCGAGCTGCGCGCGAGACGGGTGCCGATCGAGAGGTCGGAATGTCCCGACACGAGAGGTGCGACCAGGGGCAGCACCGCGGCGAGATCGGTGGACAGGTCGACGTCCATGTAGGCGAGCACGCCGGCGTCGCTTTCCTGCCAGACCTCGCGTAGCGCCCGACCCCGACCCTTGCTGTCGATGTGCACGGCGCGCACGCCCGGCAGGCTCTCGGCCAGCCCCTGGGCGATCGGCCATGTCTGGTCGTCGCTGGCGTTGTCGGCGATCGTCACGCGGAACGTGAAGGGCAGGTTCTCGGTGAGGTAGGCCTGCAGCCGCGCGACACTCGGCGCGAGGTCGTCTTGTTCGTTATAGACGGGTACGACGACCTCGAGCTGGGGTGCCGCCGATGGGCTTGCCGGGCGCTGTGGGACGATCGTCAGGGGCGAGGTCGCTGTAGCCATGTCAGGCAGAGTAACCGCCGGCCCTTGCCCCGTACTGAGGCTCGGCTGAGAGGTTTCTGAGGGCCGCGGCCGCGCCGCGGGAACCACTGTTGCCGTCGTGCGGCGCGGGCGACTACAATCGTTCCCGCAAGGCAGGCGCGGCGGGCGCGCACTCGCGAGATCCCGTCGCGGCCACGAGGGGTGGAGGGCCGAGTGAGACGCTGGAAGGCGGTGCTGCCCTGGGCGGTGCCGGCGATCGGTCTGGCGGCCCTGCCGGTCCTGGCCGGTGCGGCTCTTGCCCCGGCGGCCTGCGCCGGGACCTCCAGGGCCGTAGCCCCGACGGCGAGCTCGCCGGCCGGCGCTGTGACCAAGCCGCGGATCACCATCCCGCCGCTCCGTCAGCCGCAACCGCTGCTGGGCGAGCCGCACTCGATCCTCGGCACTCGCACCCAGTCGCCCAACTGGTCGGGCTACGACGTGGTGACCGGCGGTCCGTTCACGAGCGTCACCGCGACCTGGCGGCAGCCGCGTGTGCGGGCCAGCTCGTACTTCACCGACGTCGCCTTCTGGGTAGGGCTCGACGGCGACACGGCGGACCCCGTCGGCGATACTCCCCAGACGGTCGAGCAGATCGGCACCGAGGGCTACAGTCTCCAGGGCGACGTCTACTACGACGCCTGGTATGAGATGTATCCGGCCGCCCCCGTCTTTCTCACCGGCAAGAAGAACAAGCTGGCCATCCGGGCCGGCGACAGCGTCACGGCCAGCGTGACCTACGCCCCCGCCGGCGACACGCCGGCGAGCTTCACGCTGTCGCTGGTCAACCATACGACCGGCAAGTCGTTCACCTACACCGAGACGGTCGACAAGCTGAGCATCCAACCCGAACGCTCTTCGGTCGAGGTGGTAGCCGAAGCGCCCTCGTTGTCCGACGGGTACATCCTGCCGGTCGCCAACTTCGGCCTCGTGAGCTTCCGCGGCTGCACCTTCGAAGACGGGCAGCCGATCGGCGCGTTCGACTGGTCGCGCATCGACATGATCTCCGGAGACACCGGCGCCACCGAGGTCGCCACCTCGCCGCTGATCCCCGACGGCACGGGCTTCAGTGTGACCACCGACCTCACTCGGCCGGTGACGACCGTCTCGGGCGCCGGTGCGGCGTGGCACGGCAAGCCCGTCACCTTGCGCTTCCGCGCGACCGACAACCGGGGCGGCACCGGAGTGGCCTACACGCAGTACTCACTCGACGGCGGAGCGACCTGGACGAAGGGGACGTCGGTCACGATTCCGGCCCCGGCCGACCACTCCGGCGACGGCGCGACCGCCGTCTGGTACCGCTCGGCCGACAGGGCCGGCAACATCGAACGAAAGCGCGCCTGCACGGTGCACATCGACACCCGGCGGCCCACGCCGGTGGCCAAGTGGCCCGCCCGGGCGGTCCGCGGCCATCAGGCGACGTTGCGCTTCTTCGTGAGCGACCCCCGGCCCGGGAGTCCCACGGCGACCGTGACGCTGCGCTTCCGCGAGGCCGGCGGCGCGCTCGCGAAGAAGGTCGTGCTGCCCGGCTGCCGGGTCGACACGACCATCACCTACGGCTTCGTCTGTCGCCTGGCGGCAGGGGCGTATCAGGTCGTGGTCTCCGCCACCGACGCCGCCGGCAACCCCCAGACGGCGGCCGCGACCACCGGTCTGCGCGTCCGCTAGGCCCTGCCGCCTGCCGCCGGGCGCGGGCGGCGATGCTGTTCGAGCCTTTACAGACGTCGTATGCTGATCACCGTCATGGTGTGAGAAGGCTTGGGGGGTCGGAAATGAGGCGCTGCCGGTTCGTGCTCTGTCTTGCGCTTGTGTTGGCGGCCTCGTCGGCCGCCGTGGCCTCACCGGCCCAAGCGCTCGTCCCCGACGGCGCCGACGGCTGGTTCTGGCAGATGCCGCAGCCCGCATCCAACCTGAACGATGTCACCTTCGCCGCGGCGGCCGACGTGTTCGCCGTCGGTGACGACGGCATCGTGCTGCACAGCACCGACTCGGGCGCCACCTGGGCCGCCCAGCCGACGGGCACCAACGCCGACCTCCAGTCGGTGAGCTTCACCTCCGCCGAGGACGGCTGGGCCTGCGGCCTGCAGTCGACGGCGGCAGCGCCCGGCGTGATCCTCGCCACGACCGACGGCGGCACCTGGGTCGACAAGACGCCGAGCGGTCTCACCGAGAAGCTGAGCGACGCGAGCTTCGTCGATGCCGCCCACGGCTGGATCGGCACGCGCGACGGCCACGTTCTGAAGACCACCGACGCCGGCGACACCTGGCAGACCCTGAAGGTCGCAGCCACCTACAAGGGTTTCGTCACCGTGGCCTTCGTCGACGCCACCCACGGCTGGGCGGGTGGTACCAAGGGCCGCATCTGGCGGACGGCGAACGGCGGCGCGACCTGGACGGCCCAATCGAGTGGTCTGACCGCCGGCATGCAGGTCTCTCAGCTCGACTTCGCCGACCGCGCGCACGGCTGGGCTCTCGCCGAGTCGCAGAGCAGCGGTGTCTCGGCGGTCCTCTTCACGAGCGACGGTGGCCGGCGCTGGGCCCGGGCGGCGCGAGCCGACGCGGCCGCGACCGGCCTCCACGCCGATGGCGCGTCGGGCGTCTGGCTTGTTTCGACTGAGTACGGTGGCTACGCGCCCGGTGCCGCAAACCCCTTCTCCCTGGTCCCGCAGTACGGCGACATCGAAGGGATCGTCCTGCAGCACACGAGCGACGGCGGCGCTCACTGGCAGACCACGTCGCTCGGCTCGCCGTCCGACGTCGGCGCCGTGGCGAGCGCCGGCGACGCCGTCTGCGCGGTCGGCGAGGGAATCCTGGTCTCGGCCGACGGCGGCGCGACCTGGCAGTCCGCGACCTCGGGCCAGCAGTACATGTTCGTGGGCGCCGACGCCCTGTCGGCGACCGACATCTGGGCGGTCGATGAGGATGGCGCCCTGCTGCACAGCACCGACGGCGGGCGCTGGGTCGAACAGACCGACCCTGCCACCCCCGTGCGGCGCTGGGCGAACGAGCTCACAGGGGTGAGCTTCGCCGACCCGGCCGACGGCTGGGTGGTCGGCAACGATATCGGCATCGGCGGCGGCGGCGTTATCCTCCACACGAGCGATGGCGGCGCCTCCTGGGCGCCCCAGACCTCGAATCTGGCCGGAGGCCTTACGGGCGTGCAGTTCGTCGATGCCGCCGACGGCTGGGCGATCAGCAACAACCCCTACAGTGGCGCCTCGGGCTCGCCAGACGCGATCGAAGACTCAACGAACGGCGGCGCGACCTGGCATCCCGACTACGTGGCCAACGACGCGGCGCTGAACGCGCTCGATTTTGCGAGCGACACGACCGGCTGGGTCGCGGGCTCCTATCAGCCTTCGCAGTCGAGCCCGCCGACGCCGGCGATCTTCGCGACCACCGACCGCGGCATCACCTGGACGCCGGAGAGCCTGCCTGCCGTGCCCGGCGACGTGGCCGAAGTGACGGCCCTGCAATTCAGCGATGCCCTCAATGGCTGGGCGTCCGGCTTTGGCCTCGACCTCACCTCAGAGAGCGATCAAGAGACCTACTTGCTGCTGCACACGACCGACGGCGGCAGCAACTGGGCCCTGGCCCCCAGCCCTGCCGAAGGTCAGGTCTGGTCGATCTGCTTCAGCGACCCCGCCCACGGCTGGCTCGGCGACGAGGACGGCGTCCTGGCGACGACCGACGGCGGGGCGACCTGGCAGCGTGTGGCCGGCGGCTCGGCGCCGCAGCGATAGCGGCCGTCGATCCGCAGCATGTGTGGGCGTTCGGCGAAGGGTCCCTGGTCTCGACGGTCGACGTGGGCGGCGACACGGCGACTCCCCTGACCCTCGTCGATCACTTCGACTCCGCCTGGCATCGCAAGCCCGTGACGATCCATCTGAGTGCGAGCGACGTGGGCGGCTCCGGCGTGAGCGCCACGCAGTACGATCTCGACGGGGGCGGCTGGACGGACGGCACGAACGTCCTCGTTGACGCGCCGGCCGGCGGCGGCCACGACGGTCTGCACACGATCCTCTATCGCTCGACCGACGGAGCCGGCAACGAGGAGCAGACCGAGAGCCTCACCGTCGGGATCGACACGGTGGGCCCGACCTGTTCGGCGCCGCGCCAGAGCGCGGTCGACACGGGCAAGTTCGGCATCCTGCGCTTCAAGGCGAGTGACGCCACCAGCGGCGTCGCGAGGGCGACGATCACCATCGTCAAGGGGCATGGCCGGGTGGTGCGCAGGTTCGTCGAGCGCCCGGGCGACTGGGGGCAGGAACCGGCGCCGTCCTACTACTGGCTGCGCTTCAAATGCAATCTCGGGCCAGGGAAGTACCACGTTGTCGTGCACGCCACCGACGCCGCCGGCAACGCCCAGGTGAGGATAGGCCGCAGCGTCCTGCGCGTGGTGCGCTCCGGCGCTCCCGCGGCGAAGGCGCCACGGTGGCCAGCCGGCCTGCCCATGCAGGGGCAGGGTTTCGCTGGCCGCCGGGGCCAGGTTTTGAACCCGGGCGAGCGCGCTCTCCGGGAGCTGCTGCAGGCGGCGTCGGCGAGGCGCTCGCGCTAGAGCGCCGGGCGGGGGAGAGCCTCGACCTCGCGAGCGCCGGTTGGGGCGCCGCCGCCCCGCGGGCGGCGGCGCCTGAGGCGCGCCCACCGCTGGGCGGCCGCGTGACGGGGAAGAACCCACGCGTGACCGGCTGGCCCCCAAGATGATCGGCGTGGCGCACGTCATCGTGCTCGTGGCCCTGCACGGCGCCCTGCGCGACGTCGCCGACGAGGTCGGCCGGCACGGCTACGTCATCCTCTTCGTGCTGATCGCCGCCGAGAGCTTCGCCTTTCCGCTGCCCGGCGAGGTGAGCCTGCTGGTGGGCGCCTACGAGGCCCAGCGGGGCGTCTTCAGCCTGCCCTGGGTGATCGTGGTGGGAGTCGCGGCGGCGATCACGGGCGACAACCTCGCCTACCTCGTGGGGCGCACGGCCGGGCGCCCGGTGGTCGAGCGCCTGCTGCGCCTTCTGCGCGTGCCGCGCGGTTACCTGGACCGCATGGACGCGTACTACCGGCGCCACGTCGGCTGGACGGTGGCGATCGCCCGCCAGGTCTCGCCGGTGCGGGGGCTCGCCGCCTTCTCGGCGGGCGGTTCCCGGGTAGCCTGGCGGCGCTTCTTTGCCTTCAACGCCGCGGCCTGCCTTGTGTGGGCCACAGTCGTGACCCTGCTCGCCGCCGTGTTCGTGCGCCACCTCGACGTGCTGGCCGACGACTTGAGCCTGGCCGGCCTCATCCTGTTGGCGGTCGCCCTGGTCGTCGGCGCCGTGATCCTCTGGCGTCGCGTGCGCCACAGGGTCGAGCGCGAGGCGGACGGCCCGGGTGGGGATGCCGGTCCCGGCGAGGCGGACGGCTCGGCTGAGAACGTCGATCCTCAAGAGGCGGACGGCTCGCGTCAGGGCGACCACGGCCGCGGGAGCGGCTAGAGGGAGCCCGTCCGGGCGATCGGCGGTGCGCCGCGGATGCGGCGCACCGCCGATCGCCGCTCAGCCGGCTTTGAGCAGCCGCTCGTAGTCGTCGGGGCTGTAGCCGGGCACGACGTGCCCGCCGATCTTGACAAAGGGGAATCCGCGAGCGCCGTGCCCGCGCATCTCCGCCGAGATCTTCGCCTGCAGGTCGGGGCCGGCCATGTCGTACTCGATGACGAACGGGCTGATGCCGCGCGCCCGGAAGAAGGCCTTGGCCTTGGCGCTCCAGCCGCAGGTAGTGAGCGAGTAGATGGTGACTGTCGGAGCGGTCGCCGTCATGTGCCTCCGGTCTTTCGCGTTGCCGCCGTCACGATCAGGTATACCCGGTGGGCGGGGCGTGGCGCGCGGCCGGCGAAGGGCATAGAGTAAAAATGGAAGGACCAGCGGTCCAGGGGGGAGGAATGGCGGTCGGGGAACGCTTTGCCGTGACGGCCGAGATCGTCTCGGCCATCACCTCGAGTCTCGTACTCGACGAGGTGCTCGCCAGCGTCGCCCGCAGGACGGCCGAGGCCCTCGACCTCTGGGAATGCGACATCTACGACTACGATGCGGGCGAGAACCGCACGACGGGCCTCGCTCTGTGGGCGCGCGAGCCGCATCCCGCCGACGGCGACTGGGTGGGTTCGAGCGCGGGCCTCGATGAACAGCCGTCGTTCGAGCGCGTGCTCCACGCGCGACACATGATCGAGAACCGCATCGACGACCCCGCGCTGCCCGACGGCGACCGCGCCCGCATGCGGTTCTGGGGCGAGAAGAGCTGCCTGCTCGTGCCCCTGGTCTTCAAGGACGAGGTCATGGGCTGTCTCGAGCTGGTCGAGAAGCGCTCCGTGCGGCGCTTCAGCGACGAGGAGCGCGAGCTCGCGACTACGCTGGCCGCCCTGGCGGCGGTGGCCATCCAGAACGCGCGCCTCTACGGTGACGTCCAGCACCTGGCCATCACCGACGGCCTCACCGGCCTCTACAACCACCGCTACTTCTACGACCGCCTGGCCCAGGACGTGGCCCGCGCCCACCGCTACGAGCTGCCGCTCTCGCTGCTGATGATCGACATCGACGACTTCAAGAACTTCAACGACCGGTTCGGCCACCGCGCCGGAGACGCCCTGTTGCGCGAGCTCGCGGAGGTGCTCGAGTCGCAGACGAGGCAGCAGGTCGACCTGGTCGCTCGCTACGGCGGCGAGGAGTTCGCGATCATCCTGCCGAGCACCGGCATGGCGGGGGCGGCTCAGGCCGGGGAGCGCCTGCGCGGCGCGCTCGCGGGGAGCGGTCTCGATCGAAGCCGCGCACCGGTGCTTGCCGGCGCCGGCCGCGACGACCCTGCCGTGGTGAGCGCCGATGGTGGCGCGGCCCACGCGGTCGGCGAGCGCATCCGCACCAGCATCGAGGGGCAGACGTTCGGCACCGACCAGGCGCCCCCGGTGATCACCGTGAGCATCGGCGTCGCCAGCCTGCCCGAACACGCCACGACCGTCGATGGCCTCGTCGACCAGGCCGACGCCGCCCTCTACCGGGCCAAGCGCCTCGGCAAGAACCGCGTCGAGGTCAGCGAGCACTAGCGCCGGCGCCGGTCGGGTCGCAGCCGCCGGACCGCGCGCGGCCGCGGCCGTCGCCCCGCGCGGTGGACGCCAAATTCAAGCCTGACGAGTCTCTGGTCGACCTTATGAGAGAGCGAAGGCCGCGGGCGCGCGCTCCCTTTCTGGTGCAGGGAACCTCGACAAGGTAGGCCATGAGACGCTGGATAGCGCCGACCCTTGTGAGCTGCGCGGCGGCAGCGGCCGCCGTCCGGCTCTTGCTGCCGTCCGCCCTCCCCGGATTCGCCGGCCGGCTCGTCGTGCTCGTACTGCTGGCCGCCGCCCTCGTGGCCGCCTGGGTCGCTTGGCTTGGCGCCGGCGCCCGGCAGGCCCCGACCAACCGTGACGGGGCGGACTACGAGCGGCGCTATCGTGCCCTCTTCGAAGCGTGCGGCGACGCGATCTGCGCCTACGAGCTGTCCGACGACGGCGGTCCGGGCCTCGTCGTCGAGGTCAACGAGACGGCCTGCATGGCGCTGGGGTATCCGCGCGCCGCATTGCTGGCCATGGACTGGAGCGATCTCTACGCCCCCGAGGTGCGCCACGCCGTCCAGGGGCGGATGCGGTCGCTGCGACAGGCCGCGAGCCTCGTCTTCGAGAGCACGTACGTGACGAGCGACGGCCATCGGCTGCCGGTCCAGGTGTCGCTGCGCCGGGTGGACGAAGCCGGTCGTCGCCTCTGTCTCGCCGTCGCCCGCGAGATCTCGGCCCACCGCGAGCTCGCCGAGGTGTCACGCGGCAGGGCTCACACGCGACGAGCTCACCGGCCTTCTGAGCCGGCGCGGCTTCTTCGCTTCGGTTGGCGAGACGCGCCAGCGCGCGCGCCGGTTGGGCGCCCAGGTGCTCGTGCTGCACGCCGAGCTTGCGGGACTGGACGACGTGAACGACCGGCGCGGTCACGCCGCCGGCGACGCTCTCGTCGTGGCGGTCGCCGACGTGCTGCGCCTCACGTTTCGCGACGCCGACGTCGTGGCCCGCCTCGGCAACGACGAGTTCGTCGCCCTGGCAGTGCTCGGGCGCAGCGACCGCGAGCGGGTCGACTGGCGCGCCATCGTGGCGCGCTTTGACGAGGCTGTGGCCGACAAGCGCGCCGAGCTTGCCGGCGAGTTCGTCTTCTCGTTGCCGTACGGCAGCCGGGTGGCCGACTCGGGGGGAGCTCGACCAGATCGACGCCCTGCTCGCCCGCACTCGGGGACGCACGCCCCTGTCGGGCGCCTGGACCGCCGGCCGCCGGGCGGAAAGGATCAAGCTCGAGGGCTGAGGCGGTTCCGCCGAGGACGGCCTCTCAGACGAGCCGCTCGCAGACGACGACGTCGAGGACACGGCCGAACTTGTGGCCGACCTCGCGCAGGGTGCCGACCCGGGCGAAACCCAACCGGTCGGCGAGCGCGAGCCCGGCCTCGTTCTCGGCGCAGATCTGGGCGATCACGGCGTGCACCTCGAGGCCCGGGGCGGCCTCGAGCGCCGCTCCGGCCAGAGCCAGGCCGACGCCGGCGCGCCGCGTCTCGGTGGCGACGTAGATCGAGGCTTCGACCGTCCGCTCGTAGCCGCCGCGCGGCGACCAGCGCGAGAGCGACGACCAGCCTACGACGCGGCCGTCGATCTCGGCGACGATGCACAGGCGGGTGCCGGCGCTTTCCAGCAGGCGACGCCGGGCCGCGACCGTCTCGGGCGCGAGGTCGAAGGTGGCGGTCGAGCCCAGCACCGCCTGGTTGTAGATCGCCGCGATCGCGCGGGCGTCGGCGATCGTGGCGTTGCGGATGAGGATGTCGGTCGCAGTCACGCCGGCCCGCCTTGTCGACCGGACCACTCTAGCATCAGGCGCGACGGCGCGGGTTGCGGGGGTCGGTAGTAGACTGCAATGACGACCGTCGCCGGGGAATCATGTCTCAGGCGCGGGCGACGCCGGCCTCAGGCGAGCGAGGGCTTGCGGCCCGCGTGAGGTCCGGTCCGGGCGCCGGCGGAGTGCGACGGGCGAGGTAGACGATCTTCGACGCGGAAGACCAGCGAGTGACGCGGAGCCGTCGCCGTGGCTGACGCGCAACCGGCAGACGAGCCGCGGGCGGCGCAGCCCGCCGGGCAGACTCGCGTGACGTACGTCGGTCAGGGCACCGTCCTGATCGAGATGGACGGCCTGCGGATCCTCACCGACCCGGCGCTCAAGCGCTGGATCGGGCCGCTGCGGCGCTTCGGCGAGCTGCCCGACCCGGCGGTGCGCCACCACATCGACGTCGTGCTGATCAGCCATCTGCACCTCGACCATCTCGACACGCCCTCCCTCAAGCTGCTGCCCAAGTCGGCGGTCGTCATCGGGCCGCCGCACATGGGCCGCACCGTCAGCCGGATCGGCTTCAAGACCGTGGTCGAGACGCGCCGCGACACGAGCCTGCTCTTCGGCGACCTCGAGGTGCTGGCGGTGCACGCCAGGCACACGCGCCGGCGCTGGGTCGTCTCGCCGCCCACCGATCCGCTCGGGTTCATCGTCCAGGGCTCGTCGACCATCTACTTCGCCGGCGACACCGGCCTGTTCGACAGCATGGATGAGCTCCACGCGCGCATCGACGTCGCCCTGCTGCCGATCGAGACCTGGGGCGTGCGTCCGCCCGAGGGCCGGCACCTGAGCCCGCGGACCGCGGCCCACGCGCTCAGTCTGCTGCGGCCGCGCATCGCTGTGCCGATCCATTGGGGCACGCTCTACGTGCCCGGCTCGACCTACGCCGGTAAACAGGCCAACTACGCCTGGTTCCAACGCACCAGACGGCGGCCCGAACAGTTCGCGGAGCTCGCCGCCGAAAGCGCGCCCGACGTCGACGTGCGGCTGCTCGAGCCCGGGGAGTCGCTGTCGCTCGAACCGGCCTCGGGCGACGATCGCAAGTGACCTCGGCGGCGGGGGCGGACCAGAGAGGCGCGCGCGCCGCCGCGGCGGCGCTCCTGCGGCACATGACGACCGACGATCTGCCCAGGGTCGCGGCTTCGCTCACGTACTTCCTGACGTTGTCGTTCGCGCCGGCCCTGATCGTCGTGCTGGCGGTGCTCGGTCTGGTGGGGCTGTCCCCGCGATGGCGTCGTGCGTCTGCTCGAATCGGTGGCGAAGTTCGGGCCCGAGTGGTTCGTGCAGTTCGTCGATGCCGCGTTGCACAGCGTGCTGCAGACCAACGACAGTCTCCTGGTGCTGCTCGTGGGCCTTGTTCTCGCCCTCTGGACCGCTTCGAGCTACGTGAGCGCGTTCATGTGGGCCGCGGGCAACGTCACCGGCGCCCGCGACGGCCGCGGGTTCCTTGCCGGACTACCGCGGCGCCTGGGTCTCGCGCTGTTGCTGCTCGGCTTTCTCGACGTCGCGGCGGCCGCGGTCGTGCTGGTCGGCCCCGTCGCCGCCTGGCTGGGACGTCTGCTCGGTCTGGGCGATGCCGCCGTGCAGGCCTGGGCGCTCCTGCGCTTTCCGTTCCTGCTCGTGGTGGGGGCGCTGTGGTGCGCCATCCTGTTCCACGCCGCGCCGGCGCCGCGCCGTCCCCGGCTTCGGCACACGCTGGCGGGAGCGGGCGTGGCCGTCGTGGTCATGCTCATCGCCTCGGTCGGCTTCAGTTTCTACCTCTCGCGCTTTGCCGCCTACGAGCGCGTCTACGGCGTTCTCGGTGCGGCCGTGGCGTCGCTCGTCTGGGCCTGGCTGCTCAACATCGGGCTGCTCGTCGGTTTTGAGGCGACCGTCGCGCTGGAGCGCTCCGCCGCGGCCTCGGCGGCGCGGCCGGCGGCGCTCGCCGGGCCTGCCGACGCCTCGTCGGACCGGCCGTCGCGGTAGCCGCCCGGGCGACGTCCGGCGTCGCCTCGCGGTAGAGTACTGCGACGCCGGAACCAGCCGCGAGGTGAAACAGCGATGCCCGAAGGCAACATGAACGCCGAGATCGCCTCCCATCTGAGGGAGAACCAGGAGTCGCAGCCCGGGGGCGAAGGCCACCTGCGCCTCGAGATCCTCGAGATCCTCGAAGCGATCCTGCTGGCCATCGTCGCCGTCTCGACCGCTCTGAGCGGCTACCAGGCCGCCAAATGGGACGGGGTGAGCGGCCGCGACTACGCCACGGCGTCGCGCCTGCGCGTGCAGGCCGAGCAGGTCTCGCTCACCAGCAATCAGCAGCTCATCTACAACAGCGGCAATCTCGACTCATGGCTGCAGGCGAAGACGGTGGGCAACGCGAAGCTGGCCGCCATCCTGGCCCGGCGCTTCACGCCCAACTACGCGGCCGCCTTCTTCTACTGGCTCAAGACCGATCCGCTCACCAACCCGTCGGCGCCGCCGGGGCCGCGCTACATGCCGCAGTACAGGGATCCGCTGACCGCGCAAGCGACGGCGCTCAGCGCCCAATCGACCCAGGCCTACGATCATGGGGTCGGCTCTCGCGACACCGCCGACGAGTACGTGCGGCTCACCGTCATCCTCGCGGCCGTGCTCTTCCTGGTCGCCGTCGGGCAGCGCTTCCGGATCCGCAGGGTGCGACTGGCCGTGCTCGGCATCGCCGGCGCCTTGATCGTCTACTGCGCGGTGCTGCTCCTCATCTACCCCCGGGCCTGAGGCGGGGACCCCGGGGCCTGAGACGGGGCGACGGCCGGTTCCGACTTGCCTCGTAGCGGGAACAAGCGTCTCGGCAGTCATCGTCAGGAGGCGGCATGGTGGAGGGGGACGACCAGGGCGACGCGCCCGCGTTGAGCGCTGCCGGGAGCGGCAAGTTCAGCGCCGGGAGTGGCGAGGCCGTCGGCGGAAGCGGGAAGGTCAGCGCCGGAGGCGGCAAGGCCGGCGCGGCAAGGGCCGCGCGACGGGCGCGCGCAAGCTCGAGGCGACCAAGCCTGCGAAGACGTCGGCGGCGCGCCCGGCCGGGCCTCGGATCGGCGTGATCAGCGACACCCACGGCTATCTCGATCCCGCCGTCCTTGCGCTGTTCGCCGGCGTGTCGCACATCATCCACGCCGGCGACGTCGGCGACGCCGCCGTCCTTTCATCGCTCGAGGCGATCGCGCCGGTGACCGCCGTCTCTGGCAACGTCGAGAGCGACGACCTGGTCTCGGTGCTGCCGCGCGAGGTGATCGGCGAGATCGCCGGCGTGCGGTTCGTCGTGGCTCACAAGCCCAAGCGGCTCCTCAAGCGTCTCGCGGCCGGTCGCATCGTGGTCGGCCCCGACGGGCAGCCCCCCGACCTCGTCGTCTTCGGCCATGTCCACGTCCCGTCGGCGCTCTGGGTCGACGGCGCGCTGTATCTGAACCCGGGCACGGCGAGCGCTCCCGACGAGGAAGACGACGGACCCACGGTGGTCATCGTCGAGGTCGAGCCCACCGGCCTGTCGGCGCGGTTCATCCCGCTCGCGCGTCGCCGTGGCGACGATGGGTCGCCGCTCGCGAACCGCGCTCGCTAGGCCCGACGGCAGCCGGGCGGGTGGCGACGTCGGACCGGACGGCCGCGACGTCGCGGAGCGCTCAGTGGTGGCGTATCCTCCGCGCGGCCACTTGGTAGATGCCGAGCAGCATCAGGCCCAGCGCTGCGACGTATGCGAACCCCATGACCAGCATCGGGTGTGCCTCCCCGGTTCGACCCTTGTGGTATCAATGATGCCCGGGTGCGCGTGAAGGAGCCGTGAAGGCGCCCGGCGCCGGTGCAAAGAGTCCGTGAAAGCCGGACACTCTCAGCTTTCTCACAGCTTCGGCCCAGCCGATGCTCAGGCAAATTCGGTAGACTTCGGAATATTCATGAAAGGAACCAAGTGAGCGAGTACGGGCTGCCGAGCGCCGGCGCGAGCGACGGCGTCATCCTCACCGCGACCGGCATCGAGCGCACCTACCGCCGCGGAGACATCGCCCTGCCGGTCCTCTACGACCTTGATCTTCAGGTCCGCCGCGGCGAATGGGTCGCCTGCACGGGGCGCTCCGGCTCCGGCAAGTCCACCCTGTTGCACGTGCTCGGCCTGCTCGACAGCGCCGACGCAGGCACTTACCTGTTGGCCGGTCACGATGTCAGCGACCTGGACGATTCGGCCCGCGCCCGCCTTCGCAACGAGCTCCTCGGCTTCGTCTTTCAGCTCCACAACCTGCTGCCCCGCACGAGCGCCCTCGAAAACGTGGCCACCCCTCTGGTCTACCGCGGCGTGCGCCGGGCCGAGCGCCTGCGGCGCGCGCAGGCGGCCCTGGCCGCCGTCGGCCTCGAGGACCGCGCCTCACACGACCCCGGTCAGCTCTCGGGCGGCCAGATGCAGCGCGTGGCGATCGCCCGGGCCCTTGTCGGCGACCCGGAGCTGCTGCTGGTCGACGAACCCACCGGCAACCTCGACCTGGTGGCCACCGCCGAAGTGCTCGAGCTGCTCGACGCCCTGCACGCCGACGGTCGCACGATCGTCATGATCACCCACGAAGAAGACGTCGCCGCCCACGCCGACAGGCGCCTGGTGCTGCGCGACGGCAGCCTGCACGACGAACTCACCTTGGAGGAACTACGATGACGCTTGCTCACCCGCGCCGGTCGAACCGGCGGCTCAGCGCCGGTCTCGGCGCGATTCTCGCTCTCATGGTCGTGACCGCGCTGGTCGTGGCCGGCTGCGGTAGCTCAAGCAAGGCGGCCGCGGCGGCCTCGACGACGGGCCGCACCGCCCAGGTCCTTGCCACCGTGCGCCTCGGCAACCTCATCGACAGCGTGACGGGCAGGGTGCAGCTCACCTCGACCACGGGCAAGGTCACCGGCACCATCCAGGTGGCGGGACAGAACGCGTCGCAGGTGGCGGCCGGCCAGTCGGTCACGCTGGCATTCTTCAAGTTGCCGGCCGGCGTCAGCCCGGGCGCCTTCGGCTCGGGCTCGGCCCGTCCCAGTACCGCTCCCTCCGCCGGAAGCGGCGGCCAGGGCAGCGGCTACGGCCAGGGCTACTTCGGCTCGGGCAACGGGTCGAGCGGTGGCCAGGGATTCTTCGGTCAGGGCGGCCAGGGCGGCCAGGGCGTGCTCCGCGGCGGCAAGACCGCACAGGCACAGTGACCGCGGTCGGCGCCGGGAGCAACGGCTCGGTGACGGCGACGGTCGCCATCGCCAAACTGCCCGCCGGTGTCACGACCAAGTACATGGGCATCGCCCAG
>CAWCWZ010000013.1:0-73720 GCA_963799395.1 uncultured Actinomycetes bacterium
ACAGTGACTTGTTGCGTGATGGTGCCTAAGATCAGCTTGGGATTGCTACTCGCAGATTTTGGCCCACCGTTAACACGACTTCAGACCGAACAGATTGCTGGAATCCCGATCGTTCCGCCGTCAGCGTGTAAACTCCGGGCGGGACCGCCGAAAGGTTGTAAAACCCCTCTGAATCAGCCTGACTGGTTTGGATAAACCCCTGTGCAACAGATGTGGCTGAAACTCGAGTCCCCGTTACAGCAGAGCTACTGGGATCAGTCACGTAGCCGCTGATCGTACCGGTAACTTGCGCATGTATCTTAAGCGGCGCCAGGAATAATGCAACCAGGAGAAATGTTCGACTCGTCCTTCGACCCAGACGACACCTTCGCGCTGTTCACCGACGGCCTCACCGAGGCGCGCGACGAACGGAGGGCGCTGTTCGGCACGCCGCGACTGGCGGCGGCGCTCGAGAGCGCCGCCGGCACGTCGGCCGCCGCGGCGCTCACCGCCACCTGGCAGGCGGTGGCCGACTTCCGCGGCGACGCTCCGGTCACAGACGACGCCACTCTTCTGCTGGGGCACGTCGTAGCCGTCGAAAATCGCTAGGATCGGCCGATACAGGAAGTGAGATGGGCATGCGAGCCAGCAACAACCCCGCGACTCTCCAGGTCATGCGCTACGACGCGCGCAGGGGCACGCTCAAGGTCATCGTGGGCGACCCCGCCAACGTGCCCCGCGAGATCCTCGCCCGGCGCGCCGCCGAAGCGATGCGCGCCCGCAGCTTCATCTGCCACACGACCGACGACGACGCGCTGCTCGGCGCCGACGAGATCTGCTTCATCCCCCGCGCCGATCGCTGCGAGATCGTCAGCATCCACACCAACGGCTGGCGCCACCACCACGGCGACCATCGGCGCAGCCTGGTCGAGATCCTGAACGACCTGGCCGCCGCCGTGGCCCGCGGCACGCTGTCGTTTCTCGACGACGACGAGCTCGCCGAGGTCGCGGCCGAGGGCGACCAGATCTTCGCCTGCACGGTCGACGACCCGGCTTCGCTCACCGAGGCGCGCTCGGCCGTGGCTCAGGTGCTCGACCGCCTCGACGTCGACACGGACGCGCGGCGCCGGCTCGAGCTGTGCGTCTCAGAGGCGACCACCAACATGCTGGTGCACGGCGGCGGCGAGGGCACCATGCGCCTGCTGCTGGTCGGCGACCGACTGCGGGCCGTCGTCGCCGACCGCGGTCCGGGGTTGAACTTTCTGAACTGGACCGAGGAGGCCGGCGGCGTGAATCAACCCTCCATGGGGTACGGCTACAAGATCATTCTTGATAACCTTGAGCGCGTGTTCCTGCACACCGGGGACGAGGGCACGACCCTCGTACTGACCGGACCATTTGAGACGAGAAGGGACGGCACCGATGCTGCATACGCGGGTCGAGCCAGGTGGAGCCCCATCATCTACCTCGAGGGCGAGATCGACCTCGACTCGGTCGAGACCTTTCGCTGGGCGGTCAGCGACGCCATCCGGGGCGCGAGTCAGGCCGTTATCGACTTCTCGGGGGTCACCTTCATTGACTCATCGGGCACCGGCCTGCTCGTGCGCTTCTGCCTCGACTACAAGGCCCAGGGCCTGCAGCTGCGCCTGCGCAACATCCGCCCGTCGTCGACGACGTGTTCAGCATGCTCAAGGTCCGCGCCCTCGTCGGCGACGAAGCCTTCCTCTAGGCCCTAAGCCGGTATCGTCTCCTCACCCGGTCGCCAGTCGACCGGGCAGAGCTCGCCGGTCTGCAGAGGCTGCAGCACACGCAGCGTCTCGTCGGTGTTGCGACCCACGTTGTCGTCGTGCACCACCATGTAGCGCAGGACCCCGTCGGGGTCGACGATGAACGTTCCCCGCAGCGTGTGGCCCTCGTCGGCCAGCAACACGCAGTAGTCGCGAGCGACGTCGCGGGTCATGTCCGACAGCAGCGGGAACCCGAGCTTGCCCAGCTCGTGCTCGCACCAGGCGAGGTGACTGTACTTGCTGTCGACGCTCGCGCCGAACACCTTGGCCCCCAGCTCTTCGAACTCGCCGCGCCGCTGGGCGAAGCCGCGGATCTCGGTGGGACACACGAACGTGAAGTCAAGAGGATAGAAGAACAACACCACCCAGCTGCCGCGCTGCTGCGCCAGGTTCACCGAGACGAACTCGCCGTCGAGCACGCCTTCGAGGGTGAAGTCGGGTGCCAGTTGTCCAACCTGGATCATGCGCAACGCTCCTTCTGGTCGGGAGGCCTCGGTGAGAGTATCGGCCAGACTGATACCCGCGCGCACCGACTCCCAAGCGGCGCGCTCCCGCAAGGCCCCCGGAACGCCCGGGTTAGCCGCGGGACGCATCTCGGTACCTACTCCCCATGGCGATCTCGCAGCCGTACGGTCTCTCGGACGTGAGCATGCTCGCGGAAGCTCGCGGCATCGTCGACGCGGCGCGCGCCGAGGGTGTGCTCGTGCGTCTGCTCGGAGGGCTCGCGGTACGCGAACACTGCACGCACGCCCGATTCTGCGAGCGCCCCTACCGCGACATCGATCTGGCGGCGCTTGCCGGCGCTTCGAAGGCCGTGACGGCCATGCTGGGGCGGCTGGGCTGGGCCGAGAACCGCCAGGTCGCCATGGCCACGATGGGCCGCAAGCGCCAGTTCTTTCGCGACTGCCTTCACGGAGCCGGTACCGACCGGGCGCACGACGACGATCGCGTGGACCTCTATCTCGACGCCTTCCGCCTTCACCACACCATCGATCTGCGGCGCCGGCTGGACCTCGAGCGCTACACCGTGTCCACGAGCGACGTGCTGCTCGTCAAGCTGCAGCGCACCGAGGTCAACCCCGACGATCTGCGCGACATCGTCACCATGGTCAAGGACGCCGTCGGGCTCGGCGAGGACGACGAGCCGGACGTTCTGAACCTGCGGTACCTCGCCCGGCTCTGTGCCGCCGACTGGGGCCTGCACCACGATGTCACACGCAACATCGCGCGCTGCCGCGCGGCCCTCGACTCGGCGCTCGAGAGCGTCCAGGCGGCGGCGCGAGTGCGCCGCCGCCTGGACGCTCTCGAAGCCGCCTTGGCGGCCGCGCCCAAGGGCCTGCGCTGGCGGATGCGGGCACACGTGGGCGAGCGCCTCGCCTGGTACGAACCGGTCGACGACGTCGAGGGTGTCGCGTTCACGCCCGGCGAGAGGCCATAGGCGCGGCCGAGCCCGCTCACCGGCGCCCGCGAGCCCCTTGTTGCCCGCAGCCCTTTCGGCAGCGATACTGGAGCCGGTCGCAAGCCTTTCGTTTTCGTCGCTGACGAGCGGGGAGATCTGAGCGATGTCGGCCTTGCGCAGACCGCGCCCTGGCGGCGCGGACTCAAGCGGCGAGCGGGCGCTCGCGCCCGGCGGACACCCGACGCCCAAGCCGATGGCGCGCCAGCCCCAGCGGCTCATGCGCAGCGTGCTCGGCCCCGTCGATATCGCCGCGTCGACCATGGCCAACATCGCGCCGGCGATGAGCTTCTACTTCGGCTTCGGCTTTCTCGCGCTCACCGCCGGCGTCGCCTCGCCGCTCACCATCATCGCCGCCGGGCGTCGCCATCGCCTTCCTCGGCAGCACCCTGGCCCAGTTCTCCCGGGCGCATCCTTCGACCGGCTCGTTCATCACCTTCATCGGCAAGGCCTTCGGCCCGACGAGCGCCATCGCCACCGCGGTCATCCTGATCACCGGCTACATCATCGCCATCATCTCGGTGCTCGTCATGTCGGGCGGCTTTGCGGCGATCTTCCTGAACCACTACTTCCCCGCGGTCCCGACCTCGAGCTGGCCCTGGTTCATGGTCGTCTTCGTCAGTCTCGCCGCGTTTCTCATGGTGCGCGGCATCCACATCTCGACGCGCTGGGCCGGGATCTTCTTCGCCTTCGAGATGATCGTGCTCGTCGTCGTGACCGCGAGCGCTCTCGTTCACCACGCGGGTCACCTGACGCTGCACCCGTTCGACCCGCACTACCTTTCGAACGGTCTCGGGGGGCTGGGCCTTGGTTTTCCCCTGGCCGTCTATCTGTTCATCGGCTGGGAGAACTCGGCGACGCTGGCCGAAGAGACCGAGAACCCGCGCCGCAACGTACCCCGTGCCCTGTTCGCGAGCGTCGCCCTCGTGATGGTGAGCTACGTGGTCTTCGCCTATGCCACGGTCGAGGGCTTCGGCGAGAACGTCGCCGCGCTCAGCGCCTCGCCGATCCCGTTCATCACGGTCGCCGACAACACGCTCGGCGTGCTGGCCTTCTTCGCCTACCTGGCCGGCGTGACCTCGACCCTGGCCTGTCTGATCGCCGCGGTGAACTCGCAGTCGCGCCTGTTGTTCAACGCCGGCCGCGAAGGCCTTCTGCCCGCCTGGGTCGGCCGCGTCTACGCGCGCCGCCAGACGCCGGTCAACGCCTTGCTGACCTTCACCGGCATCGGCTTCGTTTTGGTGTTCGCCTGGTCGTACGGCCAGCACATCGACCCAGTGACGCTGTTCGCCGAGGCCTCGACCCTCGGCACGATCCTGGTCGTCGCGGTCTACTTCGTCGCCAACCTGGCGCTGCCCGTCTTCTACCGAAAGTACTATCCAGACCAGATGTCGCTCGTCAGGCATCTGTTCATCCCGCTCGTGGGCGCGGCGCTGATCGCGCTGCCCATCTACGAGCTCGTCAAGCCGGGGCAGGCCTCTCCCTACGACTTGTTCCCCTACGTCGCGCTGGCCGTGATCGTCGTCGCGGCAGGCTACGCGGTGATCCTGAACGCCCGCGATAAGACCCTCGCCGACCGCGTCGGTTCGCTGATCGCCGACGACGCCGCCGACGGCAAGTTCGCGGGATTCCTGGACGAGGACGAGGAGCAGCTCCGCCGTCTGCATCGCGTGGTGTCCTGCTTGAACCAGGATCGCGACACCAGGGTCGCGGTGCAGGAGGCCCTGCAGATCATCGCTGAGGCGCTGCGCATGGCGTCGGCCGCCGTGTTCGTCGTCAAGGCGAACGACACGGCCGACGTTCTCGCGGCCTGCGGCGACACGCGGCGCGGTTTTCCCTACCCCCCCGCTGCCCCTCACCGACAAGCTCGTCGCGAGCCTGATCAGGCACCCCCGGCGTCGCCGAGATCGCCGAGCCGGCCCGGCTCCACGAGTCGCTGCTCGCCGTGACCGGCCGCGAGGTCGGCCGCGTCGTGATCACGCCCCAGTCCGCGGGCCCCGATGTCGCCGCCATCCTCGTCCTCGGCCGCCGCCCCCGGGAGCCCCTCTCCACGCGGGAGACCGAGTTCATCGCCGTGGTGTCGGAGACGATGGGCCTGGCCATCAGGAGCCGCTCGCTCGCGGCCGAATCGCAGCACACGGCGGCCGTGCTGCCAGACGGCCTACGCGGTGTCGCGCGCCATCACCCAGAGCCTCGACCTCGAGCTCACCTATCGGGAGATCGCCGCCAACGCCGCCCGCGTCGCGCGGGGTTCGCACTGCCTGCTGTTCGAGCTCGACGGCGCCGCCGGCGACTACCTGGCGGTGGCCTGCTCGGATCCCGAGAGTGAGGTGCTCCTGGGCACGCGCGTCCGGCTGCAGGACGACTCAGGCGCCGCCACACCGGGGCCGGGGACGCCGGGCTTCGTCGTGCGGAGGGTGATCCCCAGCGACCGGACCGACGCCCAGGCGGCGAGCAAGTTCAGCCTCGGCGGACGCGTCGACACACGGCTGGCCGGCCTGTTCAACGCCGAGTCCTCGGTGCTCGTGCCGCTGTTCGCCCAGCAGGAGCTCGTCGGGTCGCTGCTCGTCTACGCTTCCGGACGCCGGCGGCGCTTCTCGCCGCTCGAGATCGCCGAGCTGCGCAGCGTCGGGGAGCAGGCGGCCATCGCCATCCACAACGCCCGGCTGTACCGCAATCTCGCGGACAGCCAGGCGAGCGTCGAGGCGCTGCTCACCCGGCTCACGCGCATCCGCGAACAGGAGCGCCAGGCGCTCGCGCGGGTCGTCCACGACGACATCGTGCAGTCGATCGTCGGCGCCATCTACCGCCTCGACGACGTCCGCGACGCCGTGCCCGCGGGCGAAGCCGGCGAGTTCGATCAGGCAGTGGCCGTGCTGCGGCAGAGCGTCGATGATGCCCGCAGGGTGATCTGGGAGCTGCGTCCTCCGGTGATCGACGGTCTGGGGCTGCCGGCGGCGCTGCGCTCGCTGGCCGACAGGGCCAGTCAAGGCCAGACGCCGGTCAAGGTATCCATCGGCGAGATAGCCGGCCTGAGCGACGCCGTCACGACGGGGCTCTACAAGATCGCCCGCGAGGCGCTCCTGAACGCCCTCCATCACGCGGATGCCCGGCAGATCTCCATCACGCTGGTCGATGTCGCCGCGTCGGACCGGAAGACCGCCCGGCTCCTGGTCGAAGACGACGGCGTCGGCTTCGTCGACCGGGAGCATCCCGACGGAGGACATTTCGGAACGGTTATGATGGCCGAACAGGCGACTCTGATCGGGGCGACGATGTCCATCGACACGGAGCCCGGTTGCGGGACCCGCGTCGAGGTCGTCGTGCCGCTCTGCGCAAGCGGGGTGACCGGGTGATGGCACATGTCGCGGGAGAACGAGCTCGCATCGTGATCGTCGACGACCACGCCGTCGTCCGCGAAGGTCTCGAGCGCATTCTGGCCAAGTGCGGCGACATCGAGGTCGTGGGCTCGGCGAGCAGCGGCGAGGAGGCCCTGGGCCTGACCGCGGCGCTCGAACCCGATCTCGTGCTGCTCGACCTCTCGCTGCCGGGCATGCACGGGCTCGAGGTGCTGGCCGCTCTGCAACAGAGGGCACGCCCGCCGCGGGTCGTCGTGCTGACGGTGCACGACGACGACGACATCGTGCTGGGGGCCGTGCGCGGCGGGGCACAAGGCTACGTTCTCAAGAACGCGACCCGCGACGAGCTTCTGACGGCCGTGCGCAGGGTGGCGGCCGGGGGGCAGTCGTTCGACGAAGTCGTCGTGCGAGCGTTGCTGCGCGGCGATCAGCGCGAGGTGCTCTGCAGCCTTCTGACCGACCGCGAGCTCGAGATCCTGCGCCTCGTGGCCGCGGGGCAGACCAACAAGGAGATCGCCACCCAGCTCTTCATCAGCGCCGACACCGTCAAGGGCCACCTCGAGACGATCTACCGCAAGCTCGGCGTCTCAGACAGGGCTCACGCCGTCGCCGTCGCCATCCGCAACGGCCTTGTGACCTGACGCTTCTCCGGGCTCGGCGCCCTGGCTTCGCCACGACGATCGCACCCCCGAACGCCCCCCCTGCAGGGGGGGCGTTCGGGGGTGCGATCGTACCCGTTGGTCGCCGGCGGAACGCTCGTTTGTGGCAGTGCCGCGGACGCCTCCGTCGCCTAGGCTCAAGCACGGCTTCCGTTGAGCGGAGCGTATCGATCGGCGACCACGTCGAGAAATGGAGGGCGGCCTCTGAACCATCGGGCGGTTCGCGTCACGGCTCGCGCCACGCCTCGAGGGGCGTACGCGACGTCGGATCGGGACTCGGAAAACCAGTGAGACTGGGGGGATCGATGCCTGAGGAACTTGCGTACGCCCGCAAGGCCAGCGGACTCGTCCGCGGGCTGTCGTTCTGGGACGTGCTGGGGATAGGCCTTGCCTTCCTCACGCCCATCTACGCGATCTGGTACGTCATCGGCTTCAGCCTGTCGCTCTTCCCGCGAGCCCAGCTGGTGATCGCCATCCTCATCTCGGTGGTGACCGTCGTCTGGGCAAGCCCGATGGTCTGGGGCATCCTGGGCGGCACCATGCCGCGCAGCGGTGGCGAGTACGTCTACAACTCGCGCATCATCACGCCGGCGGTCGCCCTGGGGGCGAGCTTCGCCGCGATCGTCGCCCAGTTCTACTGGAACCTCTTCAACGCCAGCCTTCTGGGGGTTCCCTCGCTGTGCATCCTCGGCCAGTACCTGGGTTGGACGGCTTCGCTAACTTCGCCATCAGCAAGGCCGGCGCCACCACCATCTCGATGGTCGGCGTCGCGCATCGCCTTCCTCGTCGTGGCCTTCGGCATGAAGCGTCTTCCACCACCTCTCCGTATGGGTGGTCGGCGTCATCATCGGCGGCGTGGTGATCCTCAACCTCGTGCTGACCTTCGCCTCGAAGGCGGGCTTCATCCGCAACTGGAACGCCCAGGCCGTCAAGTACCACTCGGTCAGCTACCACGCTTTCACGGCGGCCGCGGCAAGGCCGCCGGAGCGCCGATGCCCCACACGTGGAACTGGGCCGACACCTTCGGCGCCACCGCCGGCGTCTTCATGCTCGTCATCTGGGCCTTCGGCATCGCCTACGTGGGCGGCGAGGTCAAGCGCCCCGACAAGACCGTCATGATGGCGCAGTGGGCGGCCGTGCTGGCGCCCGCCGTCCTTTGGCTCTGGGCGGTGCTGGCCATCAACCACCTCGTCGACTTCAGCTTCCTGCGGGCGGCAGCCTACCAGGACTACCGTGATTTCGGCGGACGACTCAGGCAGCTCGACGGCGGGCTACAACTTGCCCTACTCGACGAGTTACATGTCGCTCGCCTACGTCGCCTCCGGCGCGAACTCGTTCATCGCCATCGTGGCCTGCGTCACCTTCCTGGTGAACGTGATCTGGCTCCTGACCGTGGCCCTGGTCATGTGCCAGCGCGCCATGTTCGCCTGGGGCATGGACCGCATGGGCCCAGGTGGTTCACGAGCATCAACCACCGCTTCGCTTCGCCCATCGGCATGTACGCCCTGGTGGCCGGCATCTCGGCCTTCATGTCGATCGCCTACTGGTACCTGTTCCCGAGCATCGTGTCGGGGCTCGTCGCCACCGGCATTCAGCTCGTGTCGGTCTTCGGCGTGACGGCGATCTCGGCCATCATCCTGCCCTACCGCAAGAAGGTGTCCCACATCTGGGAGACCTCGCCCTACAGGAGGTGGAAGCTGTTCGGGGTGCCGGTGCTCACCATCGCCGGGGTCGTCTATCTGGCCTACATCCTGTCCCTGATCTATTTCGCCTTCTTCGATACCAGGACACGAGCGCTGGGCTTCGGCTTCACCGGCAAGGCCGTGATTCTCATGGTCTGCGCCTGGGCGGCCGGCATCATCTGGTACTACGCCTGGAAGCACCAGAGCACCAAGGCCGGGATCGACGTGGCCCACCTGACCTATGGGGAGCTGCCGCCCGAGTGACGGAAGGCCTGCAGGCCGACCGTCCGAACAGGAGCGGCAACCAGGCCGGCGGGATGAAGTGGAGCCCCCTTCCTTCATCCCGCCGGCCTTCGTCGGCTATGCTGACGTCACGACGAGTGAAGACGAAGCGACAACCATGACCGATCGGAGGCGTCCGTGACCGAAACGGCAGACATGCGCAGAGCCGACAAGGCGATCACCGACCGGGACGAGTTGCACCGCATTCTCGACGAGGCGCTCGTCATCCATCTCGGCATGGTCGACGACGGGCGACCCTACGTCGTGCCGCTCAACTTCGCCCGCGAGGGCGATGAGCTCTGGCTACATTGCGCCTCCGAGGGACGCAAGCTGCGCTGCCTGCGCGAGCGGCCGAACGTGTGCGTCGAGGTCGAACGGTTGATCCAGGTGACCAGCGGACCGGCCGCCTGCGGCAACTGGACCAGCCACTACGAGTCCGTGATCGGCTTCGGCACGGCCACCGTGGTCACCGCCGAGGAGAGCAGGCTCCAGGGTATGCAGGCCATCATGGGCAAGTACTCAGGCCGGCGGGACTGGGAGTTCGTGCCGGAGACCCTGGCCAAGACGGTGGTCGTCCGCGTCAGCCTGGACTCGCTCACGGGCAAGCGTTCGCCGGCCGTCGCCTGACGACGACGGCCGGCGCCCGGCGGCCGGCTAGCTCCGGCCGCCCACCACTTCCGAGGCGAGACCACCGGTGACCTCGCCCGGCAGGCCGAGCTCCATGCCCTGCCTGAGCAGTTCGCGCTGGATCTCGGTCGACGTCGAGGTCGCGCGGTGACACCCCGTTGCGCACGGCGAGCGCGGCCGCGGTGCCGGCCGCCTGACCGGTCGCAAAGCACACGGGGATCAGGCGCAGCTGGACCATGGCGTCGGCCTCGGCCGACAGGCAGCGCCCGGCAAACAGGAGACCGTCTACGTCGCGCGGCACGAGCGACCGGTAGGGAATGCGCATCTTGCGGCCCGAGTAGGGCTTGGCCACCGTGTCGGGGAACCGCGTCGAGAGCACTTCCTTAAGCGTGGGCGAGATGAGTCCGGTGATCCGCCGCGTACCGCGCACACCCACCTGGGTCGCGGTGCACTCGATGCGCGCCCGCTCGAAGCCGTCGAGCCGCTCCCTGAGGAACGCGACCAGCTTCATGGTGTGCTGCCTGGTCACGATCTCGGCTCTCGTCAAGTCGTCCGGGTCGACGCCGTCGACCCCGAACAGGCTGCCGGACCACAGGTTGATCTGGCCCGGGTAGCACAGCTCGGCGGCGAACACGCCGGGGGCGAACTCCTTCGAGTGCACCTCCAGATCGAACGAGAACTCTCCGGCCGCGACGGCATCTTCGACCAGCGTCCTCAGGCAGCCCCAGCTACCGAGCTGCGCAAGTGCGCGCTCGGTGTCGACGCCGACCACGGTCGACATGAGGGTCACCGGGAGGGGCCTCTCGTCGACCTCGAAGGCGGCGCCGGCGACGGCGGCGAGATCGCCGTCGCCGGTCGCGTCGATCACGAGACCAGCGCGGATCGCCGACCTGCCGGCCGTGTTCTCGACGATCACGCCGGTGACCCGGTCGCCGTCACCGATGCTGCCCACGACGCCGGAGTGAAGCAGAAGTCTGGCCCCCGAGTCGAGCAGCAGCGTGAGCAGCTCGAACTTGAGGATCTCCGGGTCGACGGCGATCAGGCCCTCGACGGCCGGGTCGTCGCCGAGGTTCGCGCACTCCTGGTAGGTCCGCGCCTCCTCGAGCCTGCGCCGGACCTCGGCATTGATGCCGTTGTCGAGCGGCGGCACCGTGATCACGAGACCGCCCGTCGCCAGGCCTCCGAGATAGCCGTAGCGCTCCAGGAGGATCACGTTGGCGCCGCAGCGCGCGGCGCAGACGGCGGCGGCGACGCCGGCGACGCCGCCGCCGCAGACGACCACGTCGACCTCGTCGTACACCGGGATCGTGCGCGTATCCTCGGTCACCACATCCATGATGGTCGGCCCCCTCCCAGCCGCTGCCGCGGTGCACTGTCGCCTCGGTCGTGTGTCATGCCGAATCCCGCGCCTGTTTCACGGCGCTCTTCAGCCGCTCGTACTCCGGCAGATCGCGGTAGAAGCGGTCCAGCGGATAGCAGCCCGACACGGCGCCGAACCCCGGAGCGATGTCGCACCAGCTGCAGGCATTGCAGAGGAGCTTCGGCTGCAGCGGCCGGCCCTCGATGATATCGGCCACGATGTCGGGGTAGCTCAGGGCCATGCGGCCGATGCCGATCGTGTCGGCCCAGCCCTGCGTCACGGCCGCCTGCGCGACGTTCGGCAGCCAGCGCTGCAGGTAGGAGTAGCCGCTGCCTATGTGTACGAATCCCGGCCGCGCCCGCTTGAGCTCGGCCACCACCGACACGAGCCGGGCGACGCCGATCAGGGGATCTTCGGGCGGCCAGTGTGGCGCCACGGGCAACGAGACATACGGCTCCATGACGTGCGAGTTGTACTCGGCGCCGCCCGAGACCGACACGAGCTCGATGCCGAGCTCGGCCAGGAGGTCGAGAAAGGCGAGCGGTTCGGCAAGGTCGGTGCCGAGGCCCGTCCCGTCGCCGCCGAACGCATAGGGGTAGCTCCGTCCCGCCGGTCCGGGCCGGCCGCGGACGGTCGTCGTCACCGTCCTCGAAGGGCACGAAGTCGACGGCGCTGAAGCGCACCGCGATCTCAAGGCCGGGCGCCTCGGCGCGGATGCCCGGCCACGACGTCTCGCAGGAAGCGGGTCCGGTTCTCGAAGCTGCCGCCGTACGGCCCTGGCCGGTCGACCGCGCTCAGGAACTCGTGTCCCAGGTAGCCGTGGCAGTGCTTGACATCGACGAAGTCGAAGCCCGCCCGCTGGGCGAGCTTCGCCGCCTGGACGAAGTCGGCGATGACCCGCTCGATCTCGCCGTCGGTCATGATCGCGCCGTCGGACTCGGCGTCGTACCGCGCGTCGAGAAGGGGATGATGGTAGAGCGTGCGGGGTTCCGGGCGAGCCCATGTCGTGCGGGTGTCGCCACGCGGCCGGAGTGCGTGAGCTGGACGCCGACGTAGCAGGTCGTCGACCGTTACGAGAAATGCTCGGCGTGAGTGGCAACGAGCAGGTCGCGCAGGGCGGCGATGTCGGCCAGGGTCTCCTCGAGCATGATGAGCTGGCTCGGGCTGCCGCGCCCCTCGGGGCACACGGCGATCGCCTCGGCCCCGAAGATCAGCTTGGCGCCGCTCAGCCCCCAGCGCTGCCAGCGGCGGCGCGTGAGGTCGGTGGGCCTGCCGTCGGCCGTACAGTCCCAGCCCTCCATCGGCAGGATGGCGAAGCGGTTGCCGATCGTCCGGCCGTGCAGGGTCAGCGGCTGGGCCAGCGGCGAATCCGGACCGGACCGCACCTCGTAGTCGAACGGCAGCTCGATATCGAGCGACTCGAAGTAGCGCAGCAGCGACTCTGCATCCTGTATGCGACCGATGTTGCGCATGGGCGTCTCTCATCCTCCTTCGCACGGCGAGAATTTCAAGGCTGCAGCGGGGGCGGAGCGGACGCTCCGCCCCCGCCGGTCACTTCTGCCTATCGGGCTCTACTCGTCGGCGAGGATGGAACCCACCTGGTCACCGAGCGTTTTGTCGCGAGCGTTCAGCCACAGCGCGTAGACCAGCCCTATCACGATCACGGCCAGCGTGACGTAGGGGAACCAGCTGTAGGGGCTGGGCTGACCGGGCTTGATCAGCTGCTACATCGGGTAGGCGATGCAGGCCATGCCGAGGACCGGGACGATCACGTGCTTCACGACGTTGAACTGGTCGCGGAAGTACTTGAGGTAGAAGCGCGGCAGCGACGCCAGCGCGACGAAGTACACCGCGATGATCATGGTCGTACCGAGCGTCGACGTCTCGGCGAACATCTGGAGCGGCGTCTCGTGCCGCCACAGGCACCACCCGAACACGAGGACGAAGGCGACGCAGAGGAAGCCCAGCGTGGCGTGGACGGGCGTCCGGTGCTTGGGAGACACGTAGCCGAGCCACGAGGGCAGCAGGCCTTCGCGCCCCGCGCTGAACATGATGCGCGTCTGAGAGTTCGCGGCGGCCATCCAGCAGCTGATCGTCGAGGTGATCCCCGCCAGGAAGGCGAAGAACGCCGCACCGAACAGGACGCTCTCGGCGACGGTGATGAACGGGATCGGCGCGGCGGTCAGCGCGGTGAGGTTCTCGTGGAATCCCTCGACGGTCGCATAGGCCAGGAGCACGTACGTGCCCGTCATGAGCAGGATGCTGGCGAGCAGGGCCTTCGGGATGCTACTGCGTGGGTTGTGGGTCTCTTCTGCCAGTGCGACCGAGTTCTCCCAGCCCAGGAAGCAGAACACGGCGAGCGGGAAGCCGTAGCCAAGACCCTTGAAGCCGTCGGCGAGGTAGTGCGGGTTGAACGGGTGCAGAGTGAGGTGACCCGCGTTGTGGATGAGCGCAAGAAGGCTCACGCCCACGATAACCACAAGCTCGAAGACGAAGAACGCCGTGATCCAGCGGGTCGAGATCTTGACGCCACGGACCATGAGGTAGGCCCCCGCGATGAAGATGGCGATCATGAACAACGGCCAGGTCGACGTCGGGAAGCCGTGGACGTAATGGTTGATGGTGTAAGCGGTAAACCAGCCCGCGACGGCGATGGCGCCGAGGATCGCGAACAGGAAGCCCGTCATGATGACGATCACGGACGTGATGGCGACCGTCGGGCCCCACGCCTTGCCGATGTACGAGACAAAGGAGCCCGTCGAAGGGTGCACCTTCGAGAACTGCGCCATGGTGTAGCCCAGGAAGCCGATGGCGACCGCGGCCGCGATAAAGGTCAACGGCGCGGCAATGCCGGCCGTAAAGGCCAGGTAGCTGAAGGCGAAGTAGAAGCTCATGGCGGGGCCGATGTTCGCCATGGTGGAGCCGGCGATGTCGAATGTGCGGAGTTCCTTCATCTTGAGGCGCTGCGGCGCGTGCACACCGGTGGTCGCGGTGTCAGGCACCGGTGGCTGCCCGGCGACCCCCTCCGCCGCCTCCCGCGTCTTTTCCACTATGTCGGTCATCAGGTCCCCCTTGTCCTCTCGACTACTTGCTGACTAAGGTGTCGCTCGTCGCGATCACCGTTCGTGCTCGCTGCGTCGATCGCCGTGCCCGCCGCAATCACCTGCCTCTAGGCCCCGTTGGCGGCGCGATGGCCGCCACCAGGGGCTTGAGAATGTCGACGATCCTGTCTGCCTCGGCGATCGTCGTGGTGCAGGGCGGCGCGATCACGATGCGGTTCGAGCCCATCTGCCGCAGGTGCAGGCCCCTCTCGCGGGCCTCGTCCAGCAGCGGCATGATCGGCCCCACCGGCGGATCGAACATGGCCTTCGTCTTCTTGTCGGCGACGATCTCCATGGCGAGCATGAGGCCGAGGCCGCTGTGGGTGCCGACGCAGGGCATCGGCATGAACTCGTTCTCGATGCGCTCGACGACGTGGCGGCCCACCGTGGTCGCGTTCTCGGCGATGTGGTCGTTCACGTAGACGTCGACGGCGGCGATCGCGGCGGCACAGCCCGCAGGGGAGCCGCTGAAGGTGTACTGGTGCATCAGCGAGACGCCCTCGAGGCCGCTCCAGATCTTGTCGTTGAAGGCCACCGCGCCCATGGGCACGTAGCCGCCGGTGATGCCTTTCGACATGGCGATGACGTCGGGCACCACGTTCCAGTGATCGATGCAGAACATCGTGCCGGTCCGGCAGAAGCCGCACATCACCTCGTCGGCGATCATGGCGACGTCGTACCTGGTGCAGATCTCGCGAACCAGTGGCCAGTAGGTGTCGGGCGGCACGAGAAAGCCCGAGGCGCCCAGTTCGGGCTCGGCGATGAAGGCGGCGATGTTCTCGGGGCCTTCGGATTCGATCACGGTCTCGAGAAAGCGCGCGCAGCGCGTGTCGCACGAGGGGTACTCCAGGCCGAACGGGCAGCGGTAGCAGTAGTAGGCGGGGATCTTCAGGTAGCCCGGCGCCTCGGGGCCGTAGCCGGCCTGCATGGCCGGGATGCCCGTCAGGTTCATGGGCCCGTTGCCCGTGCCGTGGTAGCTCATGTAGAGGCTGATGACCTTGCGCTTGGTGGGCCGGCCGACGGCCGTGAAGTAGCGCCGCACCAGCCTGATGGCGGCGTCGGTCGATTCGCCGCCGCCTGAGGTGAACCAGAAGTGGTCGAGATCGCCCGGAGTGACCGTCGCGAGCTTCTGGGCGCACTCGACCATGGGTGTGCTCGAGTGTCCGTAGTACTGCCCGACGTGCTGCAGCTTGTCGAGCTGCGTCTTGACGGCCTCGATGATCTCGCGCCGGCCGTGACCCAGGTTGGCGCTTACCATCTGCGACGATGCGTCCAGATACTCCTTGCCCTCGGTGTCGCGCAGCACGATCCCCTCGGCGGAGTCGTAGATCACGCCGAGCGTCTCGCCGAGCGGGATCTGGGCGTGCAGGATGTGCTCGCGGTCGTACTTGACGAGCTCTTCGGTACGCGCACTGGTCATCGTGTCTGCGACCCATCCTTTCGAGCGATCATTGCCGGACCGCGAGAGGCCGCGCTCACCTCCCCCTCACGTAAAACGATTTATACGGATATAAAACGATTTCTCCCGGGCCTGTCAAGGTGTGGCTTTCTTAGGAGGAGTAGTCCTGCTCGAGCGGCAGGATCTGGATCTGCGTGGTGTTGACGACCCGCGGCTGGACGAGCGCGTAGGCGACCGCGTAGGCGATGTGCTCGGGCGAGAGCGCCTCGATCTTCTCGAGGTCGTGCTTGCCCTCGGGCAGGGCGTGGATCATCGGCGTGTCGACAAGGCCGGGCTCGATCTGGGTGACGCGCACGCCGTAGGCCAGGGCCTCTTTGCGCAGCGCGCCGCCCATGCCGGCGATCGGCCCACTTGCTGGCGATGTACATGGGCTCGCCGACGTAGGTCACGCGCCCCGAGATCGAAGCCATGATGACGATGTGGCCGTCCTTCTGGGCCTTCATGAAAGGCAGCGTGGCGCGGATGATGTAGGCCGTGCCCAGCACGTTGGTGTCGATCATGCGCTGCCAGTCGGCCGGGTCGGCGTCGGACATGTTGCCTTCGATGTCGATGCCGGCGTTGGGTACCGTGAAGTCGATCTTGCCGTACACGTCGACGCAGGTCCTGGCCAGGCGCTCCATGTCCTCGTAGCGGCGCACGTCGCCGGCGAAACCGATGGCCTCGCCGCTGGCCGCCTTGATCTTCGCGACCACGCGGTCGATGTCGGCCTGCGTGCGGGCGCAGCAGACGACCTGCGCGCCGAGGCCGGCGAGCTCGCAGGCCACGGCCTCACCGATGCCCTTGCCGGCGCCGGTGACCACCCCGGCCCGACCCGTCAGATCGAACTCAAGCATCTCCCCTCACTTTCCTGGCCGAGCCAGTCGACTCCGCCGGGCCGCGCGGCGGCCCGCGATCCGCTGTTCAGGAGGCCCCGGCGAAGATCACCGCTTTGAGCTCGGTGAACTCCTCGATGCCGACGTCACCGATCTCGCGGCCAATGCCGCTCTGCTTGTAGCCGCCCCAGGGCAGCCCCAATGGGGCGCAGGCCCACGTGTTGTTCACGAAGATCGGTGCCGGCGCGCACCGCCTTGACGTAGCGCTCGGCCTTGACCGCATCGCTCGTCCAGACGCCGGCCGTCAGTCCGAAGACGGTGTTGTTGGCGATGGCGATGGCCTGCTCTTCTGTGTCGAAGGGGATGACGACGAGCACGGGCCCGAAGATCTCCTCCTGGGCGATGCGCATGCCGTTGTCGACGCCGGTGAAGACCGTGGGCCGGTAGAAGAAACCCTTGCCCGCGAGGCGCTCGCCGCCGCAGGCCAGGGTCGCGCCCTCGGCGCGGCCGATCGCCACGTAACGCTCGACGGTCTCGAGCTGCTCGCGCGACGAGAGCGGACTGAGCTCGGAGTCGGGGTCGAGGCCGGGGCCGATGCGCATGACCTCGACGCGAGCGACCACGGCGGCCGCGAAGCTGTCGTGGATGGAGCGCTCGACGAGCAACCGCGAGCCGGCACAGCAGGCCTGACCGCAGTTGCCGAAGGCGCTGAAGACGACACCGTCGAGAGCCGCCTTGAGGTCGGCGTCGGCGAACACGGTGTTGGGGGCCTTGCCGCCGAGCTCGAGACCGACCTTCTTCACCGTCCTGGCCGCCTGCGTCATGATGTGGCGGCCGACCTCGACGCTGCCGGTCAGGGTCACCATGTCGACGAGCGGCGAGCTCGCCAGGTAGTCGCCGACGCTGCGGCCGGGGCCGATCACGACCTGAAAGACGCCCTTCGGCAGACCGACCTCGTCGAAGATGCGGGCCATGCCGAGCGCCGTGAGCGGCGAGATGCTGGCCGGCTTGATGATGACCACATTGCCGGCTGCCAGGGCCGAGGCGAACTTGAACGAGGCCAGCACCAGCGGGAAGTTCCACGGGCACACGCCGACCACGACGCCGACGGGCTCGCGCACAAGGGCCGTGGGCTCGGTGATCGGCTGGTCGGCGAGGAAGCGCTCGGCGAGCTCGCCGGCGTAGTCCAGCAGGTCGGCGACGCGGCTGATGTCGCCCCGCCCGTCGGCGAAGAGCTTGCCCATCTCGAGGCTCTCCCAGCGCGCCATCTCGTCGACGCGCTCGCGCACGAGCGCGGCGGCGGCGCGCAGCACGGCGGCGCGCTCGGCGGCCGGCGTGTGCGGCCAGGGTCCTTCGTCGAAGGCCCGCCGGGCGGCCCGAACGGCGGCCTCGGCGTCTGCCGTACTGCCGTTGGCGACGCGCGCCACGACCTCTTCGGTGGCCGGGTCGACGATCTCGAGCAGGCCCTTGTCGCGGGCGTCGACCCACTCCCCGTCGATGTACATCTGAAAGTCGCCCAAGGTGGTCGTGGCCGTGCCGACACCGCCCTTGGCGGCCTTCCCGTCAGCTTCGCTCTCCATGATCACTCTCCGTTTCAGTCTGTCGATACCGGCGGTCGCTCGTTCCTTGAGAGACCACTACCGCGGTGGAGCCGACGCTCCCGCGGCGCCCGTGGTGGCGACCGGTTCGCTTGGCCGCGCGACTCGGCGGTCCCGTCGAGCCACGCACCACGAGCTCGAACGGCACGTGCTCGCTGACGCGCCCGGCAGCGCCCTCACCGGCCTTTAGCAGGTGCCACGCCGGCGAGGCCGAGGTCTCTTGCCGGCACACGGATGGTGGTGAGCGGAGGATCGCAGTGGGCCGACATGACGACGTCGTCGAAGCCCACCACGCTGACGTCGAGCGGTATGCGGCGGCCGTGCTCGCGCAGCGCCGAGATCGCCCCGAAGGCGACTTCGTCGGTCGCCGCAGAAGATGCCCGTGAACGGCGCGTCGGCGGCCACGAGACGCGCGATCGCCTGCGAACCCCCCTCGAGCGTGAGCGGCGTCTGGACGACAAGCTCGCTCGTCAAGAGGCAGCCGCCGACGCGCATGAGGGCGGCGCCGTAGCCGGTGTAGCGGTCCTGCACCGTCGTCGAGTTCAGTGGACCGCCGAGAAACGCGATGCGCCGGTGACCGAGTGCGACGAGGTGCGAGACGGCGCATTCGGCCGCCGCCACGTCGTCGACCGCCACGTGGGGGATGTCGAGCTCGTAGCGGCCGACGGCCACGACCGGCACTCCCTGTTCGCGCATCCGTTGCACGGCTAGCGCGACCGGTAAGGTGGCGGCGGGGTCGCGCAGCTGTCCGCCGATGAGTACCACGCCGGTCGGTTTCTGGCTGAGCAGCATGGTGAGGTAGGCCTCGAGCTTGCCGGCGTCGCGATCGTCGTTGCCGACGAGGACCACGAGGCCGTCGGCGACGGCGGCGTCCTGCAGGCCACGCACGACGACGCTGAAGAACGGGTCGGTGATGTCGTGCACGATCGCCCCGACGATCTCGCTGCGGCCGGTGACGAGGGCGCGGGCGGCGGAGTTGGTGACGTAGTTGAGGGCGTGAGCGGCTTCTTCGACGCGCTGCCGGGCGCGGTCGCTCACTGGATACGTCGAACCCGAGAGGACACGCGAGGCGGTGCCGGCGAGACGCCGGCGAGACGCGCGACGTCGCGGATCGAGACGCCGTGCTGCCGTCGAGCAGCGGATTGCGGCCCGACCGCGACCGGCGGTCGTCGTGCCCGTCCCGCGCCGCCTCGTCGGCCGGACCGGTCATCGCCGCACCCTGGCCGACGCGCCGCGGACCAGCGCCTCGACCTCGGCGAGCGTCGCCATCGAGGTGTCGCCGGGCGTCGTCATGGCGAGGGCCCCATGCGCGACGCCGTAGTCGAGTGACCGGCTGCAGATCGAAGCCGGCGAGCAGGCCGTAGATCAGCCCCGAGGCAAACGAGTCACCGCCGCCCACCCGGTCGAGGATCTCGAGCCCCGGGCGTGGCACGGAACGGCAAAGGGCGCCGTCGGCCCAGGCGACCGCACTCCAGTCGTTGCGGCTCGCCGAAACGACGGCGCGCAGCGTGGTCGCCACCACGCGGATGTTGGGATACGCGACGGCGACCTGCTCCATCATGGCGCCGAAGCGCTCGGGGTCGAGCGCCGAGAGGCTCGCGATCGAGGCCTGCGACCTCGAAGCCCAAGGCGGCGCTGAAGTCTTCTTCGTTGCCGAGCATCACGTCGACGAGCGGCGCGATGGCGCGGTTGACCTCGCGGGCGCGATCCTGACCACCGATCGACCGCCAGAGCGACGGCCGGTAGTTCAGGTCGTAGGAGACGATCGCGCCGTGACGCCGGGCGGCGACCATCGCCTCGGTCGCGACGTCGGCGGTGGCCTCGCCCAGCGCCGCGAAGATGCCGCCGCAGTGAAACCAGCGCGCGCCTTCGGCGGCGAAGATCGTCTCCCAGTCGATGTCGCCCGAGCGCAGCTGCGAGACCGCCGTGTGGCCGCGGTCGGAACAGCCGACGGCGCCGCGCACGCCAAAGCCCCGTTCGGTGAAGTTGAGTCCGTTGCGCGCGGCGCGGCCCACTCCGTCGTAGGGCACCCAGCGCACGTGGCTCTGGTCGACGCCGCCGCCCAGGATGAGGTCTTCGAGGAGACGGCCGACGGGGTTGTCGGCGAGCGCGCTGACGAGAGCCGTGCGCAAGCCGAAGCAGCGACGCAGGCCGCGCGCCACGTTGTACTCGCCGCCGCCTTCGCAGACATCGAAGGAGCGCGTGGTGGCGACCCGGCCCTCGCCGGGATCGAGACGCAGCATCACCTCGCCAAGGGCGACGAGGTCCCAGCGACAGCCGTCGGCGGCGCGGATCTCGAGGATGCTCCATCGTCTGCCCTCTGCCGCTTCACCGACCAACGTGGGCCGCGCCGCGCGGGCGATCTCGCGCGCCGTCGCGGCAAGCTCACGGATGGTGTCGAACGCCCCGGCGGCGATGAGGTCCTTCTTGACCATCCAGCTGCCGCCGCAGGCGACGACTTGCTCGACCGCGAGGTAGGCCGCGAGGTTGTCGGGGCCGATGCCGCCGGTGGGCACGAAACGGACGCCGCCGAACGGCGCCGCCAACGCCTTGAGATAGGCGACGCCGCCGGCCGCCTCGGCGGGGAACAGTTTGACGAGCGCCAGGCCCCGCGCCAGCGCCATGCCCACCTCGGTCGGCGTGCACACACCGGGCACGATCGGCACGCCGCGTCGCAAGGCGAAGTCGACTACGGCGGGATCGAAGCCGGGCGCCACGATGAAGCGGGCACCCGCCGCCAGCGCGGCCTCGGCCTGGGCGACGTTCAGGACGGTCCCCGCGCCCACGCAGGATCTCGGGTACGACGTCGGCGATCGTCTCGATCGCCGACGCCGCTGAGGCCGTGCGAAAGGTGATCTCGGCGCAGGGCAGCCCGGCGGTAACCAGGGCCTGAGCCAGGGGAACGGCGTCTTCGACGCGGGGGATCTCGACGACGGGGATGACTTTGAGGTCGGCGACGAACGCCTCGAAATCGAGGTCGGCTTTGGCCGCCCGGGCGGCGCGGTGCGCACTCTCTGGAGCAACGCCCTGTACGACCACCGAAACCTCCCCATGACTGGCTTTCCCGGCAAGTCCAGCATAGCGCGCAGCGAAAAGCAAACGGTTTCTGTGATGCTCTCGAACAAGTTGCGGTCTCTGCGGCCGCCGACACGTCGGCACGCGGCCCGCGCAACGCCTTTTGCGGTCCCCAACCCTGCTTGTCCCTGCTCCGTGCGGGAAATGATCACCTACGGCGAGTGCCGCCGGTCCACGAACTGAGGAGGGACATGATGAGCGACGAGCATCTGCCCGGTGTCTATCTGCGGTTTCGCCGCGACTACCCGAGCGTCGCCGCGGCGCTGGACGGGCTGGGCGAGGCCACCGACGGGGCCGGGCCCCTCGACGAACGCACGGCGCGCCTCGTGAAGCTGGGCCTGGCGATCGGCGGCGCCGCTGAAGGGTCCGTACGCTCTAACGCAAGGAAGGCGCTGGCGGCCGGCGCTACCGCTGACGAGGTCCGTCACGTGGCTGCCCTGGCCGTCACGACCTGCGGCTTCCCGGCAGCCATCGCGGGCTTCGGCTGGATCGACGAGGTGCTCGCCACCGCGGGCTAAGGCTGCGGCGAGGCGGGCCGGCGCCGCAGGAAGGGGCGCGGCGGCGGCGCGCTTGCGCGGCGGCGCGCTCGCGCAGCGGCGCGCTTGCGCGGCGGCGGCTCCTTTGTAAGATTCATGCCAGAAACGTTCAAGTTCGTCTGCCGACCTCGTCTGCCGACGGACGACCTTTCGACCGGAGCGAGGCTGGCGCCATCGACCCGAGCG
The DNA here is from genome assembly GCA_963799395.1 of uncultured Actinomycetes bacterium. Classification (GTDB taxonomy): domain Bacteria; phylum Actinomycetota; class Thermoleophilia; order UBA2241; family UBA2241; genus Bog-752. The sequence continues at coordinate 21,959 of CAWCWZ010000013.1, forward strand.
AGTTCCACGATCCCGACGCCGGGCAGGTGGTCACCTGCCCGGAGGGGTACGCGGCCTTCGTGCCGGCGCCCCTGCCGCCAAAGCTGACCTACGGCGGCGACCTCGTTCTCGCGCTGTCGCGAGCCGATGCCGCCCTCGGCGAGCTTGCGGGCGTCGGCGGCGAGCTGCCCGACCCGCGGCTGCTCGACGCCTCGTTCAAGCGCCAGGAGGCGCTCTGCTCGTCGCGCATCGAGGGCGCCCAGGTGAGCCTCTCCGACCTTCTGCTCGACCAGGTCGGCGCAGCGCCCGCGAGCGTGCCTCGTGATCACCTGCGCGAGGTGCGGAGCTGTGTCGCGACGCTGCGCTACGGCGTCGAGCGCCTCAAGGAAACGCCGTTGTCGCTCGGTCTCGTGCGCGAGCTGCACGAGCAACTGCTGCGCGGCGAGATCGGCGGCGCGCGCACGCCCGGCGAGTTCCGCACCTCGCAGAGCTGGCTCGGACCACCCGGTGCGACGCTCGCCACGGCCACCTACGTCGCCCCGCCGGTGCCCGAGATGCTCGCGGCACTCGAGGCCTGGGATGCGTTCCTGCACGAGCGCGAGGTCCTGCCCGACCTCCTGCAGTGCGCCATGCTCCACGAGCAGTTCGAGAGCATCCACCCGTTCATCGGCGGCAACGGACGGCTCGGACGACTGCTCATCACCCTGTTCCTGATCGATCGCCGGCGCCTGACGAGCCCGCTGCTGTACCTCTCGGCCTACTTCGAGGGGCACCGCGACGAATACTACCGGCGGCTGCAGCGGGTGCGGACCCACGGCGAGTGGGAGCAATGGCTGCTGTTCTTCGTGACGGGCGTGCGCCAGACGGCCGAACGCGGCGTGCGCCAGGCGCGAGCGCTGATCTCCCTCCACGGAGAGTTCCGCTCACGGGTCAAAGGGCACGCTCTCGCCCTCGCCGACGAGTCGTTTCGCACCCCCTGCCTGACGGTCCCGCAAGCCGAGCGCGTGCTGGCGGTCGCCAACCCGACGGCGCGCCGCGCGGTCCGCGACCTGCTGGCCGAGGGTCTGCTCGAGGAGTACGGCGAGAAGCGCTGGCCGCGCGTCTACCTTGCCCGTCCCGTGCTCGAGGCGGTGCTGCATCCGCTCGAAGACCTGCGGCGCCCGCCACAGGGGGCCGCACGCGGCGCCGTGCTCAAGTCGGGCCAGGCTCGACCCTCCGCTCCGACGAGGCGCGCCGACCGGCTGATGGCCGAAGCCATGGCCCTGATCGACGCGGCCCGCGAACAGGCGGTCAAACTGCGGCTCACCGGCGGTCTCGCCGTCCGCCGCTACTGCGGCGATCTCGATTTCATGGACCGCGAGTACTCCGACATCGACGTCGTCGGCCTCTCGTCGCAGCGCAAGGAGATGCACCAGGTCTTCGCCGGCCTCGGCTATACCGAGAACCGCTACGTGACCCAGGCCACCGACGCCGAACAGCTCCAGTACGTCAAGACCGAGACGCTCGTGCCGCCCTGCGAGCGGCCGGGCGACGAGCCGTACGAGGCCCCGCTCGTCGACCACGTCGACGTCTTCGTCGACGTGATGCGGATGGACCACGACGTCGACGTCCGCGACCGGCTCGACATCGACGACTACGCCGTCGCGCCGGTCGACGCCCTGATCGCCAAGCTGCAGATCGGCAAGATCAACCAGAAAGACGTCCACGACGTCATCGCGCTCCTCAAGGAAGTGCCCCTGCACGGCGCCGACGGAGCGGTCTCGATCGACGTCGCCTACCTCGCCGAGGTGTGCTCGCGCGACTGGGGCCTGTACCACGACATCACAACGAACCTCGACGTGGTCCTGGCCATGGTCGACGACTACGGCCTCGCCACGGCCGACCTCGACAGGGTCTGCGAGCGCCTCGCGGCGATCAAGGAGTCGGTCGAGGACGCGAGCAAACCGATCGGCTGGCGCCTGCGCGCCCGCGTCGGCGAGCGCGTGGCGTGGCGCCGTGAGGTCGAAGACACCGAGGGCACGCAGCTCATCGCCCCGGAGTGGGACTGGCGGCGCGACCTAGGCTGATGGCGGGCGGATTGTGCCGTCAGGCGGCCTTGCGCTCCCGCTCCTCCTCGGTCTCGCTCTGCCTGCCGGGGAGCCGCCTTGGCTCGCCCGCTGCCGCGGCCGACTCCCGCCGGCCGCTGACGACCGCCCAGATGAGGAGTGCGACGACGAGGGCCAGGATCACCGACGTCAGGACGACCACCCCGACGCTCGTCGGGCCGTGACTGACGATGGCCGGGCCACGCACCGCGCCGCGACCGCGGATCAGTGCGGCCTGCGCCGCGGCGACACCGAACGTGAGCATGATCGCGACCGCCGACAGAAAACCCACCGGCACCATATGCTTCAGCGGATGGGATCTCATCTTCCCACCTCGATTTCTTCTCTTCCACCTTCCAACACGTCGCTGGCTTGCCTGTACGATACCCTCGGGCATAATCCTCACGCGTGGGTCGAGCCGCGACCGCGCGATCGCGGCTCGCGAGGGCTCTGAGCAACGATCCGGGTTTCTGCCGTCCCGGCGCCGGTCGCCGGGCGGTCCAGGAGACGTCATGGGAGCGGGCATGGTCGGTCACATCACCGAAGTCGAGAGGCAGCCGCTCAGCGGCGAGGGCATCGAGGGGGTCGTCAAGCGCCTGCTCGTCGGTCCCGACGAGGGCTGGCGCGGGTGGGCCCTGCGTCTGTTCGAGCTCGAGCCCCAGGGCCACACACCGCGACATCAGCATCCCTGGCCGCACATCGACTACGTCACGCGGGGACGCGGCACAGTGCACCTGGACGGCGTCGACCACGCGCTGAGCGAAGGCTCCTTCGCCTACGTGCCCGCCGGGGCGACGCACCAGTTCAGCAATTCAGGCGACACCGCCTTCGCCTTTTTGTGCATCGTGCCCGAAGAGGGTGAACGCTGAGGCGGAAGCCCGGTTGGGCGAACGTCCGCCGGCGCGGCGGCGCGCTACTCCAGGCGCGGGAGTACCGGTCAAAGGAACTCGTAGAGCGGGAAGCTGTCGAGCAGGTCGACCACCTCGTGACGGATCTCGGCGAGGACCGCCGGCTCTCGCCTGGCCGCCATGGCCCGCAGAATGAGCCGCGCCGTCTGCCGCATCTCGACCTCGGTGAAGCCCCTCGTGCTGACCGCCGGCGAGCCGACGCGCAGGCCGCTCGCCACCGACATGGCGCTCTCGTCGAAGGGCACGACGTTGCGGTTGGCGGTGATGTTGACCGACTCCAGCAGCTGCTGACACTCGAGGCCGTTCAAGCCCGTGCCGCGCAGGTCGACGAGGGCGAGATGGACGTCGGTGCCGCCCGTCACGAGGCGCAGTCCCCCGTCGGCGAGCTCCTCGGCCAGCGCCGCCGCGTTGGCGACGATCTGTCGCTGCAGACGGCGGAACTCCTCGCTCCTGGCGATGCGCAGGCAGACCGCCTTGGCCGCCACGACGTGGGCGAGGGGGCCACCCTGCATACCCGGGAACACGGCCCGGTCGATGGCACGCGCGAACTGCTCACGGCACATGATGAGGCCCGCCCGCGGACCGGTGAGGGTCTTGTGCGTGGTCGAGGTGACGACATCGCAGTAGGGCATCGGGTTGGGGTGCAGCCCGGCGGCGACGAGGCCGGCGACGTGAGCGATGTCGGCCAGCAGCAGGGCGCCGCACTCGTCGGCGATCTCGCGGAAGGCGGCGAAGTCGATGGTGCGCGGGTAGGAGCTGTACCCGCAGACGATGAGCTTGGGCTTGTGCCTGAGGGCGAGCTCGCGGACCTCGTCGTAGTCGATTGTCTCGGTGTCGCGCCGCACGTGGTAGGCGACGGCGTTGTAGATCACGCCGGAGAGATTCAAGGGCAGGCCGTGCGTGAGGTGGCCGCCGTGAGCGAGCTCCATGCCCAGGAATGTGTCACCGGGCTCGAGCAGGGCGAACAGCGCCGCCAGGTTGGCCGACGAGCCCGAATGCGGCTGCACGTTGGCGTGCGCGGCGCCGAACAGCTCTTTGGCGCGATCGATGGCCAGCTGTTCGACCGCGTCGATGACCTCACAGCCGCCGTAGTACCGGGCGCCCGGGTAACCCTCGGCGTACTTGTTGGTCAGCACCGAGCCGGTGGCTTCGAGAACGGCGCGGCTGGCGAAGTTCTCTGAGGCGATGAGCTCGAGCGTCTCCTGCTGGCGGCGCAGCTCGGCGCGCAGCAGCTCGTTCAACTCGGGATCGAGCTCGTAGAGAGGCTCGCGGCGCCACTCCTTGCTGACGGTGTTCACGCGAGCGCCTCCTCGTGGCGGTTTCTCGGAAGAATCGGGCTGCCGCGGACAGACGGCAGCGACGACGCACATCTTACCAGAGCGAAGGCCGGAGCCGGCCTACCCGCGCAGGCGCCCACCGCCGGGGTCGCAGAAAGCGCCGACGGCCGTCAGCGGCCGCGGCCGAGCCCGCCCTCGAGGACGTTCGTGTCGATCGCCGGGTAGCTTGCGCCGGCGGGCCCCGACGTTGCGGTGTCCGCGGCTGCGGCGGCGCGGTCGTTGCGGATGCGGTGCAGGGCAAAACCGGCCCAGACGGCGACCGACAGGGCGGCGACGCCGCCGACACCCAGCGCGAAGCGCGCGCCGTAGCGGCCGGCGAGGAAGCCGATCAGCGGCGCGCCGATGGGTGTCGAGCCGAGGAAGACGATGGCCCACAGCGCCATCACGCGGCCGCGCATGGCGCTGCTCGAGTTGAGCTGCAGCAGCGAGTTGGCGGTGGCGATGAACATGACGCTGGCGGCGCCCATCAGCACGAGCAGCGCCAGGCAGACCGCCAGGGTGGGGGCCGCGGTGACGGCGAGGATCAGCACGCCGAAGGCGAGCGTGACGACCACCAGCAAGCGATGGCTCGGTCGCCGGCGCGCGGCGATGGCGAGTCCGCCCGCCAGGGCGCCGACGCCCTGGGCGACCAGCAAGGCGCTGTAGGCACCGGCGCCGCGATGAAACACCTCGTGGGCGAACAGCGGCAGGATCACGGTGAAGTTGTAGGCCAGTGTGCCGATGACGGCCATCATGATCAGCGGCACGCGCAGCTCCCACGCCCGCCAGGCGTAGCGCAGCCCGGCCCGGATCTGACCCTTGGCGCGAGCCACCGGCGGCCGCCGATGCAACTCGGAGGGCCTCATCGCGTACAGCGCGCCGATCACCGCCGCAAAAGAGACGGCGTTGGCCAGGAAGGCCCACGAGATGCCCACGGTCGCGATCAGCAGGCCGGCGAGGGCGGGCCCGACGATGCGCGACGAATTGACGATGACGCTGTTCAGGGCGACCGCGTTGGCCAGGTCGTCGGGGCCGGCCATCTCGACGACGAAGCTCTGGCGGGATGGGTTGTCGGCGACGTTGATGAAGCCGTAGACCAAGGCCAGCGCCCAGACCATCCAGACGCGCACGGAACCGCTGGCCACGAGCGCCCAGAGCACGGCGGCCTGCGCCGTGAAGGCCGTCTGCGTGACGAGCAGCACCTTCCGCTTGTCGAAGCGATCGGCCACAAGGCCGCCGACGGTCCCGAACAGGAGCACCGGAGTAAACTGCAGGGCCGCCGTCAGGCCCAGATCGAAGGCGCTGTGGGTCAGCGTGTAGACCAGCCAGTACTGGGCGGTCGACTGCATCCAGGAGCCGCTTTGCGAGATGGTCTGGCCGACGAACCAGAGACGGTAGTTGCGCGTCCGCAGAGAGCGGAACATGCGCGTCAGAAAGGCCGGGCCGCGACGCGGGTCGGCTGTCTCGGGAAGGCCGCTCAACGGTCGTCCTCGAGCAGCCGCTCGAGGACCGGCAGCGCCTCGCGAACGAGGGCAAGCTCCGTCTCGTCGAGCTTGCGCAGACGCCTTGCCAGATAAGCGGTCTTGCGAGTGCGAGTGCGCGCCACCGTGCGCCTGCCGTCGGCGGTGAGACTGACACGCGCGACACGACGGTCGGCGGGGTCGGCCTCGCGCCGCACGAGGCCACGCTCCTCGAGGGTGGCCACCATGCGTGTGACGCTCGGCGGCGTGACGCGCTCGCGGCTCGCCAGGCGACCCAGGGTGATCGGCCCCTGCAGTTCGATGGTCACGAGGGCTGAGGTCAGCGACGGGCTCAGATCGCCGGGCGTCTGGCTGCGCAGCCGGCGAGCCAGCCGGTTGAGCACGAGTCGCAGGCGCGCCGCGAGCTCGGGGTCGCCCATGCCGGTGTCGCCGGCATGGCCGATTGAAGCGGGCGCACTGTCGAGTCCATTGACCACGATTGATAGTTTACCATGCTAATTACTGTTGTAAACGACCAGGATGCCCCACTCCCACTCGTGAGCGTGGTATCGTGAGGCCTCGCGACGCACCCGGCGCCGCGGGGCGGAGGCGGCCATGAACCTGGACATGCGCTACGACCCCGAGCTGTTCCGGCTCTACGACTTCATCGTTCGCGTCATCGCCTTCGACCGTCGCGTGTGCGGCCCCAACTCGTCGTTTACGTACATCGTGGTAACCGAGCCCCACGGCATCGCCACTCTCGCCGACGACGAGCGCACCCCCCGCATGCGCGTGACCAGGCTGGTCCGCGAGATCACGAAGGCCGGGCACTGGCTGTTCCTGCCGTTCGGTGTGTTCGGCGCTGCCGACGTGCGCTGCGCCGACGGCGCCACGATCGCCCGCCGCCCGCCTCGCGACAGAACGTCGGCCGGCTGGACCGGGCGCGCCAGGGCCGGCGACGCTGCCGGCTTCATCGTCGGCCTCGAGGCCGACGAGCTCGTCGTGCGGCCCGCGTTCAACTCGTGGACCGGCGGCAACGCCTGCGCGATCTTCGTGGCCGACGACCTGGGCGGCCTCGAACGCCCCCTCAAGGTCTTCGTCGCCGAGTTCGCGCCGAGCCGGTAGCGACGGTCGAGGCCCGTCACCCCCGTGACACGCGCCGCCTCACTTGAAGAACTCGTTCATGGTGGGAGCGTTGGCGTCGTTGCTCGTGAGGGGCGCCAGATGCCAGGCGACCTCGATGGTGTGCAGCAGCGAGTAGTGGTCGTACCGACGGCTCGATCGATAGCCGGGCTTCACCGCGTTGCCCGTCAGGATCGTGACGACGTGCTGGTCGTAGGTCCCTTCGTCAAAGGTCAGGATGAGGACCGAGCTCGTGGTCCGGAAGGCCGGAGACCCGAGGATGAGGGGCACGGTCCGCGCCAGCCAGGCGTCGCCCGTGGCCACCGGCGAGTCGTGCATGTCGCTGATGAGATTGGGCGTGATGAAGGCGTAGTCGGGCGTCGTGCTCACCGACCGCAGGTCGACGGCCAGCTGTGTCAGGGGCACGACATGGTCGTGGACTCTCTGGGCGTTGCCGGCGATGTCCGTGTAGTAGACGAAGGGATCGTGTTTCGTGACGTACTCGCCGGAGTTGAAGCCCCCTCCGCTGGACGGCATGCTCTCGGCGTACTCCTTCCAGGTCCGGCCGCTGGCTTCGATGCGATCGGCGATGTTGGCAACGGCGATCTCGTTGCCGGCGCTCGGCGGGCTGCGGTCGTCGGTGATGCCGTGGTTGGAGCCGCTGGTGAGGGCGATGTAGTTCGGCAGGCTGGGGTGAAAGAGGGCGAAGTAGTTCGTGGCCAGCGCGTAGCGGCTGATCAGGCTGTTGATATAGGGCGCCGCCGGGCTGCCGACGATCTGCCCGTACGACCGGTTCTCATCGACGATCAGGAAGATGTGATCCAGGTGCGGTGCAGGCAGGGTGGCAGCCGCCGGATTGCCGCTCGTCGCGGCGGCCGGGCTGCCACCCGACCCGTGAGCGCCGGTACGGTGTTGCCTGGCGACCGCGTAGCCCAGGCTCGCCGCGACGGCGAGAACGACGACGACCGCCACGAAGAACCACGATGTGCGCTTCACGGCCCCACTCCCTCTTCGGAGACTCTCCCGAATCATACCTCGCACGGCCGGCGTGGGACCCTCCGCGACGCAACGCGCGGCGAGGGCGGGCCGCCGACGTTCGAGATCGCCACGGTGGCCGCGTGATGGCCGACGCCTTCGACCCACAGCACGCCGGCCGCCTCGAAGACCCGGCCCGTCTGGCCGCCCTGCCGCAGGCCGCGGTCGTGTCGCTGCTGCGCCTGGCCGGCGACGAGACCGTGGTGGACTATGGGGCCGGCACCGGCATCTACACGATCGCCGTTGCCGAGGCTGTGCCCGGTGGTCGCGTCATCGCCGTCGAGGCCCTGGCGCGCCTGGCCGGCATGCTGCGCGCCAAGCTCACCCCGGAGCTCGCCGAGAGGCTCGAGGTGGTCGAGACCGACGCCAACTCGGTCCCGGCGCCCGACGCGGTGGCCGACCGCGTCGTCATGGTCGACGTCCTCCACCACCTCTACGACCAGCCCGAGGCGCTCGCGGAAGTCATGCGCCTCCTGCGCCCCGGCGGTCTCTTCGTCGTGGTGGACTGGGGAGACTGCGAACGGCCGGTCGGCCCGCCGCTCGAGCACGTCCTCGGACTGGCCGCGGTGCGCGAGGTGATCGCGACCATGGGCCTGAACGAGATCGAGGCGCACGAGCCGGGCGGTCTGCTGACCTATCACCTCGCCCTGGTGGCCGCGAAGAGGTAAGCGGCCCGGCCCATCAGGGCAGCCGCTTTGACGGGGCGAGGCTAGCCTGACCGTCCCGGCGCCGTAGCGTCCAGGGGGAGCGGCCGGCTCATGAGGACCCGGCGAGCGGCTCCGAAGTTACCGAGCTGGTAGACGGCTGCCGTCCTCGGAGAGAGCTCGAAGTCGGCAAACGGGCTCGCCTCCAGGCGCTCGACCAGATCCTTGCCGGCCACGCCGACGGTCAGGTGCGGAGCGTACCGCCGGCCGCTGTGGGCGGGCACGAAGGACTCGACGTAGGCGATCGTGGCGGCGTTGATCGCGGGCTCGTCCGCCGTACTGACGAAGGCGGCCGCGGCGCCGCCCGACCGGGCAAACGGAGCGATCGCCTCGACCAGCGCCTCGTGCAGAGCGAGCAGGGCGGGCGCCGGCGCGATGTCTATGCTCACCAGCAGGGTGTCCGGCGGCGTCCCGAACTTCGCGCCGGCGAGGTTGACGGCGTGCAGCCGCAGCGTCGCGACGTCTGTGGAGGCGATCACGTCGTCGACCGCGAGGAACACGCCGTCAAGGTCGTCCTCGCCGACGTAGCGCTGCAGCACGGTCACGTGTGGCTGGTGGGTCTCATCGAGCGCAAAACCCGAGGCCAGATCACCGCGAAGCACGGCGTTCAGGGCCTGCGCCCGCTCGACCGTCGCTTCGTCGGGCGTGAGCAGGATGTCGATGGCCGTCAAGCCGGTCACGGGTAGACCTCCATCACGAGTGGACCTTGCCTCGCCTGTCTGTCTTCTTCCCGGTCCCTCGCGAAACCCGGCAGCGTCCCCGAGCCGGCTGGCGGAGTCGCCACCCATCGCTGACATCGTCTGCCGATGGGAACACTGAAAGACACGAGAAAGTGGCGCCTCGCGCGAAAGCGAGGCGCAGCGAGACGACAGGGAGACATCATGGCCACTCTTACCGGGTCGATCGAGGCGGACGTACCCATCGCGTTCGCCGATCGCGAATGGACCGAGTTCGTGTTTCGCAACCTCTACGGCAGCTACGCCAAGGGCTTCGACGATGTCGCCACGTCGATCAACGAGACCGACGCCGACTCCGGCACCGTGACCTTCGAGACCGAAGGCGAGCGGCTGATCAAGGTGTCGGTCGAGCTCAAGTACACGCCCCGCGGCGGCGGCGACCGCGGCGACGAGATCGCCCGCGCCCAGGCGCGCCTGAACCGCGACCTCGAGAAGTACCGCACTTTTCTGCTGAAGCGTTGCGAACAGGAGAGCTGCCGCACGAGCTAGGACGCCTATGCTACGTCCTCACCCGCGAGCCCAAGACCCCAATGCGGGCGCCGCCCGCCGCAACACCCGCCACGCCTCGAAGCCACCGACGAGCGTGAGCAACGGCCGGTAGATCTCGCGAGACGGCGTGTCGAGCACGACGCGCAGCACGGCAAAGGGCCTCCCCGCCGCCGCCGGCGCGAGCCATGCCGACTCCATGTCGACGGCCAGAACGCCCGCGCCGGCCAGCACGTCTCGCCGCGCGCCGCGCACGAGGTGATAGACCGACGCCACCGGCCCGACACGGACGCGCCCTATCCCCAGGTCCGCGAGCGCCGCGACGATCGGTCCGCCCGCACAGCGAGTGACGCCCTCTGGTCCGCGGACCTCGCTGGCGACCACCACGTCGCCGGGGCGCAGACCATCGTCCACGGCGCCGCAGAACCCGACGACCGCGACCGCGGCGGCCGGCAGGCGAGCGGCGACCAGCGCTGCCGCCCGGGCCCGGGTCGCGCCCATGCCGCAGCGCACCACGAGCGCATCGGGAAGACCGCGCCCTACGGCCGCCCGCTCGATCCGCATCGGGGTGATGACGAGCAGGCGGGCGTCCAGGGAGCTCATGCCGGCCACAGTCGCACGCGGGCACCATCTCTCTGAGGAGGTTGACGCCAGCGCCGCAAGGCTACGACCTGGCGACCTCAACGCGGTTCTTGCCCAGCTCCTTGGCCCGGTACATGCTGCGATCGGCCTGCTCGACGAGGCCGTCGACGGTGGCGGCATGCTCGCCCAGTCCGGCCACGCCAACGCTCACCGTGACCACCGGCGGCCGCGCGCCCGAACCGAAGCTCTCGCGCTCCACGTCGCGCCTGATGCGCTCACCGACCGCCTGCGCCGCGTCGATGCCGGCGTCGCCCTGGTCGCCTTCCGGGGCCGGGGCGGCCGCGGCGGCCTCTCGCTCGATCTCGCCCGTCTGCACGGCGTCGCGGAGGCGCGCTCCCAAGCGAGCCGCGCCATCGCTGCCGGTGCTCGGCAGGATGATGGTGAACTCCTCGCCGCCGTAGCGGGCGACGAAGTCGACCTTGTCGCGCGTGTGCGACACGAGCAGCCGCCCCAGCTCGCGCAGCAGCCCGTCGCCGGCGCGGTGGCCGAAACGGTCGTTGAAGAGCTTGAAGTCGTCGACGTCGAGCATGAGCAGAGAGAGGGGCAGCCCGTAGCGCTCGGCGCGGGCCACTTCCTGCGCCAGACGATCGTAGAAGTAGCGGTGGTTGTAGAGGCCGGTGAGGCCGTCGGTGATCGCCAGACGCTCGACGCTGCCGTAGAGCCGGGCGTTCTCGATCGTCACCGCGGCCAGCGCCGCCAGGGTGCCGGCGAGCTCGAACTCCGGCTCGGTGAAGCGGCGCACGCTGCGCTTCTCGACGAGCTCGAGGCAGCCGATGACCCGATCCTTGGAGAGAAGCGGCACGTAGAGGCAGCTCTTCTCCTCCCAGTACTCCATGGCGGCGCGCTCGCCGGCCGGGAGCTCCGGGTCGTCGATGGTCGCTTCGATGACGCGACGCTCGCGCAGCACCTGGTAGAGCACGGGCTGCTCTTCGGGTGTCGGCGCCGACCCTACCCAGCCCTCGTCGCGGGGGTGAGGAACGCGGGTCCAGAGGGCCTGGGCGACGGCCAGACCGTCGGCGGCGCGATACTCGTAGATGCCGCACTCCCACACGTCGAACGCGCCGGCGATGCGCTCGGCGACGGTGGCGAGGACCTCTTCGAGCACCAGGCTCGAAGAAATCGCCGCGACGATCTCGGCGGTGATGGAAAAGCGGCTCGGCACCCCTGCCCCTCGTCCCGTACGTACCGGCATCCACGATCCTATGCCCATAGCCGACGTTCGGCCACATCCCGGAGGGAAAGCTGACCAGCGAGCGCGTCGCCGCCCGGCTCGCCTGTCTAGTCGAGGAACTCCCGGAGATGCTGCGAGTCGCGGTAGCTTCTCAGCTTGGCGATGGTCTTGGCCTCGATCTGGCGGATGCGCTCGCGGGTGACGCCGAACTTCTGGCCGACCTCTTCGAGGGTGTGCGGGTGCTCGCCCACGAGACCGAAGCGCAGCTCGATGACCTTGCGCTCGCGATGCGGCAGACCGCTCAGCACGTCGGTGAGCTCCTCCTGGCGCATGGCTTCACTGATCGTCTCGATCGGCTCCACGGCCTCGTCGTCGGCGATGAAGTCGCCGAGCTGGGAGTCGCGTTCGTCGCCGACCGGCGTCTCAAGGCTCACCGGCTCCTGGCTGATCTTGAGGATCTCGCGCACCTTCTGGGGCGTCGTGCCCATCTCCCTCGCGATCTCTTCGGGGGTGGGATCACGGCCCAGGTCCTGGAGGAGCTGGCGCTGCACGCGCACGAGACGGTTGATCTGCTCGACCATGTGCACCGGCACCCGGATGGTGCGGCTCTGATCGGCCACGGCCCGCGAGATCGCTTGGCGGATCCACCAGGTGGCGTAGGTCGAGAACTTGTAGCCCTTGCGGTAGTCGAACTTCTCGACGGCGCGAATGAGGCCGAGGTTGCCCTCCTGGATCAGGTCGAGCAACGCCAGGCCGCGACCGGCGTAGCGCCGCGCGATCGAGACGACGAGACGCAGGTTGGCTTCGATCAGCTGGCACTTGGCATCCATGTCGCGGCGCTCGATGCGGCGCGCCAGGGACACCTCCTGGTCGGCGGTGAGCAGCGCCACCTTGCCGATCTCGCTCAGATACCTGCGCACCGGGTCGGTGCTGGGTGTCTTGAGCGATAGATCGAGCTCGCGAGCCGGCCCTGTCGCCTCGCCGTCCGTGTCGCCGGCCGGGCTCGGCTCGTCGCCTTCGATGACGTCGATGCCGAGGTCGTGGCAAGAGAGAAAGAGGTTGTCGATCTGTTCGGGGGAGAGCTCGACGTCCTGCAGCACATCGGCGATGTGGGCGGCGGTCAGGTAGCCCTGCTCACGGCCCTCGACGAGCAGGTCGCGCAGCTCGTCGATGGCTGCTTCCACCCCCTGGGCCTCAGCGTCGGCTGCGGGCATGTCGCTCACCGTCACGTGCTTCTCCTTACCATGTTGGCTGGTGGCACGCCGCCGTCCACGCCGCACTGAACGAGACGGGGTCTGAGAACGCTCGCCGCAAGCCAAGGCCTGGGAATCTGGGTGTCCTGGCTTGCATCGCTAGCAGTATCGGCGGCGCACCGGCGACTCTTGACCAACGCCCCTTGCGCTCTCCAGACTCGTCAGCCAGACTATCGCCATGGGATATGCGATCTTCCGGCCCGACGAGCGCGACTTCCGGGCGCCGCAGCGCGGCGACCAGCGGCGCAGCCTCGCGCCCCTCTCAGAGTCTCTGCATACCATGCGCGCCAACATCTGGCGCCTGCCGCCCGGAGCGCGCGGCGGCCGTCACATCGAACACGCCCAGGAGGAGATGTTCGTCGTCCTCGAAGGCACCGCGACACTCCTCCTCGGCGACCCACCGGAGCGGGTCGAGCTGCCCTGCGGGTCTGTCGCCGTGGTCGAGACCGACACCGGCCAGCAACTGCGCAACGACAGCGCCGCCGAGATCGTCGTACTGATCGTCGGCGCGCCGCCGGAGCAGGGCAAGGCCGAGCACCTGCCCGACGCCGACTAGACTGACAAAGCGGTAAACCGACGTGCAGGGCCGCTTGCGTCAAGCCGTCGCCCGGGGCAGGTCACTCCCGGGGAGCCCGGTGCGTCAACCAGATACCGTCCGCCATGCCGCTGAGCCCGATCGCCTGAACCACCGGCGAGCGGCGATCGGCGCCACGGCCAGTCGTCTGCTCGTCGCCGCCACGGCCTTCGCCGCGGCGAGCTGGTTGCCGGTCCAGCACGTCGGTCCGTCGAAGCTCTACCCTCCCGGGGCGGGGGTCTTCCACGGCTTCCTTGCGCATCTCCTGGTGCCCTGGACGCACTGGGACGGCGCCTGGTTTCTGCGCATCGCCAGCGCCGGCTACCGGCGCCCGGGCAGCCCGGCGTTCTTTCCCCTCTACCCTCTGCTCGTGCGGGCGGTGGGCGTCGTGTTCGCCGGCAACCTCGTCATCGCCGCCGTCGCCGTGTCGCTTGCCGCCTACGCGCTGGCGATGGTCGCTCTCTCCCGACTGGTGACCGTCGAGCTCGGGTCGCGCCCGGCTCTCTGGACCGTCCTCTTCATCTCCTTCTTCCCGGCGGCGATCTTCTTTCAGGCGGCCTACAGCGAGTCGCTGTTCCTGCTCTTCACTGTGGTGGCACTCCTGGCAGGCCGTGGTGGTCGCTGGCTGTGGGCCGGCGTGGCGGGCCTGCTGGCGACCCTGACGCGCAACACGGGCATCGTGCTCCTTGTGCCGCTCACCTGGATGTGGTGGGACCAGTGGCGCGGCGGCGGCGGGCGCCTGCCGGGTGGGGCGCCGGCCGGCGAGCAGGTGGGAACGGCGCGACCGGCGACGGCCACCGTCCTCTGGTTGCTGCTCGTACCGGCGGGCCTCGGTCTCTACATGTTCTACCTGTGGCGGCGCTTCGGCGACGCCCTGCTCTTCAGCTCGGTGCAGAACCGCTGGGGACGCACCCTGGGCTCACCGGTCACGACCATCGTGAGCGGTGTCCGCGTCGCCGTCCGCAGCGCCCGGCAACTGGCGACGGGTTCGTTGCCACACCCCGACGGCGGCCTCTCGTGGAGCCTGGCGCTGGGCAACATCACCGCCCTGATCGTGCTGGCGCTGGCGCTGGCGCTCGTGATCGTCTGCTGGCGTCGGCTGCCGGCGGCCTATGCGCTCTACGGCCTCGCCGCCCTGGCCGTGCCCCTCTGCTTTCCCATGGCCTCGAGACCTCTGTTCAGCCTGCCGCGTTTCGTGCTTGTCGACTTTCCCCTCTTCATGGCGCTCGCCACCGGCCTTCTGCGCCACCCGACGTGGCGCCGGGCGGTCTTCGCCATTCTGACCGTCGGCCTCGTCCTCTCCACCATCCTGTTCGCCACCTGGAACTGGGTGGCGTAGCGCGCTCGGCGAGAGCCCCGGCCCGCCGACGAGACGCGGCCGCATGCCCCTGACTGATCGGCGAGCCTGGACGAGGGAGTGGGAAAGTCCTGTACCTTTCGGGGTTCATGCCGATTACAGGAGCAACGGCTGAAGTCTGCGCGACGCACCCACTCTTGTGCCGGGCCGCTGCTTCACCTGCCGCTGATGGAGCCGACGCGGGCGGCGGTTCCTTCGTCGGGGCTAAAAGAGGAGATACGTGGAACTCACGCGGATGAACGATCAGGAGTTGCGTGACTACGTCCGCTCCCGCTCCAACGCCGAGCTCAAGAACATCCTCAGCACTCAAGGTCCACGGCAGCCGCGAAAACGCCGGGACCTCGCGTCCGCGCTGCATCTGCGACCTCGCCACTCCCATCGCGCCGACAGCGGGACCGACGATGCCCAGGCGAAGGACCTGGCGAAGCTCGCGCCCCTGGTAGAGGCCGAGATCGCTCGGCGTCCGCAAGACCCAAGCCGGGCGGCCGTTGCCGAGACGCTCGGGAACTGCCTGGCGACAGTGGGCCGCTACGAAGACGCCCTGGCCGACTTCGCAGAGGCCCATGGCCTCTACACGCGATTCGGCCAGGAGATCGCGGCGGCCCGCTGCACCATGGGCCGCGCCTGCACGCTGGCCAGCCTGGGCCGCTTCCAGGAGGCTCTCGTCGGCTTTCAGGACGCGCAATCCGTCTTCTCGCGCCGCGGCCAGCATGTCGCGACTGCCCACTGCATGATGAACCGCGCCTGCATGCTCGCCAGCCTGGGACGCTTCCAGGAGGCCCTGGCCGGCTTCGAAGAGGCGCAGTCCGCTCTCGCGCACTGCGGTCAGGAGACCGGGGTGGCCCGTTGCTTGATGGGCCAGGCCGACGCGCTGCGGAGCCTGGGACGCTTCCAGGAGGCCCTCGCCGGCTTCGACCAGGCGCGAGCCGCCTACGAGCGCTGCGGCGACGACACCGAAGCGGCCCGTTGCCTGATGGGCCACGCCACCACCCTGCGCAGCCTCGGCCGCTTCCAGGACGCGCTGGCCGGCTTCGACGAGGCGCGAGCCGTCCACGAGCGCCGCGGCGTCGAGGGCGAGGCGGCCGACTGCGCGATGAACCACGCCGTCGCGCTCGACGATCTGGGCCGGTTCGA
Organism: uncultured Actinomycetes bacterium; assembly: GCA_963799395.1. Lineage (GTDB taxonomy): Bacteria > Actinomycetota > Thermoleophilia > UBA2241 > UBA2241 > Bog-752. The sequence continues at coordinate 37,921 of CAWCWZ010000013.1, forward strand.
GGAAGCCGCGGCCGGCTTCGAGGAGGCACGAGCGGTCCGCGCGCGGTCCGGCCAGGATGTCGAGGCCGCCCGCTGCGCGATGGGCCGCGCCAACTCGCTCCGCAGCCTGGGCCGCTTCCAGGAGGCCCTGGCCGGCTTCGACGAGGCCCAGGCCGGCTTCGAGCGCCGCGGCCATAAGCTCGAGGTGGCCCGCTGCACCGCGAACCGCGCCAGCGTGCTCGCCAACCTGGGCCGCTTCAAGGAGGCTCTGGCCGGCTTCGACGAGGCGCACAGCATGCTCGTGGGTTTCGGTCACGAACCCGAGGTGGCCCTCTGCACGATGAACCGCGCCGTCGCGCTCGCCAACCTGGGTCGCTTCCAGGAGGCTCTGGCCGCCTACGAGAAGACACGGGCGATCTTCCTGCGATTCGGTCAGGAGCTCGAGGCGGCGCGCTGCACCATGAACCGCGCCAATGTGCTCGCGGGCATGGGCCGCTTCCAGCAAGCCCTGGCCGGTTTCGAGGAGGCGCAGACGATCCTTGCGCGCTTCGGCCAGAAGATCGAGGTGACCCGCTGTACGATGAACCGCGCCGTGGCGCTCGCCGGCCTGGGTCGCTTCCAGGAGGCGCTCGCCTGGTGCGAAGAGGCGCGAGCCGTCTACGCCCAGCTTGGCCAGGAGTGCGAAGCGGCCCGCTGCACCATGAACCGCGCCCACACGCTCTCCAGTCTGGGACGCTTCGAGGAAGCCGCGGCGCGCTACGACGAGGCGCAAACCGTCTACGCGCGACTCGGTCAGGACGTCGGGGTGGCGCGCTGCACGGCGGGCCACGCCAACACGCTCGCGAGCCTGGGCCGGTTCGAGGAAGCCGTCGCCGGCTTCGACGAGGCGCAAGCCGTCTACGGGCGACTCGGTCAGGAGATCGAGGCGGCCCGTTGCACCATGAACCGCGCCGGGGCGCTCAGCAGCCTGGGTCGCTTCGACGAGGCCTCCGCCGGCTTCAAGGAGGCGCGGGCCGTCTTCGCCCGCTTCGGCCAGGAGTCGTCTTCATGATCCCGGCGACCGCACCTGCCAGCCAGACGGATCGATCGCGCGAGGGACAGACAGAGGTCGCCCGATGACCCCCGGCGACCCATTGACCACGAGAGACAAGCTGCGCGACGCTCTGGCCGAGGCGGCCGCGAGCTATGCCGCGGCCGAAGCTGCCGCAAGCGACGCGGCCCGGGCCGACGCGGATCCGGGCGACAAGCCGGCCTCCGACGCCGGCGACGCGACGCACGAAGCCGCCACTCTACCGGCGCCCGCCGCCACTCGACCGGCGCCCGCAAGCGCGGCGACGAGGGAGGGCGACAGGAACGCGGCTCGCGTGCGCGTCCTCACCGCCGAACGCGACCAGTACCTCGACCATCTGCAGCGCCTCAAGGCCGACTTCGAGAACTTCCGCAAGCGCGTCCAGCGCGACAACGAGGCCTTGGCACTGCGCGCCGGCGAGGATGTGATCGAGTCGCTGCTGCCGGTCCTCGACAACATGCAGCGCGCCCTCGAGTCGGCCGAGCGCCACGAGGAGGGCCAGATAGTCAAGGGCGTCGAGCTCGTCTCCGGACAACTGCGGGCGGTGCTCGAAGGCCACGGCCTCGACCGGGTCGAGGCCGAACCCGGCCTGCCGTTCGACCCCACCTGCCATGAGGCGGTCGTGGTCCAAGGCTCCGAAGACTATCCCGAAGGCACGATCACCGCTGTGCTCGAGCCTGGCTACCTGCTGCACGGCAGGCTGCTGCGGCCGGCCCGGGTGATCGTGGCGAGCTAGCCGATGGCCGACTTCTACCAGACCCTGGGCGTGCCCCGCGGCGCTTCCCAGGACGAGATCCGCAAGGCGTTCCGCAATCTGGCGCGCCGCTACCACCCCGACAAGAACCCCGACGACAAGGTTGCCGAAGAGAAGTTCAAGGAAGCCAATGAGGCTCATGCGACCCTCTCCGACTCCGACAAGCGCAAGCACTACGACGAGTTGCTGCGCCTCGGCGTGATCGACACGCGCAAGAGCCGGCCCGGACAGAGCGGCTCCGCGGGCTTCGACCCGAGCATCTTCCAGCAGGGCGGCCAGACCTTCCAGATGGGCGACTTCGGCGACACCCTGGCGAACCTCTTCGACGGCATGGAGGAGACCGGCTGGCGCGACGCCGACGTCCAGGCCTGCGTCGCGATCCCCTTCGACGACATCGCGGAGTGATGAGCGGGCCGGTCGCGGTGACCGGTGCGCCCACGAGGCCAGCGCAAGCAACCGCGGTGAGCTCAAGCCGCGCACCGGGTATGGGAACGCAGTGGCAGATCATGGCCGGCCGGTCCTGACGTACCACGGCTGCTGCCCTCCTCAGCGGAGTCACGACAGAAAGGCAGACCCATGACCGAAGAGATCGTCGACTTCGAGGCCTACCGCGAACAGCTCGTCGAAAAACTGGAATCCGTGCGCGAGTTCCGCTCGACGGAGGCCGTCGACGGCGACGATGACGATCTCATGGCCCGCGCAGCAGAGGTGTTGAGGACGTCTGTTCACGAGGTGGAAGCGCTTCCCGCCCACGATGCCAGACTTCGGGCCCTCGCGATCGCCGCCCAGAGCGATGACGACCTCAGACGGGAACGCTACGTCGAGCAGGAAGACCACATCGTGGGCCGACATGGTCTGGGTGACGGGGGCACCTCGAGCACCGATGAGCTCCTGGCGGCCCTGGCAGAGGCGGCATCCGCCACCGACTGACGCCACCCGGCCGAACTCTCCGACCGCCGCGAACCGGAAGACAGTTCGTGCCTCTCCCGCGCGGAGAGAGTGGCCGTGTTGAGCCGTGTTCCCCGGGGGTCGCACGCATGAGCGCGTGGTGAAGCTCACCACGAGCTAGACGGGCTCGCGCCTCACCATGTTCGCGCGCCCGGTGGCCCCGCAGAGGCCTCGTCCAGGCGGCGCCCAGGGCCGGCCGGCCCGGTGTTACGAGTTGTTCAGATCCCTCAAGCGCGGCACGGGCGCCGCCGATGGACGCCGTATGGCTCGACAGAGAAGTCGTCGGGCCAACGCTGTGACTTGCGGGGAACGAACGTGAGACGCATCTTCCGGCTGATCGTCGTGCTGGCCGGCATCGTCGCCATTGTGGCGCTGGTCAGTCCGTGGCTCGTCGCGCCAGCTGTCGGTCAGCGCCGGCTTGTCTTGCCTCCCAGCCGCCACCTGATCGAGTACGCAGCCTGGAATGGGCGTGCGCGAACCGCCGTGCTCCTTCTGCCCGCGGGGTACACGCGAAGCTGCGCTTCCCGCCTGCCGCTTGTGATCTCGCCTCACGGCCGGGGCGAGAGTCCCGCCGCCATCGCCTCGAGCTGGGGTCGTCTGCCGTCCCACGACGATTTCGCCGTGATCTGCCCCGCCGGCGAAGGCAGGCGGCTCCCCAACTACTCCTGCGCCGCCCCGGGCCAGATCTCGGACCTGGCGCGCATGCCCGCGATCGTGCAACATGCCCTGCCCTGGGTGCACATCGCCAGCCGTCACGTCTATGCGGTCGGGCCCAGCATGGGTGGGCAGGAGGCGCTGATGCTGGCTGCCCAGTACCCCGATCGCATCGCCGCTGCAGTCAGCATCGACGGCCTCACGGACCTCGCGGCGCACTTCGATCAGATGCCCCGTCCGAGGCGCACCGGCCGCCTCGTCCTGCACGACATGGTCGTCGAGTGCGGCGGCACGCCGGCTCAACAGCCCTATGCCTACGCGCTACGCAGCCCGTTTTCGTACGTCGCGAACCTGGCTTCCGACGATGTGCCCGTTGAGCTGTGGTGGAGCCGGTGTGACCAGGTGGTGGTCGACCAGGCGGCTTGTCAATCTGGTCTGCTCTACCGCAGCATCAAACGCCTGAACCCCGCCGCCCCCGTACGCGAGGTCGTGACCGACTACCGCCACTGTGTCGCGTTCTGCCCCGCCATCGCCCTGCGAGAGGTCGTTTCGTTCTTGCGGCCCGATGGGCGCTGGCGCAGCACTCGCGCCGCACCGCCGCCTGACTTTCGTTTTCGCAGCGGCCGCCGGCGCGCCACCCTCTGGGGCTACGGATTTCGCGCGGAGGGCGTCCTCGACGGCTTCTGGGAGGCATCGGACGTGGCTACCGGGATGATCGATGTTCAGACGCCGGTGCCGATGGTCGTGACCGTACCCTGTTCCGAGAAACGGCGCTTCGCGAGCGTGATGGTCGGGGACACGATCCTGCGCCTGGCCATCGATCACGGCTCCATCTGTCTCGAGCTGCCGCCAGGAGAGACGCGAGTCGGCGTCGTTGGTGTCAGTCCGCCGAGAAGTACCCGCGCGAATCGAGGCGCCAGGTCCGGGCGAAGTCGCTCGCCGAAAGAGTGCGCACGAGCCTGAGTGACTGTTTCGAACGGTCCACGGCGGGCACTCCCGGCGAGACCAGGCGCAGCGGCAGCCAGCGGCCACCGAGGATGCGCCCCGTCCTGGTGATCCTCACGGTCAGCAGTCCGGAGAGGCTGAGGTTGCCGCCGAGGGCGAAGTTGCGCCAGCCGGCGAAGTTGCCCAGCGAGTAGGCGATCAAGCGGTTCCTGTAGCGCTCGATCCCGCGGATCACGTGTGGCCCCGAGCCGAGCACGAGGTCGGCGCCGGCCTTCACCATGGCGTGGGCGAAGGCGCGCACGTTGCCGCGGTCCTCGCCGAGGAAGTACTGGGTGCCGTAGGGCGTGTGGATCTGATCCGCTCCCTCGGCCCCGGCATGCATGAGCACGATGACGACGCCGGCCCTCTTGGCGGCGCGGCGCACCAGGGCGGCGGCGGCCGGGATGTCGTTCAAGGGCGCGCTGCACGGGTAGGGCGAGAACCCCATGACGGCCACGCGCACGCCGTGCACCTTCACGATCGTGATCTTGCCGGGCGGCCCGGCATAGGCGACGCCCGCCTTCCTGAGCGCCGCCTGGGTCTGCAGGTAGCCCCGTCTGAGGTAGTCCATGCTGTGGTTGTTGGCCATGTTCACAAGGTCGATGCCCGACCAGGCGAGTGCCTCGGCGTAGGACGGCGGGGCCTGGAAGGCATAACAGGTGCCCCCGGAGCCGCCGCCGCACTTGGAGGGCCCGGGCGTGGAGTAGGTACCCTCGAGGTTGGCGATCATCAGGTCCGGCCTTCTTAGCAGCGCCGGCAGGTGGCCGAAGAGGGCGCGCCCGCGACCGGGCGCCAGGCCGTACATCGAACCCGGCGTCGTGTCGCCCACCCAGCCGATGGTGATGACTGTGGGCGACGGCGACGGCGTCGGCGTGCCGGATGAGGGGCTCGTCGACGGCGATGGGGTGGGCGAGCCGGACGCGGCCGCGAACCCGCCACTCGGGCCGCGGTCGGCAGTGGCGCCGCCACCCCTGGCGAGCGCCCACCCACCGGCCAGCGGCACGACCACGAGCACCGCGACGACGCTCGCGAGCAGCACCAGACGGCGACGGCCGGTGCGCGGCGGTCCTCCGGGCTGGGCGGCGAAGACACGTCCCCTGGGATGATCGGGAGTCCTGGCAGACATCGAGCACCAGTCTACGCGATCCTCAGCGTTTGGCATCGGCCCTCGACCGTCTCACGCTACGAGGACGGACCGCCCACCAGGCGCAGTTCAAGGAGAGCGCATTACTCGCCCGTCACGTCACGGTGAGCAAACGCCGCTCCTCCGACGACGGCGGCCAGCGCCCCGACGGCGAGCAGGGCGGCGCCACTGGTCCAGTTCGGGGCGACCGCGGGAGCCGCCGTTATTTCGTGGAACACCGAGGTGTCGAGCAGCCAGTGGCTCAGATTGAGCGTGCCACTGACCACTTCGACAAGCAGCGACCAGGCAAGGATCCCGTAGGTGACCGCGGATGCGGCTCGCGGCCAGACGCCGAGCGCAAGGACGCCGATACCAAGGACGCACACCGCCGGAGGCACCACGTTGAGACCGGCCCCGAGAAGACTGGCGAAGCTCACGCCGGCGTGCTGGCCGGCGGCGCCGAGCCAGGTACAGAGCCCGGCGACGATGGCGCTGAGCAGAACGGCCGCGCCCGCCACCGCGACTTGAGAGGCAAGCCACGATGAGCGCGAGACCGGGCGCACGAGAAGGTGCTCGAGGCGTCCCTGAGCTTCTTCTGCGCGCATGACACCGACCTGACCGGCGGCGATGACGGCCACCAGGACCGCCATCAGCAGGAACGTGACGCCGAGATAGACGGCGGCTCCCGCCCCGGGCGCGCCGAGACGCGAGAGGACGTGCTCGATCGTCGCCGAGGTCGTCAGTGCGCTCGCTGCCGACTTGGCGGCGGCCCCGATGAGCAGCGCCGCGGCGGCGATCGCCACCAGCCAGGCGACGACGCCAGACCGGGCCAGGCGCACGCTGAGGCCCCAGGGTCCGAACAGCAGACGCGTGCGCGGCCGGGCGCTCGCGCGGTCGGGCAGCGAGGCGGCGCCGAGGTCACGCCGGCCCGCCAGGTACACGGTCAGGACGGCGAGCGCGACGATGAGGGCGGCCACCGGCACGAGCGCCAGCGGCGACGGCGAGGTGAGCGGCTGCAGCTTCTCGACCCAGCCGAGCGGCGTCGCCCAGATCAGCCACCCAAGACCGATGCCGGAGTCGGCCACCAGGCGCAGCGCATAGCAGACGCCCAGGGCGGCGCCGGCATAGGCCGCCGCCTGACGGCGGGTGGCGGCGAGCTGGCCGGCGAGCGCACCGCCGGCGAGAAAGACGGCGGCGTTCGCGGTCAGTGCGATCGCGAAGAACGTCATTGGCCCGGCGCCGATGCCGACCGTGGCGGAGCGCCCGACCGCGGCCAGGATGAGGGCGATCACGATCACTAGGGCGCCGCCGCCGGCGGCCAGTCCGACGAGGGCCTGGGCCGCGGCGCGGCGGCGCGTCGTTTGGCCGGCGAGCAGTAGCTCCCAGCGACCTGCGTCTTCTTCGCCGCGCAGCAGCCTGGTGCCGGCGAGCAGGCCCCAGACGGCGCCGAAGAGGCTGACGAAGACGAGGTACTTCCAGGCGGTGAAGCCGGCGACCGTCTGCAGATCGCGAGCTGGTCCGACCAGCGCGCTCACGCCGGCGTTCGAACCGTAAAGCTCGGCGAGGCGGGCGCGCTGGGCGGCCGTCTTGTAGCTCGAGCCGTAAGTGAGCGCCCCGCTGGCGACGTAAAGGCCGAGGACGAGGCCCCAGAGCGCGCCGGAGCGGACGGCCTTGCGCGCCGTGCGCCGCGCCACGAGCGTCGCCGGCGAGCGGCCCGCCGGCGCCGTCGCGGGCAGCGCCAGGTCAGTGGCCATGCGCCGGCGCCCCGTCGGCCGTGCCGGCCTCGCCGTAGTGGGCGAGGAAGAGCTCCTCCAGTGACGGCTCGCGGCTGAGCAGCCCCTGGGCGCCCGAGCCCGCCAGCACCTCGAGCAGCGGCGCGACGCTGCCACGGACCTGGCAGCGCACCACGCGCCCGTCTCGTTGCACGGCGCTCACGCCGGCCACCGCCGAGAGATCGGGCACCGTTCCGTCGAAGGTCGCTTCCACGGTGAGCGCCGACAGATGGCGAAGCTGCGCCAGCGTGCCTGTCTCGACCAGGGCACCGTCGCGCAGGATCCCCACGCGGTCGCACAGCGCCTCGACCTCGCTCAGGATGTGCGAGGAGAGAAAGACGGTCTGGCCACCCTCCCGCGCCTCGGCGATGCAGCCACGGAAGGTACGCTCCATCAGTGGGTCGAGTCCGGCGGTGGGCTCGTCGAGGAGCAGGAGCTCGGGTCGCGTCATGAGGGCGGCGATGAGAATGACCTTCTGGCGATTGCCCTTCGAGTAAGCGCGCACCTTCTTCGAGGGATCGAGCTCGAAACGCGCGATCAACTCTTCTCTGTAGGCAAGATCGACCCGGCCCTGGACGCGGCCGAGCAGATGCAGGGTCTCGGCGCCGGTCAGCGCCGGCCAGAGGCTGGCCTCGCCGGCCACGTAAGCCAGGCGCCGGTGGGCCTCGACGGCGTGGGACTGGCAGTCGAGCCCGAAGATCTCGGCGCGACCCCTGGTCGGCCGTAGCAGGCCGAGCAGGAGCCGGATGGTCGTGGTCTTGCCGGCGCCGTTGGGGCCGAGAAAGCCGAAGACCTCGCTCTCGGCGACCTCGAGGTCGAGGTCGACGATGCCGCGCGCCTTGCCGTAGTACTTGGTCAGGTTGTGCGTAAGGATGGCGGTCGTCATGGTCGTCCTTCCGTATCGTCGCGCGTCAGCCGTACCATTGGTGCAGGACGGCCTCATCGAGGGTCGTCAGTGAACCACCAGGAAGACCGAGGACCTGCTCGAACGCCGCGAAGTAGGTCGTCAGCGTTCGTTCGACCTCTTCGAGGGAGACCTGCTCGGCTTGGCGCGCCATGTAGAGATCGGTGGCCGTCTCGTTGGCGCCCTCGATCAGCGAGACAAGAACGCGCGCCGTGTCGTCGGGGGAGCTGGTCGTGAAGACGCGCTCTTCTGCGCCCTGCCTGACGATCGCGGCCAGGGGCGAGGCGAGGTGAACCGCCAGGCCACGCCGAAACTTCTCGCGCACGATGGCGTTCTCGTCCGAAAGCCAGGCCCGCAGCAGCGCCGTCATGAGCTCCGTGCGTTCCCCCCTTCCAGCGGGCGATGCCGGCAAAGACGCCCTCCAGCTTCTGCAGGGCCGATACGGTCGGATCGGCGACCAGCGGCGCCAGCAGCGACGTCACGGTCTCGACCATGCGCGCGACGACTGCGTCGAGAAGCGCCGCCTTGGAATCGAAGTAGTAGTAGAAGGCGCCCCGGGACGCACCCAGCTCGTCCAGAACGTTCTGGATGCTCATCTCCTCGTAGCCCGTCGACTGAATGAGGCGCTCCGCGACGTCGACGAAGGCTTCGCGCCGCAGAGCGTGAGCCTCGACGTTGACCGTGCGAGCCACTGGGTCCTCCAAATGTCAGACCGACTGTCGGTCTAAGAATACACCCCGGTCGACAGCCGGGCAACGGCTCTCGAGACAGGTCGTGGATGGCTCAGAGTGCATCCGCAGGGCTGCGATTATAAGAGATAGTTATTTGACTCATAACCTCTGCGCCTTTACACTGCCTCGATCACGTAAACCGGCTGCCGGATCGCCGGGAACTCAAGGAGCGAGGAGCAGAGATGAACGTTGCCGCCACGCCCGAGGAGATCCACCATCTCGTCAGCGAGCTGAACTTCGCCCAGAAGGTCGAACGCTCGCTCGATCTGATCCGCGACGCCTACCGCGAGCACGGCGACGGCCTAGTCGTGGCCAACAGCCTCGGCAAGGACTCCGTGGCGGTCTGGGACCTCGCCAAGCGGGTCAGTCCCGACATCCGGGCCTTCATCGTCACCACGCGCTACAAGCCGGCGGCGACCAAGCAGTTCATGGTCGAGACGGTGGCCCGCTACCCGGAGACGCTCATCTTCAGGAACGACGTCGAGATCCCCGAAGGGCTGTATGCGAGCGATCCCGACCGCTGCTGCGACCTGCTGAAGGTGCAGCCCGTGCGCCGGGCGATCGAGGAGATGGGCGTGACCTGCTGGGTGACGGGCCTGCGCTGCACCGAGGGCCGCACGCGCACCGACTACCTCGAGCTCGAGGAGCGCGACGAGGGGCTGCTCAAGCTCAACCCCATCCTGCCCTGGCACGAGCGCGAGGTGTGGCAGTACATCGCCCTCTACGGGGTGCCGGTCAACCCGCTGTACGCCGAGGGCTATCGGTCACTGGGCTGCGAGCCCTGCACACACATCACGACCGGCGCCAACGAACGCGACGGACGCTGGATCGGCACGAGCAAGTGCGGCGGGGAGTGCGGCATCCATACCCGTCCGCTGAAGGCCTCCGTCACGGCATGAGCGCGACGCCGGCACTGCCGGCACAGGCGCCCGAGGAGCCCGACGCGCTCCGGACGCTCGAAGCGCCGGCAGTCGTTCCACCTCCGTCGTCGGCACAGGGTGCGGCGGCGTTCGCCAAGCGCCGCATCTGGTGGCTGGGCGGCCTGGCCTGGGCCGTGCTGACCGTCGTCGTCTACGGCGTCGCCGGTAGTCATCTCAACCCGTACCTCTCTGTGACGGGGCTGCTGATCGGCTTTCTGGTCGGGCTGACCGGCATGGGCGGCGGGGCGCTGATGACCCCGGTCCTGATCCTCTTCTTTGGCTTCAAGCCCACGCTCGCGGTGGGCACCGACGTGACCTACGCGGCGATCACCAAGACGTTCGGCGCCTGGCGGCATTGGCGCCTGGGGTCGGTGGACCTGCCGCTCGTCCTTTACCTGGTGTTGGGCAGCGTGCCCAGCACCCTGGCCGGCGTGGGCGTGGTGCACTACCTGCAGACCAACTACGGCGCCCAGCTCGACTCGATCCTCTACCGGGCCATCGGCATCGCTCTCGTGATCGTCGGCGTGACCCTCGTCGCACGCTCCGTCGTGAGGGTCGACGCGTCGCGTCGCCGCGAGAACATCAGGCTCTCGACACGCCGCAAGGTCTTCACCGTGATGCTCGGCGCGGCGACCGGTTTCGTCGTCGGGCTCACGTCGGTCGGCAGCGGCACCTTCCTGGGCATGTTCCTGCTGACCGCCTATCCGCTGGCGACCAGCCGGGTCGTGGGCACCGACGTCTTCCAGGCCGCGATCCTCCTCTACGCGACGGCGATAGCGCAGGCCAGCATCGGCAACGTCGACCTCTGGATGGTGGTCGCGCTGCTGGTCGGCTCGATCCCCGGCATCATCGCCGGGTCGCAACTGACGATCCGCACACCGACCCGTGTATTGCGACTGTGCCTTGCCGCCGTGCTGTTGTTGAGCGGCATCGTGATGTACGGAAAGGCGTAGCGAAGGGCCGAGACGACCCTGCTTTCTCGACCCGTTGACGCCGTGTGCGGCGGCGCGTAAGGATGTCACGCATGAACCTGGTCGTTGATTTGGCGCATCAGACGCAGTTCGACGCCGGATAGTGGACGCTTTCCTTGCGCCTGAGGCGGGACAGATATCCTCTGCCACTCCCTCCGGCGAACCAGCACATTCCTGCTCGTAGAGCCCCCGTCCCCACCCAGCGGTTCAGACGCGCCGTGAGGCACCTTCGTCCGTCAGCCTCTACAATCTGGCGAGCTCCTCGTCGATGAGTTGCTGCAGCCGCTCGCACTCCGAAGCCACGGCCCTGAGTCTGGCCACCCGGTGCGGGCCCTGTCCCAGCAAGCGAGCTCGGCCGGCGCTGGCGGCCACTTCTCGCCAGGCGCTGGCAGCCTCCTCTCTCGAGAGATCAGCGGCGAAGCGCTCGCCGCGAGCAAGAACGTCGAGGATCCGTGAGGTGGCGGTGGTCTCACGGACGATGGCGGCAGCATCGTCTGGCTCGCTGCTCTGAGAGAGATCGGCCAGACGTCGGAGCTCGCTGCCGAGCTCGGCGGAGCTGAACTCGAGCCCGGCGAGGGCCTTGCGGTGAGCCTGGCGCCTCTTCTGCGCGGCGGCGTGCCGTCCCGGCAACCAGCCAAAGAGACCGAAGACGACGCTCACCACTTACACCTCCGCTGAAGGGGCGCCAGCACGTCGCCGCCGGGGTCAGCGCCCGGCCATGAGCATACTACGGGTCCCGACGATGGGCGAGATGCGCGCGGAGCCTCTGGAACGCAGTCAGGATTCCGTCAGAACCGTGTCATGGGACGGCAACATGACTTGTTGTTGCGCTCGGCCGCCGCAACGAGCCCATGAGCAGCGACTTCGCAGGTAGCGCCGACGCAATGCCAGCAAGGTCGCGGCCATCTTCACCTTCGCTGCGGCGGCCTACAACCTGGTCCGCCTGAGAAGGCTGCTGGCGGAGCCGTCTTCAGCGTAGGAAAGCGGGGCGAAGAACCCCACCAAGATGGGCCAGGGATGGCCCGACCGGCGGCATCCGCACGGCTCGTCACGACCTCGACGAGCCCACGCTCGTCACGCCCGGTGCGCGCACCCCGCAGGGCGCACGCTTCTTCAGCAGCCTGCTAGTGTCCCGAGTCGTTAGTTCACAGGGAAATGGTTTCGGGCCACGAACTCCTGTCGTAAGGTTACGGCGATGGGAGGCAACTATGGCCCGACGTGGGCGACCGACATCTGAGGTCACGCTCAGCGCCGAGGAGCGCGAGACGCTCGAACGCTGGGCGAGACGACCAACGAGCGCACAGGCATTGGCCCTGCGCTGCCGCATCGTGCTGGCTGCCGCCAACGGTGAGCCGAACTGCGAGATCGCCGCTTCGCTGGGCTGCCATCCGACCACCGTCGGCAAGTGGCGGCGGCGCTTTGCCGAGCGCGGCCTGGATGGCCTGCACGACGAGCCCCGGCCGGGCAAGCCGCGTTCGATCTCAGACGACGATGTCGAGCGGGTGATCACAAAGACCCTGGAAGAGACACCGGCGAACGCCACCCACTGGTCGACCCGCTCGATGGCCAAAGCGACCGGGATGAGCCAGACGGCGGTGAGCCGCATCTGGCGGGCCTTCGCCTTAAAGCCCCACCAGCTCGAACACTTCAAGCTCTCGACCGACCCGCTCTTCATCGAGAAGGTCCGCGACATCGTCGGGCTCTACCTGAGTCCGCCCCGAGGCCGCCATCGTGCTCTGCGTCGATGAGAAGTCGCAGATCCAGGCGCTCGACCGCACGGCCCCGATCCTGCCCCTGCTGCCCGGCACTCCGGCGCGCGCCACCCACGACTACCGCCGGCACGGCACGACCAACCTCTACGCCGCTCTCGACGTCGCCTCCGGCTGCGTGATCAGCGACCTCACGCCTCGTCACCGCGCCGAGGACTTCCGCCGCTTCCTGGCCCTCATCGATAGAAGCGTGCCGGCCGACCTGGACGTGCACGTCATCGTCGACAACTCCTCGACCCACAAGACCCCCTCGATCCACCGCTGGCTCGTGCGTCACCCTCGGTTCACGTTCCACTTCACGCCTACCTACAGCTCCTGGCTGAACCTCGTCGAACGCTGGTTCGCCGAACTCACCGAGCGCTGGCTACGGCGGGGGACCCACCGCTCGACCAGGGAACTGGTCGCCTCGATCCGCACCTGGATCACGGGCTGGAACGACGACCCACGGCCGTTCGTGTGGCACAAGACCGCCGACGAGATCCTCGAGAGCCTCGCGGCCTATTGCCAGCGAATCAACGACTCGGGACACTAGCCCCCATGCGCAGGATCCGATCGTCCCGGCGGACAGGCATGAGTGCCGCTGCGCGCTTCTGCTCATCGTCTCTGCACAGTTGCGCCGTTGTACATCGGGTGCCTGAGTAGTGGGCCGCTTTTGCCCGATGGCTGTTGCTCATGCTCGGGCTCTAGACTCGGCACACGCGAGCCGCGGCCGGCCAGAGTCTCGATGATTGAAAATCGAGCTGAAGCCGATCGCGGCAAAGACCGCCAGCGGCACCAGTGTCGCCGTAAGAAAGGCGAGCAGGGACGGGCGGCGTGGGGTCGCCAGCGGACTTAGCAAGAAGCTCAGCATCACACTCGGCTCACGCCCACTCGTTGCCTGCAGTTTCGGTATCGGATTCAGGAGGTGAGAAGATGAGATGGTGGCTACATTGCCGCGCCGGTAGCTGCGGCGCACGACGGGTGCGCGCCACGGCCGCCAGCGTCTCGTAGTAGATGCAGTCGGGGACTGCCGGCGCGGTGCGCCCCTGAAGCGACGCCCCCGGCATCGGCTACACCGAGAACCCCAGCTTGCCGGTGTAGAGCGCCATGCCGACAACCGCGTCAACGCCGAGCTCGTCGAGTCGCGCCACCTCGGCGGCACTTCTGATGCCGCCGGCAACGACGAGCCGGCGCCCCGTGCCAGCGCGCAGCCGGCCCACCACCTCGAGCGGAATGCCGCCCATCAGACCCTCGGTCTCGGTGTGCGTGTACAGAAGACCGCCGCACCAGCGCTCGAGCGCCTGCATCGTCTCGAGCGTATGGAGCGCCGAGCGCTTGCGCCAGGCCTGTGTCACCACGCAGCCGCCGCGCGAGTCGACGGCGCATACGAGGCGGTCGCGGCCCACGGCGTGCGACACGCGCGCGGCGAAGGCGGTGTCGACGTGGCCCTCGCGCACGAGCGCTGAGCCCACGATGACCCGCTCGGCGCCGGCCGCAAGACAGGCTCTAGCCACCGCTACCGTGCGCAGGCCGCCGCCGACCTGGCAGGGCAGCCGCGCGGCCAGACGGGCCACGAGGTCGCGGTTGTCGCCGCATCCCTTGGCCGCGTCGAGGTCGATGACCTGCACGAGCGGATAGCCGGCGAAGCGCTCCGCCCAGGCGTCGACGTCGCTGAAGCGCAGCGCGACCCGCTCCCCCTGGACGAGTTGGACGACGGCGCCGCCCATCAAGTCGATGGCGGGGATCAGCACGGCAACCTCACCGGGATCCCCCGGCCGGCGAGATAGCGCTTGAGCGCGCGGATTGAGTCGTGGTCGAAGTGGAAGACCGAGGCGGCGAGGGCAGCGTCGGCGCGACCCTGGGCGAACACCTCGTAGAAGTGTCCGCGCCGCCCGGCACCGCCCGAGGCGATAACCGGGATTCGGAGCGCACCGCTCACGGCGGCCGTGAGGGCGCAGTCAAAGCCCGCCCGCGTGCCGTCACGGTCCATAGAGGTGAGCAGGATCTCGCCGGCGCCGCGCGCCTGCGCCTCGGCGACCCAGGCGAGCGCGTCGCGCCCGGTCGGGCGCGAGCCGCCGGCCACGACGACCTCCCACCCGCGCCCGGCGGCACGGCGCCGGGAGTCGATCGCGACGACGACGGCCTGCGAGCCAAAGCGGCCGGCGATCTCGCCGATCAGCGCGGGCCGCGCGACGACGGCCGAGTTGACCGTCACCTTGTCGGCGCCGGCCTCGATCACGGCGGCCGCGTCGGCCAGGCAGCGGATGCCGCCGCCGACGGCGAAGGGCACGAACAGCTCCTGGGCGGCGCGCCCGACGGCGTCCAGCAGGGTGGCGCGCCGCTCCCGGGTGGCGCTGATGTCGAGCAGCACGATCTCGTCGGCGCCGGCCTCGGCGTGCAGACGCGCGAGGGCAGCCGGGTCGCCGGCGTCGCGCAGCTCGCGGAAACGCACGCCCTTGACGACGCGCCCGGCGTCGACGTCGAGGCAGGCGATGATGCGCTTGCTCAGCATCGGCAGAAGGTGTCGAGGACGGCGAGGCCGGCCTGACCCGACTTCTCGGGGTGGAACTGCACGCCGAAGAGGCGGTCGCGCTCAACCGCGGCGCTGAAGGGCACGCCGTAGTCACAGACGGCCGCGGTCTCGGCCACGAGTGGCGCACAGTAGCTGTGAGCGAAGTACACTGAGGTGCCCGACGCAAGTCCCGCAAGCAGACGGCTCTCCGGCACGATCTCAAGTTCGTCCCAGCCCACGTGCGGCGACTTCACGGCTGCGGCCAACGGTCCACAGCACCCGGCGAAGGCGCCCAGGCCGGTCAGCCCGGCGGCTTCACGCGAGGCCTCGAAGAGCCACTGCAGGCCGAGGCAGATGCCGAGTAGCGGCGTGCCGCGCTCGAGTTGCGCGGCGACGGCGGCGCCCAGCCGCGAGCCCGCCAGCGTCGCGGTCGCGCGGAAGTGGCCGACCCCGGGTACGACGACTCGCGTGGCGTCGGCCACGGTAGCCGCGTCGGAGGTGATGACCGCCGCGTAACCGAGGTGTTCGAGGGCGCGCCGCACCGAGGTCACGTTACCGGCACCGTAGTCGACGATCGCGATCACAGCAGCTCCTTGGTGGAGGGCAGGACGTCGGCCATGTCCGCCTGGCACCTGCAGGCCGCCGCGGCAGCGCGGGCGAAAGCCTTGAACAGCGCCTCGACCTTGTGGTGGCCGGAGCGTCCGTAGAGCGCGCGCAGGTGCACCGTGGCGCGCGCCCCGCGGGCGAAGCCCTCGAAGAAGTCGGCGACGAGCGCGGCCTGCAGGTCGCCGAGCCGGGCTGCGCGCACGCCGGTCTCGACGACAGCCATGCCGCGGCCGCTGAAATCCACCGCGGCCGCCGCCAGGGCCTCATCCATGGGCATGAGGAAGCAGCCGGCACGGGCGATGCCGCGCCGGTCCCCCAGGGCCTGGTCGAACGCCTCGCCCAAGGCGATGCCGACGTCCTCGACCGTGCGGTGCTGGTCGACCTGGAGGTCACCGTCGGCACGCAGGTCGAGATCGAAGCCACCATGACAGGCGAGAAGCTCGAGCATGTCGTCGAGGAAGCCGATACCGGTGGACACCCGGTACTCACCGCGCCCATCCAGCGTCAGACGCACGGTGACGGTGGTCTCCGCGCTCCGCCGGTCGACCAGCACGCCGAGTGCTCGGTCCGCGCCGGCTTCACGAGGTCACCCCGGCAGCCAAGCCGATCTCCTCGAGGCTCTCGTCGATGGCCCCAAGCGCCCGCACGACCTGAGCCGGCGTGCCAACGGTGATGCGCACGCAGCCGGGACAGGCGGGATCGGCCGAGCGGTCGCGTACGAGCACGCCGCGACGCGCCATCGCGGCGACGAAAGCGCCCGCGTGGAGACCGAAGTCCGCGAGCACGAAGTTGCCCTCGCTGCGCCAGGAGCGGATGCCATGGAGGCGCAGCTCGTGACGCAGCAGACGGCGGCCGCTGCGCACCTCGGCCACGCAGCGCCACAGGTAGGCCGTGTCGGCGAGGGCCGCCGGCAGGCAGGCCAGGGCCACCGCGTTGACATTGTAGGGCGCGGCCATGGCGCGGACCGCGGCAAGCTGCCACGCGTCGCCGAGCAGCGCCCCGACCCGCAAGCCGGCGAGGCCGTAGGCCTTCGAGAAGGTACGCGTGACGAAGAGATTGGCCAATCGACCGATCTCGCCGGTGAGCGAGCCGTAAGCAAACTCGATGTAGGCCTCGTCGATCAGGACGACTGCCTGCGGCGCCGCCTGCGCGACGCACAGCAGATCGGCCGGCCGGGCGAGGCTGCCGGTCGGGTTGTTGGGGTTGGCGATCGCGATGAGGCGCGTGGACGAGGTGACTGCCTCCAGCAGGCGCTCAAGGGGAAACGCGAAACGCCGAGCCGCCGGCACGCGCACGACCTCGGCGCCGCAACACGCCGCCACGTGTTCGTACAGGGCAAAGCCCGGCGCCACGACCAGGGCCTGGGCCCCGGGCGCCAGGTAGGTCCGGCAGAGCAGCTGGATGGCCTCGTCTGAGCCGTTGGTGAGCAAGACCTGCTCGGGCGCGAGGCCGAGAAACTCGGCCACGAGGCGCTCGCCGGGCTCGCGCTGCGGGTAGCGGCAGAGGTGCTCAGCGTCGAGCTCGCGCAGCCGCTCAAGGACGGCCGGCGACGGTCCCCAGGCACTCTCGTTGAAGTCAAGCAGCAGGCCGGCGCGGCCGCTCAGGGGCGGCCGGTAGGGCGCGCTGACAAGCACGGCCGGCAGGGGACGCAGCGACGTCTCAGCCATGCTCAGGCCACCACCTTATTGAGCGGGTACTCGACGATGCCCTCGGCACCGGCCGCCTTGAGCTGCGGCACGATGAGCCAGGCGCGACGCTCCTCGATCACCGTGTTCAAGGCCACCCAGCGGTCGTCGGCGAGTGGCGAGATGGTCGGCTGGTTTAGGGCGGGAAGCACGCCGAGCACGCCGTCCAGGTCGGCGCGGCGCACGTTGAGCATAAGGCCCACCCGGCCCTGGGCTTCGAGGGCCCCACGCAGCATGAGCGCGAGGTCCTTAAGCTTGTCGCGCTTGGCCGGCTCGTCCACGCCGCAGGGTTGGCGATGAGCTGTGTCGCCGACTCGAGCACCACGTCGATCACGCGCAGACGGTGGGCGCGCAAGGAAGCGCCGGTCTCGGTGGCTTCGACGATGGCGTCGGCCAGCGCCGGCGGCTTGATCTCGGTCGCCCCCCAGGAGAACTCGACCTCGACCGACACACCCTGCGCTGTGAAGTAGCGCCGCGTCACCTCGACCAGTTCGGTTGCCACCGTGCGGCCGGCGAGGTCGGCCGGCGTCCGGACCGGCGAATCCTCGGGGACGGCCAGCACCCAGCGCACCTTGCCGCGGCTCTGCTTGGCGTAGCTGAGCTCGCCGACCGTGACCACGCCGAGACCGCTCTCGATCACCCAGTCCCGCCCCGTCAGGCCAGCGTCGAGGGCGCCGTGCGCCACGTAGCGGGCCATCTCCTGGGCGCGAATGAGCAGGCAGTCGATCTCGTCGTCGCTTGTGCCCGCCAGATAGGAGCGTGCGCTGGTGTACACCTGAAGTCCCGCCTGCTTAAGGAGCTGCAGGGACGGCTCCTGCAGGCTGCCCTTGGGGATGCCCAGTCGCAGCTTCACGGCGCCGCCATGCGGGCCGGGCGCAACCAGTCGATCTCGCGGGCAAAGCACGAGGTCGTGCCGCGATGGCAGATCTGACCGTCGCCGGCGACCCGCACGCGCAACAGCAGCGTGTCGCCGTCGCAGTCGGCACTGATCGAGAGCACCTCGGCGAAGTTGCCCGAGCTCTCGCCCTTGGTCCACAGGCGCTGGCGCGTGCGGCTGAAGAAGGTGGCCCGCCCGGTGCGCAGCGTCTCGGCAAGGGCCGCGCGGTCCATGAAGCCGAGCATGAGCACCGCCCCGCTGCCAGCGTCCTGCACGACGGCGGGCAGCAGGCCGCTCAGCTTGTCGAAGTCGAGTTCGATCATGGCTCCTTCCTTGTCTTTAGGCCTTGGAGTTCGGGGCACAAAAAAAGCCCGCCGACGCTTGTCGCATCGGCGGGCTCGACCTTGAGGTGAATCCTCGTGCTAGGTGCAGCGCTCCGCCGACACGTGGGTGGCGTGACGGGCGTGGTGATGGCGGGTGTAGCGCTGAGCAGTCATAGCGCGGGAACTCTGCACGAGTGAGAGGTGTCTGTCAAGACCTCGCATTGCCTCACCAGGAATGTACTCGAAAGCGGAGCCGACGGAATCGGGGCGACGGTGCAGTCGTCCGCATCGATCGACTCGGCGGCCTGGCTTACGAGTACCCAGCATGTGCCAGGTCGAGGTTCGCCAACAAATCAGACAAACACTGTCCCTTTATTGACCATAAAGGGAACAAACAGCGATGGCCCGTGGGCCAACGATGTTGGCCTCTATGCGATCGAAAGGCCGGGAGCAGTATCTCTCGTCTGGGGTTGGAGCTGCCTAACCGGCGTTTCCTCAGACTGGAGCAGAAAATGGCTGTAAAAGCATCGTCAGGCGTGCCCGAAAATGCGCTCGGGGAGGTTACGCCCCTCGTCCACGAACGGGCGAAACTTCGCAAGGTGCTGCGTCGCTTCGACCTCATCCTCTTCAGTGCCTGTGCGCTGGTGGGCCTCGACAGCGTCGCCTACGCGGCATCGATCGGTGGCCAGGTAATCATCTGGCTGGTCGTATCACTCGTACTGTTCCTGGTGCCCTACGGCATGATCATCGCCGAACTCGGCTCCGCCTTCCCGGTAGAGGGTGGGCCCTATGCCTGGGTGCGCGCCTCGTTCGGTCGCCTGGCCGGTTCCATCACCGCGACCTTGTACTGGCTGTCGAACCCGATCTGGTTGGGCGGCACGCTCACGGCGACGACGATCGCGGCACTGAACTCCTTTGTCTTCAAGAAGCCACTGGGCACTGGAGTCGAGATCGCCGTGGGGCTGATCTTCGTGTGGGTCGCGGTCGGTCTTGCTATCACGGCTTTGCGCTGGGGCAAGTGGGCGCCCAACCTGGGCACGATCGTCAAGGCCGGGGTGGTGGCCATCTTCACCGCGCTGTTCATCGCCTTCCTGGTGGACAAGGGGCGACCGATGGGCACGGTGGGGCTGCACGACCTCAAACCGACACTCGATGGCTTTCTCTTCTCGGCGACCATCCTGATGTTTTCTGGGTGGGCTTCGAGGTTGCCAACGGGGCCAGTGAAGAGATGCGACGGCCGCAGCGCGACGTGCCCGTGATGGTCGGCGGCGGAGGCCTCATCGGCGCCGTACTGTACGGCCTCGCGATCCTCGGCATCCTGCTCGTCATCCCCAAGGCCACGCTGTCGAGCGTGTCGGGCTTCACTGCCGCCTACCAGAGCGTTGCCGGCATCCTTGGTGGCGCTTCGCGCGGATTTGGCTACCTGTTCGCGACCCTCATCATCATCACGCTGCTGGCAAGCGGTGCGGTCTGGCTCGAGGGGGCCGATCGGACCCAGGCCATTACCGCGCTCGACGGCGGAGCACCGGGCTGGATGGGCTACTTCGCCAGCTTCGGCACACCACTGGCCGTTAACCTCATGTCGGGCATCATCGGCAGCGTGTTCGTGGTGCTCGTGTTCACGCTGGCCAAGGGCAGTCTCTCGAGCTTCTTCGCGGTCATGCTGTCGCTCACCATCTCCACCACTGCGCTGAGCTACTTCTTCATCTTCCCGGCGTTGCTCATCCTGCGGAGCAAATACCCGGACCAGCCGCGGCCCTACAGGGTTCCCGGTGGAACGCTGGGTGCGTGGGTGGCCGTGGTGCTCACCGAGGCCTTCGTGGTGATCACCGCCATGACCCTCCTCTGGCCGGGGCTGATCGATGCCATCTTCGGGCGGTCCTACTCGATCACGAGCAGGCTGGGGCGTCTCGCGCGCCTACTTCGAAGAAGTCACGCTGGATCACTGGGTGTGTTCGTGCTTGTCGGTGTGGTGTTCTGGCTGCTCGGGCGGCGCAATATCAGGCAGGGCCTTGTGCGCGACCGGGATCTGTTCACCCCTGTCGTGGTCCGGCTCGAGCCGGGGACCGGACCCGAGTCAGCGCCGACCGATGAGAGGTGGCGTGAGCAGCCCGGTGGAGCAACCAGGTAGTTGTGCAAGGGCAGTCTCTCGGGCCGCGCCGGCCAACCGGGGCTTCAGGAGGCAACCGAGCGCCTGTGGTAGGGCGCCGATTGCGACCTTGCGGGCAGTCGATGGGCGATAGGGGGGAGCAGTGCACTTCATGAGCTGGCGTTCGCGCAGCGGCAAGGCCGTCGATGAGGTCAACGTGGAGCAGCTGGCAAGCTGCGCGAGACCGAGGAGCGCAGGCGCGAGACCAAGGGCGGCTTTGCCGGCGGCAGGGACTGCCAGGCGGCCCTCACACGCAAGCTCACCACCCTGGCGGAACGTTCGTGAGATGACCTGCGAGCGAAGCGAGTCAGGTCGATCCCATTGTTAGATGGGACGAGCCGAACTCAGTCGTCAATTGGCTCAACACCAAGTCGCTCGAGTCGCTCAAGGCCGTCCTTCATGGCTTTGAGCGCTTCGGGGGAGTGCCCCTGCCAATCCGTGACCTCGCCCGTGACCCGCAGCGGCTCCCGGGAGCGGTATGACTTCGTCGGATTACCCCGAAACCTCTTGTCCGTCAGATTGGGGTCATCCTCAATCGGGCCAGTCGGTTCCACGATGTAGATTCTGCCGGGACCTTCGCCGGCGGCCAGCTCCGCTCCCCACGTGGCTGCATCCAAGGTGCGGGTCAGGTAGACGTAGGTAGTTGTCCTATCCCGCCTACCGAAGTTAGGGGTCTGGCCTGGCTCGATCAGGTCTCCTGGCTTGAGGTCAGCCCGAGTGCCATGGTAGAGGCGCCACTCCGTGACCTCGCCCGTGACCCGCAGCGGCTCCCGGGAGCGGTATGACATCGTCGGACCAGCCGGAGACTTCTGGTCCGTCGGTTGGGGGTTGTCTTCAATCGGGCCAGTCTGTTCCACCATGTAGATCCTGCCGGGACCTTCGCCGACGGCCAGCTCTGCCTCCCAGATGGCCGCATCCAGATTGGGGGTGAGGTAGACACAGGTTGTCATCATGTCCCGCTCACCGACGCCAGGCGGATGGCCAGGTTCGATCAGGTCTCCTGGCTTCAGGTCAGCCCGTGTGCCATGGTAGAATTGCGGCATCAGGTCGTCGGTGGCTGCCACCGGCTCGCTCCTTCCGTACTGCGCGGCTGCGCTGCCGCGCGATGCCGTCCTTCGCTTGCTCAATCTCCGGCCCGGTCTCGACCGGGAGCAGGTTGGCCTGAGACCAGTTCCATCTAACGTGGTGCGTTTGAGCTGCGAGCGTGGACGCTCGCTTCTGGCGCAACCCTACTGCGAGTCTGCTCGAAACGCTTGTTCGACGTTCCTCACACGCGATGCGTTTGAGGGGGCAAACACGTCGCCCTACGAGCCGTCACGCCGGGAAGCCTCGCCCATCACCACGACCGAACTCTTTTGCAGTGCGGCCGTGGTCAGTGCCAAGACCGATACTGCTATCAAGACCCCGGTGCTCACCAGAGCCGCGACGTAGAAGGGCGTCATGTCGAACGTCTGCTCCACCCGTTGCGCCAAGGGACCGCCGGGTCGAAAGACGATCTCCGCGTAGAGAATGCGGGTGAAGTGGCGCGACATCTGCTCGGTGACCTCGAAGTCGGTGATGACACCGTCCTTGAGCGGGCGGATCGGGTAATGGGCGGCGCGCAACAGCACGACACGATCCGCAGCTCAGGCGGCCGAACGCCGCCGGCGGGGCGACGCGGACCTCGCTGCGTGTTAGGGGCGCACGGCAACGAGCGAGAGGCCCATGGACTCCTCGACTTCGCGGATGCTCTCGAGCTGCGATGCGTTGGGCTCGATAGGCTCGGCCTGTAGCTGGGAGCCGAACTGGTCCATGATCTGGCGCAGCTTCTCTTCGCGCTCGGGCTCCAAGGCTCGGCAGGAGAACGCCACAATGGTGAGCCCGAGGTCGCGCTCAAGCGCCTCGATCGTCTCGAGCCGGTCGCCTTCGAGATTCCTCGCGATCTCACAGATCATAACGCGCTGCCTCCCTTGGTCGCTCGGTCTGGCGACAGTCTACCCGGCGCGCGACATCTAGGGTGCGCCTGATATAGTCCGCCTCGCGGCACCGAACGTCGCCTACCAGATGAAGTCAAGCAGTGGCTTGGTTTCGCGGAAGCTCCTCAGCTTGGTCAGCGTCTTTGCTTCGATCTGGCGGATGCGTTCGCGAGTCACGCCAATCTCTAGGCCAACGTCTCTCAACGAGCCCGCCGTCTGTCTCCCCAGCCCAAAGCGCGCTTCGATGATGGCGCGCTCCCGATATGTAAGGAATGAGAGGAGGTTCGCGACGTCCTTTCTTTGCATGACCTCGCTGACGACCTCAAGCGGCACGGCGGCGTCTCTGGTCCTCGATGAAGTCACCCAACCGTCCCTCGTCCGCTTCGCCGGCCGGCATCTCGAGGCTCAGGGACCCCGGCCGATCCTGAGAAGCTCGCGCACCTTCTGCGGTGTGATCTCCATCTCGGTAGCGATCTCTTCGGCGGTCGGTTCACGACCGATCTCGCGTGCCAGATACTCGGAGACACGGCGCAGACGGCTGATCTGCTCGGCCACCTGGCCCGTCACGGAGATGGTACGCGACTGCTCCGCCGCAGCCCGAATGATCGCCTGACGGACCCACCAGGTGGCGTAGGTGGAGAACTTGTAACCTCGGCGATAATCGAACTTCTCGACGGCCCGCATGAGACCGATGTTGCCCTCCTGGATCAGGTCGAGAAGGGGCATCGCGTCTCTTGCGTAGCGCCTGGCGATCGGCACCACAAGGCGCAGGTTGGCCTCAATCATGCGGCGCTTGGCGGCAGCGTCCTTGTGCTCGATGCGCTTTGCAAGAGAGACCTCCTGAATGGCCGTGAGCAGCGGGACCCGGCTGAGCTCTGTGAGGTAGGCTCTCACGGCGTCACCGACACCTGACGCTGAGCCAGGGGACGCCGGACCCGGCGCGTCACGCGCGTCGTGTACTGCAGGGGCGTCGCCGTTGCACTGATCGTCGATGACCTCGATGCCGACGCCCTCAAACGAGTGCACGAGCTCCGCGAAGTCGGCCTCGTCGATTTCGGCATCTCGCAGGGCCTCGGAGATGCGTCCGGAGTCGAGATACCCGTGCTTCAAACCCTCGCGCAGCAACTCGTCAACCTCGACGCTAAGCCGACCCTCAAGGAAACCTGGCTGCGAGTTTGCGGCCGCCAGGTGCAGGGCTGCGTCGTGCTCCTCCGACGGGACGCCCAAGTCGAGCACATTGAGGGTCATCGGGGCCCACCTGCGATGCGGGCAGCCGTGACAATGGGCTTTCGCGCCAAGGCACGACTGCGATGTGTCAACGAACCTCTTGGGATGCCGGGCGATGACAGAGAACTTCATGGGCGCGGACTGACGCGGCCGCTGAGCGCCTCGACCGCCATGACGGCGACTCCAATGGCGAGCGGCTCATGAATATGGCGCGGTCCCAGTGCCGCCTGGGCAGCCACGGTGAAGCTGCTGGGCACGGCCGGCACAGCCGCGAGCGTGCTTCTGTGACCCGGTCTGCGTCGATCAGATCCCTGGCCGGAGTCGCATCGAAGATGTGGTCGGCCGCGTCTAAGGCCTCTCGCAGTGACACGACCCTGACGCCGTAGTCGGCCGTCGCCGAGGTGGCACGAGCGCCGTTCGGCTCGACTGCCAGTACGCGGGCACCGCGTTGCACAAGCCGCCGACAGGCGGCACGCCCCACCGGGCCGAGACCGAGAACCGCCACCGTGCGAAAGGACAGCCCGCCGGCCGCCGCCTCTAGAGCGGTCACGTAGCCGTTAGCCGTGCATGGGTCGTCGTCGGCGCAGGTGCCGCTGCGAATGTTCAGGGCAACGAAGCGGTCGTCGTCGGCGGCAAACACCACCTGTGCGCCCCGATCGGCCGCCTCCTGTAGCCCCTTCACATCGGGCTGCGTGCTTACGAAGGCGTCGCAGCCGATGTGCCGTAGGATGATCTCGACGCACTGCGAGAAGTAGGGGATGAAGCCAAGACCTGAAGAGATCGGCACGGCCGCGACGCTTGCTCCGGCCAGCGGAGACTCGGCCTCCTCGAGACCACAGGTGCGCAAGGCGAGCGCGCGGACGTCGAGGCCGGCGAGGCCACGCAGGCCGGCGTCGAACTTGGGCAGACAAGCAGCCAGGCTGCGAACGTCGCCTTCGGTGAGCCGTGTCATCTCAGAGACTCTCACTCGTGAGCTGGGCGCATCGTCTCCGGTGTGATCGCCAGTCCGTGCTCCTCGGCCAGTCGGTCGAGCGCCGACCGGGCCTTGGCGCGCGCACTCTCGCGACGGTCGGCGCCAGCGCGATCATCGTCGCGACCCATTCCGCCTGCCGGATCGTCGACGCGAATCCCTGCGGCAGGTCGGTGAGCACCTCGTCGGCGCCGTAGAGGCCGGGGACCAGGCGCAGCGGACGGGCGGCGCCCATCATGTGCTCTCCGAGCACCTCCGCGGCGCCGCCCGCCACGCGCACGTGCTGGTAACAGCAGCCTTGCCGGACCGTGCGGTCAACGGGCGGGATGCGGCCGCGAGCACGGTCTCGGCGAGCAGGGCCGACGATGTTGATGCCGGACGCGTGGAACACGGCCGTCGGCGTCTGACTGGGCAGGCGGGCGTCGACCTCAAGGACCTTCAGCTGCGCCCGCGTGCACGATCACCTCGACGTCCATGACGCCGTCGAGGCCCAGGCCCAGGGCGAGCTGTCTCGCCGATCGCATCGAAGCGGGCCAGCAGCCGGCTCTGCGGCATTCGGCACGCCGACAGGGGCGAGCACGCGCTTGCAGTCGTAGTAGCGGTCGAACTCGAGCTCGGTGCCGAGAAGGGGCTGCGCGCATGCCGTCCCAGGCGATCACCTCGAGCGACAGTGACGGGCCGGGCACGAACTCCTCGACCACCGCCTCGTGGCCGCGAGCTTCGAGCTCGGCACGGGCCGCGGCGAGCTCGTCTTCGTCCGTGCACGAGGCCGCACTCCCGTCGCTGCCGCTGGACCCGCTCGGCTTGACGATGATCGGGAAGCCGCAGGACGGCCACGGGGCGGGGCGTGCCACTCCCAGGTGATCGAAGAGCCGATTGGACCTGAGCTTGGACGACGACACGCTGAAGGCAGGAAGATCGAAGAGCAGCGGCACGCCCCACGCCGCCGCGTGCCCGGCAAGCCAAACGAGCGTGTCGTCGTCCTCACAGGCTGGCAGCACCGCGTCACAGCCCATGAAGAGTTGCCGTGTGCGAGCTTCGTCCTCGCAGACGTCGAAGACGTGCGTCTCGGCGGCCAGCCCCGAGGCGGGCACACCCGGTCGGCGGTCGACGAGCACGACGTGGTAGCCGGCCTTGAGTCCGAGGTAGGCGGCCTCGGTGCCCTGCAGCTTGCCGCCCACGACGACGAGTCTCACGGGCGCCCCATCATGGTCCTCGCGCTGCCGCGTGTGGCTCCGTCCAGCCACGCCTCGAACTCCGTCTGGCGTTCCCTGCCGCAGCCCGAGTTCGGCCAGCCGCGGCCGCACTTCGGCCACCGTGCGCAGCCCATCGTCGACCTCGTACTCGGCGTGGGCCACGCCGCAGAGGCCGCTGCGCGGCGGCACCAGTGAGGTGACCACGTTGGCGCCCGCGTCGAGGCGGCTGCGCAGTCCCTCGATGCCCTCCACGTCGAGCGACGCCGGGATGAGGCGGTCGGGCATCAGCAGGCGCATGACGGCGATGGTCAATACCTCGTTCCAGGTGTCGGGCACCGGCGACTTCGGCAAGCGGCGTCTGGGGCTGGGGCACCAGCGTCATGACGCGCACCTGTTGCTCGCCCGCTTTCCGCATGGCAAGCACCGCCCGCGCCCTGTCGGCCGGGCCGTCGCCGACACCAGTAAGCAGGCCATCTTCCACCAGCAAACCGGCATCGTGGGCATCGTGACGGGCCTGGGCGCGCTCCGCGAAGTCTTGGCCGAGCCGCAGTTGGGCGAAGAGCTCCGGCGTGTGCGTCTCCTGATAGACGGCATAGAAGTCGGCGCCGGCGGCGCGCAGCTCGGCGAGGACGTCACGCGGCACCACCCCGGGCGATACCATGATCGGTAGACCGATGTCGCGCCACACCGAGGCCACGAGGTCGATCAGTGGCGAGAAATCACCGCCCCCGAAGAGCATGGGGTCCTCACCGAGGGTCAGGTCCAGCAGGTTGACGCCGGAATCCGCCAGGGCCCGGCAGATCTCGACGACCTCGCCGGCGTCCTTGCGGTAGCGCGGACTTATCGTGTTGGCGGCACGGTAGAAGCAGAACGCGCAACTGTTGCGACAATAGGTCGAGTAGTAGACGAAGCCGTAGAGAAAGACAGCGTTGCCGAAGTGCCGCCGTCGCTGTTCGCGAGCGGCGGCAAACAGCGGCTCGGCCTCGGTCGCGCCCGGCAGACGCAGGAGTTGATCGACGTCAGCCATAGACGGCTCGATACCGCCGAGAGCGCGCGAGCAGATGGCCTCGACTGTCTCGGCTGGAATCATCTAATCTGGCCCGCTTCACACGTCGTCAACTTCACCTCTCCGATGGCCGTGCAGTGGAGCTCATCGACTCCGAGATAGCAACCCGCCAAAGGCACTCGCTCACCCTCACCGCCCTCGGCGCTTCGGCTTCGGGCCCTGCTGCCTCTTGGCCTGCTCGTGAGCCTCCAGCACGCTCCGCACGCCGCTCGGATTCTTGTCATAGAGCCGATACAGGGCCCTCTCGGCCGTCTTGCGCAGCCAGCGGTCCCCGGGCGACGAGAAGAGCTCCGCCAGGGGCGCTGCCGCAATTGGATCACCGATGGTGACGAGCGCCTGGATGGCGGCCTCGCACACTCTGGTGTCGTCGAGCACCGATACAAGCGGGCCGACCGCCCGCTTGACGTGCAAGTCGCCAAGTGCCGCAGCGGCATAGCGCCTCTCCGGACCGGACCTCGACTCATCACGGAGCACACCAAGGAGTCCTTCGACGTTCCCCTCAAGCATGAGGCTGCGCACGTGTGCCATCTCTCGGATGCCCATCTCTTCCTCGCCCTATGGCCAGGGCCGTTCTTCGGCCTCGCGTTTGACGGGGGCGATGCCACCGCCAGTGCCCAGGAATTGAAGAGCACCTGCTGCTACCGGAGGCGACACGGAACATTCAACAATTCTAGAAACCGACGAAGGGCCCAGAGACTGAAATGGGAGTTCCTGCAAAAGAGACGGCGCGGCATGGTAGTTTACGATGAGGAATAATGATGCTGCCGCCGATCGCGGCGTGCGCGAGAAGCGAGAGCGATGATTACCATCTACGTCAAACCCGGTTGCCCATATTGCGCGGCGGCAGTTCAGGAACTGCAGACCCGCGGGGAACCCTTCCAAGTCGTAGACATTCTTGCCAATCCACACGGTCGGGAACGGCTCGCGCGCCTCACCGACGATACGATGGTAGTTCCGGTGGTAGTGGAGGACAATGGCGCCGTGCGCTACACGTTTGGAGGAGGCTGAGGAGGCGCGCGGGGCATCCGCCGCCTGCTCTGGAGGAGCGGGAAGAAGCGCCACCACCCCTGAATCACTGTCGTGGCGCGCTGTCATGGAAGGAGAAGGAGCCACACCGGACGCCGCGGCAGGCGGGCGTTCATGTGAGGGGCTTCCTTGAGTAGGCCTCTGCTCGGCGTTCATGTTCTTCTCGTCCGATGGGGCAGGCGTCGAGGCAGATCAGGCACTCGTGGCTGCCCCGCTGCGAGTAGTGGCCGGCCCATTTCCGCCAAGCCGTGCTAGGCTCGGCCAGCATCTCGTGCGGCACGATGCATTTCCAGAAGTCCACCTTCTTGCCGGGCTCCACCCCCTGTGACGGCCCCGGGATGATCGCGCCAGTCGGGCATGCACGAGCGCACAGGTCACAGTCACCGCACAGATCTTCCGTGAACGGCTCGTCGGGAGGGAGCAATGCATCTGTGATGACGCTACACCAGCGCACATGTGGCCCGAGCGTAGGAGTGATGCACAGAGTCTGTTTTCCGATCCAGCCGAGACCTGCCAGAGTGGCAGCCGCCTTGGCGTGGACGAAGTGGGTCACGGCGGCCCGGAAGCCGGCGGCACGCACTGCTTCAGCGAACCGATGAGCGCGAGCTTCCGTGAGCTCATAGTAGAGGTTGTAGTATTGCGATCCTGGAACTTCGTCGAACGGAATAGCGCCGTCTGGCAGAACTGACGTGACTACCGCGTTCTGCAGCGGATCCCAGATGTGCATGCCCAACACGAGAACACTCCTGGCGCCGGGCAGGATTGTACTCGGCACGGCCAGGCAGCGGTTAGGCGGAAAGGGCACCTCTCCAAGCCTGTCGGCATCGACCACACCGAGAAACTCGAACCCTTGAGTGGCGGCTTCGGCCCGCCAGGTCTCTTTCATTCGTTTCGCCACGGTGACCTTGCTCTGTTGTCGCTAACGATCACTTCGTGGACGGCACTACCGGCCGGGCAGTAGCAGTGAGCCGCTGGCGCTAGAGCCCATGACCATGCCCTGCTGTCTGCCACACTTTCTCGCGCTCACTGCGAAGAGCCGGATTACTGTGCGTTCTTACCTGTGCGGCGTACAGGGTGACGCACAGGTCGTTTCCGGCGCATCGCACTCCTTCTCAGCATAGCCGCGATAGCCATCCATCCGCCGCACAGACCTCAGAGCCTCAAGCGAGCGTCACAGTCGGGCCCGGGTCACGGCTTCCATACCCAGAAGATGGTGTAGGCCATGGTCATTGACGCTAGCCCCCCGGCGACCGCAACGTACGGAAGGATCCCGCAGCGTTTCGGGCCCAGCTCCGTCTCGCCTTCGGGTATCAGGTCGGAGAACATGTGCCTGGGGAACTGCCCCTTGTCGGTCACATAGTGGCGGTAGTAGAAGACGGGGATGGCGATGAGCGCCGTGATCCAGCCCGCCAACAGCGTGCCGTGGCCCCAGACGTTGGCCCCGGCGCCGAGCAGGAAGACGTTGAAGTACGCCATGCATGTGGCGGCGATGAACAGAGGCTGTGGAGCCCTGAACGGTCTCGGAACCCGTGGGTTGTCCCTGCGATGGATCCAGCCGGCGTTCAGGTTGAGGAAGTTGAAGATCATGTAGTTACAGTTGGAGACCGCCAGCACGAAGATGTAGTCCGACATCATCAGTAGGACGAGGTTCACGCTGAGGTCGGTCCACATGGCATAAGTCGGCACCTTGTGCTTGTTCAGGTGCGAAAGGTACTTCGGAAGCCAACCGTCCTGTCCGCCTTGGAACAGCGTGCGTGACGAACCCGACATGGCTGTCATGATGGCCAGGATAAGCGTGAACATCAAAAGCACCACGATGAACTTGGTGGCCGCAGCGCCAACGTGCAACATGCTTGCCATGGCCGCACCGACCCCGGCCCCGGAGTAGATGCCGGGCGAAAGCATCGTATTTCGTACCGAGAACGCCCTGGAAGACAAAGGGCACGAGGAAGAAGCAAACGATACAGAACACTCCAGACCAGAGAATCGCCTTTGCCTGGTCGCGTCCGGGGTTCTTGAACTCACTCATATAGCAGATCGCGGTCTCGAAGGCATAGGCCGACCAAGCGGCGATGAATAGGCCCCCGAAGAAGTACTGCCAGCCGGTGAGGTCCCAGGAACCGTTGATGGGCACGAAGGGCGTGAAGTTCTTCAACACCACATCGCCGGTCAAGATCGGGATGATGGTCACGATCAGCAGCGGCATCAGCGAGCCGAGAGTGAGGATCGTTTGAATGCGGGCCGTGCGCAGGATGCCGCGGTGCTGAATGTTCCACACCGCCAAAAGGATGATGGCGCCGATAATGAACGTGGCGTTGATTCGAAGGGTGCACCCCGACGCCAGAAAGTTCAGGTGCAACAGAGTCACCTGCCACGTGTTGACGCGTCGCGGTGGGCGCGAAGAAGATCGAGAGCAGGTAGCCCGCCGCGAGCCCGGAGCCGATGGCAAGCACCGGCGTCCACGCCAGCCAGTTGCTCCATAGCGAGATGGGTGCTGTCGGCGTGATGTAACGGATCCAGGCAGTTGCCCCGTGCACCGCCGTCCCGCCTGACTTTTTCGGGTGCAGCCCGGCGATCTCGGCATAGATGAAGGCGTCGACGAAACCGATGAGGACCGAGATCACCCAGATCAGCGCCGCGACCGGCCCGTCGAGTGCCGATATGCCACCTATCGAGAAAAGGACGAGCGCCGGGACGCCGGCTGCGACAAAGAAGGCGCCAATCCAGCTGATGTCCCGCCGCATGTTCGTCTGGAAGCGCGACTTCTTGTACTCGATCGCTGGAGCCGGCGAGGTACTTGGATGCGACTTCCGACGACTCGTAGTCTCGGAACACATTGGCGTCACCGTCGTCACTTGACGTCGTCTCAACGGACACATTGTCGTCACCTGGCATCGTCAGCTCCCCCCATGTTCCTCGTGAGTCACTGCTAGCACGGGTGCCCTCTCCTCGCGGATGGCTCCTTGTTGCGAGAGCCGGAAGGCGAACAAGCACAGAGCCCAACTGCTTGACGGAACAAACCCGCTGATCGCGAGGAGTCCGTGCCCCAAAACGCGCTCACAATAGCGCAACGGGCGCGCTACCGAATCACCTATGTGGGCAGCTTCAGATACCTAGAAGGGGGGCGGGATGTACCCGTCGAGAGCGCAACGATCCGGCAAGACGTCTTGGCCACTGAGCGTCGACCTCGCCCGGCAACCGACGGGCTACGTTTCTCAACCGCCAGCATTAAGGTGACGCGCCGCTTCGGCCGGCGCCACCGAGAACGCAGCCAGCACATGCAGAAGCCGGCGGGTAGGGCGGCGTTTCGGGCACTGGTTCCTGGCCGTCGAGCTCCCAGAAGCGACTTTCGTCAAGGACCTCGCCCGGCTCCACGATCATGAACTCGCGGTCGTGTGGTCCGCGCACGAGCTTCTCAAGAAGGCGCAATGAGCCGCGCAACCTGTGAACCGACAAGCCGTAGAACTCGGAGACTGTCTGCACGTAGGACTCACACTTCGCCATGTCGTAAGTTCCGGTGTCGATGATGGCCACCCTCGTGTAGCTCTCCAACATCATGTGGGCGACCAATCGTGCCTTCTGTTCGCCCATCCGCGGGATCATCTTGAGGTACTCCCGATAGGGGTCCTCGAGCTCCTCGATCCATCCCCGTGTGTAATAGTAGGTGCCGGGATGCTCCGTGAACTCGCGCCTGTGAACCGTGCGCGAGCCAAGAAGGAGCGCGATGCAGTCATCCGCAGCGGGAAGCACAATACGGTGGCGTCCGGCCGAAAGGCCGGCGGTACCATTCGAGCAGCGCCCGTAGGCGAGGAGGATCGCGCCGTCGCCTGGTATGGCTGCGATGCGCTCGTTGAGCGTCTCGCGCAGCTTCGCCGGGGTGTCGTGAAGAAAGCCGTCGCAGTAGTCCACCGGTAGGCCGCCACGCACCGACTCGACCTCATCGAAGAGGGTCTTGCAAGCGATGATTCTCGGATCTGTCATGTGCCTCGAGCCTCTCCTGCCATCCGGACGAGTGCTAACCGACTTCGGACCCGGGCCTCGAGCCAGCGACTCATGGGAGAGCGGTCTCAGCCGCTGTGCAAGCAGTATAGTGCATCATGACACACGCTCGTCTTGAACTGCGCACGGCTGAGCAAAACAGAAGAAAGCAAGGCCCGCCAACGATCCTCGATGAGTGCACCCAAGGCGCCGGTAGCCGCGCATTCACATCGAAGACTGTCTGGTGCGCGATCTCGCAATCTATGCCGTTCGGGCACCTATCCTGGAAGACGTTGAGGCTGTTTGCGGCCGGCGGCCGGGCGCCAACGCACGAGGCGCCCAGCCGCCCTTGATCGCCACCCTGCCGTCAGACGCCCCGTTTGGACGTCATGAGAGCGTCGATCTTCCGTACGCCGTCGTTGGCGTCCTCGGCGTAGGCGTCGGCTCCGATCTTGTCGGCCCAGCCCTGCGTGGAAGCACCGCCGCCGACGATGACCTTGTACTTCTTACGAACGCCCGCCTTCTTGAGGGCATCGAGCATCCGCATCTGTTCGCGCATGGTCGTCGTCAGAAGGGCGCTCATGCCGATCACGTCGGCGTTGACCTCTTCGGCCTTGGCGATGAACTTGTCGGCCGCGATGTCGCGGCCGAGGTCGTGTACCTCGTAGCCGTTGGCCCGCAGGAAGGCGACGACGATCGTCTTGCCGATGTCGTGGACGTCGCCCTGTACGGTGCCGATGACGACGGTGCCCTTCGTCTCCGCCGTCCTTCGGGCAGCGCCGCGTTGCACACTTCGGTGGCTCCGGTCATGGCATCGGCGGCGAGGACGAACTCGGGCAGGAAGACCTCGCCGCGTTCGAAGAGGTCGCCCATCTTGGCGATGCCGGGGACGAACCCGTTCTTGAGCAAGTCCTCGGGCGACACGCCGGCCGCTAATCCCCGCGTGGCGACGTCGGTGGCCTGTACGTTGTCGCACGCCCTAATTGCGGCCATCGCCTCTTCAAAGAAGTTTTCGTTTGCCATCCCTGTGACCTCCAGCACTCAGAATAGTCAACCTTGGCAGCCTCTGTGCGCCTCCGTGATTTAGGCCGGCATCTTCGCCTTGAGCTTCTCGACGGCGCTGATCTTGATGTCCAGAAGGTCGGCGATGCGGGCCTTCGCGGCGAGTCCCTTGGCGAGACCGGGGATGGCCTCGACGCAGACCGATGTCCAGCTCCTCGCGCAGGTTGCGCATGACGGTCGAGTCTGACAGGTCGAAGGTGCTCACGTGAAGCTTGTCGGCGACGTACTTCTTCGCCTCTGGAAGCCTCATCCGGTAATTGAGCTGCATCCGCGCCACCAGATCTCCAGCGGTACGAATGCCACCCATGCCGGAGGCAATCGCGTGAGTCAAGGACATCCCGAAGGGATCGCCCACGCCCACCTACAAGCCGTCGACTTTGGCGATCTCGACCATGGCGACACTGGCGCGGCTGAGGGCATCGACCGGCGGCGTCTCGAACATCGGCGTACCGCCGACGCCCATGCCCACGTTGGCGTGGATCGGGATCGTGGCCTGCTTGCAGACTTCCTTGACGAACGTGACGGCACGCGCCACGTTCCAGGCAGCCGACTTGTTGGTCTTGGTGTTGACGACCGGCCCGAAGATATCGGCACCGGCCTCTTCCACGACCTTGAGCTGATGGTGCGGGAACATGCCGGCGAGCTTCTTGCCGTTGTAGTCCAGCTCGCCGTGCATGCCGAGGATGAACTCGCCCGACATGCCGACCTCGATGCCGAGGTCGGTCGTCTTCTTGAGCTCCTCCACGGTCTTCAGCGTCGCCCAGAAGTCGGCGTCGCCGGCCGAGGCGGTGGTGTCGAAGTCGATGCCGTCGGCGCCGATCTCGTCGATGCGTTTGCAGATGAAGATCATGTCCTCCATGCAGATCTCGGCGGCCTTCATCTCCGCCTCGCGCGCCTCGTCGATTTTCATCATGCCGAGCAGGTCGGCGGGGTTCGTGTAGGGCCCGTCCGGGGTGTAGTAGAGGCCCATGTTCGGCATGGCGCCGTAGAGGACCGGGAAGACGGTCGTCGCGAGCAGGCGCTCGATCGACACCTGGTCGAGCGACACCATCGCCTTCGCCGGCTTGAACGAGTAGTCGATCCAGCCGAGCTCCATGGTGTCGAAGCCGAACACCCGCTCGAAGATCTCTACCGCGGCCTCGCGGCTAATCGGCAGGTGAGCACCGCTCGAGAGCTGCGACGAGACCAGCGTGCAGGCCGTCTCGTCCTTGGTTAGCGGCACCTCGTGACCAGGCTCCACGCCAATGACGCGCCACGGCGCGGAGAAGATTTCGACGAGCTTGTCTACTTCGTTGTCTTCGAGTGGAGGGACCTTGCCCTTGTCGGCCGCGTCCTCCGATGCTTCGATGATGTCTCTGCGCAGTTCGTCGGGCGTCAGCTCGACCGCAGAGCCGTCCCCCATGCGGGTCCATATCTTGCTCACTGCGTGACACCTCCGTTCCTTCTGGTCAGGTCACCATGGTGCGGCTGCGGCGTCACAGCCCCAGCAGCGCCTCGATCTTGCGGATGCCGTCCCCAGCATCCTTGGCATAGGCGTCGGCGCCGATCTCGTCGGCCCAGCCCTGAGTGCAGACGGCACCGCCGACCACGAACTTGACCTGCTCGCGGATACCCGCCTCTTCCAAGGCTTCGACGATCTCCCTCTGCTTGCGCAAGGTGGCGGTCAGCAGGGCCGAGGCACCGACCACGTTGGCGTTGACCTCTTTCGCCGTCTCGACGAACTTGTCGGTCGGGCAGTCGCGGCCGAGGTCGTGGACCTCGAAGCCGGAGGCACGCATGTAGGAGACGACGATCGCCTTGCCGATATCGTGCACGTCGCCCTCGACCGTGCCGATGACCACCGTGCCGCGGCTCTGGCTCTCGCCTGCCGGCAGAGCTGCGTTGCAGATCGCCATGGCAGCCTCCATGGCCTCGGCGGACAGCATGAGCTCGGGCAGGAAGACCTCACCCTCATCGAACTTGTCGCCCAGTCGGCGGATGCCGACGATGAAACCCTCGCTCATGATCTCCTGAGGGCTCATGCCCGCAGCCAGGGCGCGATTGGCAACATCGACCGCCTTGGCCTTGTCTTGGTTGAGCACAGACTCTTGCGCTTCTTTGATGAGATCCTCATGTGCCATATGTGACAGACCTCCTGCTGTCGGCATGCACGCGTTGGAGAGGTGGGGCAGGCGAGCGATCGCCAAGTTGGGCCGACCGCCCGCCACTCGCAGCCCCCAACACTCTCACCAGTTCTTGTAGCAGACGCCGAGGTCTTTCATGGCCTGGACGGCCTCGTCGTAGACCTCGAGGTACTCGTCGCTGGGGACGACCCTGACGGTGTCGTAGCACTCCTCGTAGGGCTTGCCTTCGGGAGCCGTCTTGTAGTCACCCTCGTAGCTCGCGACCAGGTTGTCGAGGACCTCATTGACCTGCGGGATGGCCATGCCCGCCACGGCATACGAGGACTCGCCCATGAACCGCGCCTCCATGCCGGTCGTCTTGTTGACGATGACACCCTTGGCGGCGGCTACGCCACTCATGAGTTCACGCCCGCTCGCGGTGTCGGTGATGGCCTGAGCGGCAGTCTCCAGCAGGCACATCTTCGTGCACGGCCCGGCCAGTGTGTAGT
>CAWCWZ010000014.1:0-10679 GCA_963799395.1 uncultured Actinomycetes bacterium
CCTTGCGCGGCACCACCGGTTGCAGGGCCCGTCGGGCTCGCGCCCGAGCCGAAAGCCGGGGCGGGCTCTGGATCGCGCGAGCGACCTCGTCGAGCGCCGCGTCGTCGAACAGGCGACTGGCGGTGTCGCCGCGCAGCCCGCCGGCTATGGCCTCGCGCGTCTCTACCGGCGCAGGACCTGCTGCAGCGTGGCCGCGGGCCGGGTGGCGAACGGCACGGCCGGGCCGTGGACGCTGAGCGCCACGGCGAGGGCGCCCGGGTGCAGGCGCAGGCGCTCAGGCAGGCGCGCGACGACGTCGGCGACACGGCGCGCCTGCAGCGGATTGACGATCTCGAGGTACGGCGCCTTGAGGTGGTTGAGCGGCGAGATCCGGGACGGTATGAAGAGCGAGTGCTGGAGCCGGTCGCGATAGTCGAGCAGACTCTCGTCGTCGCGCCGTTCCAGCTCCGCCGGCCACGACGGCGCGGGGCAGCCCGAGGCGTGGATCGGGTGGCCGGGCGCGTAGTCGCCGAGGAGGTCCGCGCCACAGTGGTGACGCACGTCCATAGTCGACGAGAACTCGCCAAGGTAGGCCCACCCATGGTTGTCGCCGCGTACGACACCGACGCAGCCCTCGGCGGCGAGCGTCTCCCAGGTCGCGAAGCCGTCTGCGTACTGGTGAAGTCGGAACCTGGCCATCCGACAGCGTCACGAATCGCTCGAGCGCCTCGGCGATCCGCCGCTCCGGCCGTCGAGACAGAAGAACTCGTTCCGCGCGCCCACCTCGCGGCCAGTCGCGGGCGATCGCCGCGTCGTGCGCTCGTCGTGCAGCGACGCCTCGAATCCCCAGGTGACGCATCTCGGTCGCGCGCCGGATTGAAGCAGCCCTGCGAGGATCGTGCGGCTGTCGTACCCCCCGAGAGCAGGACCGGCCAGCGCTCGACTCGGGGCGCGACGTAGGCGCACGTCTCTACGACGGCATCGTTGAGGCGGCGCGCGTGCTCGTCGTCGCTCAGGTCCTCGGGCCGGTAGGGCTCCCAGTGCGAGCTCATCTCGAACCGCCAGGTGCGCCGGTCGAGTCGTGGCCGTGCCGTTTGGCGGCACGCGACGCAAGCGGCGGTCGTACGACGCCAGAGGTCCGAGTGACCCCGAGGTCACCATCCAGGTGACGGCCGTCGGCTCCAGCTCGAAGCCGCCGAGGAGGGTCACCAACGCACGCTGCGACGATGAGGCGAGGAAGACGTCGGCATCGTGATAGTACCAGACGGATCGTGAGGCGGCGATGTCGGCGACGATCTCGACCGCGTCGGCCGAGCAGCGGATCAGGGCGTAGGTGCCGTCGGGGGGCGGTGAGCCGGGGCGCCACCACTCGCCCGGCGAGTCGAGGATGCTGCCCAGGCAGAGGCTCGTGCCGTGCCGCGACACGCCCTCGTTGGGGTTGACCACGGCCAGCGCCAGGCCGCCGTCCTCGACAAGCTCGGTAGGAGCCGGCGTGACGCCGGGCGGCCGAAGAAGGCGGGCGCAGTGCTCGAGAGCGACCGTGCGAGCGGCGGCCGGTCGCCCGGCCCGGTCGCAGACGAGGACGAAGTGGGCCATTACCCCTCGGCGCTCTCGAAGGCCGGGTCGGGGGCGCCGCCGCCGGCGGCGGCGTCGCCGGTCGCCCTGCCGGCCGGCGTCGGCCTGACCCGGTCGCCGGGCTCCTCGACCGCGCCGAGCATGACCCACTTGGTCTGCGAGCGCGGCAGCAGGTAGGCAACGTAGTAGACGGCGGCGACGCCGGCGGTGACCAGCACGATGACGAGGTCCTTGGCGGTCTGGCCGGTGGCCATGAGAACAAACGACGCCAGCACGGCGACGGGCACGAACGGCCACATCGGCATGAGATAGCGCCGCGGCGCGTCACCCACGAGCCGTATGCGTATGGCGGCCACGCACATGAGGCCCATGAACACCAGCGTGATGACGCCCATCAGCGTGACCAGGCCGGTGATCGCCGACGAGAACAGCGAGACGGCGCCGGCGGCGGCCATGACCAGGCAGGCGACCCACGGCGTGTGAAAGCGCGGGTGCACCGTTTCGAGCCAGCCGTTGACCGGTCGCGGCAGGACCTGGTCGCGCGCCCCCGACCACAGCACGCGGCCGAAGCCCATGATGTTGGCGACCAGGGCGTTGAAGATGGCCATGACGATCGCCAGGGTGATGAACGTGCCCAGCCGCTCTCCGCCCAGAGCCTTTGTGACGTACACCATGGCCGAGGGGCTGGTGCTGAGCCCGCGCAGCGACGGGGCGCCCATGAGGGCCGCGGCCGTCGGCACGATGACGATCACGACGAACACGGCCACCGCCAACAGGACGGCGCGGCCCACGCGCTTGCGGGCTTTCTCGGTCTCCTCCGAGAAGAGCACTGACACGTTGAACCCGGTCATGTTGAAGAAGGCCAGCGTGAGGCCCAGCAGCAGGACCGACCAGGTGATCGGCGCCGCGGCGCCGCTCGGCACGAAGGCCTTGGGCACGAAAAGGCGCCCGATCGGGTCGTGAGCGTGGGCGAACCCCATGACGCTGACGATGCCGATGGCGACGAGCTCGACGGCCAGCATGGCCGTCGTGACGATCCAGCTCGTCCGGACGCGCAGGACGGTCAGGCCGGCGGCCAGGACGAGCAGGATGAGCCCGGCCAGGCGAGGATCGACGCCGGCCCAGACGGTCTGCAGCTGCAGGCCGGCGCCCAGCGCGAACGAGGCGATGAGCAGGGTGTAGAAGAGCAGCAGGATGACGAAGACGATGAAGCCCGTGCCGCGGCCCAGGACCCGGCCGATGATGGCGTACTCGCCGCCGGCGATAGGATAGGCCGTGCCCAGCTCCGCATAGACCAGCCCCATGCCGGCGGCGATGAAGGCGGCGATGATGGTCGCCGGAAACGACCACGTACCGACGACGAAGAACAGGACGGACACGTAGACGAAGACGGTCGTGGCCGGCGACATGGCCGACAGCGTGAGAATGGCGTTGCCGGCCGCGCCGAACGACCGCTTGAGTTGCGGCTCGTAATGGCGAACAACGGCGTCGCCAGAGTCCCTACCCATCGGAAGGCCCCTCCACGTACTGCTTCGATCGCCCGCACGACCGTTCTTTTCCGCAGCCTAGCACGCAGAAACGCGGCGTCGACCAAGAGAGGTCGCCCGGACAGGCAACACGCCGCCGCCGCCCTCCGCATCGCTGCCGGATGGTAAGCTCCGGAGACTTCGGTCCACGGGGGGGTGCGAGTGCCGGTCACGTCCAACGCCGGCCGCTCCAACACCGCGATCTTCGCGCTGCTGGGGCTGGCTTCGGCCATGTGTCTCGCCCTCGTGGGGGCGCGCACGGTCTACGCCCACACGGGCCACTTTCAGTTCCTCATCTGGAACCTGTTCCTCGCCTGGATCCCCCTCGGCCTCGCGGCCCTGGCCTACCGCATCTCCACCCGGCGCAGCGCCCTGGCGCGGCTCATCGTCGTGCCTACGGCGATCGTCTG
This sequence comes from uncultured Actinomycetes bacterium, assembly GCA_963799395.1. GTDB lineage: Bacteria > Actinomycetota > Thermoleophilia > UBA2241 > UBA2241 > Bog-752. The sequence continues at coordinate 3,491 of CAWCWZ010000014.1, forward strand.
GCTGCTGTTCTTTCCGAACGCGCCCTACATCGTCACGGACTTCGTCCACCTCGGGCAGTTCCACGACCCCGTGCCCGGCTGGTACGATGTGATGCTGATCGCCTGGTACGCCTGGACCGGGCTCATGCTGGGGGTCGTCTCGCTGCGCCTCATGCAGGAGATCGTGACCCGCGCCGCGGGGAGCGTGGCCGGCTGGGTGCTGGTGACCGTGGTCACGGCGCTGGGCAGCGTCGGCATCTACCTCGGGCGCTTCCTGGGCTGGAACAGCTGGAACGTGTTCCAGGCGCCCCTGGCGCTGTTCGACAAGGCCTTCGACCGCGCCAACCAGCCCCACGCCGGGGTGCGCATGCTCGGCTTCACGGTGCTGTTCAGCCTGCTGTTCCTGTTCGTCTACGTGGCCGTGTACCTGGTCGGCGAGGCGAGAGGCGAAAGGGCGTAGAGCCGGCGGCCGGCCGCCTCCGCGCGAGACCGGCCGCCACGGCGGCCGGCCGCTTCCGCGCGAAAACGGCCGCCACGGCGGCCGGTCTCAGACCGTCGACGAAAAGGAGACCCTCCCTGTGGTTGGGGCCCGCGCCACCATAGGGAGGGTCTTCACAAGTCGACAACTCCGCGGGAGGTACGACTCAGGCAGCCTCGCCCTTCTGATCTGTCGCGGCGCTGTAGTCGGGGAGCTGCGCAGCCCTTGCGGTGGACGCCGCCGGCCTGGCCTGCCGCCGATCGGCGACGATGGCATAGACGGCTCCGCCGACGACGAGCACGAGGAGTGCGGCGATGCCGACGCCCGTGCCGCTGTTCGTTACAGGAGTCAGGCCGGTGGCCACACCGCGGCCGCGGATCACGACGTGCGCGTTCGTGCCCGGCAGGGCGGCGGTCGGCGTGGCGTGGTGGGCAACGGGGGCCGGGTGCCGCGGGGCGAACACCGGGCCGCCCTTCGCATAGACCGGCGCGGCGACGACGGCCAGCACCACCACGGTCAGAACCAGAACAAGCAGCAGACGCTTCATCTTAGTCTCCTCTCTCGTGCCATTGGCTTCCGTTGAGCGGAGGCTACGACCGCGGCGGCGGCCGGTCGTCACCCATGTCGGGTGATTTGCGTGCGGGGCGGGAACCCGCGCGATGTTCATGCGCACCTCCCGGCAGCCGCAGTTCGCAAGCGTCGTCGCCTGGAGCGCGCCTAGAGTTTTCGTGTGGTAGGTTCTGTACGAACGAGCACTGTTGGTCTCCGGAACGTGTGGCTGTAGCCGCACACACATCTCGCAGCGGGCAGGGGCAACATCGGGAGGAGAAATGGCGCGCAGACTTCGCTCATCCTGCGAAGGCCGCAGCAGGTTCGTGCTGCTCTTTATGGCCCTGGTCTTGACGGCGGGCATCACCTGGGGCTTGACCGGTGCTCTCGCCGCCAGTCCCACCGTCTCTCCTTCGCCCCCGGCCGCGGGGGTCACCCTGCATTTGGGCTGGACGGAGGAGCCCGACAACCTCAACGTCTTCGTCGGCGCGTACGCCTCTGACTGGGAGATCTGGGCGCTCAACTACGACTACCTGTTCGGTTCCGGGCAGCACAATCAGCCGACGCTCGACCTGGCCAGTGAGTTCCCCACGCAGGCAAACGGCGGCATCTCGGCCGACGGCAAGGTCTGGACGATCCACATCAGAAGCGGCGTGAAGTTCCAGGACGGCGTGCCGCTTACCGCCGCCGACGTCGCCTTCACCTACAACTATGTCATCAAGAACGACATGACGCAGTACACGACCTACATCGCGGGGATCAAGTCGGCCAAAGCCCTTGACTCGACCACCGTGCAGCTCACCTGTGCCCACCCCATGACTACCGGTCTCATGGAGTCGCAGTCGGTGCCCATCCTGCCCCAGCACATCTGGGCGCACGTGCCGCCCAATGCCGCGCAGTCGAGCTACACCGTCAAGCTGCCACTGGTGGGCAGCGGCCCCTTCCAGACGGTGCGCTACGTCAAGGGCAACTACGTGGAGATGGTCAGGAAACCCGACCTACTGGGGACCCAAGCCGACCATCGACAAGATCTACTTCGAGGTCTACCAGGACGCCGAGACCATGGTGTCCGACTTCAACGCCGGCCGCCTCGACGGCCTCTGGGGCATCCCCGTCGCGCAGTTCGAGCAGCTCAAGGACGCCAAGGGTGTCAAGGCGATCGCCTACCCCTACTACGCCTTCGACGACCTCGAGTTCAACTGCTCCACCTCGCGGTACTCGACGGGCAACCCGGTGCTGCGCGACTGGCGCTTCCGCAACGCTCTGAACTACGCGATCGACAAACAACGCCTCTGCGACATCGCCTACAACGGTCTCGCCCAGCCCGGTACGACGATCCTGCTGCTGGGCACCTGGGTGGACCCCGACTACCACTGGCAGCCGCCGGCAAATCAGCTCTACACCTTCGACCCGACCAAGGCCGGCCAGCTGCTCACCGCCGCCGGCTATCCGCTCAAGAACGGCGTCCGACTCAACAAGCAAGGCAAACCGATCGTGCTGCGCCTGGAGGTGCCGACCGACAAGACGGCCGAGCAGACCGCCGCCAAGCTGATCACCGGCTGGCTGCACCAGCTCGGCCTCAAGATCACGCTTTCGGTGGTCGACTCAGGCACACTCGAGTCGGCCATGGGCAACACCCACGGCTCAGCCTGGGCGCCCGACTACGACATGGTCGCCTGGGACCTGGTCGGCATTTTCGACCCCGGCCAGACGATGAACTACTTCACGAGCTCCCAGTTCGGCCTGAACAACGACTACTACTGGTCGACTCCCACGTACGACAAGCTCGCGGTCGCCCAGGCAAGCGCCGTCGATCCCCAGCAGCGCAAGGCTATCCTCTGGCGCATGCAGCAGATCATGTACCAGCAGACGCCCGACATCGTGATGACCTACCCCGACGACCTCGAGGCGGTCAACACCACCAGGTGGACCGGTTGGACGCCGCTGTGGGGCACTTCAGGCCCCGTGTGGAACCTGCAGGGCAACATCGAGTCGTACCTGCACCTTCGTCCGGTGACCGTGAGCACCGCGACCGGCGGCGGTTCGAGTGCGGCGGTGATCGTCGCCGTTGTCGTGGCCGTGATCATCGCCGCCGGCATCGTCTTGCTGGTGGTTCGCCGCCGGCGCCGGGTGGAGGTCGAGGTTTGAGCGCGACCAGCTGCTACGCAGATGGTAGTGGAGACGTCATATCCTGAGGTAGTGGCGCCGATGCGCCGAGAGGAGCCAGCGGTCACGCAGCAGGGAGGGCGACAACCATGACCGCCTGCCCTGCCTGTGCCGCCGACTGCCCCGCCGGCGCGCGCTTCTGCCCGCGCTGCGGCGCCGCCCTTGCCACCCCGCCTCCGCACGCAGTTGAGCGCAAGGTCGTGACCACCATGTTCTGCGACCTCGTCGACTTCACCGGACTGTGCGAGCAGGCCGACTCCGAAGACGCCGATCGCCTCCTGCGCGAGTTCTACGCCATGGCCCGCAGCGCCATCGAGCTCTTCGGTGGGGTCATCGAGAAGTTCGTCGGCGACGCCGTGGTCGGCGTCTTCGGCGTGCCCGCCGCCCACGAGGACGACGCCGAGCGCGCCGTGCACACCGCCCTGCGCCTGCGCGACCGCGCAGCCGACCTGCCGCGCATCGCTGGCCGCAGCCAGCAGCTGCGCATCGGCGTCAACACTGGCACGGCCGTGGTGCGTCTCGACGTCCAGCCGGGCTCCGGCGAGGGTTTCCTCGTGGGCGACGCCGTCAACATGGCCGCCCGCCTCGAGCAGCTGGCGCCGCCGATGGGCATCGTCGTCGGTGAGACCACCCAGGCGCTCTCGGCGCGCTCGGTCGACTACGCCCGCTTCGACTCAGCGGCCGTCAAGGGCAAGCGCGCCGCCGTCAGGTGCTGGCTCGTGCGCGGCCCGCTCTCGCGCATGGGCGCCGACCCCCGCCAACAGTTCCCGGCGGCCCTGGTCGACCGCGAGGTCGAGCTCGGTGTGCTGCGGGGACTGCTGAAGAAGGTGCGCTCCTCGTCGCACCCGCAGTTCGCGCTCATCAGCGGCGAGGCCGGCATCGGCAAGTCGCGTCTCGTCTTCGAGCTTCTGCGCTACATCGACAGCCGCCCCGCCATCGTGCGCTGGCGCCAGGGCAGATGCCCGGCCTACGGCGAGGGCCTGACCTTCTGGGCCCTGGCCGAGATCTTCAAGGAACAGCTCGGCGTGGTCGAACGCGACGAGGTGGCCACAGTCGAGGCCAAGCTCGCCCACGCCCTGGCCGGCACCGACGACCGCGACTGGCTGGCCGCCCGTCTGCGGCCGCTGCTCGGCCTCGAGGGCGCGGGCGCCTCGCGTGAGGAGAACTTCGCCGCCTGGCAGCGCTTCCTCGAGATCATCGCCACAGACTGCCCGGCGGTCGTCGTCTTCGAGGACCTGCACTGGGCCAGCGAGGCGACGCTGGCCTTCGTCCGTCACCTCGTGGAGAACTGCGGCGAGGTGCCCTTGCTTGCCATCGGCACCGCCCGGCCCGAGCTCTTCCAGGCTCATCCCGAGGTCGAGGCCCGTCTGGCCGAGGTCGCCGCCTCGCAACGCGGCGTGCACCTCGACCTCGAGCCGCTCACGGCCTCCGACACCGCGGAGCTTGTCGTACGGGTGGGCCGCGGCCTCGCCGAGCTGCCCGAGGCCAGCCGGGCGATCACCGAGCGCTCGGCCGGCAACCCGCTGTTTGCCGAGCAGTTGGTCGGCCTGCTGCAAGAGGCGCAGAAAGAGGAAGAATCTTCGGCCACTGAGGTGGGCGCCGACATCGCCCTGAAAGAGCGGGTCACTCGAACTCTGCCGGAGTCGCTGCAGTCGCTGATCGCCGCCCGCCTGGACGAACTGCCGCCGGCCCACAAGACCCTGCTCGGCGACGCGGCCGTGGTGGGCGAGGTGTTCTGGACGGGCGTCGTGGCCGCCCTCGACCACGGCGACCGGTCAGCCGCCGAGGAGCGCCTGCAGGACCTGGCCGCACGCGACTTCGTGCGCCCCGAGCGCGACTCCTCGCTGGCCGGCGAGAACGAGTTCGCCTTTCGTCACTCCCTCATCCGCGACGTCGCCTACGCCCAGCTCACACGGGCCGACCGGGCCGTCAAGCACGCCGCCGTGGCGCGCTGGCTGGAAGCGACGGCCGGCGAGAGAGTCGATGAAGTCGCCGAGATCCTGGCTCGCCATTACGTCATCGCTCTTGAACTGGCGCAGGCAGCCGGCGGGAGCGAGCTTGCCGACGGTCTCACCGAACCGACGATCCGTGCATGCAGGCGGCCGGCGACCGGGCCTTGCCGCTGGATGTGGCCGCCGCCGAGGCCCACTACCGGCACGCCTTGCTCCTGTGTCCCGACGGCAGTCCGTTGGAGGCGGGTCTGCTGGTCGCCCACGGCGAGTGCCTCCTGGAGCGTGGCGATCTCGCCGAGGCCCGGACGGTCATCGAGAAGGGTCTGTTCGCCCTTCACGAGGCGGGCGACGTCAGGGCCGAGGCCGCTGCGACCGATCGCCTCGCCTACACCCTCTGGCTGCTGGGCGACGCCACGGCGACGGAGGTGGCCGCCCGGGCTGCCGCTCTTCTTGAAGGCGAGCCGCCGTCCGCCGAACAGGTGAAAGTGATGGCCGACTGGGCGGCCATGTGTGCGGCCTCCTACGACAGTGAAACCGCTGTAGCGGTGGCCGCTCGCGCACTTGCGCTCTGCCGGGAGCTCGAGCTGCCCGTGTCGGTGCGGGCGCTCGGCTGGCGCGGCCTGGCGCGCTGCGATCTGGGTGATGCCGGCGGCCTCGACGATCTGAGCCTGGCACTGGATCTGGCAAGACGACAGGGCCTGGGTCGCTACGGGGCGATGCTGTATGCGAATCTTGCTGACGAGCTGGCAGAGCTTCCGCGGCCGCGGGCCGCGCTGCGACTGCGGCGTAAGGGTCTTGCGTTCGCCGGGCAGCGCGGGGACCGGATGTCCCTGCTTGCCTTTCAAGCGGGTGAGGTCGCCGATCTCGGTTTGGGCGGCAAGTGGGACGCGGCCCTGGCCCTGCGCGGGAGATCGATGAGCCGCTTGTCACCGCAGGCCAGATCCTCGACCTCGCTGCGGTGCGCTCGGCGGCTGCGCGGATCCTCACGGCCCGCGGCCAGGCGGCCGGCCGCGAGGTGCAGGCGTTCGTGGAGTGGGCCCGCGGCAGGGAGTTCCCCGATGTCGCGAACCAGGTCGAGGTGCTCGACGCGCTGGCGGGCGTGCACCTGGCGCTCGGAGAGCACGACGAGGCTCTGGGGCTGCTCGCGCGCATAGCCGAGGCACGCGAGTCGGTCCCCGAGCGCGCCCCAGTTCGGCCTCACGCTGCCTTCCGAGCTGTGGGCAGCGGCCGAGCTGGGCGATCTCGGTCTTGCTCGACAGGCTCGCGGCCAAGACGGTCGCAAGCCGGGCGCTCGACAGCCATGCAGGCGTGCTCCTTACCGCACTCGCGGCCGAGCACGACGGCCTGCACGAGCAGGCGGCCCGAGAGTACGGCGAGGTCGCCGCCCGCTGGCGCGCTTTCGGAGCACCCTGCGAACAAGCACAGGCGCTTCTCGGCCAGGGGCGCTGCCTGCTGGCGCTCGGGCGAGTCGAAGCCGCGTCGCCGCCGTTGCAGCGTGCCCGCCGCGTGTTCAAGCGACTCGGGGCCGACCTTGCCCTTTCCCAGACGATACGGCTGCTGGGGTCCCGCAGGGTGGCGCCGGCTCAGGGAGCGCCAGACTGAGGAAGAGGTCGTCCCGCTGCAGCATCAGGCCGCGCTCGACAAAGGACGCTAGCGCCCCATCGACCCTGCTCTCGCCAGCCCGTCGCCATCCATTCCCGACTTGCGCACCAGTTCCTGAAGCTCCGTCCGGCTGCGCATCTCGTCACAGGCGGAGTACAAGAGTCGCTCGAGTTCGTCGAGGTCGTATGTGTCTTCGTGTCGTCCGGTTGGCGCGAGTCGACCAGGGTGTGGCCGAGGCGCCCCTGTCGCAGCTCGCATCGCGGCGCCGCTACATCCCAATCGTACACAGAGCGAACCAGCCGATAGTTCCCGCGTGGCGGCTCGAGTCCCGGCGCGTAGTCGTGCTCGAAGAGTAGGCGAGGCCGGCCCAGGGTGCTTTCGGCAAGGGGGAAAGAGGTAGCTGTAGGCGGTGGCGGGGCGCACGTTGACGAAGCCGTAGGACTCCGGGTCCTCGAAGTAGGGG
>CAWCWZ010000015.1:0-46989 GCA_963799395.1 uncultured Actinomycetes bacterium
GATCACCGACCCGCAGGTCATCACCATCCGCCGCAACCTGGTCCTCGACGACATGGCCCAGCAGGGCTACATCACCCCCGCGCAGGACGCCGCCGCCAAGAAGACCAAGCTGCGCGTCTACGCCCGACCCGCGGCGACGACCAAGGACCCGGCGGCGTACTTCGTCGACTACGTCACCCGCCAGCTCGTCGACAAGTACTCGGCGCCCGCGAGACCTTCGAGGGCGGCCTGCGCGTGTACACCTCGATCGACATGACGATGCAGCAGAAGGCCATCGACGCCCTCAAGGCCAGGCTGCCGTCTGGGGCTACGCCGGCGCCCTCGTGGCGATCGACCCGAGCAACGGATTCGTACGCGCCATGGCGGCGAGCACCGACTACAAGACCTACAAATGGAACCTCACCTGGCAGGCCATGCGCCAGCCCGGCTCGACCATGAAGCCGTTCGCCCTGCTCGCCGCCGTCGAAGAGGGCGCCAACCCGGCGACGACCTACTACAACTCGCACCCGCTCGCCATCCCCATGCCGAACGGCATCCCCTGGATCGTGAACACCGCCGAGAAGAGCTCGGGTGGTCGCATGAACCTCGTGCAGGCCACCCTCGCGTCCGACAACACGATCTTCGCTCAGCTCTGCCTCGACCTCGGCCCCGCCAGGGTCGTCGCGACGGCCAAGGCGATGGGTATCACGACGCCGCTCGAGGCGCTGCCGTCGGTCGTGCTCGGCAGCGAAGACGTCAACGTGCTCGAGATGGCGAGCGCCTACGCGACCTTCGCCGCCCAAGGCATCCGCCACACGCCGCAGGCGATCGCCAAGGTCGTGTTTCCCAACGGCAAGGTGAGCAAGGCGCGCGTGCGCGGCGTGCGCGTGGCGCCGGCCGGCGCCTGCTACGTCGTCGACAAGATCCTCGAGCAGAACACGAGCTGGGCTGGCGGCACCGCGCACTCCATGCCCAACTACTACGCCGGCCGCTCAGCCGGCAAGACGGGCACGACCGACAACTACGAAGACGCCTGGTTCTGCGGCTTCAACCCGAAGCTGGCGGCCGCGGTCTGGATGGGCTACCCCCAGGGCGAGATCGAGATGCCCGGCGTGTTCGGCGCCACCTACTCGCTGCCGATCTGGGGCTCGTTCTACAACGCCGTCTTCGGCTCGACCTACATCCCCGACTTCACCGTGCCGGTGATCATGCCGCTGTGGAAGCCGTGGGAGGGGAAGTACTCGAAGCAGGCTCCGTCGCCTTCGCCGTCGCCCTCACCCTCGCCGTCGAAGTCCACCAAGCCGGGTCCCAAGCCGACGGCGACGATCACGGCCAAGCCGAGCCACACGCCGACGCCGCCGCCGACTACCCCGCCGCCGACCTCGCCACCGTCCTCGCCCAAGCCGTAGGGACCGGCGACATCCGCGCTCACGGACTCGGCGGCGTGGCCGGACGGGCGGAGGGCGAGGCAGGGGTTCCGGTCGCAGCATCGCGGCCGGCGGGCGTGGCCGGGCGGGCGGAGGGCGGGACGGAGGTTCCGGTCGCAGCATCGCGGCCGTATCGGCGACGCCAGAAGCGGAAGGTCGGCACCGCTCAGGGCGACCATCACCCCCGCCCCGCCCTCCGCCCGTCCGGCCGGTGCGTCACCGCCCAGCGAATAGTGCGAGCCCTGCTGCGGCGGCGACGTCTACCAGCTTTCGTAGCGCTCGCTGCCCTTGCGGTACTCCCTGACTGCGCCCCCCATGCCGTGGGCGAGAGTCAGGATCTTGCAGGTCATCTCGAGCACGCTCGTGATCTGGTAGGCCTCTTCGAGGAGATGGCCGATGGCGAACGGCCCGTGGCCGCGCAGCATCACGATGTCGTACTCCTTGAGCCAGGCAGGCAGGAGGTCCGCGACCTCGGTCGAGCCGGCCGTGAGCTCGCACGACACGACCGGCACCTTGTGCAGAAGGTACGAGCCCTCCGAGTCGGCGGGCACGATCTCGTCGCAGGTGAGCGACCGGGCGATGGCGTACGGCGGGTGAGTGTGGACGACGGCGAGGGCCGACGTGCCCTGGTAGATGGCCCGGTGCACGCAGATCTCGGTCGACGCGAGGGTGACGTTGGCGTCGTTCTCGTCGAGGCCGATGTCGATCACGTCGTGGTCCTCGAGGTGGGCCAGCATCGAGCCCCGACGGGTGATGAGGATACGGTCGCCCATCCTCACGCTCATATTGCCGCCGTGCGACGAGATGAGGCCGGCCACGAACAGGTCGTGTCCGATGCGCCGGAACTGGTCGAGAACGGCCGAATCGCTCACGCCGTCACCGCCGTCGGGCCGTCGCCGGCGACGTTCCCGCCGGGTACCGCACGCGCCGCGGCGCGCCCCGGACGGGCGGCGCTCTCCGGGCCGGCGGCGATGGAAGCGACTGGCGAGGGGAGGCCGAGCGAGCGCAGCTTGCGCTCGCTCGGCCTCCCCTCGCGGTCCCAGCCGCGCGAGATGTAGTACTCGTCGAGCATCGGCTCCAAGTCTACGACCTCGCCCTTCGACGGCCCAGCGGACACCGGCTCGCGCAGGAGACGCGGCGGCAGACTGTCGTCGGCCCGGCGGAAGCCGACGGCGTGGTTGAAGAGCCGCTCGGCGTTCCAGATGCGCTCGCCGATGCGCAGCAGCTCCTGGGGCTCCACGGTCTCGCCCGTCACCGCCGACAGCAGGCGGGCGTAGTAGTCCTCCTTCATGGCGAAGGCGGTGAACTTGCACAGTGACAGCGAGTCGAGGACGGCGTTCAGGTGCTGCATGTTGATGAGCAGGCCGGCCTTGCCCAGCGTGGCGAAGCGATCGATCAACTTGGGGATGCCGAGGATCTCGGGGTTCAGCATGTTGGCCCGCAGATGGCAGCCGCCCCGGTTCGAGGTGGCGAAGGCGAGGCCCTGGGCCTTCATGCCGCGGGGGTCGTAGGCGGGCAGCTCGAGACTCTTCACCTGCATGGCGAGCTCGGGGGCGCCGCAGTGCTCGGCGAGCCGACGCGAGCCGAGCGCGAGCTCGGCGCCTACGCCCTCGCGAGCGGCGATCGCGGCTACGAGCGGCGCGAGCGCGGCGGCGTCGCCGAAGTGGGGACCGCCGGGCAGGAGGCCCTCCTGGGTCAGCTCCATGGCGCAGGCGATCGTCGAGCCCGTGGTGATGGTGTCGAGTCCCGGCCGGTTGCAGGCGTAGCTGGCTTCGAGGACGGCGGTGAGGTCGCCCACCCCGCAGTCGCCGCCCAGCGCCCAGATCGTCTCGTACTCGGGCCCCTCGCCGCTGTCGCGCGCGGTCGCGGTGCGCCGGGCGCAGCCGATCGAGCAGCCGCGACAGGCGCTGCGCTTGCGCGTGAAGCCCCTGCGTAGCGCCTCGCCGGAGATCTGCTCGGCGTGCTCGAACTGCGACTCGCGGAAGTTGCGGGTGGGGAACGCGCCGGCCTGGTTCAGCACGTTGACCAGGACGGCGGTGCCGAACTCGGGCAGCGCCTGCGAGGTGACCGGGTTCGACTTGAGCATCTTGCCGGCCTCGTAGACCACGAAGGCGAAGCGCTCCTCGTCGGCCGGACTCGGTCGCAGGTCGCCGTCGGCGCTCACCACGATCGCCTTGAGGAGCTTGGCGCCCATCACGGCGCCGAGCCCGCCGCGACCGACTCGAGCGCCCCCGGTTGTTGACGATCGAGGCGAACAGCACCTGGTTCTCGCCGGCCGGACCGACGACCGCGGCCTCGCTGCCGGGATGGCGGTCTCGCAGTCGCGCGAGCGTCGTGGGGACGTCGAGGCCCCACAGGTCAGCGGCTCCGCGCACCTCGACGCCGTCGCGGCCGATCAGCAGATAGCCAGGACCGCCAAGGGCGCCGTCGACCCACAGATAGTCGTAGCCGAGGCGCTTGAACACCACGCCGAAGGCGCCGCCGGAGTTGCCGTCGAAGACCGTGCCGGTGAGCGGCGACCGCGAGCTCACGCTGTAGCGCCCGGCGGTCGGCGCTCCCGTGCCGGTGAGCGGTCCGGTGGCGAAGATCAGGGGGTTGGCCGGACCCAGCGGGTCGACGTCGTAGAGCTCGCGCGCGAGCAGCAGATGGGCGCCGAGACCGCGCCCGCCGAGGTAGTCGCGCGCCACCTGCGGGTCGAGCGGTTCGTCTGAGCTTCGCGCAGAGGTGAGGTCGACGCGCAACCCGCGGCCGTGCCAGGCGGCGCTCATCAGAGGGTTCATGGACTTCAGTATAGCCGACCCTCGCACAGCGCGCGTTGCAGGCGTTTTCGGGCGGAGCGAGCGGCGAGCGACAGGCGCCCGCGGCGCCATCGCTCCGGCGTGGCCGGGCGGGCTGCGGGTGGGGCAGGGGGTTCCGGTCGCAGCATCGCGGCCGTTTCGGCAGCACCAGGATCGGATGGTGGACACCGCTCAGGGCGACCATCACCCCCTCCCCCCACCCTCCGCCCGCCCGGGCGGTACGCCACAGTCGGCAAGTCCGGCAGGACGCGCTCGAGCAGCGCCCGTAACTCGCGCCCGTGGTCGGCGCGCACGAGGTGGCAGAGCTCGTGCACGCTCACACAGTCGACGCGCTCCCGGGGTGCGTGCACCAGGTCGGGATTGAGCGCCAACGTGCCGGCGGCAGACATGCTGCACCGGCGGCTGCGCATGCGTCGCAGGGCCAGGATCGGCCGTTCGCGACTCCCTGCTGACATCGACGGCATCAGTGCGCTACGGGGGCAGGAAGAGGCCCCACGCCGACAAGATCTGCTCTCGGGTGAGACCCCCGCGGGCGGGCGAAGGGTGGGGCGGGGGGTGATGGTCGCCCTGAGCGGTGCCGGCCATCCGATCCTGGCGCTGCCAAGGCGGCCGCGATGCTGCGACCGGAACCCCCCGCCCCGCCCGCAGCCCGCCCGGACACGCGCGCCCTCGGCGAGGAACGCAGGCCGCGACGACACCGTGGTGGAAGGGTCAGAGCGCCCGCTCGACGATCACGACGTCGACGAAGCGGCCGCCGAGGCGGGCCAGATCGTGGGCGACGCCGACGACCTCGAAGCCCAGAGCCAGGTAGAACCGCAGAGAGGCGTCGTTGTCGCCGCGGATCTCGGTCAGGACCCGCGTGCAGCCGGCCCGTCGCGCGGCGTCGAAACTGGCTGCGGCGAGCAGCCGGCCGATCCCGCGCCGCCGGTGCGACTCGTGAACGTAGGTCCCCATCGTCAGCACGTGGTCGAAGGCATGCGTGCCATACGAGGCGTAGGGCTCGAGCGACTGAAAGCCGACCACGCCCGCCGCGGGCAGATCCGCCACCATGAAGATCCCGCTCGACGGAAAGTCCCCTATGTAGCGACGCTCTTCGTCGGCCGAGAAGGTCGTGTCGAGGAGACTCTGCCTGCCGCTCAGGATCGCCGCGTCGAGAATCGCGCAGACGGCGTCGGCGTCGGCGAGCGTGACGGGGCGGATCACCATGTTCGCGGACTCCACCGTCGACCCTCCCGGGGGCGGATGCGGCGGGGAGGGCGCAGAATGCGCCCTCCCCGCCTCGTCGCGCCGGCCTACCTCGGGCGCTTGTCGATCACGCGCACGGCCTTGCCTTCGCTGCGGGCGACCGTGCGCGGTTCCTTGAGCTTCACCTGCACCTGGATGTTGAGCACGCTGTAGAGGCGTTGCTGGACGGAGCGCTCGAACTTTTCGAGCTGGCCCATGGTCTCGCCGAAGACGTCCTCGCCGACCTCGATCCAGACCTCGACCATGTCGAGGTGGCCCTTGCGGTCGACCACGATCTGGTAGTGCGGCTCGATCTGCGGGATCGTCATGAGGACTTCTTCGATCTGGCTGGGGAAGACGTTGACGCCGCGGATGATCAGCATGTCGTCGCTGCGCCCGACCGGTTTGGTCATGCGGGCGAAGGTGCGGCCGCACTCGCAGGGCTCGTAGACGAGGCTGCAGAGGTCGCGGGTGCGGTAGCGCACGAGCGGCTGGGCCACGCGGCTGAGGGTCGTCACGACGAGCTCGCCGACGGCGCCTTCGGGCAGCGGCTCGAGGGTCTGGGGGTCGACGATCTCGACCATGTAGTGGTCTTCGTTCACGTGCATGCCCACCTTGCAGCGGCACTCGAAGGCCACCCCGGGCCCGCCCATCTCGGAGAGGCCGTAGATGTCGAGCGCGTCGATGCCGAGGCCCTCCTCGATCTGGCGCCGCATCTCGTTGCTCCAGGGCTCGGCTCCGTGGTAGCCGACGCGGATGGGCAGGTCGTCGGGCCGCAGACCGCGGTCGCGGGCCGCTTCGGCCAGGTAGAGCGCGTACGACGGCGTGCACGACAGCGCCGTCACGCCGAAGTCGCGCATGAGCTTGAGCTGGCGCTCGGTGTTGCCGCCGGAGATCGGCAGGATGGTGGCGCCAAGCCGCTCGCAGCCGTAGTGCAGCCCGAGGCCGCCGGTGAACAGGCCGTAGCCGTAGGCGTTCTGCAGCATGTCGCCGGGCTGCATGCCGCCGGCCGCCAGCGTGCGGGCGATGAGGTCGGCCCAGAGCGACACGTCGCCGGCCGTGTAGCCGACGGTGGTCGGGTTGCCGGTCGTCCCCGACGAGGCGTGCACACGTACGAGCCGGTCACGGGGCACGGCGAACATGCCGAACGGGTAGTGGTCGCGCAGATCGATCTTGGTGGTGAAGGGCAGATCGCAGGCGTCGCCGTGACAGGTCACGCCGTCGGGCTCGAGACCGGCTTCTTCGAGACTGCGACGGTAGAACGGCACGTTGTCGACGGCGCTGCGCAGGGTAGCGCGCAGCCGCTCCATCTGGGTGTCGCGCAGCTGCTCGATCGTCATGGTCTCGGCCGCCTGCTGCCAGTAGTTGCCGCCGGCCCTGTCGGGCGTGACCGCCCCGGCGGGGACTGCCACGGCACTCACAGGGTCTTCACCTGTTCGTCGGAGAGCAACGTGACCTTGTCGCTCAGGAGCTCCACGGCGCGGTCGACGTCGGGCACCGCGAAACAGATGTTGTTGAACGAGATGCTGTACAGGTAGTCGACCGAGATCTTCTGTTCGGCCAGGGTGTCGAGCACCCGCGCGAGGCCGCCGGGCTCGTCGGCCACCGCCACGCAGATGACCTGCGAGAGGTGGGTCGTGAACCCCTCTTTGTGGAGGATCTCGCGGGCGGCGACCGGGTCGGGCACGATGAGACGCACGATGCCGTACTCGGCCGCTTCGGTCGTCGAGAAGCCGCGGATGTTGACGCCGCGGCGACCGAGGATGTCGGCGATCTCGGCCAGCCGGCCGCTGCGGTTCTCCAGAAAGACCGTCACTTGAGTGACCTTCACAGCCCCTCCTCTGTGGGTGCGGCCGCCTCGCGGCCGAGGGCGAACGCCTGCTGGTTGAGCTCGAGGATCCTGGCCGGGACGGCCACCTCGAGAGCGCGCTCCCAGGCGCGCGAACCGAAGGGCAGCGCGTGCGTCGCGGCGCCCAGCAGGGCGATGTTGGCGGCGCGCACCGAGCCCGCCTTGCGCGCCAGCGCCTCGGCGTCGACGGCGATGAGCTGTATCCGGCGCGCCCGCGCCTGCTCGACCAGGTCGTCGGGGTAGGCCTTCTCGCCGCGCAGCACGCTGCCGGGAGCGATCACCGTGGTGGCGTAGACCAGCGTGCCCTTGTCGGCCAGCAGGCCGAGAGCGCGCCGGCCCTCGAGCGTCTCGGTGGCGATCACCACGTCGGCCTGCGGCGCGACCGGCGACCAGACCTGCTTGCCGTAGCGCACGGTCGAGACCACGCTGCCGCCGCGCTGGGCCATGCCCTTGACCTCGCTCGCCTTGACGTCGAACCCGGCGGCCATGGCGGCTTGGGCGACGACGGCGGCGGCGAGGATGATGCCCTGGCCGCCGACGCCCGCCAGCGAGACCGTGGCGACCCCGTTCACGACCGCGGGCCCCGCTCGCCGGCCGGTGCGGGCAGGCTGACGGCGTCGCGCGCGCAGACGGCGAGACAGACGCCGCAGCCGGTGCAGTCGCTCGTGACCTCGATCGCCTCGTCGCCGGCCACGAGCGCCGGGCAGCCGAGCTCGACG
Source organism: uncultured Actinomycetes bacterium (assembly GCA_963799395.1). Classification (GTDB taxonomy): domain Bacteria; phylum Actinomycetota; class Thermoleophilia; order UBA2241; family UBA2241; genus Bog-752. The sequence goes on from CAWCWZ010000015.1 coordinate 7,997, forward strand.
CAGAGTCCGCACAGGTTGCAGCGATCGTCGTCGACGACCACGCGCTCGTGCGGCGAGCGGTCCATGAGGATGCAGGGAGCGAGCGCCACCAGCACGGAAAGCTCGCGGCCGGCGAGCGCCCCCTTGAGGGCCGCCTTGACGGCCGCCTCGTCGAACGCGTCGACCGTGGTGGCCGGCACGCCGATCCCGCGGCAGAGCTGCTCGATGTCGAGCGCCGGTCCGCTCGAGCGGTCGGCGTGCAGGCCGGTTCCCGGGTGACCCTGATGACCGGTCATGGCGGTCGTGCGGTTGTCGAGCACGATGACGAGACCCGGCGTCTCGTTGTAGTGCGCGTCGATCAGCGGCGTGACGCCGGAGTGAAAGAACGTCGAGTCGCCGATCACGGCCACGGCGGCGATGCGTCCCATCGCGCGGTTGATGCCGGCCATCATGCCGATGCTCGCGCCCATGCACAGGCAGCTTTCGAGCGACAGCAGCGGTGGCAGGGCGCCGAGCGTGTAGCAGCCGATGTCGCCCATGACGGCGACCTTCTCGCGACGCAGCATGGCGTAGACGGCGCGGTGCGGGCAGCCGGGGCACAGGACCGGCGGACGCACCGGCAGGTCGTCGACCGGCGGCGGCGCCGGCGTGACGACCGCCGGCGGCGGGAACACGGGGCGCTTGCGGCGCGGCGCCCGGCGCTTGAGCACCGGCTCGAAGGCGTCGAAGACGATCGCCTGGTCGAGCTCGCCGTTGCTGGGGATGACCTCTTTGCCGACCACCGGCAGCCCGAGGGCTCGCACCTGGTCTTCGAGGAACGGGTCGAGCTCCTCGACCACGAACACGCGGGACACCGACTCGTAGAGCTTGGCGACCTTGTGGTAGGGCAGCGGATGCGACATGCCCAGCTTGAGAAACCAGGCCTTGGGAAATGCCTCGCGGGCGTAGGTGTAGGCCACCCCCGACGAGATGATGCCGATGTCGGTCGTGCCGGCCTCGAGGACGTTCAGCGGCGACTCCTCGGCGCGGCGGCGCAGGAGCTCGAGGCGTTGGAGCGCCAGGCGATTGCGCTCGCGCGCGTACTCGGGGACCATCACGTACTTGGCGATGTCCTTGACGTACGGGGTGTTCTCGACCCTCACCGACGCCCGCGGCACGACCCGGCCGCGGCCGTGCGAGACCCGGGTGGTGGAACGCAGGAGCACCGGCGTGTCGAACTCCTCGGAGAGGTCGAACGCCCAGGCCACGAAGTCGTAGGCCTCCTGGCTGTCGGAGGGCTCGAGCATGGGCACTCTGGCGAAGGCCGCGAAGTGGCGGTTGTCCTGCTCGTTCTGCGAAGAGTGCATGCCAGGGTCGTCGGCGGAGACCACGACGAGGCCGGCGTTGACCCCCGTCAGGGCGAGCGTCATGAACGGGTCGGCGGCCACGTTCAGGCCCACGTGCTTCATGGTGACGAGCGCGCGGGCGCCGGCGAGCGAGGCGCCGATACCGGTCTCGAGCGCGACCTTCTCGTTTATGCACCACTCGACCTTGGGGCCGTCGAGGCCGGCGAGCTCCTCGATGATCTCGGTCGACGGCGTGCCGGGGTAGCCGCAGGCGAAGCCGAGGCCCGCGCGCACCGCGCCCCGAGCGATGGCTTCGTTACCTGAAAGAAAAGGGATCCGTTCCACGATGACCCGGCAAGTATAGCGGCCGCGGAGCGATCAGGCACGAGGCCGCTGCGCGACGGCCACCTGCGGCTGCGCGACGCCGCCCACGGCCGCCCCACGGCCGCGCGATGGCCTCGGCGCAACTCGCGGCGCAGGAATCCGGCCACTCGCCACGAAACACGGACCATGCAGCGCGCTGCACAGCCTACTCGCGTCCCCAGAGGCGCTTGCCAGCGGTGAAGCGCGCGCCTCGCAGACGGCCCTCACCAGAGCTCTCGCGAGGCCGCTTCCGGACCCTCTTCTTCGCCCTCCTCCTCGTCTCGGCCCTGGCGCTGCGGGTCACCCCGGCCGCTCTCTCGGCGGCGGCCGGACTCGGACTCGGCGTCTGGTCGGTCTCGGTGGCCCGCGCTCGCGGACGCTCGCTCGCGCACACCTTCGTGGTCTGCGACTGGCTGCTGCTCGGGCTGACCCTCGTCCTCAGCGGCGGCATGGGCAGTCCGCTGCTCGGCGGCGCTGCCGCTGCTCGTCATCGTCCAGCTCTTGCCGAGCGACAAGGCGGAGTGGCCCTACCTCGTGGGGCCGAGCCTGCTCGTGCCGATCGTCCTCTCCATCGCCGACCCATCGCTCGGCGGTCACAGGGTGATCGCCCTGGGCGCCCTCGCCGGACTCGTGCTGGCGGGCCTGGCGGCGGCGGCGCGGCTGCGGCGCGGGCCGCGTCGGAGAGGCACCGCCGCCGCCCCGGCGGTCGACCCCACCACCGGCTTCTACACGCGATCGCGCCTGCGGCTGCTCCTGCCGGCCGAGCTCGCCGCGGCCGAGGCCGCCCACCAGCCGCTGACCCTCGTCTGCGTGCGCCTCGACCACTTCCGCGACCTCCACGACTTCAGCGGGGAGCAGGGCTGCGAGGCCGTCGTGCAGACCGTGGCGCGGCGACTCAAGCGCACGCTCGGCCCCGACGACCTGGCCTTCAGGCTGACCCCCGACACGCTGGCCTTCACACTGCGCGACCGCGACGCGCGCGCGACGCGCACCTGGGCACAGGCGGCCGGCCACGAAGTGGCCGGCCGCCTGATCGATCGCCACCGCCAGACTCTGTCGTTCGGCTGCGCCTCGTACCCGCCGTCTGCGCGATCCCCGCGGGCTGCTCGACGAGGCCCTGACCCTGCTCGCCACTCCGGCGGCAGGTCCGACCGAACTCGTGATCGCCCCCTCCGGCGCCGTGACGCCCGCCGAGCTGCCGGTCGCCGTCGCGCGGTAGCCGCGCCGCCGGGCGCCGGCCGCACCGGACCCGCGAAGGACCTCAGGCACAGAGATCGCCCGCCGCGCTTGTAACGGCGCGAACCGTGGTCCTAGTATTGGCTTGTGGAGATCGACATCGGCAGCGAGCAGGTCAGCGGGGGGGTCACCGTACACGTGCACGTTCGTCTGTCGGCGCGCGAGCTGAACCGTCTCTTTCTGTCCGGCGACACCCTCATCCAGCTGCCCCTCGAGGGTTTCGCCGGCGAACCCGGGAGGCGCGCCCATCCCGCGCATGTCGATGTTCCTGAGCGAGATCGCCGGCAGCCCCGACGGCTTCTCGCGGACCTTCGCCGACGCGGCCCACGCCGACGACTTCGCGCGGGCCGTGCGCGAGCAGATCTCAACAGCTCTGGAGGCCTCATGAACGCAAGCGACGCCCTCGGCAGCCAGCTCGCGCCCTACCGGGAGCGACCGGGCGTCAAGGCCGCCCTGCTGATCTCGCACGACGGGTTTCTCGTCGCCTCGTCGACCGACGGTGCGATCGACGCCGAAGCGGTCGCCGCCCACCTCGGCGGCGCGATCGACATCGCTGCTCGCCTCGCCGACGAGCTCGCCCAGCGCGAGACCCGGCTGATCACCGTCGAGCTCGACGACCTGAACATCGTTCTCGCGCCGTTCAGCGACGAGCTGCTGCTCTGTCTCATCGGCACGGCCACGGCGATCAAGCTCGAGTACCGCCTGGCCGGCGCGCCCGAGTGAGCGTGCCCGTCCTTAGCGACTCTCATCTCCGCCCCCGTGCCCAGCGCACCGGGGCTGCTTTCGCGGACCCTCGAAGCAAAGGAGCGTGGTCCCCATGGAAGACGCCGCTGAAAAGCTGGACGAGCTGGCGCGGGCCGAGAGACAGTGCACGAAATGCGACGACATCGTGTCCTGTCGGCTCCGCGCCCTCTCCGGGGCCGGACATCCCCACGCGCAGGTGATGTTCGTCTCGCTTCATCCGTCGCCCGAAGAGGAGGCCGCCGACCTCCCCGCCGGCACCGCCGTGCTGCGCGAGCTCACCGAGCTGATCCCGTCGCTCTCCAACGGCGGGCGCGCCAAGGCGTTCTTCACGACCGTCGTCAAGTGCGTCCCGCGCAGCGACTGCCACTTGCGCCGCCCCAACTCCGCCGAACAGGACAACTGCTACTCGTTCCTGTCGCGCGAGATCTCCATCACCACGCCGCACTACGTCGTGCCGATCGGCGACGAAGCCTCGCGGTTCCTGCTCGGCAAGCTCTTCGGCCAGGCCGACGCCGCCGACCACGACCCGCTCGAGGTGCGCGTCTACGACAGCCCGTCGTTCAAGGTCGTGCCCATCGCCGCGCCCGGCGAGATCGCCGTGCGCGAGCCCAAGGCGCGCGCCGCCTACGTCAAGCGCCTGCGCTCTCTGGCCGCCGTGATGGGCCTGTAGCGACCGGCCGCGGCGGCCGCCTGAGCGGCGGCCCGTCGACCGGCGCTCAGGCGAGCTCGGCGCCCGCCGCCGCGATGATCGCGGCAAAGCGCGCCGCCGCGCCGGCCGACAGTGGCTTGGGCCGGTGGCCCTCGAGGATCGCTTCGACCGTCGCCGCGGCGCGCTGCACGACGGTCTCACCCGCCGCCGTCCAGGCGTCGTACCTCTCGCGCCCGTAGGCCTGCGGCCGGTAGTGCTCGCCGGCCGCGAGGGTGCGCCGCGTCTCTCGGGCGGCCAGGTACTGGCCGCCCGGGCCGACCCGGCAGATCAGGTCGGCGGCGAGATGCTCCCGATCGACCGTGAGTCCGCGTTGCACCGCCTCGCACTGGCGCATGATCTCGGCGTCGAGCACGAGCTTGGGCAGGTAGAGCATCTGGGCGGCGTCGAGCAGGCCGGCGCCGACGATGGCGTCGGGCCGCATGAACATGGCGGCCAGGGCCGCGGCGGCGCCCTCGAAGCCGGCGACGACCGAGTACTCCTTGGCGTCGCTAGTGAACCCGGTGGCCATGACCGGCAGGCCGTAGTGACGGCCCATGGCCACGAGGCTGAGGTTCATGAGGATCGCCTCGGGACCGGCGCAGGCGTACACGCCCGAGCGCATGTCGAGCACGCCGGCGTCGGCCACGTAGATCACCGGCAGGCCGGGCTCGGCCAGCTCGAAGAGCACGATGGCGCTCAGGATCTCGGCGTTGGTCTGGGCGACCGCGCCGGCGAGACTCGCCGGCGCGGTCGCCCCGCTCAGGCCGAGCGCGTAGACGCACATCGGCACGCGCTGGGCGGCAAGCAGCAGGCAGGCGTCGAGCATCTCGCGCTCGTGCTGCAGCGGCGACACGGGGCAGTAGACGACCGAGAAGATGGGCCGCTGCCTGTTCCAGCGGCCGTCGTCGGCAGCGGCCGCGAGCATCTCCATGACGAACGGGACCTCCGCGTCGCGCTGCACCTCGTACTGCACGTGCTTGCCGGTGTTCTCGAGCAGCACGGCGAGCGTCTCGAGGGTCTCGGTGCCCGGCGACGTGTCGTTCGCGCTCACCGCCGGCCACACGAAGCCGATCTCGTCGAGGGCGTCGGCGACGCGCGTGGCGGCGGCTACGTCGGCCGCCGTCGACGGTCGCCGCACGCCGCTGCGGTGGTCGAGCGTGGCGGCGCCGGTGCCGTCGAGCGTGAGCCAGGTGCGGGCGCCGTCGAGCACGACATCGCGAGCCGGATCGCGGGCGGCCAGCAGGACCTCGCGCGGCGCCCTCGCCACGGCTGCTTCGACCAGCTCGCAGGGCAGCCGGGCGACCTGGGTCTCATCGTCGACCTCGGCGCCGGCCTCGCGCAGGATGGCACGCGCCCTCGGGCTCGCGAAGCGCACCCCGGCTCGCGCCAGCACGTCGAGCGTCGCCTCGTGGACGGCGCCGCAGGCCGACGCGTCGAGCAGGCTGAGGCTGGGGATCACGGGGTTCCCTTCGTCGGGCTCGTCGTGGCCTTCTACGGCACGATCACGCGCAGGGCGCCCGGCACGACGCGGCAGTCGATGGGCAGACGGCCGGCCGGCTCGCCGTCGGTCTGGACGAGGACCTCGCCCGTCTCGCCGGGGGCGACCGAGAGGCGCGCCCCTTTAGTGCGAAAGTAGCGCACCTTGGAGTGCTGCATGGGGGCGGAGAGCAACGCCGCCAGCCAGTAGCCGGCGAACTCGAAGAACGACTTGTCGGTGAGCACGCAGACGTCGAGCAGTCCGTCGCGCATGTCGGCCAGCGGGGTCACGCCGAAGTTGCCACCGTAGTTCGCGGCGTTGCCGAGCACCACGAAGTAGCCGTCGACGCACTCGTCATCGGCCTCGACGCGGATGAGCGGAGAGTCGCCGGTCAGGTACTTGGCGAGACCCTGGATGGCGAAGGCCGCCTCTTTCAGGGCCTTCTTGAACGTCGGGTTCAGCGACGAGACGACGGCCGCGTCGACCCCGGCGCCGGCCATCAGCGCGAAGTAGCGGTCGCCGGCCAGCCCGAGGTCGACCTCGATCACGTGGCCGCGGGCGGCGAGGCGGCAGGCGTCGGGCGGATCGAGAGGGATGCCGAGCTCGAGCGCCATGACGTTGACGGTGCCGGTGGGGATGACGGCGAGCGGCACCTCGCTGCCGGCCATGCCGTTGACGACCTCGTTCACAGTGCCGTCGCCACCGATGGCGCAGACGATGTCGACGCCGCCCTCGACGGCCCGCGCGGCGAGCTCGGTGGCATGCCCCGCCCGTTCGGTCGGCGCCTCTTCGACGTTGAAGCCGAGGGCCCCGAGGGACTCGACGATCAGGGGCACGTCGCGGCGGAAGTGGCCGCCGCCGGAGGTCGGGTTGTAGATCGCCACCAGGCGGCGTCCGGCGCTCACGGCAAGCTCGCCGCGCAGTGACGACAGGGATCGACCGTGGTCGCCGGCATGATCCCAGATGATACGCGAAGCGGCCGGCGCAGAGGAACAGTGGGCGGCGGGGCGCGCCCACGTTGCCTGCGCCGACAACGCCGAAACGCGGTGACGAGGTGACGGCGGCGGTCGCCGGGCCGTAAGGTTGACCCTGCGGGCAACACGGCGGGGCAGGACTCACCCCCGACAACACGAACTCCTACCCTGCCGCCCAGCCGTCGAGGAGGAAGCAGATGGCCGACCAGCAAACGAGCACCGAGGTCAAGACGATCATCGTGCCCAAGGCGCTCGAGGAGTTCTTCGCCCATCGTCTCGAATCGCGGTACGCCGAGCGCGGCGACGTCAGGGTGATCGTCGATCGTCGCCAGGCCGAGCGCCGCGTGGGCAGCGGACCGCGGCCCGAACCCGACCGCCGCACCGGCGACCGGCGCGTGCTGGCCGGATGGTGGTCGCTGCCCGAGATGCCGTTCAAGACGTCCTGACGATCACGCGCCGCCGACCAACGCCGGAGGGGCGGGGTGTGCCAGCACACCCCGCCCCTCCGGCGTTCGCGCGTCGCGGACCGGTTCTCCCGGCCGCTTTTTTGCGGGCGGCGCTCCCGCGGCCTCTAGATCCAGCCGTTCTCGCGGCTGACGATGACCGCCTGGGCGCGGTCGACGACCTCGAGCTTGTGGTAGACGTTGTGCAGGTGGTTGCGGATGGTGCTCTGCGACACCTGCAAGGCGTGGGCCACCTGCTTGTAGGTCTTGCCGCTGGCCAGCAGCTTGACGACCTCGCGCTCGCGCTCGGTCAGAGGGCTGGGCACGTCGGTCTTGGGCGCCTCGCCCTCGTGCAGGTGCACCTTCACGCGGGCCAGCAGCTCCTTGATATGGAACGGCTTGACGATGTAGTCGACGGCCCCCTGCTCGAACCCGTGCAGGCGGCTGTCGATGTCGCCGGCGGCGGTCAGGAAGATGATCGGGCATTCGAGCGCCGCCGGCTTTTCGCGCAGCCGCGTGCAGACCGTGAAGCCGTCGTAGTCGGGCAGGCCGATGTCGAGCAGCACGAGATCGGGCAGCGACAGGGCGCCGTCGCGCAGCGCCGAACGCCCATCGGTCGCCACCGTCACCTCGTAGCCGGCCGCCGACAGGGCTTCGTCGACGAGCCGCAGCACGTCGGGGTTGTCGTCGACCACGAGGATCCGCCTGGCGCCCATCAGAGAGTCTCCGACGCCGCCGGACGATCGTGGCATGTGTGCCGCTGGACCTTCACGTCGTGCCTCGATTCGCTCATGCCTCCCCACGGCAGAGCCGGCGGGGAGATGCGTCGTCGTTATCGGCAAACGGGGGGCAAACCTTAGGGCCGCGAGCCCGGCTGCAAGCCGGCGCGGCGCGGCCGCGGGCCCTACTGCAGCAGGCTGTCGCCGTACGTGAACAGCAGCCACACGGTGAGCACGACGACGCCGACGGCGATGCCGATGTCGAGGAACTGCCGGCGGCGCAGGGAGTCGACGAGAAGCTCGACCAGAAAGAACGTCGCGACCGCGAGCCCCACGACCCCGGCGACGATGATGATGAGGCTCACGCCGGAGCGTGTGTGCCGCGGCCCGTGGCGACGGCGCGGCGCGGGCGGGACGCGCCGCGCCCCGCCTGCGCCGCGCCGTCGTGACCCAGCTTCAGGGCCTTGAGGTTGAGCTCGACGATCTTCGCCGGCAGACGGCGGCGAACGGCATCGGCGAGCGCGTCGGCGCCGATCACGCCGGTCAGCTCCTGGAGGGCGCCGAGCATGACGATGTTGGCGGCGATGGCCTTGCCCAGCTCGGTCTCGGCCAGGTGCGTGAACGGCAGGCCCACGAGACGCAGCCCGGGCAGCGCGGTCGCCTGGACGAGTCGCTCGTCGTAGACGACGAGGCCGCCGGGCACGGTCTGGGCCGCGTAGGCGTCGAAGGCCTCCTGCGACAGGCACACCGTGATGCTGGGAGCCGTCACCTCGGGATAGTCGATCTCGTCGTCGGCGACGATGACCTCGGCCTTCGAGGCGCCGCCGCGGGCCTCGGGGCCGTAGCTCTGGGTGGCGATGACCTCGCGGCCGCTGGCCACCGCGGCGTCGGCGAGCAGGGTCGCCGCCAGGATGATCCCCTGACCGCCCGAGCCCGAGAGGCGGATCTCGTGGCGCACCGGTCCCTCGCCGCGCGCGGCCGGCTCAGCCACGGGAGCCCTTCCGCGCGCGCTCCACGACCTCGGCGTAGGCGGCAGTGTACTCGCTGCGTTCGGCGTGGTGCAGCACGCCGACCGGGTAGCGGTCGTGCAGCCGGGGTCCCTCGAGGTCGAACTTCTTGACCGGCACGGACCGCGCGTGTTGGCGTTTCATCATGTCGGACGCGCCGGGGATGCCGTTCTGACGACCGTAGTAGGTGGGGCACGAGACCATCGCCTCGACGAACGAGAAGCCCTTGTGGGCGATGCCGCCGGCGATGAGCTGGGCGAGGCTCGCGTAGGCATACGGAGTGCCGCGCGCCACGTAGGTCGCGCCGGCGGCGCGCGCCAGCTCGCAGATGTCGAAGGCCTGCTCGACGTTGCCGTAGACGCTCGTCGTGGAGACGTCGCCCTCGAAGGTGGTGGGGCTCATCTGGCCGCCGGTCATGCCGTAGATCGAGTTGTTGAAGACGATGGCGGTGAGGTCGATGTTGCGGCGCGCGGCATGGATCAGGTGGTTGCCGCCGATCGCCACGCAGTCGCCGTCGCCCATCACCACGATGACGTGCAGCCCGGGGTCGGCCGCCTTGGCGCCGGTCGCCAGCGCCAGCGCGCGGCCGTGGGCCGTGTGCACGGTCGACCAGTTCAGGTAGGTGGTGATGCGCCCGGCGCAGCCGATGCCGGCGATCACGCAGGTGCGGTCGGGGTCGAGCCCGAGCGCCAGGACGGCGTCGATCAGCGCCCGGGTGACGATGCCGTTGGAACAGCCCGGGCACCAGAGCGTCTTCGCTGAGCGCAGATGCGCGGTGATCTCAGCGGTGCGGTGCGGCGTGACCCGCGGCAGGCTGGCGTCGTGCGGGGCCCGTTCGAGCAGCTCTTCGTCGACCAGAGCGCTCACAGCGTCTCCTCGAAGTGGTGGTAGTGGAACTCGCGGCGGATGAGGTCCTGGATCTCTTCGGGACGGATGAGCTTGCCGTCGATGCGACCGTAGTCGACCACCTTGGCCCGTCCGCCGACCGCCGCCTGGACCTCCCACGACATCTGCTTTAGGTTCATCTCGGGCACGATGATGGTGCGCACCTGTTCGGCCATGTGATCGACGGCGGCGGTGGGAAACGGCCACAGCACGATGGGTCGCACGAGGCCGACCTTCACGCCCTGACGGCGCGCCCACTTCATGGCCGCCCTGGCGGAACGCGCCACCGAGCCGTAGGCGAAGATGGCGACCTCGGCGTCCTCCATCTCGAGCTCCTCGACCCGGGCGATCGCGTCGCGGTGGTGGTAGATCTTCTCGCGCAGGTAGAGGCCGAGCCCCTCGGCCACCGACGGCGTGCCGGTGGCCGGCACGCCGCCCCGGCTGCGGTCGTAGACCAGACCGGTGACGTGGACCGCGTAGCGCGAGCCCAGCGCCGGCCGCGGCATGATGTTGTCGACGGTCGACATGACGTCGTCGTAGTCTGCGGGATCGACGTCGGGCTCGCCGCGTTCGGCGACGCGCAGCTCGTCGGGCGTGGGCAGCGCCACGGCCTCGCGCATGTGACCGATGGTGGCGTCGGAGAGCAGGATCACCGGCGTGCGGTAGGCCTCGGAGAGGTTGAAGGCCTCGACGGTCAGCGAGAAGCACTCGGCCACCGAGCTCGGCACGAGGGCGATGATCGAGTGCTCGCCGTGCGTGCCCCAGCGCGCCTGCATCACGTCGCCCTGCGAGGGCTCGGTGGGCAGGCCGGTCGAGGGGCCGCCGCGCATGACGTCGACGATGACGCAGGGCACCTGGGCCATCGAGGCGTAGCCGATGCTCTCCTGCATGAGAGAGAAACCGGGACCCGAGGTGGCGGTGAGCGCCTTGGCGCCGGCCAGCGAGGCGCCGATCACGGCGCCGATCGAGGCGATCTCGTCCTCCATCTGGATGAAGTGGCCGCCCACCTGGGGCAGGCGCCGCGAGAGCACCTCGGCGATCTCGGTCGAGGGCGTGATCGGGTAGCCGGCGAAGAACCGGGCGCCGGCGGCGATGGCGCCCTCGGCGACCGCTTCGTTGCCCTCGACCAGGCGGCGCCCCTCGGGCATCAGGCCCTGCCTTCGGGACGCACGACGTCGACGGCGAAGTCGGGGCAGTGGCGCTCGCAGAAGACGCAGGTGGTGCAGTCGGCCAGACGGGCCACGACCGGCTGACCGAGCTCGTCGCGGTCGAACACGTTCTGCGGGCAGAGATCGATGCAGATGCCGCAGGCCTTGCAGAGCTCGAGGTCGATGAGGATCGCCTCGGGGGCACGATTCTTCACTTGTGTGGAGGCTTCCTTCATCGGTTGTCGCCGACAGCCGGCCCGCCGCCGCGAACGCGAGGGACCGAAACTGTCTGCATACAGTCTATGCGTCCCGGCGGCGATATGCCACCTCGAATGCGAGGCGCCAGCGCGCCGTGGTCGCGCCGGCTGCAAGGCGGGCTCACGCCAGAAGCCGCTCGGCCAAAAGCTCCAGGGGGTGCCGCGCCGCCCGCGGGCCGAGATCGCCGATCTGCGATCGGCACGACGTGCCGGTCGCCAGCACCGCGGCGCCGGGGCCGGCGGCCCGCAGCGCCGGCAGCAGGGCGCGCTCGGCCACCTGCACGCTCAGCTCGTAGCGCTCCTTGCGATAGCCGAACACCCCCGACATGCCGCAGCAGCCGGCGTCGAGCGCCGTGAGCTCGAGACCGGGCACGCAGCCCAGCGCCCGCAGCGTGTCGTCGGCGCCGAACACCGCCCGCTCGTGACAGTGCGGGTGGACCACGGCGTACCCGCCGGGCGCGAAGTGCAGCCGGCCGGCGGCGGCATCGTCGGCCACGAAGCCCAGGGCGGAACGCGCAGCGGCGGCCACGACGGCCGCGTCACCGTCGCCCGGGAGCAGCCGCTCCCAGTCGTCGCAGACCATCGCCTGGCAGCTCGGTTCGATGAAGACGATCGGCAGCCCCGCCCGGGCGGGCGGCGCGAGCGACCTCGCGGTCGCTCGCGCCGCCCGCCGCGCCTTGTCGATCATGCCCACCGACAGCATCGTGCGCCCGCAGCAGCCGGCGCTCACGACCCTGGGGGTGTGGCCGGCCGCGCGCAAGAGGAGCAGGAGCGCCTCGCCGATGTGCGGCTCCTGATGCTCGATGAAGCAGTCGGCGAAGACGATCACGTCGGGGGCCGCCGCGCGCAGCTCGACCGCAGCCGCGCCGGCGGCCGCCGCCCGGTCCCGTTCCCGGCCGGAGAGCGAACGCCGGGCGATGGCCGGCGCCGGCCGGCGGGGGTCGACCCCGACGAGCGGCATGAGGGCGCGGGCCACGGGCCCGCGCCCCAGCGCGTTTACGAGCGGCGCGACCGGCGCCGCGACGGCGCTGAGCCGGCGCAGATCGGCGACCGCGCGGGCCAGGAGCGGCACGCCGTGACGAGCGTTGACCTGGGCCAGCCACTCGACCTTGAGGGCCGCCATGTCGACCGCCGCGGGGCACTCGGCACTGCAGGCCTTGCAGGCGAGACAGGTGCCCAGCACGTCCTCGAACTCCTGCTCGCCCACCAGGTCGAGCGGCACGGCGCCGGCGACGACCGCCTGCAGCAGGTTGGCGCGGGCGCGGGTCGTGTGCCATTCGTCGCGCGAGGCCGCCGCCGGCGGACACATCGTGCCGACCTGCTTCTTGCACAGGCCGGCGCCGAAACAGCGCTCGACGGCGAGGTCGAACCCGCCCTCGCGGGCATACGAGAGCCGCGGCGGCCAGCCGGAGCGGTCGCGGTAGCCCACGCCGAAGCGCAGGTTCTCGGCTATCTGCGGTCCTTCGACCTTGCGCCCCGGGCTCAACAGGCGCCGCGGATCGAACAGGTCCTTGAGCGCGACGAGCTCGGCGTAGAGCTCGGGTCCGAACAGCTCCGGGTTGAACCACGAGCGTGAGAAGCCGTCGCCGTGCTCGCCCGAAAAGGCGCCGTGGCGCTCGGCCACGAGGCCGCCCACTTCACGGGCGATGGCCTCGAGCCGGCCGACGCCGACCGCCGTCTTCAGGTCGAGCATGGGACGCACGTGCATGCAGCCCGCCGACGTGTGCCCGGTGAACGAGGCCCGCACGCCGTGGGCCGCGACGACGCGCTGGAACTCCTCGACGTAGTCGGCGAGGCGCTCCGGGGGCACGACGGTGTCCTCGACGAACGAGGCGGGCCGCTCAACGCCGGGTGCCCCCATGAGCAGGGGCAGCGAGGCGCGGCGCAGCTCCCAGGCCTCGCTCACCTCGGCCGGATCGGCGAAGAACGTCGTGGCCCGGGCGCCGAGGTCGGGGGCGACGGCCCGCAGGCGCTCGAGGCCGGCCAGGCCCTCGTCGCGCGTCCCCTGGTATTCGACCAGCAGCACTGCCGGGTCGTCGCCGTCGAGGATCAGCCCGAGACGCGTGAAACGCCGCAGGTTGGGCGAGCCGCGCAGCGGCGCGAGGTCGATGAGCTCGACCGCCGACGGCGCCGTGGTGAGGATGACCAGGTTCGCCTGCAGCGCCGCCCGCAGGCTGGCGAAGGTGAGCGCCGCCAGCGGCCGCGCCTGGGGTCGCGCGTCGAGCTGCACCTCGAGCTCGGTGAACAGCAGGAGCGTGCCCTCGGAGCCGGCGAACAGGCGGGCCAGATTGGGCTCAGGGGCGAGCAGCTCGGGCAGGTTGTAGCCCGAGACACGGCGGGCCGTGCGGGGGAAGTCGGCGGCGATGCGGGCGCGCGAGCGCGCCCGCATCGCCGCCAGGCCCTCGGCGAGCGGCCCGCCGCTCGCCCCGACGACGCCGCTGCGCAGGTCGTCGCCGGCGCACGGTCCGAACGCGACCGCCTCTCCCCCGGCGAGCACGCCCCGCACCCGCAGCAGCCTGTCCTTGGTCTCGCCGTAGATGATGGAGCGCGAGCCCGACGAGTTGTTGCCGGCCATACCGCCGATGGTCGCCTGCTCGACGGTCGAGGTGTCGGGCCCGAACTCGAGGCCGTAGGGCGCCGCGGCGCGGTTGAGGGCGCCCTGCACGACCCCCGGCTCGACCTTCGCGACGCGACGCTCGGGGTCGATCTCGACGATGCGATCGAGGTGGAAGCAGTCGATCGCGATGCCGGCGCCGAGCGTCTGCCCCGCGAGGCTCGTGGCCGCGCCGCGCACGCACAGCGGCACGTCGTGGCGAGCGGCGACCTCGGCCGCCGCGGCCAGGTCGTCGACCGAGCGGGCCACCAGTACCGCGTCGGGCAGCACGCGGTAGATCGAGGCGTCGGTCGAGTACAGCCAGCGCGTCAGCGGGCTCGTGCGGACCTCGCCGGCCACGTGGCGGGCGAGCTCGGCGGCCGCGGCGAGGCCCCGCTTGCTCGGGGCGGGAATGGCGACGTCGGCGCTCATCGCGGTCAAGCATAGACGGCGGCGCGAGGGTGGCGCCACCGGGAACGCCCACTGCGGTCGGACGGCGCCTTCTAGAGCCCCTTCACGTGTTGCGGCGGCCAGTAGATGAAGAAGGCCTTGCCGACGATCTGCCCACGCGTCACCGTGCCCCAGAAGCGGCTGTCGGCGCTGTCCGTGCGGTTGTCGCCCATCACGAAGTACTGCCCGGCGGGCACGACGTAGGGCTGGGCAAGACTCCAGGGCATGAAGGCGTTCGGCCCCGGCAGCGTCGGCTCGAGCCGACCGCCCAGGCGCCGCACCCAGGCATCGGGGGAAGGTCTCCCGTTCACAAAGAGCCGCCCGTTGCTCAGCGACAGGCGGTCGCCCGGCAGCCCCACGACGCGCTTGAGCAGCGGGATGGGGCCGTGGCCGCCGAAGACGATGATGTCGCCGCGGTGGATCGCTTCGAAGTGGTAGCTCACGCGGTCGATCAGGACGCGATCGCCGGGATGCACCGTGGTGGCCATCGAGGCCGTCGGGATGGCGAACGGCTTGACCGCGAGCGCCTCCGCCGCGTAGGCGAGCGCGATCGCCGCGAGCAACGTCACACTGTATTCGAGCAGGATCCGGCGCCGGGAACGCGGCGTGCGGGTCACGGGGCGGCCTCCGCGGTCGGGCTGGTGGCTGTGGCGGTCACAACGTCGATTGTCGGCGGCGGCGGCGCGCCTGTCCAGCGGATCGTCGCACCCGAGGCGGCGGGCGCGGCTGCCCTGTGTGCGAGCGTCAGGTGCACGCGCGGGTTCAAGCGTTCAGCGCACGCAGCGCCCGCAACGTGATCCAGCGGCTCGGCTGACCATGCGACTCGATGTCGACGACGAAGCGGCCGTTGAAGGTGCTCTCGAGCCGCCAGCGGCCCTGGGCGTCGCGTTTGGCGGCGACGAGGTCGCGCGCTTCGCGCGCCCGCTCGTCGCCGGCTCGCCCCAGCGTCGTCAAGATCCCCAGGATCTCGAGGACATCGGTCTGGTCATGCAGCGGAAAGCCGAGGCGCTTCCAGCCCGGCTTGGACACCCGCGTGAGGTCGTGGCTGCGCTTGTGGACGTGGTGCGCGAGCACGAACTCGCTGCCCTGTTCGAGCGTGCCCCGCACCGCCGGCGAGCGTCGCGGCTCCGGTATCGCGGACAAGGCCTTGAGCGCCTTGACGACGCCCATGTGGCAGGTGTGGCGCCCCCAGCACATCTCCCAGCCATCGTAGGGCCGGCCGGCCGGCGGCGAGCCGTCGCCGTCGTCGAAGCGCTGCCAGGTCGTCAGCCAGTCGATGCCGGCCTGCACGCGCGGATCGTCGAGCAGGCCGAGCCGGATGAGACTCCAGGCGAGATTGCCCGTGAGGCAGGGGACGACGCGACTGGCGAGCCCACCGCCCGACTTCGCGGCACGGTTCGTGGCAAAGCCGCCGCAGAGGCGATCCTGCGCGTCGCGCAGGATCGCCTCGCAACCCCGCCGCACGCGCTCGTCCGAGCCATCGGCGCCGAGGCCGGCGAGGACGACGAGCTGCCACACGGTCCCTCGATACTTGGCCGTGTAGAAGCGGTCGCGACCCTCCCAATGGCCGTCGTCTCCCTGCGCCGCGAGGATGGCCGGCACGGCGCCGCCCGTCATGATCCCGCGTCGCGCCGCGACTACGTCGGATGCCTCGGGCGACAATCCCAGCAGGTCGGTGAGGGTGAAGAAGCGCACCGACGGGTCGTCGCCCGACAGCAGCCAGGGGATGGAGGCGAGCTCGCGTTCACGACGGGCAGCACTCGACAGGGAGACTACGCCACCTCCCGCATCATGTGTTCGATCGACGCCACCTTCTTGCGCAGCTCGGCGAGGTCGGCCTGCATGGCGGCCTGCAGGTCTCTCGTCTGCTGGGCGAGGTTCTCGTACTCGCCGACGAGCTCGCGATACTGATCGGCGAGCTTGCCCTTCGTCTTCTCGCGGCGACGCCCGCGTTGCTGGCCACGATGGTCGACAGGAGCGCCACGACGCCGATGATCACGATCACTAGCACCACTGCCGCGGGCCATCCGATTGTGGCGATTGTCATCTCTTCACCTTTCCGTCTGGTTCCTTTTCGGGGCTCAGGCTGTTTGCCGCCTCTGTCACGCGTTTGGGCGTGAGATGCTCGTCGAACGCCGCGACCTCGTAGTAACGCAGCGCCTTGCCGTCGGCGGACACCTCGTGGCGCCCGACCACGAGACCCGCCTTCTGCAGCGTCTGCAGGTGCATGTGAAGCAGCGGCCGGCTGATGCCGAGCTCGCGCGCCAGCTCGCTCACGTACGCCTGGCGCGCGCTCAGCGCCGCCAGGATGCGCAGGCGGTGAGGGTTCGCCAACGCCGACAGCATCTGCAGGAGCTGGTCGCCTGTCCGCTCATCAGTCATTAGACTCCTTCACGTAATAGAAGGAACTTACACGTGATTGCGATGACTGTCAACAGACATTGGCTGCCGGCCGTTCTTCGAGACGATCGTGGGCCGCGGCGGCCTGCTCACAGGTCGAACAGCCGCACCTCCGGCAGCCGCCGGGTCACCTCGGTCAGCGCGCCGCTGACGAGCAGCAGGCCGAACGCCGCCAGCACCACGCCCGAGACGATCCGCACCGCCCGGTAGTGGCGCTTGAGAAAGCCGAGGCGGGCCATCGCCCAGTCGTAGGCGAGGGCGGTGAGCAGGAAGGGGACGCCGAGCCCCAGCGAGTACACCGCGAGCAGCAAGGCACCCGACGCCGCGCCGCCGCCCGAGCCGGCCAGCACGAGGATGCTGCCGAGCACGTAGCCCACACACGGGGTCCATCCCAGGCACACGACGGCCCCCGTGACGAAGGCGCCGATCATGCCCGCGCGCGGCGAGAGCGAGACGCGCGGCGCGGGCAGCGGCACCACGTCGGCGACCGCCAGGCCGGCCACGACGAGAAAGACCCCGCCGACGACGGTCAGCAGACGACGTTCATCGGTGAGGAGCGAGCCGGCCACGCCGGCGGCAGCCCCCAGCGCCACGAAGACGACGGTGAAACCGGCGACAAACGCGAGCGCCGTGCGGACCACGTCGCGGCGCCGCCGGTCGAGGTCAGCGACGGCGACCCCGGAGACATACGACAGGAAGGCCGGCACCAGCGGCAGCACGCAGGGTGAGAGGAACGACGCGGCGCCGGCCACCAGCGCCAGCACAACCGCCGCCGGCGTGAGCGACGAGATGGCGGCGGCGATCATCGTCCGGCGGCCCGGACGCCGCGCCGGCGCGGCGGCGGCACGGCGAGGCCCACCGTAGTCGTCGAGTCGGGCCCGGAGCGCTCGTCCACGCCTGCATGGTATCAGCGGGCGCCCGACGGCTGCGGCCCGCCGGACGGGAGACGGGCCGCGGTTCGGCCGCCGCGAGCGCGGGGCGGCGTGAAGCTCGTGGCCGGGCCGCCGCGAGCACCGGGCGGGTTGTGAGTCGCGGTCCGCAGGCGTGAGCGCAGGGCGGGGTGAGGGTCGAAGGTCGGCCTGCGAGGTGGAGGCCTTGAAGGTGAACCGCGCAAGGTACCGAGACAGCTCCGACCTGAGGCCCTCACCCCGCCCGGAGCGGCTCGGGTCGGTCGGCGACCCCTCACTCCCGCCCGGAGCGGCTCGGAGCGGCTCGCGGTTTGACACGGCAGGCGACCGCGCCATAATACCCCAGAGGGTATCTGTCCAGCGGGCCGGGGGTTC
The DNA here is from genome assembly GCA_963799395.1 of uncultured Actinomycetes bacterium. GTDB lineage: Bacteria > Actinomycetota > Thermoleophilia > UBA2241 > UBA2241 > Bog-752. The sequence continues at coordinate 25,968 of CAWCWZ010000015.1, forward strand.
AGGAGAATGGCCACCTACGATCTCGTCTGTCGCGACTGCGGCCACGTCTTCGAGCTCTTTGTCCAGGGCTTTCTGAAGAACGAAGACCGCCAGTGCCCGAGCTGCGGCTCCTTCAAGACCAGGCAGAAGTTCTCGCCCTTCCTGACCAACGCCACGAGCTCGTCGTCGGGCGGCCGCGACGCGCCCTCCGGCGGCGGCTTCACCTGAGGATCCTGAGCAGGCGCGTCGCGCCTGCCCCGACAAGCCTCCCGGAGCAGGTCGCCGACCTGCTACGATGACCACATGAACGTCCTCGTCACCGGCGGCGCCGGCTACATCGGCAGCGTGATCGCCGCTCGCCTGCTCGCCACCGGTCACGGCGTCACGGTGTACGACGACCTGTGCCGCGGCCATCGCGCAGCCGTGCCGAAGGGCGCCACCCTCGTCATCGCCGACATCCGCGATGCCGACGCCGTCGCCGCCGCGCTCGCCGCCGGCGGCTGCGAGGCGATCGTCCACATGGCGGCCCTGGCCGAGGTCGCCGAGTCGGTGGCCTTTCCCCAGCGCTACCACGACGTCAACGTGGTCGGCACCCAGGCGGTGCTCCAGGCGGCGCTGCGCGCCGGCGTGTCGCGTCTCGTCTTCTCCTCGACCGCCGCGGTCTACGGCGCGCCCGAGCGCATCCCGATCGACGAAGACTCCCCCCTCGCCCCCGCCAACCCGTACGGCGAGACCAAGCTCGCCGCCGAGCGGCTGCTGGGCGAGGCGGCCGCCGCCAGCGGCGGCCGCCTCGCCACCGTCGCGCTGCGCTACTTCAACGCAGCCGGCGCCGACGGCCCGCGTGGCGAGGACCACGCTCCCGAGAGCCACCTCGTGCCGCTGGCGCTCGCGGCGGTCCGCGACGGCACTACGCTCAAGGTCTTCGGCGACGACTACCCCACGCCCGACGGCACCTGCATCCGCGACTACGTCCACGTGAGCGACCTCGCGGCGGCCCACGTCGCCGCGCTCGAGCGCCTGCCGCAGGCGGCCGGAGCGTACAACCTCGGCACGGGTAGCGGCAGCTCCGTCCTCGAGGTGTTGTGGGCGGTCGCGGTCGCGGCCGGCCGCGACCCCGCGATCGAGCACGCTCCCCGCCGAGCTGGCGACCCGCCCGTGCTCGTGGCCTCGAACGACCGCGCCCGGCGCGGGCTGGAATGGCAGCCGCGGCGGCGGCTCGACGGCATCGTCGCCGACGCCTGGACGTGGATGAGCGACCATCCGCGCGGCTACGACGACAGGGGCGCCGGGCGGGAGGGCTCGAGCTAGGCGCGGCCGGGGCGACGGCGAAGGGGCGAGCGAGGGCGCCGGCGCGAGCTCGGCCAGCGTGACCTCTTCGAGCACGCCCATCATGCGCTCCTGGGCGAGCAGCCAGACTTCGTGCATGCGGCAGTCGCCGCTGCGCCGGCAGTCTTCGGGCCACAGTACACAGCCGTTCAGGGCGATAGGCCCGTCGACCGCCTCGACGACCTCGCGCACCGTGATCCCGGCCGGCGGGCGGGCCAGCGAGAACCCGCCGTGGGCGCCCCGCTGCGAGGCGACGAGGCCGGCGTGCACGAGGCTCTGGAAGATCTTGGCGAGAAAGCTTTCGGGGATGTCCTGCTCGGCGCCGACGTCGCGCAGCGAGGAGATCTCGCCCACGGGCCGATGCGCCAGGTAGGTCATGGCGCGGATCGCGTACTCGCCGCCGCGTGTCAGTTGCAGTCCCACTCGAAGATCACCGCGTTCTGCTAGTCGGATAGTTTTTGTCCGTGTTTATCGTACTCTAGACGGGCCGCGGCGCCCTCGTCAAGCGGGCGGTCGCACCCGGCAAACGAGCCTGCATTTTTGTTAAGGAGGGGTTAAGGACTGTTACAGGCGAACCGACACTGTCGGACGTTGGGATGGCCCGTCGCATAATACATGCACGAGAAGGTGCACGAGCCCGGGCCGGCCGAGCCCTACGAAAGGAACTGGACCGTTGCGAAAGCACTACGCCGTCGCCGGCATCGTCGTCGCGATCCTGGTCGCCGCGCTCATCATCATCGCCGGTTCGCGATCGTCCGACGACGGGGCGAGCGCCGGCGCCCACAAGGCCGGCGCCCACACGGCCGGCGCCCTGCCGAGCCCCCAGAGGTCCGTCGGCTCCGGCACCGCCTCGCCGACCGACTACGCAGCGGTGGTCAAGCTGCTCGAGGCGCGCCACCAGAGAGAACCCCTCCGACACGAAGACCGCGATGGACCTGGCCAACGCCTACCTCATGACCGAGCAGCCGGTCAAGGCGCGGCGGCTGTACGCCAAGGTGCTGGCGGGCGACCCCGGCAACGAGACGGCCAAGGTCCAGCTCGCCCTCGCGCTCCACGCCGGCGGCCGCGACGCCGAGGCCCTCAGCCTGCTGAGACGCCGTCCTCGTGGCCGACCCGCGCAGCCAGCTCGCCCACTACAACCTGGCGATCATCTACTTCTCCGAGCAGAAGGCCGACCTGGCGAGGGACGAGTGGAAGAAGGCGGCGGCGATCGACGGCACGTCGCCCGTCGGCAAGTCGGCCCAGAACTTCGTCGACTGGATGGAAGAGAGCTCCGGCAGCCCGCAACCGAGCGCCACCAAGGGGGACTAGTCCGTCGAGCGACTGCGTCGTCGTCGCTCAGGCTTGCGCGACTGCGTTGCGCGCCTGGCCCGGAGCGGTCGCCCCCGCCCCGACCCGGCCGCTACGCAATCGTCGCCCCCAGCACGTCGCGCATGTGAGCCAGGGCGAAGCGGTTGATCTCGTCGGCTTCGTGGCCCGGCGCCTCGTAGGTCTCCACGAGCTCGCGTCGTACCACGACCCGGTAGTCCCGGTTGCGCAGGTCGGCGACCGTATGGAGCACGCAGATGTCGGTGCAGACGCCCACCACCTCGACGACGTCGGGGGCGAGCTCGGCCAGAAGGCGGTCGAGGTCGGTCCCGTAGAAGCCCGAGTAGCGCCGCTTGCGCACGACGGTCGCGCCGGCCGCAAGCTCGCGTAGCTCGTCGACGATCTCCTCCTCACCCGACCCGGCCACGCAGTGCGGCGGGAACATGGCGAACTCGGGATCGTCGGGCTCGTGAGTGTCGGCCAGAAAGATGAGCGCGGCCCCGGCGGCGACCTCGCGTTCGAGGTAGGCACGGATGCCGGGCACCACCGAACCGAGACGCTCGCTGGCGAGGTTGCCCGCCCTGCAGAAGCCGTTCAGGACGTCGACGACGATGATCGCTTTCATGGGAGCACCCTCTCGGGGACGCGCACCTGCCTGGCCGATGCCAACCGTTCGCCGGGAGTGTTCCCCGGCGCCCGACTATTCGACCAGCTCGAGGCGCGGGTTTGGCCGCTCGGTGCGACCCTTCTTGGCGCAGGGCTCGCCGTCGACCCGCACGACGTCGGCCGTGAAGTCGATCTTGCCGCGCAGCAGGCTCGAACCGACCCCGTAGGCGTCGGCCGGCACGCCGGCGCGCTCGAACTCGCGGATGCGCGACGCGTCGAAGCCGCCGCTCACCACGATGCGCACGTGGTCGAAGCCCTCGGCGTCGAGGGCGCGCCGCACGTTGCGCACGAGCTCGGGGTTGACGCCGGTGGGGCGATACGTGACCCATACCCTCCCAGAGCGAGCGGTCGACCATGGTCTCCGAGGTATCGAGGCGCACGCCCCACAGCTTGTCGCCCAGGGCGCGGGCGCAGGCCAGCGAGGTCGCCACGCAGTCGTTGTCGAAGTCGACCAGGGCGACCACGTTGACGTCGGCCGCGAGGATCTCGGCGAAGGCCAGAGCAGCGGCCACCGTGTCGCCGCCGTAGGCGGCGATCAGGCCGTGCGGCACGGTGCCGCCGCCCTTGCCGCCCCACCACGACGCCTGCTCGTCGGTCGACACGCCGATGGCACCGGCGATGTGCGCCGCCCAGCCGTCGCCCGCCTGGACCCGGTAATGGTCGAAGCGCGCCGGGAAGAAGAGGATCGGCTTGTCGCCGGCCGCCTCGACGACGCGTCGCACGTTCGTCGAGATCAGCGTGCGCCGCGTCAGCACGCCGAGGTACACGGTCTCGAGGTGGGCGAACAGCGAGTAGTCGCCCTCGATCGTCATGACGGTCTCCCAGGGCTCGATGTCGTCGCCGTCGTAGAGCGCCCGGACTTCGAGCTCGTCCCAGCCGTCGACCCAGGAGCGCCGGTCCGCGCCGCCGACGTGGCGGCCCGAACACTGCCGCAGGGCGGCGATGGCTTCGTCCATGCCGCCCAGCACGGCCGTCTCGTACTTCTGGAAGACCTGCATCAGCACGCGCGGATGCTCGTCGCGGGTCTCGAGGACGCGCTTGGAGAAGTTGAAGTAGGCGTCGGTGTAGTAGCCCTCGCGCATGCGCTCGACCGGCAGCGCGAAGACGTCGGGCTCGAGGCGGCGGCGCTCACTCATGCGCGGAAGTGTACCACCGGGCTCGCAGGCGAGAAGGTCTCGAGCCGAAGTCGCCGCCGCGACCGCGGCCGCGGTCGCGGTCGCCGCCGCGGTCGGCCCTCAGGACCTGCGGGCGGCGTGCATGGCGGCGATGAACCGCCCGGCCATGCCCGGCGACGCGGCGAAGCTCGCGAACAGGGTGGTCGCCAGGCTGCGGCCGACCACGAAGCCCTCGGTGCGGGTGGTGCCGTCGGGCATGCCGATCTGGTAGGCGAACACGTCCTGCTCGAGGACCAGGAACTCGAGGTCGAACAGTTCGTAGAGGGTGACCTCGCCGGCGTCGTAGGGATTGGCCCTCGTCGCCTCGGCCCGCACGTAACGGGGCCGGTCGTACCACTCGAGGAGCTCGGCCTCGGCCGGCACCAGGCCGAGCAGGTCGTGGCTGCGGCCGCGGCTGTCGGCCAGGCGCTGGAGCATGAGCAGGGCGCCGCCGCCGAGGGCCAGCACGGGCAGACCCTCGGCGGCGACGGTGCGCAGATTCTGGCGCAGCAGGGCGTTGTCGGAGAACGCGTCGATGGTCTGCTCGTCGAGGGTGCCGGTGAAGAGGAGGCCGTCGCAGGGGTCGGGCAGCTCACGGTCGCGCGCGATGTTGAGGGGCACGAGGTTGACGCCCATGGCCTGCAAGACGTCGACGTTCTCGAGCATGACCGGCTGCAGCGGCGGTCCCCAGGCCACCGCCACCACGAGGTCGGTCGCCGAGGTCTCGGGCAGCAGCAGCCGGCGCGGCGCCGCCGGCAGAAAGCCGCGCCGCGCCGCCACGGCGGCGATCTCGTCGAGCTGCAGGTACGTGGCGGCCTCGCGACAGAGCTGCACCAGGGTCGTCTCGGGCGCCCGGGCGCCCAGCGTGCGCACGGAGCCGCTGGCGACCGCGTACTGACGCAGGAACTGTTCGGTCAGCTGCGGCGGGATGTGGCCCAGCACAGGCAGGGCCACATCCCGCCGCAGCGCCTCCTGCAGCTCGAGGCCGGTCGACGAGTCGTCGCCGCCCACCAGCACCACGCCGCCGATCTCGATCTGGCTCGCCAGAGCCCGCGTGCCGTAGACCGTGGCCGCCGCGCTGGCTCCCCTGCCGCGGGCGTCGAGCACGAGGACGATCGGGGCGTCGAGGCGTCGCGCCAGGTCGGCCGCCCGGGAGCCGTTCACGCCCTCCCAGGCGTCGAGCAGCGGCCGCACGCCGACGACCAGCGCGAGATCCATGTGCTCGCTCCACTGGTCGAACAGCTCGTCGGCTACCGGCGCCGGGTGGAGGGCGGGGTCCAGGGCTCGCGGCGCGCGGGCGGCGACGTCGTACGACGAGGCGCCAGAGGGGCAGGTCGAAACCCAGCAGGATGGCGCGCGTGGCGCGCTGCTCGCCGAACCCGGCGAGCAGGGCGCCGGCCACGAGGTCGAGCGCGGGGCCGGGCTCGACCCCGGCCAGGATGAGACGCGGCACGGACACGTTCGTGAACTCCCCTCGATTCTCCCCCGACACGCTCGGCCGACGCCCGGACCGGGAGAGCGCGCGTGGGATTCCAGAGCTTCCGCGCGAGGCGGCGCAATCCTTCCGCGACCCACGGAAACGACCGCCCCCCTAATCCATCGGCCGCTTTCGTCGACATTACACTACGCGAACCAAGCGGGACTGGAGGCACTCGAAACGGGCTCAGGCAAGCAACTCAGAGAGATCATGACCGCGCGGATCATCTTCGGCGTCGCCCTGTTCGCCGCCGGGATCGCCTTCCACGTGGTGAACGAGAGCGTCGTCTCGCTGTCGCTGCTCGTCATCGTCGTCCTGTTCGTCGTGGCCAACGTGCCGTTCCTCTACCTCAGCCGGCGGGGCCACGAGCGCCAGGTGAGCGTCGCCATGGTCGTCGTCGACACCGTGCTGATCACCGCCGCGGTCGTCTTTACCGGCGGGGTCCTGAGCTCGGTGGCGATCTTCTACCTCTGGCCGATCGTCTCGGCCAGCCTCCTGCTGCCGTCGTGGGCCGCCTACGTCACGGCGGGCGTGTCGAGCGGCCTCTACATCGTCCTCTGGGTCCTGCAGAGCGCCGCGCTCGGTCCGTTCGTGAACAGCTCGACCATCAAGCCGCCGGTCTTGCCCGGGAACTGGTCGGTCCAGACGGTCGGCATCAGGGTGACCGCGTTCCTGCTGATCGCCCTGCTGACCGGCTTTCTCGCCCAGGCGCTGAACAAGAGCAACGCCCAGCTGCGCGTGGCGAAGCTGCGCGCCGAAGGCCAGCTCGACCGCATGAAGGCGGTCAACGAGCAGCTACGCGCTCGATCGAGGAGACGAGCCAGGTGTTCATGCGCCACCATGACGTCGAGGGCCTGATGCCCGACGCCCTGGCCAAGCTGTGCGACCTCATGCGGATCGCCTGCGGCTTCGTCCTGGTGCACAACGACAGCACCGGCGAAGACCCGCTGGCGGCCACGCACGGGCCGGTGGCCGTCGAGCTGATCGAACGCATCAAGGACGTCGGCCTCGTCAGGATCCATCCCGCCGGTCTGCCAGAAAGGTGGCCGCGGTCGCCGACGGCACGCAGTTGGCCCACGTCCTCAAGCTGATCGAAAAGGAGGGCTTTCGCGACCTCGTCCTGGTGCCGCTGACCGCCAAGGACAGGCGCCTCGGCCTCTTGGGCTTTCTGACCCGCTCGGGCGAGGTCGTGCGCGACACCAAGCTGACGGCCCTGGCGTCGCTTTCGAGCCAGCTCGCCGTGGCGTTGCGCAATATCCAGTACAACGAGGAGCTCGCCCAGAAGAACGAGGAGCTCACCCACCTCGACCAGTTGAAGAGCGACTTCATGGCCACCATGAGCCACGAGCTGCGGACGCCGCTCACCTCGGTGATCGGCTACAGCGACATGCTGCTCTCGGGCGTGACCGGCGAGCTGAACGAGCGTCAGAGCAACTTCGTCAGCAGCATCCTGCAAAACGGCGAGTCGCTGCTGAACCTGATCAACGACGTGCTCGACCTGACCAAGATCGAGGCCGGGCGGCTCGAGCTCGACCTCGAAGCCGTCGACCTGCGCTCCGCGCTGCTCGGCGTCCTGCCCGTCAGGGTCAAGCCGCGCGCGGCCGACAAGCGCATCAAGGTGTCGACCTACCTGCCGACCGACGTGCCGACCATCGTCGCCGCCCCGCCAAGTTCAACCAGGTGCTGCTGAACCTGCTGACGAACGCCATCAAGTACACCCACGAGAACGGCAACGTGAGCGTCGAGGCGCGCACTCAGGACGGGTTCGTCGAGATCGGGGTGACCGACACCGGCATCGGCATCGGCCGCGAAGACATCGATCGCATCTTCCAGCGCTTCACCCAGGTCGACTCGTCGGCGAGCCGCCAGCAGGGCGGGACGGGCCTCGGCCTGGCCATCACGAAGGAGCTCGTGGAGCTGCACGGCGGCCAGATCCGGGTACAGAGCAAGCTCGGCAAGGGCTCCAGTTTCATCTTCACGGTGCCGATATCACACGAGCCGGCCGACCACCTTGCGGCCGGCAAGATCAGCTAGAACGGTGGGGAGATCAATGACCAAGTCGATCGTCGTCGCGGATGACGACCCCGATATCCTGAGCATCGTCGCCATGTCCCTCGAGACCCAGGGCTACGACGTGTTCAAGGCGACCAACGGTCGCGAGGCCGTCGACCTCTGCTGCGACCACCACCCCGATCTCATCATCCTCGACATGATGATGCCGGTGATGAGCGGCTACGAAGCGATCGCCCGAGCTCAAGGCCGACGACGCCACGAAGACCATCCCCATCGTCGGCCTCTCGGCCAAGGCGATGGCCACCGACATGGAGAGGGCTACCGACGTCGGCATCGACGGCTACATCACCAAGCCCTTCCGTATCGCCCAGTCCGCCGTCGGTCATCGACTGAGTCACCCCGCGCCGCGGGCCGGTCCGGACCGTCGTTTCGGGCTTGCGCCATCGGCTCATCCTCGTCCGTGAACTGCCGATAAGAAACGGTGACCGGCGGCGACACCGAAGCCAGAAAGTCCAGGCCGCCGGAACCAGCGAAGGAGCATCCTCACCGAGTCAGCCGCTCCGCGCTGAGACGGCATGATCGTCCTCATCTTCCCTGGTGGTGGTCGCGGTGTTCTCGCGCTAGCTCGACCGCGACAAGCTCATGCAGCTCGCCGTGGCGCTGACCGCCGCGTTCGCGCTCGTGGTCGTCGTGCTCGACATTCTGGGTGTACCGTCCGGTCTTACTCCCTCATCCGCCGCTCCCGGCGGGCGGTCGGCAGCCCGCTACGAGAACGCCGACCCGCGGCATCGCGAGATTGCCCAGCTCTGACTTTCTCATCAACACACGTCCGCACGTTCACCGAGGTGGAGCAATCCACGCGCGCACGAACGCGCCGAAAGCGACCTGCTCCAGGCCTTCAGCCAGCTCGTCGAGGTCGGCGACATCGGGCAGGAGATCAACGCCGCCCTGCCCTACCGCGAAACGGTCGAGCGTATCCTGGCGCGCGCCAAGAGCTTCCTGCGGGCCGACTTCGTGGCGCTCATCTCACTGGAGCCCAACACCCGGGCCTTCGACGTCGAGGGCGCGCTTGGTGCTGTCGATCTATGTACATGTCGCACTGCTCAGTTGCAATCGACGGCCACGCCGTAGTGCGCTCGGCCGACCACACCTGCACCCAGTTTCGTGATGAAGAGCCACGATCGTGCCCTTCCAGGCCACACCTCGGCGAGATGGCCCTGCTCGCCACCTCGACGACCAGCGAGCATTTCGACGACGAAGTCGCCACCACCCTCCAGGCCCACTTCACGGCGCCCTGTCGACGCCCGCAAGTACGACAGCATGCCCGCCAGGTGGTCACCGACCATTTCTCTGACCCGCCTCTACCGCCGTTCTTCATCAACCGTGGCGTGCAGCCTGCGGAGCCAGCAGCCGCTCTCGGCTCGTCATCCTCGACATCGACCACTTCAAGCACTTCAACGACTCCTACGGCCATGCCACCGGCGACCGGGTCCTGCAGGTGGTCGCGTCGGTCATGCAGCAGCACGTGCGCAAGTCCGACATTTGCTCGCGCCACGGCGGCGAGGAGTTCGGGACCGCTGCTGCCCAACACCCCCGGCGACAACGCGTCCTTCATGGCCAACCGCCTGCGGCACACACTGCGGACACGCTAACACCGGCCTGGGGCTGCCCAACGACGCTGACATTACGATCAAGATGGAGTGGCCACCTGCCCCCGCGACGCGACCACCATCGCCGAGCTCTTCGAGCTCGCCGACACGGCCCTCCACGAAGCCGCAAGGCGAAACGGGGGCGCGACCGCGCTACAGCACGGTGTCGAGACCCAGCCCGCCTTCTACGACTAGGCGCGCAACGAAGTCGCGCCTGCCTGAGCGGCGACGACGAAGTCGCTCGACGGACTAGGCGCGCAACGAAGTCGCGCCTGCCTGAGCGGCGACGACGAAGTCGCTCGACGGACTAATCGAGCCCCATCCCGCGGCGGATGCGCCGGGGCTGTGGATTTCGCAGCAGCTCGTCGTGGAACGCCTTGAAGCGACGGCGAACGCCGCTGAAGTCGCGGGCCAGAGCGGTGATCTCGCGCTTGCCGATCAGGTAGGCCATCGGGTCGCCGGGCGAGGCGGCGACCCAGCGCACTTCGAGCTCGGCGGCGGGCCGGCCCATGTGGGCCTCGCGCGAGAGAAGTCGACCTCCGCGAGGAACGAGCCCGAGGTCGTCATGTCGATCACCACCCGGCAGGCCCGCCAGAGCTGGTCGTTCAGGCGCATGAGGCGTACCGCCGGCGCGACGAGAAAGCCCGCGACTCCATCATCTCTTCGCAGTAGAAGGCCCAGCAGCGTGCCGCCGTCGGGGAGGAAGCGACGCGCCGGGCCAGTCGGCGCGGTTCGCGCGGGTCCCACCGGTGTGATGTCCCGGGGTAGACCTCGTGAACACCGTGGTTGTCGGCATCGAGGCAAGGGCGACCGGCCAGAGCCCGCGCCAGGTCGGAGTCTGAGAGCTCGTCGGAAGGGACGGTCACCCAGTAGTAGCCGCGTTGCCGCCCGTCGCAGCACCCGGCCGCTCCAGCGGCGGCGAGGGTAGCGAGCTGCGCAGAGCCGCCGGCGTGGGCTCGATCACGAGCTCCTCGCCGGGGGCGAGCGTGACGAGATCGCGCTCGAAGCGACGCGCGGCGCCGATGTTCGCGATAGCTCTTCAGCAGGTCCTGGCGCGACGGCCGGTCGGTCTGCACGGTGGTGACGGCCGCCTGCTTGCTGACGCGTAGCCCATCGTTGCGGCCAGCTCGGTCATGGCGGCGTCGGCTTCGGCGACGGCGGCGCGACCGACGGCGGCGATCTGTTCCGGCGTCTCGCCAAGGAGGCACTGCTCTCGAGCAGATCGACCAGCAACAGCTTGCCCACGGCCGCCCGCCACATCGGGCGTGGCATCGCAGGAAACGGTTGCGGAGGGCGTCGCCGAACCGCGCCACCGCCGCTGGCCGCGGAGACGGCTGGTGCGTCGAACTCGGCGGCGGCCCGCGGCGCCGCTTCACCGACCTAGCTCGAAAACGCCAGGCACGTCGTTGAGGGCCTGTGGCCTACAGCTCGCCGCAACGGCCCGCGCAGGTTGGCGAGGCCTTCCTCGAGCACACCGGCAGCGCCCGCAGGCGGCCGGCCAGGGCATCGACGCGATCGGGGCGGGCGTGCCGATCTCCTTGATCATCAGCAGCAGCACGCCGTAGGCGGCATCGAGATACAAGCCGGGGCGCCGGCACTGCACGCGGTGCGTCTCGAAGGCGCGCACGACGCGCGCCGCGCCATTCGCCCGCCGGTGACGGCGTCGATCCGCGTCGCCGCCGGCCGCGCTCGCGGCGGCGAGGTCGAGCCAGGCAGCCGCCGGGCGTCGGCGACGTAGGCCGAGGGCGGGCCCCGAGAGGTCGGGCAGCTCGCCGGCCTCGGCCATGCCGAGCTGGTGGCGACGACGGGGTCGGCGGCAGCCACCCGGTCGAGCAGGCGCTGGACCAGGTCGGTCACGCTGGACGGCATGAACGCCTTCCGTGTCGCGGCTCTGGCCGCCGACGTCACTTGTGGTATGAGTCGAGGTAGGCCTCGACCCCGCCGATGATCTTCTCGACCACGTCGTCGAGGATACCCTTGGCGACGTCGAGGTCGGACACGATGGCGCGGTAGACGAAGTAGCCGGAGGCTCCTTGTCCTGTTCGAGCAGGCCCTTGACGTGCAGGTTGCGCAGGACGCTCATGACCGTCGTATAGGCGATCCGGCGACGCAGGCGCAGCTCCTCGTAGACGTCGCGCACCTTCACGTCGCCCTTGTCCCACACGATGGCATCGGCTTCGAGCCAGCCGAGGCCGGTCAGGTCGCGGCTGCGGGTCTTGCGCCATCTCACGTACTCGTCACTCATGGATCCTCCGACGGTCACAAGAGCTGCGAGCCGGCCGGCAGCGGTGGCGGAGGACGGCGGACGTCGGGAGACGGCCGGTACCGCCACACACCCAGTTGGACCAGCTCCTACTCTATCCACGGGCCCGGAGGCCCGCAACCGACGCGGCGGCCCGCGGGAGCAGGAGCCGGCCGGCGCCGCGGCGCCGCCGGATGACGCCGCCGCTGCTCGAGGACGCCGCTCGGCCTGGGCGTGCGCGTTGCCGCTTGCGCGGCGCGCGCGGTGCGCCAGGCGCCCCGCCCTTTCGGCGCGGGGCACGCGCCCGGCGCGGCGCGCTGGCCGCGCCTCGTCTTCGTTTCGCCAGGCCACCAGGTGCTCGAGGCAGATCGTCTTGTTGCGGAGCTGGCTGCGCTCCTCAAGGCCACCACCACGATGCCCGCCGCGGCCGGCGTCCAGCGCACGGCGCTGTCGGTCGCGCTCCTGGTACTGCCCTCCCGGCCCGCCGGCGCGAGGAACGTCGTGACGTCGCACTGCGCGAGCAGGTCGCGGTCGTCTGCCGGCAGCTCGATCACCGGCCGGATACCGTCGCGGATGCGGTAGTTCGCGCTCGGCATCCTCGCCACGATTGCCCAGCCGAGGCGCGAGGCCCCGCGGACGCTCCTCATGTGCATGCTGTTGCATTTTGCGCATGAGCTGCAGATTGCCATGAGCGTCCCGGCAGAGGCGGAGTACACCGCCTGCGGCGTCGCGAACATCGACCACGTGTCGACGAAGACTGCCGCGCCGCCGCCGCGCGACGGTAGATGGCGTTGAGCACCAGGTGCGTCGCCACGTAGTCGGCGATCAGCATCTTCTTGACGAGCCCGGCGAAGAAGGCCCGGCTCGCGTCGATGCGCCGCGGGTCGCGCGGCCGGCGCAGCTGCGGCAGGAAATCCGAGGCGCGGGCGATGGGGCCCGCCAGCAGGTACGGAAAGAAGGCGACGGCGAGCACGGCGACGTCGAGAAGCGACGCGGCGGCTAGTGTGCCGCTTGACGTCGACGACATACGAAAGGCCGAGGTCGAAGACCAGCGCGGTAACGAGGGCCGCCTTGCGGGCGGCCGCGCCGTGCCTGGGCGATCAGCCGGGCAAAGAAGAAGTTGGCCAGGGCGACGACGGCGAGGAGCGCCAGGCGCCGCCAGGCCGCATGTACTCGCGCCGTGGCGCTTCTCGCCGTCGTCGCCCTGGCCAACTTCTTCTTTGCCCGGCTGATCGCCCAGGCGCGCGGCGCGGCCGCCCGCAAGGCGGCCCTCGTTACCGCGCTGGTCTTCGACCTCGGCCTTTCGTATGTCGTCGACGTCGAGCGCGGCACGCTGGCCGCCGCGTCGCTGCTCGACGTCGCCGTGTACGTCGCCTTCTTTCCGTACCTGCTGGCGGGCCCCATCGCCCGCGCCTCGGATTTCTTGCCGCAGCTGCGCCGGCCGCGCGACTCGCGGCGCATCGACGCGAGCCGGGCCTTCTTCCTGATCTTCGCCGGGCTCGTCAAGAAGATGCTGATCGCCGACTACGTGGCGACGCACCTGGTGCTCAACGCCATCTACCGTCGCGCGGCGGCGGCGCGGCCGGGGGTCGTCTTCGTCGACACGTGGTCGATGTTCGCGACGCCGCAGGGCACGTACTCCGCCTACTTGCGCGACGCTCACGGCGATCTGCAGCTCATGCGCCAGTCCGACGGCGTGCACATGACGCTGGCCGGGGCCTCGCGCCTCGGCTGGGCGATCGTGGCGAGGATCGAGCGCGACTACCGCGTCCGCGACGGGGTCTCCGGCCGGTGATCGAGCTGCCGGCAGACGACCGCGACCTGCTCGCGCAGTGCGACGTCACGACGTTTCGCGCCGGCGGGCCGGGAGGGCAGTACCAGAACACGACCGACAGCGCCGTGCGCCTGCGACACCGGCCCAGCGGCATCGTGGTGGTCTGCCGCCAGGAGCGCAGCCAGCTCCGCAACAAGACGATCTGCCTCGAGCGCCTGCGCGAAAAGGTGGCCCGGCGCAACGAAGACGAGGCGCGGCCAGCGCGCCGCGCCGGGCGCGTGCCCCGCGCCGAAAAGGAGCGGCGCCTGACCGACAAGGCGCACCGCGCGCGGCGCAAGCAGGAACGCGCCGCACCGCCGGCCGACGACGTCTAGAAGAGCAGGGCGGCGGCCGTCCGGCGGCGCGGCGGCGCCCGGCCGGCTCCCTGCTCCCGCGGGCCGCACGCTCGGTTGCGGGCCTCCGGGCCCGTGGATAGAGTAGGAGCTCGGGTCGCCCAAGCTCGTGTGTGGCGGGAGTACCGGCCGTCTCCCGACGTCCGCCGTCCTCCGCCACCGCTGCCGGTCGGCTCGCAGCTCTTCTTGTGTGACCGTCGGAGGATCCATGAGTGACGAGTACGTGAGATGGCGCAAGAAGACCCGCAGCCGCGACCTGACCGGCCTCGGCTGGCTCGAAGCCGAGATCCTGCGCATCGTGTGGGACAAGGGCGACGTGAAGGTGCGCGACGTCTACGAGGAGCTGCGCCTGCGTCGCCGGATCGCCTACACGACGGTCATGAGCGTCCTGCGCAACCTGCACGTCAAGGGCCTGCTCGAACAGGACAAGGAGCCCTCCGGCTACGTCTACCGCGCCATCGTGTCCGACCTCGACGTCGCCAAGGGTATCCTCGACGACGTGGTCGAGAAGATCATGGGCGGCCGGGTCGAGCCCCTGCAGGCCTACCTCGACTCATACCACAAGTAGGACGGTCCACCGGCGCGGGGCCGGGAGCCGCGACACCGGGAGGCGACCCATGCCGTCCAGCGTGACCGACCTCGTCCAGCGCCTCCTCGACCGGGTGGCCGCCGCCGACCCCGTCGTCGCCACCCAGCTCGGCATGGCCGACCACGCCGGCGAGCTGCCCGACCTCTCGGGGCCCGCCCTGGCGGCCTACGTCGCCGACGCCCGGCGGCTCCTCGAGCTGCTCGACCTCGCCGCCGCGAGCGCGGCCGGCGGCGACGCGATCGACGCCGTCACCGGCGGGCAGATGGCGCGGCGCGTCGTGCGCGCCTTCGAGACGCGCCGCGTGCAGTGCCGGCGCCCCGGCTTGTATCTCGATGCCGCCTACGGCGTGCTGCTGCTGATGATCAAGGAGATCGGCACGCCCGCCGAGCGCGTCGATGCCCTGGCCGGCCGCCTGCGGGCGCTGCCCGGTGTGCTCGAGGAAGGCCTCGCCAACCTGCGCGGGCCGTTGCCGGCGCCCTTCGTGGCCGCGGCCCTCGACGACGTGCCTGGCGTTTTCGAGCTGGTCGGTGAAGCGGCGCCGCGGGCCGCCGCCGAGCTCGGTCTGCCCGGCGCGCTCGACGCACCGGCCCGTCTCGCGGCCGCGGCGGTCGCGCGGTTCGGCGACGAGCTGCGCAACCGTTTCCTGCCCGATGCCACGCCCGATGTGGCGGGCGGCCGTGAGCTGCTCGTCGATCTGCTCGAGAGCGAGTGCCTCCTTGGCGAGACGCCGGAACAGATCGCCGCCGTCGGTCGCGCCGCCGTCGCCGAAGCCGACGCCGCCATGACCGAGCTGGCCGCGACGATGGGCTACGCGTCGGCCGCGGCGGCCGTCGCCGCCGTCCAGACCGACCGGCCGTCGCGCCAGGACCTGCTGGAGAGCTACCGCGACGCGCTCGGCGCCGCGCGTCGCTTCGTCGTCGAGCACGATCTCGTCACGCTCGCCCCCGGCGAGGAGCTCGTGATCGAGCCCACGCCGGCGGCCCTGCGCGGCTCGCTACCCTTCGCCGCCTACGAGGGCGCCGGGCCGTACGACCGGCGGCAACGCGGCTACTACTGGGTGACCGTCCCCTCCGACGAGCTCTCAGACTCCGACCTGGCGCGGGCTCTGGCCGGTCACCCCTTCGCCTCGATGCCGACGACCGGCGTTCACGAGGTCTACCCGGGACATCACACCCAGTGGACCCGCGCGAACCGCGCCCCGACCCTGGCCCGGCGCGTCGCCTTCCTGCCCGACGGCGGCACGCTGCTGATCGAGGGCTGGGCCTTCTACTGCGAAGAGATGATGGAGTCGCAGGGCTTTCTCGTCGCGCCGGCGGTGCGCCTCATGCGCCTGAACGACCAGCTCTGGCGGGCCTGCCGGGTGGTGATCGACATGGAGCTCAACCTCGGGCTCATGAGCTTCGCGGAGGCGGTCGACTTTCTCTCGCGCGAGGCCCACATGAGCCGGCCCGCCGCCGAGCTCGAAGTGCGCTGGTACGCCGCCTCGCCCGGCGACCCGATGGCCTACCTGATCGGCAAGCGCGAGATCACCGCGCTGGCCCGCGACTTCGCCCGGCGGCGCTCGCCGTCGCTCAAGGCGTTCCACGACGAGCTGCTCGAATGGGGCGCGACCACCCCGGCGCTGATCCGCCGCGGGATGGGGCTCGATTAGTCCGTCGAGCGACTTCGTCGTCGCCGCTCAGGCAGGCGCGACTTCGTTGCGCGCCTAGTCCGTCGGCGACTTCGTCGTCGCCGCTCAGGCAGGCGCGACTTCGTTGCGCGCCTAGTCGTAGAAGGCGGGCTGGGTCTCGACGCCGTACTGGATCACGCGGTCGCGCCCGTTCGCCTTGGCTTCGTAGAGGGCCTTGTCGGCGAGCTCGAAGAGCTCGGCGATGGTGGTCGCGTCGCGGGGGCAGGTGGCCACTCCCATGCTGATCGTGATGTTCACGTCGCTGGGCAGCCCCAGGCCGGTGTAGCGGGTCTCGGCCAGCGTGCGCCGCAGGCGGTTCGCCATGAAGGTCGCGTTGTCGCCGGGGGTGTTGGGCAGCAGCATGCCGAACTCCTCGCCGCCGTGGCGCGAGCAGATGTCGGACTTGCGCACGTGCTGCTGCATGACCGACGCGACCACCTGCAGGACCCGGTCGCCGGTGGCGTGGCCGTAGGAGTCGTTGAAGTGCTTGAAGTGGTCGATGTCGAGGATGACGAGCGAGAGCGGCTGCTGGTTGCGCAGGCTGCGCGCCATCTCCTCTTCGGCGCGGTTCATGAAGAAGCGACGGTTGTAGAGGCGGGTCAGATGGTCGGTGACCACCTGGCGGCGGATGCTGTCGTACTTGCGGGCGTTCGACAGGGCGCCGTGGACGTGGCCCTGGAGGGTGGTGAGCACGTTCGTGGCGACCTCGTCGAAATGCTCGCTGGTCGTCGAGGTGGCCAGCAGGGCCATCTCGCCGATGTGGTCGACCTGGAAGGGCACGATGAGCTGGCTCTTCATCGTCTGGGGAAACAGGGTGCAGGTGTGGTCGGCCGAGCGCACGACGGCGTGGCCGTCGATCGCCGAGCGGACCGGACAGTCGGACGTGTACAGGCAGCAGTCGGCGTCGATCGACGGGGCCTGCACGCCGAGCGCGCCCTCGACGTCGAAGGCCCGGGTGTTGGGCTCCAGTGAGATGAGCGCCACGAAGTCGGCCCGCAGGAAGCTCTTGGCGCGCGCCAGGATGCGCTCGACCGTTTCGCGGTAGGGCAGGGCGGCGTTGATCTCCTGGCCGATGTCGCCGACCTCGACGAGCTGGCGGTTGAAGGCCTGCAGGCGGATGAGGTCGCTTTCGGCGCGCTCGGTGCGCACGTCGTTGCTCTGCACCTCGGTGAACGTGCGGACGATCGTGTTGATGAGAAAGTCGAGCTCGGCGATCTCGTCGCGATGCCGCGGGTCGGCGTTCTCGTAGCGGCTGCCGAGCCGCCGCCGGGAGCGGCGGATCAGGGAGTTGACCGGACGGTACACCCAGATGTCGAGCACGACGACCACGAGCGCGAACGCGGCGGTCAGCGCCACGGCGAGCTGCATGAGCTTGTCGCGGTCGAGCTGACGCGAGAACACCGCGACCACCACCAGGAAGATCAGGACGATCATGCCGGTGGTCTTGACCTCGATGCTCACGCGGGACCGGCTCTCGTGCGGGTCGCTCGTGGGAGTCTCCTTCGCTGGTTCCGGCGGCCTCTCGGACTTCTGGCTTCGGTGTCGCCGCCGGTCACCGTTTCTTATCGGCAGTTCACGGACGAGGATGAGCCGATGGCGCAAGCCCGAAACGACGGTCCGGACCGGCCCGCGGCGCGGGGTGACTCTAGAGGTAGCCCTCGATGACCGACAGCAGCTGGGCGATACGGAAGGGCTTGGTGATGTAGCCGTCGATGCCGACGTCGGTAGCCCTCTCCATGTCGGTGGCCATCGCCTTGGCCGAGAGGCCGACGATGGGGATGGTCTTCGTGGCGTCGTCGGCCTTGAGCTCGGCGATCGCTTCGTAGCCGCTCATCACCGGCATCATCATGTCGAGGATGATGAGATCGGGGTGGTGGTCGCAGCAGAGGTCGACGGCCTCGCGACCGTTGGTCGCCTTGAACACGTCGTAGCCCTGGGTCTCGAGGGACATGGCGACGATGCTCAGGATATCGGGGTCGTCATCCGCGACGACGATCGACTTGGTCATTGATCTCCCCACCGTTCTAGCTGATCTTGCCGGCCGCAAGGTGGTCGGCCGGCTCGTGTGATATCGGCACCGTGAAGATGAAACTGGAGCCCTTGCCGAGCTTGCTCTGTACCCGGATCTGGCCGCCGTGCAGCTCCACGAGCTCCTTCGTGATGGCCAGGCCGAGGCCCGTCCCGCCCTGCTGGCGGCTCGCCGACGAGTCGACCTGGGTGAAGCGCTGGAAGATGCTGATCGATGTCTTCGCGGCCGATGCCGATGCCGGTGTCGGTCACCCAGATCTCGACGAACCCGTCCTGGGCGCGCGCCTCGACGCTCACGTTGCCGTTCTCGTGGGTGTACTTGATGGCGTTCGTCAGCAGGTTCAGCAGCACCTGGTTGAACTTGGCGGGGTCGGCGCACGATGGTCGGCACGTCGGTCGGCAGGTAGGTCGACACCTTGATGCGCTTGTCGGCCGCGCGCGGCTTGACGACGGGCAGGACGCCGAGCAGCGCGGAGCGCAGGTCGACGGCTTCGAGGTTGAGCTCGAGCCGCCCGGCCTCGATCTTGGTGAGGTCGAGCACGTCGTTGATCAGGTTCAGCAGCGACTCGCCGTTCTGCAGGATGCTGCTGACGAAGTTGCTCTGCGCTCGTTCAGCTCGCCGGTCATGCCCGCGAGCAGCATGTCGCTGTAGCCGATCACCGAGGTGAGCGGCGTCCGCAGCTCGTGGCTCATGGTGGCCATGAAGTCGCTCTTCAACTGATCGAGGTGGGTGAGCTCGTCGTTCTTGCGGGCGAGCTCCTCGTTGTACTGGATGTTGCGCAGCGCCACGGCCAGCTGGCTCGAAAGCGACGCCAGGGCCGTCAGCTTGGTGTCGCGCACGACCTCGCCCGAGCGGGTCAGAAAGCCCAGGAGGCCGAGGCGCCGGTCCTTGGCGGTCAGCGGCACCAGGACGAGGTCGCGAAAGCCCTCCTTCTCGATCAGCTTGAGGACGTGGGCCGACTGCGTGCCGTCGGCGACCGTCGCCACCTTTGGCAGACCGGCGGGATGGATCCTGACGAGGCCGACGTCCTTGATGCGGTCGATCAGCTCGAGGGCCACCGGCCCGTGCGTGGCCGCCAGCGGGTCTTCGCCGGTGCTGTCGTTGTGCACCAGGACGAAGCCGCAGGCGATCCGCATGAGGTCGCACAGCTTGGCCAGGGCGTCGGGCATGAGGCCCTCGACGTCGTGGTGGCGCATGAACACCTGGCCGTCTCCTCGATCGAGCGCAGCTGCTCGTTGACCGCCTTCATGCGGTCGAGCTGGCCTTCGGCGCGCAGCTTCGCCACGCGCAGCTGGGCGTTGCTCTTGTTCAGCGCCTGGGCGAGAAAGCCGGTCAGCAGGGCGATCAGCAGGAACGCGGTCACCCTGATGCCGACCGTCTGGACCGACCAGTTCCCGGGCAGGACCGGCGGCTTGATGGTCGAGCTGTTCACGAACGGACCGACCGCGGCGCTCTGCAGGACCCAGAGGACGATGTAGAGGCCGCTCGACACGCCCGCCGTGACGTAGGCGGCCCACGACGGCAGCAGGAGGCTGGCCGAGACGATCGGCCAGAGGTAGAAGATCGCCACCGAGCTCAGGACCCCGCCGGTAAAGACGACCGCGGCGGTGATCAGCACGGTGTCGACGACGACCATGGCGACGCTCACCTGGCGCTCGTGGCCCCGCCGGCTGAGGTAGAGGAACGGCACGTTGGCCACGACGAACAGGACGACGATGACGAGCAGCGACAGTGAGACGACGCTCGCGTTCACCACGTGGAAGGCGATCCCGGCGGCGAACAGGGCGACGCCGAAGATGATCCGCGCGGTCATGATCTCTCTGAGTTGCTTGCCTGAGCCCGTCTCGAGTGCCTCCAGTCCCGCTTGGGTCGCGTAGTGTAATGTCGACACGAGCGGCCGATGGATTAGGGGGGACGGTCGTTTCCGTGGGTCGCGGAAGGATTGCGCCGCGCCGCGCGGAAGCTCTGGAATCCCACGCGCGCTCTCCCGGTCCGGGCGTCGGCCGAGCGTGTCGGGAGAATCGAGGGAAGTTCACGAACGTGTCCGTGCCGCGCCTCATCCTGGCCGGGGTCGAGCCCGGCCCCGCGCTCGACCTCGTGGCCGGCGCGCTGCTCGCCGGGTTCGGCGAGCAGCGCGCCACGCGCGCCATCCTGCTGGGTTTCGACCTGCCCCTCTGGCGCCTCGTCTACGACGCCGCCGCCCGCGCGCCGCGAGCCCTGGACCCCGCCCTCCACCCGGCGCCGGTGGCCGACGAGCTGTTCGACCAGTGGAGCGAGCACATGGATCTCACGCTGGTCGTCGGCGTGCGGCCGCTGCTCGACGGCTGGGAGGGCGTGAACGGCTCCCGGGCGGCCGACCTGGCGCGACGCCTCGACGCCCCGATCGTCCTCGTGCTCGACGCCCGCGGCAGGGGAGCCAGCGCGGCGGCCACGGTCTACGGCACGCGGGCTCTGGCGAGCCAGATCGAGATCGGCGGCGTGGTGCTCGTCGGCGGCGACGACTCGTCGGCCGGCCTCGAGCTGCAGGAGGCGCTGCGGCGGGATGTGGCCCTGCCCCTGCTGGGCCACATCCCGCCGCAGTCGACCGAACAGTTCCTGCGTCAGTACGCCGTCGCCAGCGGCTCCGTGCGCACGCTGGGCGCCCGGGCGCCACACCGCCGCCTCGCCCGCCTCAAGCAGCGCCGCCCGGGCACCGCGCGGGTCGGCCGGCGCGAGCGCCCGCGCCGCTGCCAGCAGGACCGGTGCCGCCTCGCCC
>CAWCWZ010000016.1:0-9475 GCA_963799395.1 uncultured Actinomycetes bacterium
TCGTCTACGACTTGAGGCCGGTCATGCTCGACGACATCGGCCTCGCGCCGACCTTGCGGGTGGTACATTCAGTCGCACTTGAACGACGCGGTCGACTATCGTCACCGACTTCGATGGCGCCACGTCCCGCCTGCCGAGCGAGGTCGAGACCGCCCTCTACCGAACGACACAGGAGATGCTGGCGAATGCCGTCCGCCACGCGTCCGCGACCAAGATCATCGTCCGGCTCGAGACCCGACCCGGTGACGCCGATCTGGCCGTCATCGACAACGGTCGCGGGTTCGACCCCGACGCCGCCCTTCACAGCGCCGACCGGCGGGGGCTCGGCCTGCTGTCCATCAAGGAGCGAGTCGAACTGGTCGGGGGCACGGTGAACATCGAGCTGCGATCGGGCGAGGCACGCGCGTTTACGTCGTGATCCCCTTCGAGACCGAACCTCTCCCCGCGGAGGAGCGATGACCTCGCGAGCCGCTGGCGACGAAGACATCAGGGTGCTCCTGGTCGACGATCACACCATCCTGCGTGAAGGTATTCACTCTCTCCTCGCGCGGGAGCCGATATCGATGTCGTGGGAGAGGCCTCCGACGGTCGCGAGGCGCTCGACCAGGTGGCGCGACTGGCAGCGGCACGTCGTCATCATGGACCTCGTCATGCCCCACATGAACGGGCTCGAGGCGACGAGACTGATCGGTGAGAGGCACCCCGACGTTCGTATCCTCATTCTGAGCATGTACGACGACGACGAGTACGTGCGCGAGATCATCCAGGCCGGGGCCTCAGGCTACGTCCTCAAGCGCGTCGCCACCGACGATCTGGTGAAAGCCATCCACGAGGTTCATCGGGGATCCTCGTTCCTCTACCCGCCGATCGCCGCCAAGCTCATCGACTACGTGCGCAGCGTACAGGGGGGCGACGACGTCGAGTCCCTGACGCCCAGGGAACGAGAGGTCGTCACCCTCATCGCCGAAGGCAACACGAACCAGGGCATCGCGAAGATCCTCGGCTTGAGCAGGAAGACCGTCGAAAGCCACCGCGCCAACATCATGCGCAAGCTCGAGGTTCACGACGTGACCGATCTCGTGAAATACGCCATCCGCAAGGGGTTGACCACGCTCGGTTGAAGGGCGGTCACCCCGGGTGGGCGGACCACCTGCCGGCGGCCGCTGCCTGCGCGTCCGATCAGGGGAAGCTGACGGGTGCGATCGCCCAGGCCGGGTAGCTGCCGTTGGCCAGCAGCAGATGCCGGTTGGAGCCGTCGGCGTTGACGATCCACAGGCAGCTCTGAGGGCGTTGGCCTGGGCCACCGCGTAGGCGATCTGCGAGGCCTTGGGCGTCCAGGCGAGCGAGGTGATCGGCGGCTTGAGGCCGGTGATGATGGGCGAGGCCTTGCTGGCTCCCGGGGACCAGACCAGGAGCGAGTCCTGATCACCGCTGCCGATGGCCGGTCCACCGCCGAACGCGAGTCGTGGGCCGTGCGACGTCCATGCGACGGGGGCGGGCCAGATGAGGGCGGTCGAATGCAGTGCTCGTGCCGTCGAGCCCGTAGACGGTGAGGCCGAAACCGATGTCGCTGCCGGTCTGCTGCGTGGCGATCAACGAGCCGTCGGGCGAGATGCTCGGCCAGGTGAACTGGTCGCCGTCTTCTTGGGTCGGCGCCTGCCCGGTCGCCACGGTCGACAGGCCGAGGTTGTCGGCATCGTAGACCCGCAGGCTCTCGGCGATCTGGCCGCTCGACTTGGCGCCGTAGGTGACGAAGGCGATGCGTGTGGCCTCGGCCGACGCTGAGACGCCGACGCCTTTCAGCACGTGGCCGGCGCTGTCCTCGATCGGCCGGCCGGCGCTCTTGTCGATGTCGCGCAGGTACAGCGTGCCGTTGGCGTGGTAGGTGGTGGCGCCGACCGGAAAGTACGACTCGACGAACTCGGTCGCGCCGACCCAGGCGTAGCTGTCGATGTCGGCCGGTGCGATGCCGGCGCCGACCTGGTAGAGGAGCTTCCTCGACACGTTGTAGACGAAGAGGCTCCTGGCGGAATCGCTGGCGCTCACCGCCCGCAGGAAACGCGAGGCGCACGCCGTCGGGCGCCCAGGAGAGGTCGCTGATGGGTCCGCCGCTCGGGGCGACGAGCTGCTCCACCCGGCCTAGCGAGCTGACGACGCTGATGCCGTTGGCCTTGGGCCCGCCGGCGACGGCGACGACGAGCTGGGGAGTCACCGCGGCGCCGGACGGACTCGGCGCTGGCGAGGCGCTGGCTGAGACGCCCGGCGCGCCGCTCGGCGAGGCGGTGACGGTCACGGTCGCGGCGGGCGCCGGCGGGCTGCCGCCGCAGGCGCCGGCGCCGGCCGAGAGAACGACGACCAGGGCCACGACCGCCGTGGTGACCGCCGTGCCGGCGGCGCGGCGGCTCCATCGCTGGCTGCGCTCGGCGGTAGTGGTCGATCTCATCCCGGTGCTCTCCTCGCTCGGCGACTGGACGGGTCTCCCGGCCTCAGCCGCCGAGGGCCCGCTCGTTGCTCGTCAGGCATTCTGCGGACGCTGCCCCATCCCTCGCGCGAAGATCATTAAAAGGACGGCGGCGAGCGCCGCCGCGAGGGCGCCGAACGCGAAGGTCGCCCACGGGCCGACGATCGTCCACAGAAGGCCGCCGACCGCGCTCGCTGCGAAGCTCGCGAGGCCGATCGAGGTGTCGAAGAAGCCCATCGCCGAGGCGCGCTCGGCATCGGGCGCGGTGCGGCTGATCAGCGCCTTGGTGGTGCCCTCGGTGGCGGCGATGTACAGGCCGTAGGCGGCGAAGAGCATGGCGACCAGCGCCATGCTCTTCGCCGCCGCCAGGCCGGCGTAGACGACCGCGAACACGACGAAACCGCCGGCGACCACGGGGAACTGGCCGATCCGGTCCGACAGCCCGCCGAGCGGCAGCGAGCCGGCCGCGTAGGTCAGGTTGTAGAGCACGTAGACGAGGATCACACCCTTCGCTCCGTAGCCGACCGCCGACGCCTTGAGCAGGATGAAGGCGTTGCTCGAGTTGCCGACGGCGAAGATGAGCGAGGCCACGAGCAGGCGCCGGAAGCGGCGCGAGGCGGGCAGGCGCAGCCGCCGGCGCAGGCGGGGGCAGCGGCGGGTGGCGCGTCCGCGGGACCGGCGGCGATCGGGCCGGCCACGGAGCCGGCTGCGTCGCCCGGCGCGCCCGCCGGAACCCCGGGCGCCGCCCTCACCGCTCGCGGCGGCCGCTCGCGCACGCTCTTCCAGATGACGACGACGCTGATGGCGCCCGGCACGACCGCGAGCGCGAACACCCAGCGCAGCGAGACGCCGAGCTCGAGCAGCAGCAGCGTCACGAGCGGTCCGACGACGGCGCCCACGGTGTCCATCGTCCTGTGCAGCCCGAAGGCGAGGCCCCGGTCCTCGTCGCGTACGTCGGTCGCGAGCAGCGCGTCGCGCGGCGCCGTCCGCATGCCCTTTCCGGTGCGGTCGAGCACACGCCCGCCGAACGCGACCGGCCAGACGAAAGCGAGGGCCAGGACGAGCTTGCCGAGGGCCGCGAGGCCGTAGCCCCCGAGCACGAACGGGCGCCGTCGTCCGGACTCGTCCGACAGGCGGCCGAACGGATACCGGGTGAGGCTCGCGGTCGCTTCGGCGGTCCCTTCGATCAGCCCGAGGATCGCGGCCGAGGCGCCCAGCACCCTGGTGACGAAGCCCGGGAACACCGGGTAGATCATCTCGGAGCTGAAGTCGGCGACGAAGCTGACCACGCCCAGGGCGACGACGTTGCGGGGCAGGCAAGCCAGCCGGTGGCGCAGCGAAGCTGATGGGGTCGGCGGCCCGTCGTCGATGTCGCATCCCCTTTCGTCGCCGGCGGCCGGTTGGACTCTAGCGGCGCCCGGTCCGGCTCTCAAGCGATAGCCAGAACGGTCTACGCTTCCGCGGAAGCCAGCGGCCGCGGCTCGCCGATAGGTCGGACAGGAGGCCTTAGACGAACAGGAGGGACTAGGTGAGGACGACGCGTCGCCGGATCGACGGCGCGGCCGCGGGCGTGCTCGGCCTGGCCCTGACGCTGCTGGCTCTCTGCTGGCTCGGCGCGACGCCGAGTGCCGGTGCCGCCGACATCCTCGGACCCAACGTGGCCATCCCCTTCCCGCTGTTTCCGACCGACAACCCCTGGAACACGCGCGTCGACACGCTGCCGGTCGATCCCAACTCGGCCGCCTACCTGAACAGCATGGGTCTGGGCACCGGCCTGCATGCCGACTTCGGCACCGTCTGGGACGGCGCGCCCAACGGCATCCCCTATGTCTGCGTCTCCGGCACGCAGAAGAAGGTGCCGGTCTCGTTCGACTACGCCGACGAGAGCGACCCGGCCCCTACCCGATCCCCTCCGACGCCCCCATCGAGGGCGGCCCGGGGAGTGACGGCGATCGCCACGTGCTCGTCCTCGATGTCGACCACCAGGTGCTCTACGAGCTCTACGCCGCCTACCCGCAAGCCGACGGCAGCTGGCAGGCGGGCTCGGGGGCGGTCTTCGATCTCGGCAGCAACGCCCTGCGGCCGGCCGGCTGGACGTCGGCCGACGCCGCCGGCCTGCCCATCCTCCCCGGCCTGGTGCGCTACGACGAGGCCGTCACCGACGGGGTCATCGACCACGCGCTGCGCTTTACCGTGGCCCGCACGCAGAAGGCCTACATCTACCCGGCGACCCACCACGCGAGCGACTCGACCGACCCCGACCTGCCGCCGATGGGCCTGCGCGTGCGTCTCAAGTCCGACTTCGACATCTCGGGCTTCTCACCCGAGGTACAGGTGATCCTGCAGGCGCTCAAGACCTATGGCATGATGGTCGCCGACAACGGTTCGAACTGGTATGTGTCCGGGCCCCCGACCCGCGGTGGAGCGACGACGACCTGCACGAGCTCTCTCAGGTCAAGGGCAGCGATTTCGAGGTCGTCGACAGCCGCCTGCTGCAGCCCGGGGCGATCGTCGTCGACGCCGGCGGCGACGCTGACCTGCGTGAAGGGCAGACGTTGGCCCGCGGCGGGTCGTTCCTCGACGAAGGCGTCGATACGAGCTGGACGGCGACCGTCGACTACGGCGGCGGCGCGGGCGAGCGGCCGCTCGCCCTCGCCGCCGACCACTCGTTCAGCCTCTCGCACCGCTACGCGGTCGCCGGCACCTCTGTGGCCAAGGTGACCGTCAAGGCCGACGGCGGCACGTCGGGCACGACGCGCTTCGTGATCGTCGTGCGCAACGTGCCGCCCCACGTGAAAGCTTTGCACAAGGCTACCGCCCGCCGCGGCGTCGCCTTCAGGCGCCGGGTCGTCTTCACGGACCCGGTGCCGACCGGTGGCGGGCGGTCGGTCGCGTGGGGCGACGGCTCCGTACGGAGCCGTCGCCCCCTCGGCGCGGCCCACAGGTTCACGATCGCCCACGTCTTTCGTCGCGACGGCGTGTTCACCGTGACGGTGCGCGTGTTCGACCGGCACGGAGGCTCGGGACTGAGGCGCTTCAGGGTGACGGTACGCGGCTAGCGGGCTCGGCGGCGAGCTCGTCGCGCACCACGCGGGCCAGCGCCGACAGACCGGCGCACTCGGGCCTTCCCGCGGCCAGGGCGGCGAACTCGCGGTCGAGCACGCCCATGATCACGAGGTCGTGCCAGAGACCCTCGAACGGCACGCCCTCGCGCTCGCGACCTTCTTCGACGAACCCGCAGGCGCGAAAGCAGGCCAGCGCCCGCTCGTTGAACGACACCACCCGGGCGGTCACCCGGCGCAGGCCGAGCACCGCGAAGCCGTACGTCAGGACGAGACGCGTCGTCTCTGTGCCGAAGCCGTGGCCGAGGTGCTCGTGCGAGAGGAGCGTCACGGCATAGCGGGCGCGGCGTTCGTCGGGCTCGATGGCGAACAGCCGGGCGAGGCCGACCAGGCGGCCGCCGCGCTCGATCACCCAACCCTGCGTGGCGGACGGGCCGGCGAGACGCGCCAAGGCCGCGCGCGCTTCATGCGACGTGAGACCCCGGCGAGTGCCGCTTTGGGCGCCGAAGAGACGTTCGATCTGTGGTCGACGCCCAGGCGCGCGACCACGCCGATGTCGGCGGGCCGCGGCGGACGCAGGACGACGACCGATCCGCGCAGCACGGGCGCGACACCGGGCAGGGGCAGTCCGACGGGGGTCACGGCGCCACGCGGGCGTCCGACTTGCTCAGAACGCCCCGGGGCCGAGGTACGCCTCGAGGTCGGCGCCCGGATCTTCGTAGACCGTCCAGAATTTCTTCACCGGGTCAGGTTCTTCCGAGTAGCCCTTGCTGCCCTTGGGGGTGATGAGGATGTCGCCGGGGCCGGCCACCACCAGGTTGCCGTCGTCGTCGGTGACCTCGACCTGGCCTTCGAGGATGTAGGCGATCTCGTGATAGGGCCGTTCGAAGTAGCGGCGCTGGACGTCGCGCTGCCACAGGCCGCAGCTGAAGCGCTCGTCGGTCGAGGCCGCGGCGACGCACTCACGGCCGGGTGGATCCTTCTCTTCGGGACCGACCATGGCCTCTTCCCAGCGGACATCCTCGGGCCTGATGACACGGATCTTCGTCGACCGCTCGTCGGCGCACATGGCGATGACCTCCTGGGGCTCGTCGGCCTGGCGCGCCAAGCTTACAGCAGCCCGACGGCGGGCTGGTAGAATCCGCCGGGACCACACCCGGCAACGGTCGCCGGGCGGGGCGGCGCCGGCGCCGCCCCGCCGGACGACCACGAGCAAAGCGAGGCAGCGTGAGCGCCAAACGCACGTCCCTCGAAGAGCAGGTTGTCGCCGACGTGCGGGCGCGGCGTGACGAGCTGTGCGATCTCGTCGCCCGGCTCGTCGCCCTCGACACGACCGCCCGCGAGCCGGGCGACGCGGCGCGCGACGAAGCCGCCCTGCAGGCGTTGCTCGCCGGACGCCTCACGGCGCTCGGCGCGGCCGTCGATCTGTGGGAACTGGAACCGACCGGCAAGGGCAACCGCTTCGTGCCTGACGACCTCGACTTCGTCGGCCGGCCGCAGCTCGCGGCCACGCTGGCGGGGGCCGGCGGCGGCCGCAGCCTGCTCCTGAACGGCCACATCGACGTGGTCGACGTCGAGCCCCGCGAGCAATGGACGAGCGACCCGTTCGTCGCCACCGCCCGCGATGGGCGCCTGTACGGCCGCGGCGTGAACGACATGAAGGGCGGCATCGCCGCCCTGGTGGTCGCTCTCGAGAGCCTGCGGCGTGTTGGCGTGCGCCTGGGCGGCGACGTCGTCTTCTGTACGGTGACCGACGAGGAGTCGAGCGGCGCCGGCGGTCGCGCCGCGGTCGCTCACGGCGTCGCGGCCGACGCCGGCCTGTGCGCCGAGGCGACCGGCTTCGACGCCTGGGTCGCCTGCCGGGGGACGGTCACCCCCACGATCACGGTCGACGGGCGCGCCGGCCACGCCGAGATGCCCCAGCCCCACTGGAGCGACGGCGGCGCGGTGAACGCCATCGAGAAGATGGTGCCGGTGCTCGAGGGCGTGCGTGCCCTCCGCGAAGACTCGGCGCACGCGAGCCGACCATCGCCACCCGCTGCTGTCCCCGGGCGACATCGTGCCGGTGCTGATCGGTGGCGGCACCTGGATCGTCACCATCCGCACTCCTGCTCCCTCACCTGCGACATCACCTACCTGCCCGGCCATGTCGACGAGGCGGGCACCGGACGCCGGGTCGAGGATGAGGTCGCCGCCCGGCTGCGGGCGGCCGTGGCCGCCGACCCTGGTTCGCCGAACATCCGCTGCGCCTGCGCTGGAGCGACGACGTGGTGCCGGCGGAGATCCCCGGCGACCACCCGCTGGTGGAGCTGGCGCTCGAGGTGGCCGATACGTTCGGTCGCGCCGGCCGGGTCGCCGGGCTCGACTCGTGGCACGACGCCGCGAGCTTCACGCGCGGCGGCACGCCCTGCTTCTCGTTCGGCCCCGACGGCATCGGCAGCGCCCACGCGGTCGACGAATGCGTGACGATCGACGCCCTGGTCGACTTCTGCGCCGCCACGGCCGTCACCGCCATGCGCTGGTGCGGGGTGGCGCCGTGAGCGCCTCCGGGGCGGACGGCGTGGCGCCGCCGTCAGCCTGGAGCGGCGGGTCGTCGAGACGGCGCGGGCGATGCGCGACGAGCTCGTGACCCTGACGAGCGAGCTCGTCGCCCTCGACACGACCGCGCGCGACGCCGGCGCGCCGCCCCGCGATGAAGCCGCGCTGCAGCGCCTGCTGGCGGCGCGCCTCGCCGCCCTGGGCGCCGAGATCGACCTGTGGGAGCCGAACCCACCGGTGAGGGCGGCCGGTTCGTGCCGCCCGGCCTCGACTTCGTGGGGCGGCCGCAGCTGGTCGCCCGCCTCGCGGGCGACCCGGGCGGCCGCCCGGCCGACGCCGTCGACTCGGCCGCTCCCTGCGACGCCGGCCAGCCGGCGGCCGGGCCGCCGCGCAGCCTCCTGCTCACCGGCCACATCGACGCGGTCGACGTCGAGCCCCGCGAGCAGTGGACGAGCGACCCGTTCGTCGCCACCGAGCGCGACGGGCTGCTGTTCGGTCGCGGCACGAACGACATGAAGGGCGGCCTCGCCGCCCTGGTCGTTGCGCTCGAGGCGCTGCGCCAGGCCGGCGTCACCCTCGCCGGCGAGGTCGTGTTCGCCGCGGTCACCGACGAGGAGTCGTTGGGCGTGGGAAGCTGGTCGGTCGTGCGACGGTTCGCCGAGCGCGGACTCCAGCCCGACGCCGGCCTGTGCGCCGAGCCGACCGAGTTCGAGGCCTGGGTCGCCTGCCGCGGCATCCTCAAGCCCCGGCTCGCCATCCGGGGCGCGCCGGCCACTCGCAGGAGCCTCAGCCCGGCTGGCGCGACGGCGGCGCCGTCAACGCTATCGACAAGCTCGTGCCCGTGCTCACCGAGGTGCGCCGCATCAACGATGACTGGCGGGCGCGGGCCGACCAGCGCCACCGGTTCCTCGCCCCGCAGACATCGTGCCGGTGCTGGTCGACGGCGGCACGTGGGACGTCACGTTCCCCGCCTCTGCCGCCTGACCCTCGACTGCCACTACCTGCCGGCCCACTGGCATCCGGTCCTCGGCGCCGATCCCGTCAAGGCCGAGATCCGCGGCCGCATCGACGCCGCCGCCGCGGCCGACGCCTGGCTCGCCGAGCACCCCGATCACCTGGGAGTGGGAGTGGGAGGTGCCGCCCGCCGAGATTGCCGCCGACCATCCGCTCGTGACGACCGTGCTCGACTCGGCTGCCGCTCTCGGCCATCCGTCGCACCCCGGCGGCCTCGACTCGTGGCACGACGCCGCCACCTTCACGCTGCACGGCGGGCTGCCGACCTTCTCCTACGGCCCGCGTGGCATGAACACCGCCCACGCCGTCAACGAATGCGTCTCGATCGATGAGCTGGTGGACACGGCGGCCATCATCGCCGTCACCGCCATGCGCTGGTGCGGGACGAAGGCGACGTCGT
>CAWCWZ010000017.1:0-13053 GCA_963799395.1 uncultured Actinomycetes bacterium
TGGAGTCTCTGAGTGTCAGCGTCCACCGCAGCCCCCGGACCCGCCGGCGGTGGCGCCGCGCTACCTCCGCCCATTTCTCCGGGTGGTGTGTGCATGTCGTCAGCCATGGCTGCCCCCGTAGTCCAAAATGGCATAACCGTGTTGGTGATATCTAGTATGTTCGCACCGTGGTCTGTCAACACCTGAGGGGTGACGCCTTATGCATTTGCGCTCTCTGGGCCACCGCAAGTTTGCGTTTGCGCAAGCGGAGGACGTCATCGCTGCTCGGTCCGCTAGCCGTCGCGGGCGTCGACCGCTTCGACGAGGATCGCCCGGAAATCATTGACGTTCGTCAGGGTGGGGCCGGTCACGAGGAGGTCGTCGAGGCGCGCGAACAACGTGTAGGCGTCGTTCCCGGCAAGGATCTCATGCGGGTCCAGGCCCGCCGCCGCGGCCCGCGCGAGCGTGTCGGGGGTCACGAAGGCGCCGGCGTTGTCTTCGCTGCCGTCGATGCCGTCGGTGTCGGCCGCCAGGGCGTGGATGCCCGGCCGCCCGTCGAGACCGAGGGCCAGGCCCAGGAGATACTCCGTGTTGCGGCCGCCGCGGCCGTCTCCGCGGACGGTGACCGTGGTCTCGCCGCCCGACAGCAGCACCGTGGTCGTCGCCTGCCCGTCACCCCACGCCTGGAGCGCCGCGGCGTGCTCGGCGTGGCGACGGCCGACGTCGCGAGCCTCGCCCTCGATGCGATCACCCAGGATGATGGGCCGTAGGCGGCGCGTCCGGGCCTCGGCGACGGCCGCCGCGAGAGCGTCGCTCGCGGTCGCCACCAAGACCGCGGACGCTCGCGCGAGCCGCGGATCGCCGGGTTTGGGGGTCTCGACGGGCGCGCCGGGGCCGCCCGCGGCCCCGGCGCGCAGGTGGCGCGCGACCCGGGGCGGGGCGGCGATCCCGTACATCTCGAGCACCTCGAGCGCGGCCCGGAAGGTGGTCGGGTCGGCCACAGTGGGCCCCGAAGCGATCACCGAGGGATCGTCGCCCGGCACGTCCGAGATGATCAGGGTGATCGCCCGCGCCGGCCAGGCGGCGGCCGCGAGGCGCCCTCCCTTGATCGCCGAGAGGTGCTTGCGAACGCAGTTCATGGCGGTGATCGGCGCTCCGCTGCGCAGCAGCGCCGCGCCGATCTCACGCTCGTCGGCGAGCTCGATGCCGGGGGCGGGCAGGGCCAGCAGCGACGACCCCCCGCCGGAGATGAGGCAGAGCACGAGGTCGTCGGGGGTGAGATCGGCGACCGCGGCAAGAACGCGGGCCGCTGCGGCGCGCCCGGAGTCGTCGGGCACGGGGTGGGCCCCTTCCGCGACCTCTATGCGCTCACAGGGGACGCCGTGCCCGTACGGCGTGACGACGAGTCCAGACAGCGGCCCGCGCCAGTCCCGTTCGACGACTCGCGCCATGGCCGCCGCCGCCTTGCCGGCGCCGACGACGACGGTGCGACCGGCCGGCGGCGGCGGCAGCTTCGAGGGCACAACGGCAGCAGCGGACACGGCTGCGACGGCCGCGTCGAAGAGCGCCCGCAGGCACGCCCGGGGGTCCGTGGGCGGCCGATGTCCAAGCGACGACGGCTCAGCCGTCTGCCTTCACCACCCGGTCGCCGGCGACGGTCCGCGGCGCGAACCGGGGCAGTCCCAGGGCGTCCGCATTGACGATGCTCGGCGTCGCTGCCGGCGGGTCGGGTGAGAGGAACGGCGCCATCTCGCCGTTCCAGATTGGGAGAGCGTCGAGGATGCCGGCCACGTTGGCGGCCGCGAGCGTGGCCATCCCGCGCCGCGTCCAGCCGGTCGCCGAGCCGAGGTGCGGGACGGCCACGATGTTGTCAAGCTCCGTGAGACCCGGGGTGAGCCGCGGCTCGTGCTCGAAGACGTCGAGCGCCGCGTGGAACGCCGGATGGCGACGGCAGTGCGAGACGAGGGCCTGTTCGTCGATCAGCGGACCCCGGGCGGAGTTCACGAGAATGGCCGCCTCCTTCATCTGGGCGAGGCGCGTCGCGTCGATCATGTGGGTCGTCGACTCGTCGAGCGCCAGATGCAGGCTGACGACGTCGGCGGTCCGCAGGAGCTCTTCGAGGGTCTCGACGCGCCGGCAGGTCACGGGCGGTTCGCCGTGTCGTGCGAGAAAGGCGCCGTAGTCGCGCACGAAGGCCTCGAGCTCCGCGTTCTCCGCCAAGTCGAAGTACAGCAGGTCCATCTTGTGGCCCTCGACCAGCATGCGGGCGTAGGCGCCGCCGATGCGCCCGACGCCGACCACGCCGAGCGTCTTGCGCCAGAGACGTTTGCCCAGGAACAGCGAAGGCAGCCAGCCAGTGTAGCGGCCCTCTCTGAGAAAACCGTCCGCCTCGACGATGCGCCGGGCGGCGGCGAAAGTGAGCGCGACGGCGAGCTCGGCGGTCGTCTCGGTCAGGATGCCGGGGGTGTTGCCGACGGCGATCCCCAGGGCGGTCGCGGCGGCGACGTCGACGTTGTCGTAGCCCACGGCGTAGTTGCTGAGCACACGCCCGCCAGCGCGCCCCAGGGCCCCCAGCAGCTCGCCGTCCCAGCGCTCGGTGAGCTGGGCGATGGCGGCCTGGCACTCGCCTCCGATGACGCTCACGATCTGCCCGCCTGTGAGCGGCTCGCCGGCGCCGCACACGTCGACTCGGCAGCCGGCGGCGACCAGGAGCTCGAGCCAGCGCTCGCCGGGCAGGGGCTTGGTCACGACGACGCGAAAGCGACCGGCGCGGTTGTGGATGTCGCAAGCGGCGTCGCTCAAGCTTGGCTCTCCGTGGTCGTCCAGCCGAGTGCGCTCATCTTGCCCGATCTTCGGCGGGAGCCACGCCGTTCGAGAGCGCCGCTCGCCGACGGGCTCGCGCCGGCTACCTTCCCAGCAGGGCGTCGATCTTCTTGACGCCGTCGGCGGCGTCTTCGGCGTAGGCGTCGGCGCCGATCTGGTCGGCCCAGCGCTGGGTGCAGGGGGCGCCGCCGACCACCGTCTTGAAGGGCAGGCCCTCGGACTTGATGGCGGCGATCACCTTCTTCTGCTCCTCCATGGTGGTGGTGAGCAGGGCGCTCATGCCGATGACGTCGGCCTGCTCTTGCTTGGCCCGGGCGATGAAGGTGGCGGCCGGCACGTCGCGGCCGCAGTCGGTGACGGCGTAGCCGTGGGCCTTTAAGTAGGCGATGACGATGGCCTTGCCGATGTCGTGGACGTCGCCCTGCACGGTGCCGACGATGACGGTGCCCTTCTTCTCGCCCTCGCCGCCCACCAGGGCGGCGTTACAGACCCTCGTGGCGGCGTCCATCGCCTGGGCGGCCAGCATGAGCTCGGGCAGAAAGACCTCGCCCGACTCGAAGGCGTCGCCGATCTGGCTGATGCCGACGACAAAGCCCTCGTTGATGATCTCGCCGGGGGCCATGCCGGCATCGAGGGCGCGCGTGGCGACGTCCTCGGCGGCGGCGGCGTCGAAGTTGACGATGGCGCGATCGCCTCTTGGATGAGCTCGTCTTTGTTGGCCATAGCGTGTGACTCCTGTCGTCGGCGCCGGCATCCTGGCGTTGTTGCAGTGAGATCATAGGCCATGAACGGGCGGATGAGAACCGACTTCTCCCAGAATGTCACACTTGACAGCCGCT
Organism: uncultured Actinomycetes bacterium; assembly: GCA_963799395.1. Lineage (GTDB taxonomy): Bacteria > Actinomycetota > Thermoleophilia > UBA2241 > UBA2241 > Bog-752. The sequence goes on from CAWCWZ010000017.1 coordinate 3,642, forward strand.
CGGCGGTGCTATGATGTGTGCGACTGTGTGCGGAACGGTCGAACGCTCGGCGGCGCCGAACGTCGACTTGCCAGGAAACGGGGGGAGCCGATGTCGCTGCCAGGAGTCCCTGAAGTGCGAGAGATGATCCCAGCCCAGCGGCGCGTGCGCATCGTCGAGCTCCTCAAGGAGCGGCGAGCGGTGCGCGTGTCGTCGCTCTCCGACGACCTGCGCGTCTCCGAGATGACCATCAGGCGCGACCTCGAGCGTCTCGAAGCCGAGGGACTGCTGTCGCGCACGCACGGCGGCGCCATCCTCAAGCGCCACATGGCCGAAGAGCCGCAGTACTTCGACAACGTGGCCACGCACGCTGAAGAGAAGGAGCGCATCGCGCGCGCGGCGGCCGCCATGATCCAGCCGGGCGAGACCGTGTTCCTGAGCTCCGGCACGACGGCGGCCCGCGTGCTGCGCCACGTGAGCCCCGAGCTCGAGGCGCGCGTGGTCACCCACAACGTCGGCGCGCTGGCCGAAGCCCAGGGTCTGAAGCTCGAGCTCATCCTGCTGGGCGGGCGCTTCCGGCCTCGCTCGAACGTGGTCGAGGGTCCGGCCGCGGTCGAGTTCGTGAGCCGGTTCCATGCCGGCCGCATGCTCATCGGGGTCGACGGGTTCGACCTGCGGGAAGGTCTCACAACGCCGTCGCTCGGCATCGCCGGCATCGAACGCGCGATGATAGGACACACGCGCGGCGAGGTCGTCGTGCTGGCCGACCAGAGCAAGATCGGCGTCGTCGCCGACGTCGTGATCTGCGGGCTCGACCAGGTCGACGTGGTGATGGTCGACGACGGCGTCGACGACGGCGTGCGCGAGGACATGCGGCGGTTGGGGTTGCGTTGCATGGTGGTCTGAACCCGGGAGCGGGATCGGCCGTCCGACAGGGCTCGCGGCGGTAGAGCGCAAAAGGAGCGGAGGCGAGGTTGGACCCGACCAGGGCAAACGAGTTGTTCGAAGTCGCCGAGAGGCTGGCGGCCGACGCCAGGAAGCTGCGCGACGAGCTCGAGATCGAGTTCATCACCAGCCAGCTGGCCGAGGTGGTCGCCGCCGACTACGAACTCGGCGAGGTCGTCGGCGTGGAGCAGATCTTCGGCGGCTACGTCAATCTGAGCTTTGCCGTGCGCACGCGCGACGCGGACGGCGAGCACCGGTACTTCGTGCGCAAGTACAACAAGGCCATCGACGAGCGTGAGATCCGCTTCGAGCACGCCCTCGTCAACCACATCAACGCGAAGGGCTTCCACCTCGCCGCGCGGGTCTATCCCGCCAAGCGCGGCGAGACGTTCGTGACCCGGGAGGAGACGGCGAACGGCGAACGCCTGACGCGGTTCTTCGCGGTGTACGAGATGCTCGAGGGAAAGGACAAGTACACCTGGGTCAAGAACCGCTGCACGGACAGGGAGTTCGAGAGCGGCGGCCGCGTGCTGGCGCAGTTCCACTACCTCGCGCACGACTTCGACCCCAGGGGCCTTGGCCGCGAGCAGCCGCCGATCATGCAGCTCCTGCGGGAACTGCGTTCCACCTTCGCCGGCTACGCGGAGCAGGCGCGAACCGGAGGCAGCGTCGTCGACGACTACTACCTGGAATGGCTGCCCGCCATCGACGAGGCCCTGGGCAAGGGCGCCGACCAGGAGCCGGAGCTGCGCGGGATGCCCTACATCCCGGTCCACTGCGACTACCATCCCGGCAATCTCAAGTGGGTAGATGAAGAGGCGACCGCCTCCGGGCCCGTGGAGACGTCGGGCTCCTCGTGCTCCGGGCTGTTCGACTTCGACTGGTCCAAGCTCGACTACCGCATCTTCGACGTGGCCGAGGGCGTCGTCTACTTCTGCAGCTCGTGGGAGGGCCGCGACAGCGGCGAGCTGTGGCTCGACAAGGCCGCCATCTTCGTGCGGGCCTACCAGGACGAGGCGGCCACGTTCAACTCGCCCGGCGCCATGACCGCTGCCGAGCTCGCCGCCCTGCCGCGCATGATCGGAAGCGCCAACCTCTACGTGCTCAACTGGGATGTGAGCGCCTACTACGAGGCCGACGAGGTCTTGAACGACGACGAGTACCTGATGTACCTGAAGCACCAGGTCATGCTCATGGAGTTCATCGAGGCCCACCTCGACGAACTCTCCCGCCTGGCCGGGTCGCAGGCCATGCCGGCGAGTCCGTCGGGTCTCGACCACGACGAGGAGAGGGGCTGATCCGCATGGGATTCGCCGAGCTGCTCACGCCGCAAGAGGTCCGCCGCACGCACGAGGCGTCGCTCGAGGTCCTCGAGGCGGTGGGTATCGCCGCCCACAACCCCCGTGCCCGCGAGATCTTCAAGGCGCACGGGCTGCAGCGTCGACTCCGAGACCGGCATCGTGCAGTTCCCGGCCGACGTCGTCGAGACCTACCGCGCCATGGCACCGCCGAGCTTCACCTTCCGCGGCCGCGACCCGCGCTTCGACCGCACCATCCCCGACGACGGTCCGATCGTGGTCACCGGATCGTCGGCGCCCAACGTCGTCGACCCGGCGACGGGCGTCGAGCGCAGGGCGACGTCCGCCGACATCGCCAGCATCGCCTACCTGATCAACGAGCTGCCGGGCTTCGACGTCTTCTCGATCTCCACCCTTGCCGCCGACGCGCCCGAAGGTCAGTTCAGCCTCAGCCGGTTCTATCCGGCGCTGAAGAACTGTCTCAAGCCGGTGCGCAGCAACACGCCCAACATGGGCGACCTGCGCCAGGTCGTCGAGCTCGGCGAGCTCATCGCCGGAGGCCCCGACGCCTATCGCGAGCGGCCCGTGATCAACCATCATTACTGTCCCATGGTCAGCCCGCTCACCATGGACGTCGAGTCGACCGAGGCCGTGTTGTGGCTCACCGAGCGCGGCCTGCCGGTCTACACGACCGTGGTGCCCAACGCCGGCCTCACAGCGCCCATGACGATGATGGGCTGCCTGGTCGTCGGTAACGCCGAGTTCCTCGCCATCACCGCGTTCCAGCAGATGGTCAAAGAGGCCACGCCGGTGATCTACGCCAGTTTGCCCACGGTGGCCGACATGCGCACGGGCGCCTACACTCCGGGGGCCATCGAGACCGGCATGCTGCTGGCCGCCCAGGCCCAGCTCGCGCGGTTCTACGGCGTGCCTGCCGGCGGCTACATCGGCCTCACGAACGCTCACGGCAGCGATGCCCAGTCGGGCTTCGAGACCGGCATGAACACCGTGCTCGGGGTGACGGCCGGCGCCACCCTGCTGAACATGGGCGGCCTGTTCAGCTCGCTCATGGCCTTCGATTTCGCCAAGTGCGTGATCGACAACGAGATCGCCCTCATGGACAAGCGCGTGTGGCGCGGGCTCGAGTTCAGCGAAGAGAATCTGGCACTGACCGAGATCGCCGCCGTCGGCCCTGGGGGCAGCTACATGGGGCGCCAGCACACCAAGGCGCGGATGAAGACCACCGCCGTGCTGCCCAGGCTCGCCGACCGCAGCATGCGCGCCCAGTGGGAAGCGGCCGGCCGGCCCGACATCCACGGCCGGGCCCTGGCCGAGGCGCGGCGCATCCTCTCCCAGCCGAACCCGGCGGTGTGGGATGCGACGCTCGACGCGACCATCCGCGCGCGCTTCACCGGCCTTGTGGCCGGCGACGCCGTACCCCTGGAGGCGCCGCAGGTGTAGCCCAGGCGAAGTCCCAGGAACGGAAAAGCAGCCAAGATGTCGACGACCGCCGCGACGCGGCCGATACCTGTCAGCTTCGAGACCAAGGAGTGCGCCCATGGGGCACGAGGAGCTCTTCGAGCAGCTTAAGCAAGCGATCATCGACCAGGACGAGGACGCCGTCCTCTCCGGCGTCAACGCGGCTCTCGCCGCCGGCGCCGAGCCCAAGACGATCATCGACCAGGGCCTGCTGCCCGGCCTCAACGTCATCGGCGAGCAGTTCGAGTGCGAGGACATCTTCCTGCCCGAGCTGATGCAGGCGGCCCTCGCCTTTCAGGCGGCCATGGCCGTGCTCGAGCCGAAGATCAAGGAGAGCGGCAACGCCGGCCCCAAGAAGGGCACGATCGTCCTCGGCACGGTCAAGGGCGACCTGCATTCGATCGGCAAGAACATCCTCAAGCTCCTCTTCGAGACCTCGGGCTTCGAGGTATGGGACCTCGGCATCGACGTCGACCTCTTCAAGTTCGTCGACAAGGCCAAGGAAGTCGACGCCGACGTCATCGCCATGTCGGCGCTGCTCACGACCACGCTGGTCGGTCAGCGCGACGTGATCGAGGCGCTCAAGGACCAGGGCACTCGCGACCGCTACAAGGTGATCATCGGCGGCGGCGCGACCACCCAGGCGTGGGCCGACACGATCGGCGCCGACGGCTGGGCCGGCACCGCCTACGAGGCCGTCAACCTGGCCGCCAGACTGGTCTCGTGAGGAAGCGCCCGGGCAGCTCGCCGGCGATGGCCCGCGCCGTCTCCTTCGAGCGCCACGATTCGTCGTCCCCGACCCCCAGGAGAACGCCATGATCGACCTGATCGAGGTCTTCGAGCGCGCCGAGATCGGGCCGCTCACCTCCGAGACCGACTACTACATGAAGCGCTTCGTCCCCAAGCTCTCCGAGCTCATCGCCCGGTACAACATCAAGTGGGACAAGCAGACCATCATCAACTCAGACGACGACCTCACCGACCGTGTCTTCCAGGCGGCCGTCGACCTGCTCGCCGAGGCCGGCGCCTACTGCCCCGAGACCAACCGCGTGATGGAGTTCACGCGCGACGAGATCCTGACCGCCTGCGGCCAGTGCCCCCGCGAGGCGACCTTCGGCGAGGGCCGCGAGCGCAAGGTCATGCGCGGCCGACGGCCCGACACGACCGACGACCGTCCCTGGGTGCACGTCGGCGGCGGCATCTACACGACCGACGAACAGGTCTTCATGGACACGGTCGAGAAGATGGCCTCGTTCTCGATCGTCGACTCGGTCAGCGTGCCCTCGATCCTTCACCTCCGCGGCAGGGACGCGCGGGTGCGTTCGCCGCAAGAGGTGCTGGCCGCCTGCAAGACGGTTCGCCTGGCTCGTGAGGGCATTCGCCGCTCCGGCCGCGCCGGGCTGCCGATCATCAACGGCATCTCCGCCGCCTCGCAGCCGGCCTCGATGTTCGCCGCGAGCTACCCCGACTTCGGTCTGCGTCCGAGCGACGGCTTTCTGATCGACTTCCTGTCGGAGCTCGTGGTGGGCTACGAAGCCCTGCAGAAGGTGGCCTTTTACAACAGCATCTCCGCCAACATCGGCTCGACCTCGACGCCGCTGTTCGGCGGCTACGCCGGCGGCGCCGAGGGCGTCGCGGTCACGGCCACCTGCTACATGATCATGGGCAACCTCATCTTCCGCGGCAGCTATCACTACAACGCGCCGCTGCACAGCAAGCTGCACCTCTCGTCGACGCGGCCGCTGATCTGGGCGATCGCCATGTCGAACGCCGCCATCGGCCGCAATATGGGCTACCCGATGGTCAACCTCCCGTACCTGGGCGGCGGTTCCGGCACCAAGCAGTACCACTACGAGATGGCCTGCTACATGCTGGCCGTGGTCACCTCGGGCGGCAACGTGTTCTCGGGCCATCCGGCGATGGCCGTGCAGTCCGACTCGCTCGTGCCCGACGACCACAAGTTCCACGCCGAGATCGGCCTGGCGGCGTCGAAGCTCACGCGTGCCGAGGCCGAGCCGCTGGCCCAGAAGGTGTTCCCGCTGTTCGGCGACAAGCTCAAGGACCCCGACAAGGGCCTGACCTTCCAGGAGGTCTACGACGCCGGCACCAAGCGGATCGTGAGCGACGAGTACCGCAAGGCCATGGACGACGTGCGGGCCGAGCTCGGGGCCATGGGCCTCGAGGTGCCTGTGAGCTGATCCTGGGTCGCAAGCGGCAGGACGTGAACCGGCGCGGTGAGCCTTGCGGCTCAGCGCGCCCGGTTCACGTTCGCGGTCGGAAGGCTCAGACTGGCGCTGACACGGTCTCCCGGTCGAAGGTCGCGTGAGAGACCGCCTGCTCGCGAGAACGAACGAGCGGCGGTCGCCGAAGGGGCAAGGCGGCGCGAACGCCGCCGAAACTCTCAGGCCACAGGAACGCGACCGGACGGGTCCCTGAACGTGCTCGCGTCGCTCGCGACGCGACGGGTAACGCGTCGACAGGGGTGAAGCCAGACGCTTCGCCTCTGTCCACGTTTTCGTTTCTGGGAAGGGAGGCTGGGGATGGATCGCAGGCTCAGCGGGGCGCTCGCGCCCGCCCGGCGGTTCGCCGGGTGGCAGGCGGGGGGGGCAGGATCGCCGAACGGGTCGCGCGCTGGGTACCGAGACCGCTTTCGCGGTCTCGGCCGAGGCGGCCGCCTTCGCCGCCGCCGGGAACGAGGTGTACCCGTTCCATCTCGGCGACCTCAACATCGCGACGCCCGAGAACATCGTCGAGGCGGCGTTTCGGGCGGTCGGGGACGGCCGGACGGGGTACTGTCCGAACGCCGGCATCCCGACGCTCCGCGATGCCCTGGCCGCCGATGTGAGCGCTTCCCACGGCGTCGATTACGTGGCGGACAACGTCGTGATTGAGCCCGGCGGCAAACCGGTGATCGGCAAGTTCCTGCTGGCGCTCATGGACCCGGGCGACGAGGTCCTGTACCCCAGTCCGGGCTTTCCCATCTACGAGTCGCAGATCGAGTTTCACGGCGGCGTCGCCGTGCCCTACGGCTACCTCGAGGGCGACGACGGTTTCGTGCTCGATCTCGAGGGCCTCGCGACCGCCATCACGCCGCGCACCCGGCTCCTGATCGTCAACGACCTGCAGAAGTCCCCTCGGGGGCGGAGTGCTCGCCGGCGGAGCTCGAGCGCCTCGCCGAGCTCGCCGTCGAGCACGACCTGATGGTGCTCTGCGACAAAGCCTACTTCGACATCCGCTACGCGGGCAGGAGCAGGTCGCTGGCCGCCCTCCCCGGTATGGCTGAGCGCAGCGTCATCCTCTACACGTTCTCCAAGAAGTTCGCCATGACCGGCTGGCGCCTGGGCGCCGCGATCGGGCCGCGAGAGGTGGCCGAGGTGTTCGCCAGGTTGAACGTCAACGACGAGTCGTGCGCGAACCACTTCGTCCAGTACGGCGCCCTCGAGGGCCTGACGGGCGACCAGAGCGGCCCGCGCCACATCGTCGCCGTCCTGCGGGAGCGCCGCGACGCGGCGGTCGCACTCCTGAACGAGATGCCCGGCGTCCACTGCTTTTCGCCGAACACCACCTTCTACCTGTTCGCCAACGTGACCGGCGCCATGCGGGCCAGGGGGCTGAGCGACGTCGAGGACTTCCGCCGGGCGGTGCTCCGCGAGACCGGTGTCGCGGTCTGCTCGCGCGCCCATTTCGGCCGCCGGCAGCCGGGCGAACGCGAGCAGTACGTGCGCTTCGCCTACTCGGGCATCGACACGCCGCGGATCGTCGAGGGCCTCGAGCGCCTCAAGGCGTACCTCGCCGGCGAGCCCGGCAGGGCGTAGCGTGGAGGCCGCGACGAAAGCGGGGGGGACGAGGTCGATCACGGTGGCTGACTGGCGCCCGCCCTCTTCGACCGCCACCTGGCGGCCGGCGGCCGCATGGTCGACTTCGCCGGCTCGGAGATCCGGCTCCACTAGCCGCAGCGTGAGCAGCACCTGTCGCCGCGCGCAAGCGCGCCCACTTCTTCGACATTCTGGCGCATGGGCCGGACCTCGTCGCGGCGGCGCCGACGCGCTGCCCTTCTACGACACATCCTCACCAACAACGCCGCCGCGCTCGAGGACCTGCCAGGCGCGGTCCACGATCATCGCCGACGATGCCAGCGGCACCCTCGACGACGCCTACCTGTACCACTTCGCCGCCGAGCGTCCTGCTCGTCGTGAACGCCAGCGCCTGGCGACGACACTTCCGCAGGCCGAGCAAGCGCTCGACGGCTCGAACTGCGCGACCTACCGCGAGATCACCATGCGCCTGCAGGCCGGGCGCGCCGTCTCCTCGAGCGCGCTGGAGCAGGAGGGCTTCCAGCCTGCGTCACAGCTGCTGCCGGTAGTTGACAGCGGCCGGCGCGGCGTGGCGTCGGTCGCGCCGGCTACGCCGGCGAACCACGCTCTGCTTCAAGCTGTTCATCGCCATCGGGCAACCTTCGGGACTGTCGGACCCACCTGCTGGCCGGCGGGCGACGCCGGTCGGCCTGGGCGCGCGCGGCACGCTGCGCCTCGAAGCCGCCTACCGCTCTACGGGTTCGAGCTCGCCCGCGACGAGGATGGCGCCGACGTGCCGATCTTTTCCATCCCACTCGCCAAGCTGGCCGTCAGCCCTTCTCGGCGCCTGAAGGCGAGCCCGTCGGCCACCGCACCCTCGCCCAGCCACACGACCTGGCCCGGGTGACCCGCCCCGACTACTACCACCAGCAGAACCTGCCGCGCCTGGTGCGACGATCGCCTGCACCAGTCGCGGTGCACCACAGCGGCGCGCCCGGTCTTGCTCGGGGGGCGCCACGTCGGGCTAGTGACAAGCGGCGCGTCGGTGCGTACTCGATCATTCACCACAAGGCCTCAACCGCAGCCGACGGCGCGCAGCGTGGATCGCTCTGGCCTACCTCGACTGCGACGTCGTCGAGCGCGACGCCGTGACCATCAACATCACGGAAACACCGTGCCGGCCTGAGCATCCTCCACCTCGCAGAGCCACCATTCGCGCGACCGATCGTGTACGACCACCAGCTGCCCAGTGTCGAGCTGCCGCAGGGCGACGCCCGCCAGCCCACCGGCTCTACTGCGCGGCCATCGCCAGCACCGGCCTGGCGACGAGTCGTGCATGGACGCGTCCCTTTCCGGTGGCGGCCTGGCTGCGTGCGCCTGGCCTCGATCATGGACCAGGCCGCCGCGCGACGCCGTAGTTCGAGGCCTTCTACGACGACGACCTCTTCTCTACAGGCCGCCCGGTTCATCACCGCATAGCACCGCCTCGAGGCGAGAGCTGGCGGATCTTGCTCGGCTCGCCAGACCGAGACCACCTGGTCGCAGCCGAATGGCCGACATCGCCCGTGTTCAGCGCCTGGTCGGCTTCTGCAACCGCGACCAAGACCAGCCACGGCGCCTGCGCATGGTCATGAACGACCGCATCGCCAAGGCCATCATGTGAGCGCCCAGCCGTGGGCGCTGCGCGATTTCGTCGCGCGCGATCCGCGCCGGCGCGCAGGCCGTAGTAAACTTCCCAGTGCGCCGACGACCCTTACCTTGTCGACGTGGCCGCGACGAGGGCGTGCTGATCGCCCGCTGGCGGCCTGAGCTGATCATCTTCGGACGCAGCATGGTGCTCCACCGCGAGCGTCGCGAGATCAGCGCTTCCTCACCGCGGAGGGCGTCGACGCCATCATCCTCTACGACATGGCCCAC
>CAWCWZ010000018.1:0-17342 GCA_963799395.1 uncultured Actinomycetes bacterium
TCGCCGCCGACGAGGACGGTGATCATGCCCGCCGCCGCGCGGTGCACGCCGCCCGTCACCGGCGCTTCGAGCGTCGCCACCTCCCGCTCGGCGGCCAGGGCGGCGAGGCGCTGGAGCTCGTGCGGGTCGTTCGTGCTCATGTCGATCCAGGTGCCGCCGGCGGCGAGTCCGTCGAGGATGCCGTGCGCGCCGGCCACGACCGCGCTGACGACGTCGGGCGAGGGCAGGCAGGTGACGACGGCGTCGGAGACCCGCGCCGTCGCTTCGGCGGAGTCGGCCCACAAGGCCCCCGCCGCCAGAAGGGCGCTCGCCGCCTCCCTGTCGACGTCGTGGACGGTGACGGGAAAGCCGGCGGCCAGCAGGCTGCCGGCCAGATGCCGGCCCAGGCTGCCGAGCCCGATGTAGCCGATCCTCATCGTCATGACGCCTCCGCGATGTCGGGGGATGGTCGCCGGCCGTTACTCGCGACGCGCTCGCCGCACGTCGGCGCCGTCCATCCGGCAGACGGCGGCAAGAGCCTCGAGGCGGTCGTCGTCGAGGACGGGCGCTTTCGCGGCATGGGCCGCGAGGAGCCGTTCGACCTCGTCGCCGGCCACGTCGTTCTCGGTCCGGCCCTCTTCGACCCACCTGTCGTAGGAGAGCCTGGCGGACACGGACGGCTGCAGGTGTTCGCCCGCCCGGATGCGGCGGGCGGTGTCCCTCTCGCCGAGGAACCCGCCGCCGGGACCGACCCTGGCGATGGACTCCGCCGCCAGCGTGGCTGCGGAGACCTCGACGGGGCCGTGGAGGCGCCGCACCATGGCGGCGATCTCGTTGTCGATCACCGATTGCGGCAGGTACATGGTGTTGTGGGAGTCGATGAGGCCCCAGCCCGAGACGATGTCGGGGTTGGCGCCGCAGACGCCGGCGACCTTGAGGCCCTTTTCGTAGCCGGTCTGCAGCCCGGCGTGCTTGCTGTCGGTGGACAACCCGGGGTTGAGCGTGGGCACGCCAAGGTAGTGTCCCACCTCGGTGGCCATCGCCCCCATGAGAGCGCTCTCGACGCAGCCCAGCGAGAAGGTGGCGCGCCGCATGTCGAGGACGCCGGAGCCGAAGCAGAAGACGAGCCTTGCCCCGGGCGCCGCGACCTGCAGGGCCGTGGCGACGCCGAGGAACTCGGCGAGGCCCTGGACGACCGTGCCGGCCAGGGTCACGGGTGAGGTCGCCCCGGCGATCGTCATGGAGTAGACCTCGACGGGCACGCCGTGAGCCGCGAGAGCGGCGTGGACGTCGAGGGCGGGGCCGTCGGCCTGCAGCGGCGAGGCCGCGGTGCAGACCGTCGAGCAGCGCGGCCGCTCGCGGAAGCGGTCGAGGTCGCCGGCGAGGACTTCGCCGATCCGCAGGACGGCGTCGACCTCGCCTGGGCAGTCGACGAACGTCACGTGTCGCGACGTCTCGGTGAGCATCGTGAAGTACTCGACGAGCTCGCGCCGGTCGAGCGGGACGTCGGTGGCGCTGACCTGGGTCCACATGAGGTCGAGCTGCGGCAGCTCGTCCATGAGGGCGGTGCACTCCCGCAGGTCCTGGAGCGTGCTGGGCCGACGCACGCCTGTGCGAAAGTCGAGGGTCTTGGCGACGCAGCCGCTCGGGGCAAAGTGAAACGGTTGGTCGTCGCCGAGGACGATGTCGTCGGCCGGGGTGACGCCGGCCATCGTAAACGAGCGGGGACACTGGGCGAGCGCCTGTTGGACGAGCTCGCGCGGCAGACGGGCGATGCCGGTGGCCTCGTCGACCGTGGCGCCGTGCTCGGCGAGCAGGGGCAACACCCGGGAACCGGCGAAGCGCATGCCGACCCGTTCGAGCAGGCCGATGGCCTCGTCTGCGATGCGGCTCTTCTCGTGCTCGGCGAGCCACGTCGTTCGTGCCTTCATGCGCCCCCACACCTCCGCGGGCCGCGGCCCTGCGCTCGTGCCGCAGCCCCGCAGCGGCTCCGGGCGTCGCCCGAAACGCCCTTCGGGGGCCGCAATGATTGTGCCGTCTGTGGTTAGTATCGCACAGAAAGGACCATCGTCATGATCAGAGCAGGGCATGCGCCCTTCGGCACGATCGAGATGGACTATCTCGACCGCCGCGCACGGACAAGACCAACTTCGAGTGGGAGGGCGAGAACGTCGGCAGGGCGCCGCTCGACGAAGCCGACGGGGATGCCGCGGACGCCGACGCTTGACAGAAGCCCTGGCGCCGATGTGTGATGGGTTACTAATTGACCGGTCGATTAGCAACCCGGCCGGTATCGTCCGACACGGGGAGGGTGCGTGTGACAAGCGAAGCCCGGGTGCCGACCCGCATGGCCGACGGCACCTTTGTGCGCCTGACCCGCAGCGAGATCATGGCCGATCTCGTGGCCGGCTCGGAGGCGGCGGTCAAGCGGGCGAAGGTGCCGCCGCTGGCCGACGACGAGCTCGGGCACCTGCTCGACATCTACGCGTCGCCGGCGCGTTTCACCGGCGTCGACGTCGGCGACGAGGTCGTCCTCTCCTGCGACGGCACCGGCATGAAGACGCACGCGACGCGCATCCAGGACCTGCAGACCTACGAGCAGTGGATGGGCGCCGACCTGCTCGAGCTCTGCGTCGGCGACTACTCGCTCAAGGTGGTCCGCACCATCCTCGCCTACGAGGCTCAGTACATGCACGACGCCCTGCTCGCCACGGTGGCGCCGCTGCAGTACGGGGTGATGCCCAACCTCGGCCTCTACTCCAAGCCCGACGGTCCGTGCGACAACTGGAACGAGCTCCTGCCGCTCGGCCGCATCGCCGAGGCGAAGGCCAGCGAGGAAGAAGCCGTCGAGATGGCCGTCCTCGACATGGTCCATCTCGCCGACTCGCAGTACGAGGCCGGCGCCGACGCGATCGACTGGGACACGACCGGCGCGTCGGGCGACCCCGAGTTCCTCGCCGCCCTGCGCGCCACGGCGATCATCCGCGGCAAGTACCCCGACCTCGGCGTGCAGCTCGGCATGGCCGGCGAGTTCGTGCTCGGTATGCACGGCGAGCTCGAGTACGACGGCGTACGCCTCGCTGGCCTGTGGCCGCGCGAGCAGCTCCTCCTCGCCCAGAAGGCCGGGGTCACCATGTTCGGGCCGGTCGTCAATGTGAACACCGGTAAGAGCTGCGCCTGGAACATCGCTCGGGCGATCGCCATCGTCAAACCGTGCATGGCGGTTGCGACCATCCCCGTACACATGAACGCCGGCATGGGTGTCGGTGCCGTGCCGATGTTCGTCCACCCACCGGCCGACGCCGTGTGCCGGGCGGCCAAGGCGTGCGTCGACATCCTGCGCCTCGACGGCTTGTAGGTGGGCTCGGGCGACCCGCATGGCATGCACAACGCGCATGCGCAGGCGGCGGGCATGGGCGGTATGCGAGCGGCCGGAGATCTGGTCGCCCGCCTGCAGATGACCCGCGGCCTGCGTCTCGCGGAGGCGAAGGACTACGTGGCCGGCAAGCTCGGTGTGACGCCGTTCGACCTGTCCGACCCCGTGGTCATGACCGACGTGCGTAACGAGTACGGGTTCGGGCGCATCCACAGCTACGCCATCAGCCAGCCGCGGCAGGCGAACATGATCGAGGCCAAGGTCAACATCGCCCGCGTCCTCGATGTACCGATCAACTGCGTCGAGCGGTTCAGGGAGCGCACGGCGCCCGTCTCCACCGCCGTGCGCTGACCATGGGGGGAGGGGTCCGACGATGAAACGCAACCCACGCGCGGGCGCGCGCATGAGCGGCGGCCTCAGGCTCGAGGTCTTCACCGCCGACGAGCTGCGCGAGATCCATCTCGCCACGCTCGAGGTGCTGTCTGGCACCGGCGTCTTCGTCGAAGACGACGAGGCGCTCGAGATGTTCGCGGCGGCCGGCGCCGGGATCGACCGCGAGCGCCGCGTGGCGTACCTGCCCGAGCACGTCGTCGAAGACGCCGTGCGTTCGGCTCCCGCGAAGGTCGTTCTCTGCGGCCGCGACCCGGCCAACGACGTCGTGCTCGAAGACGGCCGCGTCGGCTTCACCAACTTCGGCGAGGGCATCCAGGTCGTCGATCCGTACACCGGCGAGCTGCACGAGTCGCGCAAGGCCGACGTCGCCGACTGCACGAGGATCATCGACGCTCTGCCCGAGATCGACGTCGTCGAACGACCTCTCGGCGCTCACGACGTGCCGCCCGACACGGCGGCGCTGCACAACGCCGAAGCCATCTTCTCGAACACCACCAAACACGCCACCATCGGTCCCCTCTCCGGCTTCTGCGCCGGCAAGATGATCGACATGGCGGCGGCCATCGCCGGCGGTCGCGAGAAGCTGCGCAAGCGGCCCATCCTCTCGTTCCTGACCTGTCCGGTGAGCCCGCTCAAGCTGGTCGCCGACGCCTGCCGCATCATCATCGAGGGGGCGCGGGCCGGGGTGCCCGTCAACGTCCTCTCCATGGCGATGGCCGGTGGCTCGTCGCCGGTCAACCTCGCCGGCACGCTGGTCACCCACAACGCCGAGGTGCTCGCCGGCATCACGCTGGCGCAGCTCGCCGCCCGCGGCGCGCCGGTGGTCTACGGCTCGTCGACGACCGCTCTCGACCTGCGCTTCGCCAGCGCCTCGGTGGGCAGCCCCGAGTGCGGCATGATCGGCGCCGGCGTCGCCTGCCTGGCGCGCTTCTACCTGCTGCCGAGCTGGGTCGCCGGTGCGTAGTGCGACTCCAAACTGGCGGACGCCCAATCCGGCCACGAAAAGACTCTCACCAGCCTGCTGCCGGCGTTGGCAGGGGCCAACCTGATCTACGGGCTGGGGATGCTGGAGTCGGGCGTCACCATCGATTACGCGCAACTCGTCATGGACGCCGAGTTCGCGCGCATGGTCAAGTTCTGCGTGCCGGGGATCCCGGTCACCGACGAGACCCTGTCGGTCGACGTGATCGCCGAGGTGGGTCCGTTCAGCGACTTCCTCTCCCACGACGACACGTATCGCGGCATGCGGGGTCAGTCGCGCTCGCAGCTCATCGACCGGCGGGTCCGCGAGGACTGGACCGCGGCCGGTGCGACGAGCCTCTACGACCGCGCGCTGGCCGAGGCCCGCAGGATCCTCGAGACGCACCAGCCGCAGCCTCTGCCGGGCGAGGTCGCCGCCGAGCTGCGCAGGATCATCGTCGAGGCCGAGCGGGAGCTCGGCGTGGGACCGCCCTGAGAGACGGGAACGAGAGGGTGACGACTCTCGCCACGATCGGCGCCGCATATTTGCCCACTATTGCAGCCGTGCGCAGAACGAGATTCATCACTACGATACGGACTCGCCTTTGTGTGCCGTTGCATGCGCACACAACCACACTATAATGCGGGTAAGGCTGCGGTCGTCGGCCGGTTCTTGCGACAGATCCCACGAGCATCCTGCGACAACAGGGGGAGCCATGGCACAGGCGCACGACTCCATCGATGAACTGCTCCGGAGCTTGAATCGCGGCGGCATGTCGCGCCGGGAGTTCCTGCAGCGGGCGGCGCTTCTCGGCGTGTCGGTGTCGGTCGCCGGCTCGCTGCTCTCGGCCTGCGGCAGCGGCAGCAGCAGCGCCACTCCGAGCGCCTCGGGCACGGCCGCGGGCGGCAAGAGCCTTGGCACCCTCAACGTGCGCAGCACGCTCGAGGTCGGCATCCTCGACCCCGCCAACTGGAGCTCGCCGGTCGATGTGTACGTGCTCGACGCCATCTCCGAGGGCCTGGTGAGCTACAAGCCGGGCACCTGGGAGGTCGTGAACACCCTCGCCGACACCTTCGAGCCCTCGAGCGACGGTCTCAGCTACCATTTCGTCCTCAAGCAGGGCATCCTGTTCCATCGCAACTTCGGCGAGGTCACCGCCGACGACGTCAAGTTCTCGTTCGAACGCATTGCCGGCCTCACGAAGCCCAAGCTGGCGGCCGCCTACCAGGCCGACTGGGGGGCTCTCAAAGAGGTCAAGGTCGAGTCCAAGTACGCCGGCACCATCATCATGAACACGCCGTTCGCTCCCCTCATGCGCAGCACCCTGCCGGTGCTCTCCGGCAAGATCCTGTCGAAGAAGGCGGTCACGCAGCTCGGCAGCGGGTACGTGCGCAACCCCGTGGGGACGGGCCCGTACGAGTTCACGCAGTGGGTCCCCAAGCAGAAGGTCGTGCTCACCCGCTTCGCCGACTACGGCAAGGCCAACTCGGCCTACGCGCCGCCGCCGGCCGCCCAGCAGATCGTCTTCCAGGAGATCACCGACGACGGCGCCGCGCAGACGGCGCTGCAGTCCGGCGACCTCGACTTCGCCCAGATCTCGACGGCCTACGTCAAGCTGCTGACCAACTCGCCGAAGTTCAACCTCGTGCACATGCCGACCCTGAACTACGAGTGGATCGCCATGAACGTGACCGACCCGTTCCTGTCGAACATCAACGTGCGCAAGGCAATCCGCCAGGCCGTCGACGTGCCCGGCATCCTGGCGGCGGCCTACGACGGCGTCTGGCAGCGGGCCAACGCCATCATCCCGCAGGCCATGGGGCTCGGCTACTGGCCCCAGGCGCCGACGTACGATCGCGACGTCGCCAAGGCGAAGTCCTACCTGAGCGCCGCCGGCGTGTCCGGCGGCAAGCTGTCGCTCACCATCATCGACGCGCCGGCCGACCGCACGGCCGCCCAGGTCATCCAGCAGAACCTCGCCGACATCGGCCTCACGGTGACCATCAACGTGCAGGACGCCGCCACCTTCTGGGAGATCCCGGGCCAGGGCGGCGGCGGTACCAATCGGCAGCTCGTCTACAACTACTACGTGACCGAGCCCGACCCGTACTGGTCGATGGAGTGGTGGGTCACGTCGCAGAAGAGCCTGTGGAATTGGTGCGAGTGGTCCAACAAGCAGTTCGACCAGCTCTTCGAGCAGGGCGCCATCACCCTCGACCCCGCCAAGCGCACCCAGATCTACCAGCAGATGCAGCAGGTCTGGGACGCCGACGCCAACATGGTGTGGATCGCCTTCATCACCAACCCCTACGCGTTCAAGAAGTCCGTGGCCGCCGTGTTCCGGCCCGACGGCGACCCCATGTTCTGGAGATTCACCGGCGCCTGAACCCGGCTTGTCCCACACGTTCGTAGCGCGACGCGGAGCGTAAGCGGTGCTCGACTACATGCTCCGCCGTCTCGTCATGACCTTCTTCGTGGTCATCCTGATCATGACGTTCCTCGCCCTGCTCATCCATCTCGTGCCGGGCGACCCGGTGCGGCTGCTGCTGGGCGCCAAGGCGCCGGAGCAACTCATCCTGCAGGTGCGCCATCAGATGTACTTGGACAAGCCCGTGCCGGCCCAGGTCTACTACTTCTTCTGGAACGCCCTGCACGGCAACCTCGGCGTCGATTTTGCCAGCCAGCGCCCGGTGACCTCGCTCATCTGGGCCGCGCTGCCGCACACGATCATCCTCGCCGCCACGAGCCTGCTTCTGGCGGCGGTGGTCGGCATTCCGCTCGGCGTCTACGCCGCCACCCACCCCGGCGGCTGGATCGACCGCGTGGCGACGGTGATCTCGGTATCGCTCATCACCATGCCGGCCTACGTGGTGGGGCTGCTGCTACTGCTCGTGTTCGCGGTGCACTTCACCTGGCTGCCGGCCACCGGGTTCGGCAACGTCGACAACCCGGCCGACTACCTCAAGCACCTGATCCTGCCGGCCATCGCGCTCTCCGTGGCCTGGATGGGCTACCTCGCGCGCCTCGTGCGCACGAGCATGCTCGAGGTGTTGAACGAGCGCTACATCACGGCCGCCCGCGCCCAGGGCATCCACGACCGGGTGGTCGTCTACAAGTACGCCCTGCGCAACGCGGTCATCCCCACCATCGCCATCCTGGCGGTCGGCCTCGGCCAGCTCATGGGCGGGGCGATCTTCATCGAGGTGATCTTCGCGCGGCCCGGCCTGGGCATGCTCATCTACAACTCGATCGAGACGCGCAACTACCCGGTGGTGCGCGGCGGCGTGCTCGTGGTGGCCCTGCTGTTCGTGGCGGTCAACCTGGCCTCCGACTTCGTCTACCACTGGATCGACCCGCGCATCAGGGTGGTCTCGTAGGGTGAGCACCGTCGCCGACATCCCTACGGTCCCCGGTCGCGGTCCGGTCGCGACGGCGCTCGTCCAGGTCGGCAGGGTGCTGCGCGAGGTCGCGCGCCGGCCCGGCGGGCTCTTCGGCCTGATCGTCGTTGTCGGTCTGTTCGTCGTGGTGGTCGCGGCGCCGCTCGTCGCGCCCTACAGCGCCACCCAGCAGGACATCGCCAACCGTCTTGCCGGGCCCTCGCTGCACCATCTGCTCGGCACCGACGAGCTCGGCCGCGACCTGCTCTCGCGGGTGATCTACGGCGCCCGGATCGCCATGGCCGTGGCGGTGCCGGCGGTCTTGCTGGCCATGGCGGCGGGCCTCGTCATCGGCCTCATCGCCGGGTACTTCGGGGGCGGCACCGACCAGGTCGCGATCGTCGGCATGGACGCCGTGCAGGCGTTTCCCGCCGTCATCCTGGCGCTGGCCCTGCTCGCCGTCCTCGGGCCCTCGCTGCGCAACGTGGTGATCGTCATCGCCGTGGCGCTGGCGCCGGGGTATGCCCGTGTGGTGCGCGCCATGACGCTCGCCGCCAAGCAGAACCAGTACGTCGAGGCGGAGCTGTCGCTCGGGGTCAGCACGACCCGTCTGACCGCCTATCATCTGCTGCCGAACATCGCGCCGCCGCTGGTCATCCTCATGGCGATGGACATGCCGAGCGCCATCGCCATCGAAGCCGGCCTGTCGTTCCTCGGCCTGGGAGTGCCGCCGCCCAGCCCCTCGTGGGGCGCGCTGCTGGCCGACGGCTTCACCTACGTGCTGATCTCGCCGTGGGCGATCCTCGCCGCCAGCCTGGCCCTGATCATCGTCACGGTCGGCTTCACCATGCTCGGCGAGGCGCTGCGCGATGTGCTTGACCCCAAGCTCTCGGGCGTGCGCGGGGTGAGCCGCCTGATGCCGAGGGCCCGATGACCGGGTCGCCTCTCAGCGTCGAGGGCGCGGCGACCGCGCCGCTCCTGCGGATCGAAGACCTCGAGGTCGTCTACTACACCGACGCGGGACCCTTGCCGGCGCTGTCCGACGTCAGCTTCGAGGTGGGCAGGGGCGAGATCGTCGGCGTGGTCGGCGAGTCGGGCTGTGGCAAATCGACGCTGGGCGCCGCCCTGCTGCGCCTGCTGCCGCCCAACGGCGCCCTGGCCGGCGGCCACGTCTTCGTCGAAGGGCGCGACGTGGCCGGCCTCTCGCGGGGCGAGCTGCGCGGGCTGCGTGGCAAAACCGTCTCCATGGTCTTCCAGGACCCGCTCACCAGTCTCAACCCGACGTTCACCATCGGCCAGCAGATGATCGCCGCGCAGCGCGCCCACGCCCGCGACCACGAGAGCAAGAGCGAGCTGCGCCGGCGGGTCGCCGAGGCGCTCACCCGGGTCGGCATCCCCGACGCCGCCCAGCGCATCGACAGCCATCCGCACGAGTTCTCGGGCGGCATGCGCCAGCGCGTCATGATCGCCATCGCGCTGCTGCACGAGCCCTCGCTGCTGATCGCCGACGAGATCACCTCGGCGCTCGACGTCACCCTCGAAGCCCAGATCCTCAAGCTGCTCGCCGAGATCAACGAGACCCACGGCACCGCCATCCTGCTGATCTCTCACAACCTCGGCGTGATCGCGGAGGTGTGCAAGCGGGTGGTCGTCATGTACGCGGGCCGCACGGTCGAAGAGGGCGATGTGCTGTCGATCTTCGACGACCCCCTGCACCCCTACACCCGCGCCCTGCTCGCGGCGGTGCCATCGCGCGAGCAGCGCGGGGTGGTGCTGGCGGCGATCCCGGGCCGGGTCCCCAGCCTGCTGGCGTTGCCGGTCGGCTGCAAGTACGCCGATCGCTGTAACCACGCCCGCGACGTCTGCCGCGAGCGCGAGCCCGCCTTTCTCGCCCACGGCGAGCGGCGCGTCCGCTGCTTCATCTACGACGAGGACCTGGCGCCGGCCGACCGGCCCGTCGCGGCCGCGGGCACGGTGGCGCCGTGACGCCAGCCCAGCAGGGTGGCGCCGTGACGCCGGCCCAGCAGGGCGACGTCCTGCTGCAGGTGCGCGACGTGCGCACCTACTTCCGCGATCGCCAGGGGATCATCGGGCGACTGACTCGCCGCCGCACCGGCCAGGTCCAGGCGGTCGACGGTGTGAGCTTCGACGTCGTGCGCGGCGAGACGCTCGGCCTCGTCGGCGAATCCGGCTCGGGCAAGTCGACGCTGGCGCGCACGATCCTCGGCCTGATCCCGGCCACTGCCGGCAGCGTCACCCTCGACGGACGCGAGGTGCTCACCCTGCGGCGCCGCCAGTGGCGCCCCGTCCGCCGGCGCATGCAGATGATCTTCCAGGACCCGCATTCGAGCCTGTCACCGCGCTTTCGGGTGTCGTTCCTGCTGAACGAGCCCTACGTCGTGCACCACGTGCCGCCGCAGGAGCGCTCCACGGTCGACGAGCTGCTCGAGATGGTGGGCCTGTCCGACGAGCAGGCCGACAAGTACCCGCACGAGCTCTCCGGCGGTCAGGCGCGCCGCGTGTCGATCGCCCGGGCCCTGGCGCTCCACCCCGACCTGCTGCTCGCCGACGAGCCGACCGCCGGCCTCGACGTGTCGGCCGCGGCCAGCATCCTCAACCTGATGAAGGACCTGGCCCGCCGCCTCGGTCTGACCTACGTGCTCATCACGCACGACCTGAACGTCGTGGGCTACTGCGCCGACCGCATCGCCGTCATGTACGTGGGGCAGCTCGTGGAGCTGGGGCCGGCCGAGCTGATCCTCGGCCGCCCCAAGCACCCCTACACGCACGCGCTGCTGTCGTGCGCGCCCGTGCCCGACCCGCACCTGAACGAGGGCCATCTCGACAACGTGCTGGGGGGCGAGATCCCGAGTCCTCACGATCCGCCGTCGGGCTGCCGGTTCCACCCCCGCTGCGCTTACGCCGACGAGCTGTGCGCCGAGCAGGTGCCCGAGCTCGAGGAGCTGGGCGGCGGCGAGCTCGTGGCCTGCCACCACTGGCGACACATCGACTTCGACGACGCGGCGGCGGCGCCGCAGCCGCAAGCGGAAAGTGGGCCGACGTGAGCACCCCGCGTGAGACGGCCTCGCAGCCGGCGGAGCAGCGGCCGGCGGCCGACGGGCGCTGGCGCGTGCGGATCATCGAGGTGGGCGTACTGCCCGGCTCGGCGCTTTCCGCCTACGTGCCGGGGGCCCTCGACGACATCCTCTTCGACCTGCCCTGCTACGCCTACCTGCTCGACGACGGCGCGACCCGCGTGATCGTCGACAGCGGCCCCGACGCCGTCGCCTCCGCCGAGCTCTACGAGGTGCGCGGTGATGGCCGTGCCGCCATACTCGGCGCGCTCGCCGCGGCGGGGCTCGAGCCGGGGAGCGTCGACGTGCTCGTGCACACGCACCTCCATCAGGACCACGTGCAAAACGACGCGCTCTTCCCGCGCGCCGAGGTCGTGGTGCAGGGCCGCGAGCTCGACGAGGCCCTGGCCGGCGAGGCCCACTGTCTGGGGCTCGAGCGACCGGGCGCGCGCTCGTCTGGCGGCCGGCTCCTACCGGCGCTCGCAGGCGGCCGGGCTCTGGTATGTGGGCGTCTCGGACTGGCTCGCCGGCGTCGGCGAGCGCCTGCGCCGGGTCGACGGCCGGGTCGACCTGCTGCCGGGCCTGACCCTGGTGCCCAGCGCCGGCCATACGGGCGGTCACCAGAGCGTGCTCGTGCAAACGAGCGACGGCCCCGTCTGCATCGCCGGCGACGTCGTCCCCCTCGGCATCAATCGCGAGGTCGTCGGCCCCATGACACCCGACGAGGAGCCGGCCAGGGCGTTCCTGCGCATGGCCCGCGACGCGGGCTGGGAGATCCTCCCATCGCACGACCCGGCGCTGCGCGACCACCGCTGGTATCGGGCGCCGCGCTGACCGGCCTCCGCGCCGCCGGCGTCTCCGCGCCGACCGGCCTCCGCGCCGAACGGTGTCGCACGGCGGCCGCGCGACAAAGTGCCGCCGGGCGGCGTAGACTGCAGGCGCGATGACTGACCGTGACGACATGCGCGCGCGACTGCGCATCGAGGCCGCCGACGTCGACGCCGTCAACCAGTTCCTGGCAAGTCCCGACAACCCGTTCGTCGAGAGCCTGTTCGACGTCCTCGACAAGTACGGCGGAGTCGACCAGATCAACGGCGCGGCCGACGAAGCCGGCAAGCTCGAGAACCGCCTCGAGCGCCTCCGCGAGGAGCGCTCGCCGTATCTCGCCGGCGTCGAGTGGCTCGTCGAGCAGCGCGACGCCGGGGCCTTCGTCACGCTGGCCGAGTACCGGCGCGGCGTGCTGGGCGGCGACGCCGACGCCGCGGACGCCACGATCGCCGACGACGCCAGCGCTGTCACCCTCGAGATCAGCGCCCTGCAGTTCTTCCCCTGGCTGCTGGCCGAAGCCCGGCAGGCGGTCGAACAGCGCGAGCTCATGCCCGGGCGCTTCATCCGCGAACGCAACATGGCCGAGCAGTCGCGCCCCGGCGGCGACCTTCTCGCCGTGTGCGCCGCCATGCAGGTGATCGGGGCCAGTCACGTCGAAAGCCTCGACACGCGCGGCATCGACGGCGCCAACCTCATGGTCGGCCTAGAGACCATCACCGGCTACTTCGGCGGCATCGGCGAGCCCAACGAGCACGTGCTCAGGTGGGTCGACGAGTACCTGCACTACTTCACCGAGTACGGCGTGCGCGAGGTGCTCAATTTCAACATCGGCACGATCCTCGCGGCCCTCGTGCTGCGCAAGCTCGGGGTGCGCAACCAGTTCAAGATCTCGGTGTTCATGGGCGTCGACAACCCCTGGTCGGTGCTCTGGCTGCTCGTGGGCGCGCGCCTGCTCGGCGCCGCCGACGGCGCCACCAGCCTGAGCGGCATCAACTTCTCGAACTCGGCCGACTCCGACACGCTGCGCGCGGCCTCGGCTGCGCGCGAGGCGCTGGGGCTGCGCGAAGCCGTGCGCTTCGAGCACCACGTCACCGAGGCCTACAAGTCCATCGTGCGCCAGCCCTACGAGCGCCGCGCCGAGGTGGTCGAGATCGCCGCCGAGGTGCCCAACATCTCGGCCGAGCACGAAGGCGGCGACCCCGCCGTCGAAGCCAGCCGCAAACACCGCAGCGACATCCTCGACTACTTCATCTCGCAGAACGTGATCGAGGCGGCCGGGGCCATGGAGGCTCTCGAGCGCAACTACTTAGACAAGCACGCGGCCCTCAACCACACGGCCGCCGACCTCATCCGGGCGGGCATCGGGGTCAAGCCGGCGAGCCTGCTGCACTGACGCGGCGCGCCGGCGACGCGCCGGATCCAGGGAGAGGGGTGGGCGAGACCGACGACAGCGACGCGGTCGAGCTCGGCTGCGGGATCGCCTACGTGTCGGCCCGGCTGGCCCGGCGCGGCGCCCGGCCGGTCGGTATCGACATTTCCCGCGAGGAGCTCGCCACCGCCCGCCGGCTGCAGGAGCGCCACGGCCTGACGTTCCCGCTGCACGACCAACGGCACGATCCTGATGCTCTGCGCGCCCGACGCCGAGGACGAGCTGCCGACCGATCGCCTCGTGCGCGACTACTTCGGCATGCACCGCTTCGAGTGGCCGGGCGAGCCCGAGGTCGAGTTCCACCTGGGCTATGGCGACTGGATCAGGCTGCTGCGTAGGAGTGGCTTCGAGGTCGAGGACCTGCTCGAGGTGCGCCCGCCGGCGGGCGCCAAGCCGGTCCCGCCCTTCGACGACATCGTCGGCCTGGACTGGGCGCGGCGCTGGCCGTGCGAAGAGGTCTGGAAGGCGCGCAAGCGCGCCTGAGGCGGCCGGCGAAGTCCGGCGCCTCGGGCGGCCGGGCCGAGGTGGCCGGGGGCTCGTTCTAACGGTCGGAGGCTTCGACCTCGGCGGGTCCCAGCGACTGCCGCGCTTCGTGCTGGGTGACCTCGATGATGTGCCGGTAGATCTCGTGCAGGGCGTCGCTCGAGATGGGCCCCTTGTTGGCGCGCGTGACGAAGGTCAGCAGCCAGTCCTCTTGTGCCGGCGCGTAGACGTCGAGGTCGTGCTGGCGCTTGTACTGCCAGAGCTGCGTGACCAGCCTGATGCGCTTGTTGAGCAGCTCGACGACCTTCAGGTCATTGTCGGAGATCTGCTCGCGGAACTGCTTGATGACGGGGTCGGTCTCGACGGCCATGGCTCTCTTTCGGGTTCGCTCGCGCGCTCGCGCGCGGCTCGGCGGGTCAGTCGTCTTCGTCTTGGTCGAGCTCATCGCCGAGCTCGTCATCGTCTTCTTCTTCGTCATCGTCTTCTTCTTCGTCGTCGGCCTTCTCTTCGCCCTGCTCGGCGCGAAAGTCGTCGGGGCTGACCTGGTCGAGGAAGTCGCGGAAGCGTTCGACGATCTCTTCGGTGTCGTCGACCTCGTGCTCGAACTCTATGGCGTTCTCTTCGATCAGGTCTTCGGCGGCGAAGATGGGCGCGTCGGTGCGCACCGCCAGGGCGAGCGCGTCGCTGGGCCGCGAGTCGACCTCGATGTCTTCGCCGTCGCGCGAGAGCGTGAGCAGGGCGTAGAAGGTGTTGTCGCGCAAGGCGGTGACGGTGATGCGCTTGACCTCGGCGTTGAAATGCTCGATCAGCGAGGTCATGAGGTCGTGGGTCATGGGCCGCGGCAGCTCGGTGCCCTGCAGCTTGATGAGGATGGCGGCCGCTTCGGGGTGGCCGATCCAGATGGGCAGGAACTTGTTGCCGTCGACCGTCTTGAGCAGCACGATCGGCTGCTTGCCGATGACGTCGAAGCTCACCCCGTAGATGACCATCTCGTGCACGTCGTCCATGACCCTCAGTATACGCCGCCTGCGCGCGTTTCTGGCCAGTGCCCGAGGCGCCCCGCGGCGAGCTCCGCGGCCGTCGCCGCGCTCGGTTGACAGCCTCCGGGTGCTTGCCTAGACTCGGTTGTCCCGCGGGGGCGTATAGCTCAGTCGGTTAGAGCGCTTCTCTGATAAGGAAGAGGTCCCTGGTTCGAATCCAGGTACGCCCACCAGGCTCGGCCCGCGGCGGGTCCCGGGGGTATAGGGACCGGCGAGAAAGTGAACACCCCGCCTGCTGATCGAGGTCTTCAAGCTCCCTTGGTTCGAAAGTCGGCGTGCCCGCGGAGCTCATTGTGTCTACCTCATCAGGAAGGCTTCTAGCCTGCTGCAGAGTCGTCCCATGTGCCAAGTCTCGCCTGCAAGCCCGCGATGCTGAAGTTGTTTTGCTTGCCCTGTCGGACGCCGCCCATTGCTGAGGCACGCATGCGCTCACAATCGAATAGGCCAAAGCGCTTGCTTCCGGCGGGTTGAGTTGCGTCGACCAAGGCCCACGCAATCGAGCCACTGAGAATCGCGAGGTCGGGCGCGGGGCGTGAAAGAACCCGAACTTGGGGCCCCTCACCACGACCGTTGCCGAAGCCAACACCGCCTTGGCGCTGTGCGTTGTAGGCCTTTGCTTCGAGCAGCTTGACATGTGTCACCCCACCGCGGTCCATGAAGACGGCGATGTCGAGTCCGAACTGTGTGGGGCAGGACGACGCCGTTGACATGTGCGTCTGCCAGGACTCCCTCAGCTAGCTCAGCAAGGGCCGCCTCAAAGAGGGCTTCTGGATAGACGCTCTGTGGTTCACCGGGGATCACAACGCCTCGACCGCCTCATCCTCGAAGTAGTCCGAGTCGAGCCGCTTCACGGCGTAGCTGGCTACCTCGGTGACCCCTATTCCCGCATCGATCATTAGCTCCGCGAGACGTGGCCCATCGACCAGCACGATGCTCTTGTCGATCTTCTCGACGTAGGCGAGAGCGTCCTTCGTGAAGTGCGAGGTTGTGATGAGGACGCCCTTCCGCGCTCCATGACCCATGAGTGAACCGGCGAAGGCCTGTACGACCGGCCCGCCGACACTGTCCTGCCACCGCTTTGCCTGGATGTAGACCGCCTCGAGGCCGAGCGGATCCTCCTTGATGATGCCATCGATGCCGCCGTCGCCGCTCCCGCCAACAGCTTGGCCGGCGTCCTTCCGCGAGCCCCCATAGCCCATGGCAACAAGCAGATCCACGACCAACCGCTCGAAGAAGCTCGGCGAGCAGGACTTGACCTGCTCCAGAAGGCCAGCGGCGAGCTGGGTGCGCATCTGCTGGTAGCCGCTCTCGAGCAGTTCGATGGGTCCTTGTCGAACGCCCAATCGTCTTCATCCGGCTCGCCTGTGCCCTCACCGCCATTGACGTGGAAGGCTTGAGGTACGCCATCAGTTCTGCGAATTGCTTGAGGTAGGCGACGCTGATGCCCTGAGGGCACGCATCGAGGACCTGTCTGCCTCGGTCGGTAATGGTGTAGTGTGCACGCTTCGGCTGGGTCAGACAATGCGCCCAGACGAGGTACTGCTTGGCCCAGCCGCAGCGGTTGTAGAAGACCTTTGCCTTGCCGCTCGGCAAGAGCTCGACCAGGTCCTCTTGGCCGAGGGACTGAGGCACCCCGGGTTTCCTGGAGGCTCCCACTCCTTGAGAGGATGGAGCCATGAGTACATCAACGAGGTATCCAGCAGAGGTCCGGGAGCGCGCCGTGCGTATGGTCTTCGAACACGAAGGCGAGTACGGCTCCCAATGGGCGGCGATCCAAGACCGCCGGCCATCCCGAATACGGCCACGCCCTCGGGGTCGAAACGACCGCCGGCCCGCTCGGCCAGGGCCTCGCGACCGCGGTCGGGATGGCGATCGCCGAGCGCGCTCTGGCCGCGCGTTTCGAAGACCTTGTCGACCATTATACCTATGTGATCGCCGGCGACGGCTGCCTGATCGAGGGCGTCAGCCACGAGGCGATCGACCTCGCGGGCCATCTTCCAGCTCTCCCGCCTGATCGTACTGTGGGACGACAACCAGATCACCATCGACGGCTCGACCTCGCTTTCGACCGACATGGACCAGCGCGCTCGCTTCGCCGCCGCCGGCTGGCATACGATTGCGATCGACGGCCACAATCCGGCCGCGATCGAGGCCGCTATCGCGGAGGCGAAGCGCCAAGACCGCCCGACGATGATCGACTGTCGCACCGTGATCGGGTTCGGCGCGCCCAGCAAGCAGGGCACCGAGGCGACGCACGGCGCGCCGCTCGGCGCGGCGGAGATCGAAGCGGCGCGAGGCCGAACTCGGCTGGCCGCACGCGCCCTTCGAGGTTCCGGCCGAGATCATGACCGCCTGGCGCGCGGCCGGCGAGCGTTCGCGCGCAAAGCGGTTGGCATGGGAGG
>CAWCWZ010000019.1:0-24458 GCA_963799395.1 uncultured Actinomycetes bacterium
CGCGCCGCTGAAAAGGTTCCCCGGGCCATCTGAGCGGCAAAAGCCCGGACCCCGGCTCCGCCACCTTGGGCGTAGCGGAGCCAGGGTGCAGATACGGCCAGTGCGCCCTAGCTGAGCCTGCTTTGGGCGAGCCCGTCATCGGCCGCTCCGGTATGCGCTGGCTTGCTGGCCTGGAGGAGCAGCGCGGACAGCACCGCGAACTGATCAGCCAGGCTCCGCCGGTTGGCCGCGTTACGCTCCGATATTTGCTGCTGCAGTTCGGCGTGACGGCTTTCCAGTTCCTTGAACTGTTCGATCAGCCGGTCCACGTCCAGGGAATCAGCGAACTGGTGGAACTCGGCGAGCCCCATGTCCGCCATCAGGGAGATAAATTTCCGCGAGTATCCCAGCGAGATGGTCGGCTTGCAGAGCTTAAGCGCGCACATCACGTTGTGGTAGCGCGTGGCCACGACCGTGCCGACAGGCGCCATCTCCCGGATGAGTTCCGGCAGGTCGAGACCGCTGCGACCGTGATCCTCGACGGTTCGAGATCGCGGAATTGCAGGCCGCCGGGATCTTCTCGGCGATTTCGCCGTCGAACTTGTTGTCCCACCGACAACCGGACCGGTAGCCGTTATCGACCAGCCACCGGGCGGAAGCGCGTCATCGTCTCGACGTAGCGGGAATGGATCTGGGCCGCCTGCTTACGGTCATCGTTCCCCCCGTAGTACGCCATCACGCCCACGCCGACGAGGTGCTGGTCACCGGGCTCGTACGGCGGCGTCGGGACGCCGAAGACGAGGTCCGGGTAGACCCGGTTGGACCAGGTGTCAATGCCCCGCTGCCGCATCGCATCGCGTGAGTAGGCGTCCCGGTAAGAGCGGTAAGAGGCGAGCCGTGCGGTCGTGTTCGACAGCCACCGGGTCGGCCGCTTGTTGATGAGGTCGGCGCCCACGCTGACCAGTGCCACTTTCGTCCCGAAGAGCCTCCCGGACGTAGCCAGCAAGAACAGCGCGTACGGAAACCCCCACGCCCGCTGCGGCAGCGTGGTCTCGAGCGCGCCCGCGCCCGGCACGATCACCGCGTCGTGCCGCCGCACCCAGGACGCGATGCGAACGGTGTCGATGCCCTTGCCGAGCACCTTGAGAAAGGCCGCCGGGCACGTTGCCCGCGAGCAGCGCCGGCAAGGCGTCGCCGATGCTGAGCGAGAGCGGGTAGTTCCAGGGCGCGATGATGCCGATCACGCCGCGCGGGCGGTGGTGCTCGGTCGTGCGGGTGAGGAGCGGCAGGGCGCCCTGGCGGCGGCGCGGCGTCAGGTGGTCCTCGGCGCTGTGGGCGTAGTAGTGCGCCTGGATGGCGATGTCCTCGACCTCTTCGAAGGCGTGATGCCGCGACTTGCCCGTCTCGAGCTGGATGATGTCGAGGATCTCGGCGGCGCTTTCGATGAACAGGTCGTGGAAGCGCAGCAGGACGGCGGCGCGCTCGTCGAGCGAGCGCCGCGCCCACGCGACCTGGGCGGCGCGCGCCGTGGCGACGGCGGCCGCCACGTCGGCCGGCGTGCCGGCCGGCACCTCGGCGAGCACCTCGCCGGTGAGCGGCGCCTCGATCGGGATCCACTCGACCGGGGCGGCCACCGCCACGCGCGCCGCCAGGCGCGTGAGCATCGCCGCGCTCACTCGTAACGACCACTGGCGTTCTGAACGGCGCTGTCCTCGACGATCGTCGCCATCCGGATCTCCTCCTCAAGGGCGTTGCGGCCGGCGCGCGGCGCGCGACGGCCGATCAGGTCAGTCGGCGGCGGGCGGCGCAGACGTCGCCGCGGCGAGCTCGCCGGCCGGGCGGTCGATCGCGGTCGCGCACGGCGGCCTCGCGGGCGGCCGGGGGTCGTGCGTCCTTGAGGCGCGACACGGCCACCGCGCAGCCGACAAGCAGGACGGCCGACAGCAGCAGGGACACGGTGAACGAACCGTTCGACGTGCGCAGCAGCGCCATGATGTAGACGGAGACCACTGAGACCTGCCCGCAGAGCTGGATGAGGCCGTTGGAGGTGCCCTCCGGCGTCGGGTTGGTGATCTCGGCGGCGTACTGCATGCCGATCGGCAGGACGGCGACGAGGAAGAAGCCCAGGACGGCGGCGAAGGCGTAGAGCAGCCAGAGTGAGGAGATGAAGGCGACACCCACTATCCCGGGCACGGTCGCCACCAGGGCGATGACCATGAAGCGCACGCGCTTGCCCCGGCGATCGGAGAGCGCCGAGAGCACCACCGCGCCGATGATGCCGGCCAGGAGCATCACGCCCCCCATGATGCCCGCCTCCGTCGAGCTGAAGCCCCGGGGCTTGAGGATCTGCTCCTCCCAGGTGGTCACGCCGTTGAAGGCGCTCATGACGAGGAAGGCCACGCCCAGCATGACGAGGAACGGCTTGACCGTGAGGGCGTGCTTGAGGCCGTCGAGCATGAGCGCGCGCTCGTCCATGCCCGCCGGGCACGGCGGCGTCGCCGGCCGCTCGCGCGCCAGCGCGAGGAACGCGACCGCCGTGACGGCCGCGAACAGACCGTAGATGAGCTGGACGCGGGCGATCGACATGGCGTCGGCCAGGATCGGCGTGAGCACGGAGCCCACCGCGATGCCGAGCATGCTGGCGAGCGTGACGAGACCGACGGCCGTCGCCCGCTCGCCCTGGGCGAACCAGTTGGCCGGCACCTTGGTCCAGGCGTCCAGCAGGAACGGCTGGGCGACGGCGAGGCCGATCGTGGTGACCAGCACCAGCGTGTAGTTCGCGCCGACCAGACCGCGGGCGACGCCGAAGACCGCCATCAGCACGACGCCGAAGCCCACCGCCAGACGGAACCCGCGGGTGTCGATCACCCAGGCGGCCGGCAACGACAGGGGGATGAAGGCGATCATGAAGGTCATCGCCAGGATGCCGATCGCCAGGGAGGAGACACCGTAGTAGCTGGCTGCCTGACTCGTGATCGGCGCGTAGCTGATCCACAGCATCTGGATCGCGAGGTTGACCAGCATGAAGACCGCCAGCACGACCCAGCGGTAGCCGTACACGCGATAGGCGTCGATCGCGCGGTCCGCCTGCATGTCGTCCTCCCCTTCCCCGATGGCGCATCTCATGATGCACCCGGCGCCCCAAAAAGGCGAGTCAGTCCGGCGGCGGCGAACCTGCCCCGTCGCTCGGGTCTGTGTCGCCCGCGGGCCCTGCGTCGCCAGCGAGCCTTGGGCCATCGGCA
This sequence comes from uncultured Actinomycetes bacterium, assembly GCA_963799395.1. Classification (GTDB taxonomy): domain Bacteria; phylum Actinomycetota; class Thermoleophilia; order UBA2241; family UBA2241; genus Bog-752. The sequence goes on from CAWCWZ010000019.1 coordinate 3,222, forward strand.
GTCCCCGCGGCGCGCGCGGCCGCCGGCGCCTCGCGGTTGAGCCGCCGGTAGAGCGTGCGCATCCGCTTGTGGATCTCGAGAAAGGTAGCGAAGCGCTCGTCGTAGACAGCGCGCTGCGCGGGCCGCGGTTCGAAGACCTCCTCGATGCCCACCAGGCCGGGCACATCGCGGAAGGCGATCTCGCCCAGGCCTACCGCGGCGATCCAGGCCGCCCCCCGGGCGTTGGCCTGGATGGCGTCGCGCACCTGGCGCACCTCGACCCCCAGCACGTCCGCGAAGATCCGGCTCCAGACCGCCGACTGGCCGCCGCCGCCGACCAGATTGAGGGCGGTCAGCGGCCGGCCGAGGAACTTTTCGACAGGTTTCATAAGCCAGCGCGTGTTCAGCGCGACGCCCTCGAGGAAGGCGCGCACGATGTCCTCGCGCGTGTTGTCGAGCGAGAGGTTGTAGAGGCCGGCGCGCAGGGCGCGGTCGTCGACCGGGGCGCGCTCGCCGTAGATCCAGGGCGTATAGATCACGCCGTTGCTGCCGGCCGGCACGCGGGCCGCCACGCGGTCGAAGATCTTGAAGACGTCGGGCAGCCGCTCCTCGGTAAGCAGCTCGTCGTGATGGTAGAGGACGTTGTCGCGCAGGAACGTGAGGTTGCCGCCGGCGGTCGACTGCATCGCCGTCAGCAGCCAGCGGCCGGGCACGGCACAGGGCACCGAGGCGATGCCGCTGAAGATGTCGGTCTTCTTGAACGGCACGTGGGCGGCCAGCCACGACGATGTGCCTATGTAGAGGTGGGTGGCGAAGTCGTCAACGGCGCCCGAACCGATGGCGGCGGCGGTGTTGTCGATGGCGCCGGCGACCACCGGAGTGGTCGCCGGCAGCCGCAGCGCCGCCGCCGCCGCGCCGCTGAGCGGACCGAGCACCTCGGTGCAGCCGACGATCTCGGGCAGCTTGTCGGCAGCGATACCGCAGTCGCGCACAAGGGCGTCGTGGTAGCGGATGCGGTCGGGGTGGCGGTTGTCGGTCAGCCACGACGTGAGGATCGAGTCGCTCGTGGCGACGAAGCGGCCGGTCAGACGCAGGTTGAGGTAGTCGAGCACGTTCAGGAACTTGTGCGTGCGCTCGTAGACTTCGGGGAAGGCGTCGCGCACGAGCAGCATGTGGGCCGCCGGGTCCTTGCCGGTCGGTGAGGGCATGCCGCCAGTCAGGCGGATCCAGCGCCGGATGCGCGGCAGGCTGAAGCCGGAGTAGTTGACCGCGCCGCGGAACCGGCGCCGCAGCATGGGCGCGCCGCGCATGTCCATCCAGAGGATGGCATCCATCAGCGGCCGGCCCTCGCGGTCAACCGGCACCGTGCCCTCCCCCTGGGTCGAACAGCAGACGGCGGCGATCTCGGTGGCGGCGGCCGGGCGGCTGCGCAGCAGCCGCCCGGCCGCCGCCACAAGGCCGTCCCACCAGTCGTCGGGGCGCTGCTCGGCGCCCCCACCCGGCAGCACGTGCAGGGCGACCGGCTCGCTCTCCCAGCCGACCACGAGACCCTCGACCGTGATCAGGGCGACCTTGACCCCGGATGTGCCCAAATCGACGGCCAGGACGCACCTGTTCACTGCGTCCACGAGCTGTTCCCCGCCTGACTCACAAAGGCCCCTTCCTTGTGTTCCGAGCGTCCCCCCGGCCGTGAGCGGAGCATAGCACCGGGCGGCCAGGGCGCCCGCCGGCCTGCCCACCTACCTCCACGGTGGGCGCCACCCCTTGCCGATACCCCCGCGGTGGGGGCGTGGCCGGCGAAAGCTCCCACCGGCCCGCGGCCGGAGTTCCTCCGCCGGGAAGACGACGCCTGCGGCGCCCGCTTCTAGGCTTGTCTTCAGGACGGGAGAACCACCACGAGGAGGACATCATGAGCACCATCGCGGCGTCACCGGCACTACCGCGGCGCGGCCTCGACATCGGCCTCGCCCTCAAACAGGCCACGCGCCTGTTCGTCAAGGACCTTGCTCCCCTGATCATCGCGGCGCTCGTCGCCGGGGTACTCGGCGTGCTGACCCTCGGCATCCTTGCGGGACCGCTGTTCGCCGGCCTCTACGGCATGGTGATCGGCCGGGTGAGGGACGGCAGGCAACCCGAGGTGAGCGACGTCTTTGACGGCCTCGATCGTTTCTGGTCGTACGCCGGCGCCGCACTCGTGCTCCTGGTGCTCGTCGGCCTGGCGTCGATCACGATCGTCGGTGGTTTCTTGCTCGCTTCCATCTGGCTCTACGTCTTTCCGCTGATGGTCGACCGCGGCCTCGGCCTCGGCGAGGCCATGAAGGCAAGCAAGGACCTGGTCGTGCGGGCGGGTTTCTGGGAGCACCTGGCCCTCGTCATCGTGCTCTTCGTCATCGTGTCGGTCGCCAACGGAGCGCTGGCGATCCTCGCCGTGCCGTTCACCGTCGTCGTTGTCATCGCCGCGTACTTCCTGGCGGACGCCCGGGGGGATGCGCTCGAGCGCGCGTGAGGCAGGAGAGAGTCGCGTCGCCACCTGCGGGCCGGGCGGCATGAGCGACCCGGCCCATCGGTCAGCCGCCCCCAGTGGCGCCAAGCTCAGAGTGGCAACGCAGCATGTACCTGTCGAACTGCGGCACCGTGAAGGCCGCGTAGCCGTGACCGGGCGTATAGAGCAGGCCTTTGTCGATCAATCGCGAGCGGATCGGTCCCGCCTGCTCGACGGTCCGATCGATGCGGCGCGCGACCTCGCTTGCCCGCCGCGGCTCAGGCCCCAGTTCGGCCATGGCGTACAGGTAGCGCAGCTCGAGCTCGGTGGTGCGCTGCGTGCGCACTCGAAAGAAGCTCTCGTCCAGCGAGGATTCGACCAGGGGCAGCACCGACCCGACGTCGTCCGCAGTCACCGGAGACGCGGAGGTCTCGTCCCAGACGATCTGACCGTACTCCTGCAGAAAGTAGGGATAGCCCTGGGTGTACTCGACCATGAAACCGACGGCTTCGGGCTCGAACTCGATGCCGAGAGAGCGGGCCGGCAGGATGAGCGCGTCACGGGCGTCGGTCGTGGCGTCCAGCTCGCCGATCCGCGGAAAGCGGAATAGCCGTTCGCTGTACGACCTGGCCTCGCCGGCCAGACGGGGGATCTGCGGCAGACCGGCGCCGACCAGAGTGATCGGCAGCGACCTGCGAGTGCACTTGTGCAGAGCGATAATGAGGGCCTCGAGCTCGGCCGGTCGCAGGAACTGGATCTCGTCGATCAGGAACACGACCCCCACGCCCTGATCCCGCGCCGCTTCGCCGATGGCGACGAACAGGTCGGTCAGGTCCTCGGGCAGAACGCCGCTGTCTCCCCTGCCGTCGAGCGCCTCGACGTCGAGACCGGCGGTCAGCGCGCCATCGCTCGCGAACGTGATGGTGAAGGACTTGAGGATCGACGCCGCCCTGAGCAGACGATCGGTCCATCTGGCCTTGGGCGCGATCTGCAGCAACGCCCGGCGCACCTGGGCCGCCATCTTGGGAGCAAAGGCGGAGTTCTTCTCGATCTCCCACTCCACGGTCGCCCAGTCGCGAGCCTCGGCCTTCTCGCGGAACACGTCGAGCAGCACCGTCTTGCCCACACCCCGGAGTCCGGTGACGATCATCGATTGCTCGGCGTAGCCGTTCTCGAGGCGCTCCAGCAGGATGTCGAACGACTCGATCTGCCTATCGCGCCCCACCAGAGCCGGAGGCTTGGTGCCGGCGCCCGGAGCATACGGGTTCCTGCGTGGGTCCACGGCCATCCTTCGCCGACTAGACAGAACTTATCAGGCGGCAGTAAGGTCCGTCTAGTCTGTAAAGCCGCGACGGTGGACGAGCGCCGCGGCCCGGCGGCGAGCGCGAGGAGAGGCAGATGACACGCACGAACCCGACGATCGCGCTGCTGAACGCCCGCTGCTCGACGCGCTCCTACGCCGCGACGCCGATCACCGCCGACGAGAAGCGGGCCATCCTGCACTCGGCCGTGCGCGCCCCGACGGCCGGCAACATGGTGTTGTACTCGATCATCGAGATCGACGACCAGGCTCTCAAGGACACACTCGCCGAGACCTGTGACCACCAGCCGTTCATCGCCAGGGCACCCTGGGTGCTGCTCTTCGTGGCCGATCTCCAGAAGTGGATGGACCTGTTCGCCGTCGCCGCCGTCGACCGCCTCGAAGGCGTGCCGCACGCCGTCACGCCGGGCTTCGGCGACCTGATGCTCGCCTGTTGCGATGCTCTCCTCGCCGCGCAGAACGCCGTGATCGCGGCCGAGTCGCTAGGCATCGGCTCGTGCTACGTCGGCGACATCCTGGAGCTCGGCGAGACCCACGCGGAGCTGCTCCACCTGCCGCGCTACACGTTCCCCGTGACGATGCTGTGCCTGGGGCGGCCGCAAGACCCGACCGCACATCGTCGAACGCTACGAGAAGAACGTGGTCCACAGGAACACGTACCACCGCCTGAGCGACACTGGGCGCCGGGCGGCGCTGGACGACCTCGCACGGCTCTACGGCGAGCACGGTTTCGGCGGCTACGACAACTACGCCCAGGAGATCTATGCCCGGAAGTTCGCGTCCGACTTCGCCGCCGAGGCCGATCGCTCGGTGGCGTGGTGGCTCGAGCGCTGGCGGATCGGGGCGCAGTAGCGGGCGGCGATCGTCGGGCCGGCCCTGGGCTCAGACCCCCTCCACGTTGCTGAGCACGCTCTCGAAGCGCGCGAGGGCGTCGTCGATGACCTCGTCCGTGTCGGCCATCGAGGTGTACATGCGCGAGCCGGCCAGCGTGATCAGGCCGTTGGCCATGTAGGCGGCGCCCATCTCCTCCATCATGTGCTTGCGCGGCTTCATGCCCCTGATGAAGCGGATCGGGTTGTGCAGATCGAGCAGCATCACACCGGAGGTCTCGAGATGCACGATCGAGCCCTGGTTGTAGGCCACGTACGGCAGGCCGAAGCGCGCGATCAGGGCGTTCAGTCCCTTCGTGAGGCGGTCGCCGGCGCGGCCCGCCAGGACCGGCGCGTTCGGTGCGTTCCATCTCGCGCAGGGCGAAGTAGCCGGCCGCGCACGACAGCGGGTTGGCGCTCAGGGTGCCGCCCACATAGGCGCGCTCGCCGCTCTTGCCGCCGATCCCCGAGGCGAAGCTCATCATCACGTCGCTGCGCCCGCCGACACCGCCGGCCATGGGGTAGCCGCCGCTGATGCACTTGCCGAACACGGTCAGGTCGGGCTTCACGCCGAAGTAGCCCTGGGCGCCGCCCAGTCCCAGCCGAAAGCCGGTGACGACCTCGTCGAAGATGAGCAGCGCGCCGAACTCGTCGCACAGCTCGCGCACCTGCGCGTTCCACTCGAAAGGCACCGGCCGGGTGCCGCTCTCGGGCCCGATCGGCTCGACGATCACGGCCGCCGTCCCGCCGAGCAGCCTGTTCTCGGTCAGCTTGCGGCGCAGCGCCTTGAGGTCGTTCGGGTACACCTCGCGCGTGCGGCCGGTGGCGCCCATCGGAATGCCCTTCGCCTCGAAGCGCCAGGTGCCGGGCACGTGCAGCCCGTAGACCATCTGGTCGCTCCAGCCATGGTAGGCGCCGCCGATCTTGATCACGTACTTCTTGCCGGTGTGCGTGCGAGCCGCGCGGATGGCGGCCATCACCGACTCGGTGCCCGATCCGAGCATGCGGAACATCTCGATGGAGGGCATGAACCGGTTGACGAGCGCGGCCAGCTTGAGCTCGTACTCGTGGAACAGCCCCGTGACCGGCCCGCAGTCGTGCAGCAGCTCGACGATCCGGTCGCGGACTGGAGCGTAGTTGTTGCCCAGCACGATGGGCCCGCCGGCCTGCAGGAAGTCGATGTAGCGGTTGCCGTCGGCGTCCCAGAGGTAGGCGCCGTCGGCCTTTTCGATGGCGATCGGGAACGGGTGGTTGAACGCGAGGTTGTGCTGCACGCCGCCGGGGATGTATTCCCGGGCTTCGGTCGTCAGGGCCTTGGAACGCGCGCACTTCGTCTCGAAGTACTCGAGGTACTCCTTCATGACCGCCGGCTTGACCTGCCGCAGCGGCCGGCTCACGAGCCGCTCCAGGCCGGTATAGACGGCCGCGACGTCGGGATACTCGCCGATCGCGTACCGCTGGTCGCCGGGCCCTTCGGCCGGCGCCGGCGCGCCGGCAGTGGTGGCCGCGGCGGCGGGGGTCGCCGGCGCGGCGGGGGTTTCGGGCGTGTCCGGACCGGTGAACGAGGCCGCGGCCGGGCGAGCAGTCTCGACCTCGCGCGCCGCTTCGGATACCTGGCGCGCCAGCTTCTTCTCGTCGGCGCGCAGCTTGCCGAAGGCGATCTCGCGGATGGGCAGTGGGATGGTGGCGGCCTTCTCGCCGGCCAGCAGCGTCAGCAGGTAGTCGAGCGCCACCTTTTCGAGCAGAGCCATGTTGTGCATGGCGCGCTCGGTGTCGCCGCCGAGCACCAGCACGCCGTGGTTGGCGAGGATGTAGGCGTTGTCGCCGTTCTTCAGCTTCGCCTTGACGCGGCTCTTCAGAAACGACGTCCCCGATGGCGCGTAGTGCACGATCTCGACGCCGCGCCCCAGGTAGCGCACCTGCTCGTCGAACAGCGCCGGGATGGGCTTGTTCATGAGCGCCAGGGCGCTCGCGTACGGCTGGTGCGTGTGGATGATGACGTTCACGTCGGGGCGCTGCTGGTAGACCGCGGCGTGCATGCCGGCTTCGATCGACGCTTTCATGGCGCCGGTGACGCGGTGCAGATCGTAGTCGAGCACGCAGATGTCGTCGGCCTGCATCTTGGCGTAGTCATAGCTCGTGGGCGTGATGGCGAACAGGTCGCGGCCGGGAACCCGGACCGACACGTTGCCCTCGGTCACCTTGAGGTAGCCCCGCTCGAGGAGCGCACGACAGGTGGCTACCACAAGCTCCCTGGACGACGTGTACTGCGCCACTACCGCTCCTTTCGACTCACTTGCCCCAGGCACTCAGGAAATCACCCCAGTACGTCAGCCGCGTGAAGTTCAGGTCTGAGCAGTAGTAGGCGAAGTCGACCCACTGCGAGAAGCTCGAGCCCTTCTTCGGGGGCGCCGGCGACGACGGCCAGAAGATGTCGATGCCGTGCACGTGGCCCTCGGCCTTGAGGTGCCACTGCCACAGGACGACCCGGCGCTCGGCCCGCAGCACCCGGGTGCAGTCGCTTTTGATCAGGGGCGAGGCGACGTGTGCGCGCAGCTGGTAGGCGACGTCGTAGAGGTCGCGGACCTCGGGGTAGGTCTGCGGCGGAGAAGCGGCGTGCCGGCGCGCCACCGCATAGGCCCGGTGATACCTGGGCAGTCCGTACGCGAGATCCCAGCTTAAGTCGCTCACCGCCGCGGTCAGGGCGTCCCAGCGGGCTCCCAAGCTCACCGCCGACGCCGCCCAGGTCCAGCGGTCGTGACCGCTCCTCATGCTCTTGGCGGCGACGACAGCGAGCGACGCCGCGCTCATGGTCGGAGTCGCCTGCAGGGCCCTCAGGATGTTCTGATACGAAAGGCCGCTGTAGCCGATCGAGTCCTGCGAGCCGGCCGTGGCGTGGGCGACGCCGCGCAACTGGGCCTGGACCTCGATCGTCTGACTGAGACAGGTGTCCCAGCCCACCATGTCGACACCGCCGACCGCCTCGAGGGCGCCGCGCAGCTCGTCCATGTCGAGGTAGTCGTTGCTCGTGTCGTCTTCCATGGTGTTGCCGGGCCACCAGCCCCAACCGTGATCCCACAGGAAGAGCGCGTAATGTTGCGCCGGGTAGTTGGCCCGCGCCCAGTCGACGAAGTCGACGAGCGTCTGCGGCGAGCCCATGTCGGTGGGGCCCCAGTCGGCGACGGCGTTCTCGGAGGTGGCCGTCATGCCCTGCGTGACGTGAAAGATGCGGGCCCCCGTCCACGAGCCATCGGCCGCGCTCGGGTAGCGCCCGCGATCGGCGAGGGCCACCACCTGCACGTCGGCGTCGGACCCGACGGCCGCCATCTCCTTGTCGATGTCGTGGGTGAGCCACGAGCCGAGGTACAGGTCGCCGGGGACCTGGTCGCCATCCATGTAGACCATGACCGTCCAGGCGGCCGTGGGCGCCGGGCTCGGCGTGGGCGCGGGGTCGGCCGCGGCCACCCGCGGCAGGGCCGCGGCGACTACGAGCACAGCCACGCTCGCGACGAGCACCGCGCAGACGCGGGCCGTCAGACCGGCTCCGCCCCCGCTCTTCCCGGCGATCCGCCCCCCGCCGGTCCGTTTGCCTGTGTTCGTCGCCATCGCCCCTCCTCGAGCCGACCCCGTGCCCGCCGTCGGCTGCAGGCCGACCCGGCACGAGGGTCACGATAGTCCAACCGCGCACCACTGTGAAGCGGCTCGGACGAGAGGTCACTCAAACCCGCGGCGCGGGCGCCTCGGACGCGGGCGCCGCCGGGTGCGGCCGTTCATCGGCGAGCCGCGCCTGGTCGAGAAGGTCGCCGCGGCCAGCGCGGCGACGCGTCCGCTCGCGTACCCGGCGTGCGACCTCGCGCGGGATCGCGCCGCCGAACCCCTGGACGAGCACCGTGCCCACCGCGCGACGCAGCCCCCGGGCGTGGTCGAGATACGCGGGCGCGAGCTCGACGTAGCGCTCCTCGAGCTGAGCCCGCGTCGTACAGACCTCGACCGGCTCGATCGTCGCGAGCACGTCGCCGGTCAGGTCGGTCAGCCAGGCGGGGCGGGCGGCAAGTCGCTCCGCGACCGCCCGCCCCGCCCGCGCCCGCGCGACCCTGTCGCGCTTGAGGGCCAGCAGCGCGGTCGCCGTCCAGCCCATCGGCTCGTCGGGGACCATCTCGGTCGGCAGACCCGGAACGGGCCGGCCGAACAGCCGCGCCGCGCCGGCGGCCGACAGCCGCGGGTCGAGCACCCGGCCGTCGTCATCGACGGCCACGAACTCAAAGGCGCCGCCGAGCATGTTGGCGACGTTCAGCAGGCGCGCCTCGAGCTGCTCGGCGAGCTCGTCCAGCCCCTGGCGACGCAAGCCGCGGGCGATGGCCGCGGTGTCGACCGGCCAGACGTGCTCGTGGTAGTTGCGAAAGCGCGGGTTGTGGTCGGAGAGAGCGCGGCCGCGGATGCCGGCCGCCGTGAGCAGCTCGGGGGAGAAGATCATGCGCACGATGCCCTCGACGAACCTCCGACGTGGGGCCTCGGGCAGCTCGTCGAAGAAGCTCGTGGCGAGCATCCAGCCGGCGTTGGACTGCACCGACCGCAGCAGCCGCGGGCGCCCGTCGGCGTCACGGTCGACGGCGTGGCCGAAATAGCGCCGCTCGGGCAGCCAGAAGTGGGCGATGGTGGCGTCGCGGATGGCGCGCGACTCGGCGCGCAGGCGCTCGGGGGAGCCGACCGCGAGGTCGGCCGCCCGCCCGAGCGCCTCGGCCGCCAGCACCTGCACGTCGAGATAGGCCATCGGCTGCAGGACGTTGGGCATGCGCCCGCGCTCGTCGAAGTTCGACGTGGGCCCGTCCTTCCAGACCTGCTGCAGGGCCAGCGGGTTGGACTGTCCCAGCTCGACCAGACCGCGCTCCCCGATGTGCCCTTCGATCCAGGCGCAGGCCGCGCTCATGCTGTCGCGCAGGGTCGTCGGGCGCCCGTCGGCGCGGACCACGGGCGCGTCGAGCACGTCCGGCTCGCGCCGCGCGAGCGCGGCCACGAGCATGACGAACAGCGGCGTCGAGTCGGACGAGAAGTAGGTGGTGTAGCCCAGCGGCGTGCCGCCCCACAGGGGCGCGAGTCCCAGACCGAACAGGGCCCTGAGCCACAGCGGCGCCTGCCAGGCCCGAATGTCGCGACGCTCGTTGTGGATGCGGCCGGGCTCCTCCTCGGACAGGGCGCGACGCCGCGTGCCCTGCAGGGCGGCGAGGGCAAGCACGGTCTCGCGGGCCGGGCGCGGCTCGACGTCGAGCAGGTCGAAGGCCGTGACCACACGGTCGCGCGCCCACAGGCTATGGTTGAACAGCAGGCCGCCGCTCGTGTCGACGCCCTCGCCACCCCCGCGCCCGAGCAGCTCCGCGACCAGGGCGGTCAGGACCGGCGGAGACGCCGTCCGGTGCGGTTCGCCCTGCGAGCCCCGGGGGTTCAGGCCGCCGCCGCCGCGCGCCTCGCGCGAGCCCGCTCGATCGCCGCGAGCAGCGCCTCGGGCTCGTCGGTACCGATCGTGAACGTGCGCCCACCGGGAAGCTCGAGCTCGACCGCGCGACGGCCGCTGACGTTGTACTGCCAGCCGCTCCGCGTCTTGCGCATGCCCCAGCCCCGATACCAGGGAGTGACGACGATCTTCGCGGCGACGATCTCTTCGTGAGGGATCCGTCGCGGCAGCAGGCCACAGGTGAAGCTGGCGGCCACCGTCGTCTCGTCTACCGTCACCTTGAGCGACGAGAATGTCAGCATGACGCCGACGAACCCCGCCGTCAGCGGCACCGAGACCCAGACTCCCTTGCGGTGCCTCCTCAGGTCGCGCGCCGCTTTACCGAGCTGTGTCAGAAAGCCCGCGCTCAAGCCGATCAGCGTGGCCAGACCGAACTGGGTGTGGCTGTACGGCAGATCGGCCTGCTGCGCTTCGTCGTCCATCTCGTCGCTCCTGTTCGACCGGCCGGCAGCCCCGGAGTCCCGTGCTAGTTTCTTCCCGGCCGTCGCCTTTTGACAAGCGTCGCCCGACCGCAGGTGTCGCCGACCGCCACCCCGGGGTACGAAGGGGATGAAATGGACGTGTTCTGGGCGGTCATCGCCGCCGTCATCGTCGCAGTCCTGGTCGTGCCCATGGTGGTGCGGCGGCGGCGGGCACGCCGCCGCCGCACCCTTTTGCGCCGCCTCGAACAGGAGCGCGGTTCGCGGGTCGTGACCATGATCCACCGCCAGGAATCGATGCGGATCCTGGGGATCCCGTTCGGCGGCATGATCGACATCGACGACGCCGAGCAGGTGTTGCGGGCCATCCGCCTGACCCCCGACGAGATGCCGATCGACCTGGTCCTGCACACGCCCGGCGGCCTCGTGCTGGCCTCAGACCAGATCGCCTACGCCCTCAAGCGCCACCGCGGCAAGGTCACGGTGGTAGTGCCCCACTACGCCATGTCGGGCGGCACCCTCGTGGCCCTGGCCGCCGACGAGATCCTCATGGATCGCGACGCCGTGCTGGGCCCGGTCGATCCCCAGCTCGGCGGGCTGCCGCGCGGGTTCTGGCCGGCCGTGTCGATCCTGGCGGCGCTCGAAGCGCCCAACCCCAACCGCGACGACCAGACGCTCATTCTCGGCGACATGGCCCGCAAGGCGATCGACCAGGTCCACGACACCGTGCGGGAGCTGCTGCTCGAGACTCATGGAGAGGATGACGCCGAGCGCCTCGCGACGCTGCTCAGCCACGGACGCTGGACGCACGACTTCCCCATCCGCTTCGATTACGCCGCCGAGATCGGCTTGCCGGTGAGCGACCAGGTCCCCGAAGCCGTTTATGCGCTCATGGCCCTGTACTCCCGGCGCGGCCAGCGCCGGCCGTCGGTCGAGTACGTGCCGGTGCCGTACCCCAACGACGGCCGCTAAAGCGCGGACGACCGTCGGGCCAACAAAAAAGGGCGCCCGCGGGACGGCGCGATGCCGCCCGGCGGGCGCCCGTGTGCGACTGCCTAGGTCAGGCAGGCCTCACGTTGACGGCCTGCGGGCCCTTCTGGGCCTGCTGTACCTCGAACTCGACTGCCTGGTTCTCAGACAGCGTACCCACGCCGGGTGCGAGTTCGGCCACATGCACGAAGACGTCCTTGCCGCCGTCGGCCTGCTCGATGAAGCCGTAGCCCTTCTGTGCGTTGAACCACTTGACTGTTCCCTTGGCCACTACTTTCTCCTGGTCTAACGAGCGTGTCGGCGACGACTGACGAAGCGACGAGAGCGCTCTCCTATTGGAACGTGCGTCCGGCGACGCCGGACGCAGTTCTCTACTTGTACAGCTTGCCGGCCCAAAAGGAAACCCCAAAGTGCCGGTCCCGAGCCTGAGCGAGCCGGCGAGGGCTCCCTTTGGGGCCGGCGCGGGTCAGCCGGCGAGGAGCGGAATGAGACCCTTCGCCACGTAGAGGACGCCCATCGCGGTGAACACCCAGACCAGGATCACGCGATTGTGGGCGATGAGCGTCGTGCGCACGCGCCCCATGAACTGTTCGGAGCGCGGCCGGTCGACGACGAAGGCGACGTAGGGGCCCCACTCGGTCGACAACGAGAGCACGGTGAAGACGGCGATGGCCGCCAGGCCGCTGGCCACGCTCAGCCTGGCCTTGAGGATGTCCGACATCGCGCCGGCGACGAGGGCGTAGTTGACGAGCGCCAAGCCGAGGACGACGGCTACAAACGGCCCGCCCTTGTCCATCATCTTCATCCAGCCCGGCTCGCTACTCGTCGATCCTCGAACGGGCTTCGCCCGCCACTGTACGAAGGCGATCGACAGGAACGCGAGTCCGAAGAGCACCTGCAGGCCGCCCGAGCTGCCCGACGAGCCGGCGGCGCCCAGCGTCTTGTTGAGCACGACAAGCGACAGCACGCCGATGCCGGCCACCACGATCACCATGGTGGTCACGTACATGGCGCCGTTGCGCAGCGGCTTGTCGGTGCTGAGCATGGCGATGACGCCGATGATGGGCACGGGATTGACCGCCATGGCGACGGCCAGCGGGAGAAGTGCCAGGATGAGATCGCCCATCGGCCTCTCTTGCCGGAGCTGGGAGCGTTTGCGTCGCGCCATCGTATGTCATGGCGCGGTCCGCCGCCACGGGCAGGGGCGGCGCCCCGGCGCCGATCGTCGTCCTGCCGATGTCGCCGTCAACGGTTTGCCGCGGGCACGGTTGTGGTCAATGAGTGTCACAAGGCCCAAGAGCCGCAGAGCGGGGGGCTGCGAGAGTCAGCGCAAGGGGAAGGGAGAGCGCCATGGCATTCGACGAGAACCGCGCCAGGGTCCTGCGGGCCGCGGGAGCGGCCAGCGCGGCCGCACCCTATGTGCGCCGCATCGTGAGCGACGACGAGCTGCGTAGCGACCTGCGAACGCTCATCGTCGCTGGTCGTCATCTCTATGAAGGGCTGACGGCGAACGGCGTGTCGAAGCTCCTCGAGGACGACGTCCGCGAAGACCTCGACCGCATCGTGGCCTCGCTGCAGGCAGCGAGCGAGCGGGTGATCCGCCCGCGGCGCAGCAGCCACTGGGGCGCCTGGGTCATCGGCGGAGCGCTGATCGGCGGCGCCGTCGCCGGCCTGCTGATCTACCCCGGCACGCGCAAGCCGCTGCTGCGCGCCGTGGGCATGAACGACGGCGAGCCCTGGATCGACACCGCCTCCGACAACGGTGGCGGCGGCGCGACCCGCACCGAAGCGGAGATGGCCGCCTAGGAACGCCGGACTCTAGCGCGTCACCATCAGCTTCCTGACCGCGGCCTGCAGGCCGTCGAGCGAGAGCTCGTACATGGGCAGCACCTGACGGATCATGCCGATCGTGCGGGCGCCGTAGGCCCACTCCCACTGGTCCTGGGGGATGGCGTTGAGCCACACGGAGTGCTCGAAATGCCCGCGCAGGCGGCGCAGCCACTCGATGCCGGGCTCTTCGTTTGCGTGGCCCCACCAGATGATGCCGTGCCGACTGAGCAGCTCGCTGGGCGCCATGGCGGCGTCGCCCACGACGATGAACTTGTAGTCGGGCGCGAGCTCGTGAACGACGCGGTTCGTCGAGATCGCGTTGTGAGTCGTCATGTCGGTGTCCAGGTAGAGCCAGTCGTAGATGCAGTTGTGGAAGTAGTAGGTCTTCAGGTCCTTGAAGTGGGTCTGACTGTTCACGGCGCTGAAGAGCTGGCTGCAGAGGCGGATGTAGGGGTGCATCGAACCGCCCACGTCCATGGCCAGCAGCACCTTGACCGAGTTCTTGCGACTCTTGTGCCAGACGAGCGAGAGCCGGCCGGCGTGGTCGGCGGTCTCGTCCACGGTCTCGTCGAGATCGAGCTCGTCGGCCAGCCCCTCGTTGCGGCTCGTGAGCTGGCGCAGGCGGCGCAGCGCCAGCTCGAACTGCCGCACGCCGACCTTCACGTCGGTGCGATAGCCGCGGTAGCGGCGCTCTCCGGCGACCTTCACGGCGCTGCGGTGGCGGCTCTCGCCGCCGACGCGGATGCCGCCGGGATGAAACCCTGAGTGACCGAACGGCGAGGTGCCGCCGGTGCCGACCCAGCGGTGGCCGCCGTGGTGAGCCTCGTCCTGCTCGGCCAGGCGCTCCTCGAACAGGCGCTGCAGCTCGTCGAGGTCGAGATCGGCCATGAGCGCCGCGAGCTCGCGCTTTTCGGCTTCGGTCAGACCCGGCATCGCCTGCGGGTCGGCCAGCCAGTCCCAGACCTCGTCGGCGATCTGGATGGGCGTCTCGATGCCCTCGAAGCAGGCCGCGAAGGCCTGGTCGTACTGGTCGTAGAACGTCTCGGACTTGACCAGGATGCTGCGGGCGAGCGAGTAGAAGCGGTCGAGGCTCGAGAGCGCGAGCCCCTCGGAGAGGGCGCGCATGAGCATCATCCACTCGGTGATCGTGACCGGCACACCGTAGGCGCGCAGCAGAAAGAAGAACGACGTGAACACGTCAGGCGTCCGCCCCGGCGCGCTACTTGTGGCGCCGCTTGGCGGCGGGCCGGCGACCCGGCTTCGCGGGAGGTCGCCCGGGGGAGCGACTCGACTTCGCGGCCGGGGAGCGACCCGGCTTCGCGGCGGAGGCGTCGCTGTTCCTCTTGTCAGAGGGGCGGCCGGATTTCGCGCCGGGGTCGCCGCGACGCCCGGCCCGGTAGTACCACGTCAGCGCCACCATGACGACGGCGATGACGGACGGCAGCAGGAGGATGAGCAGATAGTGTACGTTCACGTGGGCCGCGGCCACCATCGCCGGCACGACCTATCGCCGCCCGCGTCCGCCGCGCAGCGCGTCCACGGCGACCTCGACGTCGTGGTCCTTCTTGAGCAGCACGCCGATGAAGGGCATCGTCGCGACGATGTCCTCGTGACGCAGGCCGCCGACCTGCAGCGCCTGCACCCAGTCGATCAGCTCGCTCGTCGACGGCTTCTTCTGCAGCCCGGACACGCCCCGCAGCCAGTAGAAGGCCTGCAGGGCGAGCTGGAGGAGCCGCTCGTCGATGGCCGGGTGGTGCACCCGCACGATGCGCTCCATCATCGCCTCGTCGGGGAACTCGATGAAGTGAAAGACGCAGCGACGCAGAAACGCGTCGGGCAGCTCCTTCTCGGCGTTCGAGGTGATGATCACGACCGGCCGCTGGATCGCTCTGATCGTCTCGTGAGTCTCGGGGATGTAGAACTCCATCTGGTCGAGCTCCCAGAGCAGGTCGTTGGGGAACTCGATGTCGGCCTTGTCGATCTCGTCGATCAACAGGACGCAGCGTTGCCGTGAGGTGAAGGCCTCACCCAGCTTGCCGAGCCTGATGTAGTGGGCGATGTCGGAGACGTCGCCGTCGCCGAACTGGCCGTCGTAGAGGCGCTGCACCGTGTCGTAGATGTGGAGGCCGTCCTGCGCCTTGGTCGTCGACTTGATGTTCCAGGCGATCAGCGGCATGTCGAGGCCCCGGGCGATGCTCTGTGCGAGCATCGTCTTGCCCGTGCCGGGCTCGCCCTTGATGAGCAGCGGGCGCGACAGGGTCATGGCGACGTTGACCGTCTGCATGAGCTCGGGCGCGGCGATGTAGTCGGCCGTGCCGGCGTAGGCGGCGGAGACGGCCGGGCGCAAAGAGGCGGGGTCGCTCATGAGGGTCGCGGTCGCCTTTCGTCGGAAGCGAGGAACCGCGCGACAGTCTACCAAGGCGGGCGGAGGGCCGAAACCCCGGGGTTTCGGCCCTCCGCCCGCCGGCCCTGCGGGGGTCGCGGCCGGCGACGAGCTCTCCTTCTCGCCGCCGGCCACGGGGCGACAGTCCGAACATATCATTCGTATGTACGAACGAACGCGAAAAGCTTAGACTGGGCCCTCGAGAGTGTCAACCGCGCGGGCGCGTCGCACCCGCGAGCTTCCCGCGCGCCGCGGCCGAGCGAGACCGCGACCCGCCCGGGTCAAGGGAGGTGGGAGCGACGACGGACGAGAACCGGCGCACGCGGGATCCCGCGAGGACGTCGCCGACGGCCGACCGCCTCGTGACGGCCGCTCGCGCCGTGCTCACCCGCGGTGGCCCGCAAGCGCTCACGGTCCAGGCCGTGGCCGAGGAGGCCGACACCTACCCGGACGCGGTGCGCTACCACTTCGGCGGCAAGGCCGGCCTGATCTCGGCCGTGGTCGAGTCGCTCGCCGACGACGAGGGCTTCAGGGCGATCGCCCGCACGAGCGGCTCGGCGCCCCGAGCCGAGGTCGTCCACTGTCTGGTCGAGGCCGACCACGACCTGCTGCGCGACGAAGACTCGTACCGCGACTTCTACGCCCTGCTGTCGGGCATCGTGCTGGACGATGAGCTGCGCGAGCGCGTGGCGCTGCTCTACCGGGGGTTCCGCGCGATGTACGGCGGCGTGGTGAGCAGCGAAGAAGGGCTGAGCGACGACGAGCTGCACGCCCTGGAGACGCTGATGATCGCGGTGGTCGACGGCCTCGCCGTGCAGAAGCTGCTCGATCCCGACGCCGTCAGGCTCGACGTGGTCCTGCCCTTCTGGGAGAACGTGTTGCAGCTCGTGTTCGCGAGCCACGCGGCGCCACCGCCGGCAAGCTAGCCGACCGGCCGCGGTCGTGGACCGCGCCCGGCCGGCTGGAGTCTGCTCAGGCGAGCTCCTCGCGGATGGTGCACTCGGCGCCCGGCCCGGCGATGATCAGCAGCTGGTCGCCCGGTTCGACGATCGTCTCGGGCTTGGGCATGATGATCTCGGAGGCGCGCAGCAGCGCGGCGACGACGCAGCCCTCGGGCAGGCCGAGCTGGGCCATCGTCTTGCCGGCCGCCCAGTGGTCTTCGTTGATCATCATCGACGACACCGTGACCTCGCCCTCGCGCAGGTCGAGCAGCGTGACGACGTCGGCGAGGGTCGCCTCTTCTTCGATCAGCTTGGTCGACGATCTCGGCCGAGTCGATGGCCACGTCGACGCCCCAGCTGCGGTTGTAGAGCCAGCGGTTGCGGGGGTTGCGCACCGCCGCGATGACCTTGCGCACTTTGTACTCGTTCTTGGCCAGGAAGCTCGCCACCAGGTTGTCTTCGTCGTGCCCGGTCGAGGCCACGAACACGTCGGCCCGGTCGACGCCCGCCTCGAAGAGCACGGCGGGCTCGTCGGCGTCGCCGACCAGCACCTTGACGCCGAGCTCCTCTTCGACGGCGTGCGCCCGGGGGCGCGACTGCTCGATGACCAGCACGTCGTGCTGGTCGCGCGTGTAGTTCGCAACGCGACGACCGAGGGTGCCGGCTCCGGCGATGACGATCCTCATGACTTCCACCCCATCATCTTCTGGAACTTCTCGACGGCCGACTGATGGAGGACGACGTACACCTGGTCGTCCTCCTCGAGAGCCGTGCCCGACACCGGCACGACGCCCTTGCCCATGCGCACGATGAGCGCCACGCGGATCTCGCCGGGGATGGCCAGGTCCTTGACCGGCTTGCCGACGAGATGGACCGGCACCCAGGCGGCCAGGAGCTGGACCTCGCCGTTGCCGAAGGCCATCTCACGCTCGAGGTTGGGGCTGACGATCAGCTCGACGATCTTGCTGACGCTCCACGCCGTGGGCGCGAACGTCTGCACGCCGTAGCGCCGGTAGATGTCGGCCCGTCGCGGGTCGAAGATGCGGGCCACGACGTCGGGCACGCGATAGACCTCTTTGGCGACGCGCGCGGCGACGGCGTTGGTGTTGTCGCCGCCGGTGGATGCCACGAGCGCGTCGGCTTCGCGGATGCCGGCCGCTTCGAGGATCTCGCGGTCGAACCCCGTCCCGACCAGGGTGCGGCCGCTGAAGTTGCTCGGCAACAGACGAAACGAATCGGGGTTGCGATCGATGACGACCACCTCGTGGCCGGCTCGCGCGAGCTCGGCCGCGGTCGAGGCGCCGACGCGGCCGCACCCCACGATGATCACGTGCATGGCCTCATCCTCCTTGAGGCGCCGCATCACGACGGCGCGCGAACCATTTTCTCGCTTCTTCGGCAAAGAAGACAGAGACGGCGGCGACCACGAGTATCGCCCAGTCGAGCGCGGTCAGCGGGCCTGTCTTGAAGATGTCCTGCATGAACGGCACGTACGAGATGGCGGCCATGATCGCGATGCCGACCACCTCGGCGTAGACCAGCCACATGTTGCTGAAGAGGCCGACCTTGAACAGCGACTCGCGCTCGGTGCGGCAGGCGAAGCCGTTGCCGACCTGGCACATGACGATCGCCGCCTGGGTCATGGTGATCGCCTCGCGCCAGTACATGTAGTGCGGGTTGCCGGGGTTCATCCAGGTGCCGTCGCCCCAGGTCCAGCCGTGCAGGAACAGGACGTAGAGAAAGCCCGCGACAGCCCAGAACGACTCGATGGCGCCGATGAACACGACCCGGCGCAGCGTGGCCCGACTCAGGAGGCGTTCGGAGCGGGGACGCGGCGGCAGCTTCATGACGCCCGGCTCGGGATGTTCGGTGCCGAGGGCGAGGCCGGGAAGCACGTCGGAGCCCAGGTCGATCGACAGTACCTGGATGGCGCCGAGAGGCACGAGGCCGACGCCACCCAGCGCGGCGAAGACGAAGGGGAACAGCTCGGCCATGTTGTGCGAGAAGATGTAGGTGATCATCTTCTTGACGTTGGCGTAGACGCCGCGGCCCTGCTCGACCGCCTTGATGATGCTGGCGAAGCTGTCGTCGAGCAGGATCATGATGGCGGCCTCGCGGGCGACGTCGGTGCCCGAGAGGCCCATGGCGACGCCGATGTCGGCCTTCTTCAGGGCCGGCGCGTCGTTCACGCCGTCGCCGGTGACGGCGACGATCTGCTTCATCTCCTTGAGGGCCGAGACGACCTGCATCTTGTGCTCGGGCGCCACCCTGGCGAAGATCACGTCCTGGGGCTTGCCGAGCTCGGCCTTGAGGTCGTCCTCGGTCATATCCGCCAGGTCGGTGCCGGTGATCACCCGCACCGCGCGGTCGCCGCGCACGATGCCGATGCGACGGGCGATCGCCTCGGCGGTCAGGCCGTAGTCGCCGGTCACCATGATGATGCGGATGCCGGCCGTGAGAGCGTGCTCGACCGCCTCGCTGACCTCGGGCCGCGGCGGGTCGATCATGCCGACGAGGCCGAGGAACGTGAGCTCCGTCTCGACCGAGTCGGGCGTGTAGTCGGTCATGTCGGGCGGCAGGTCGCGCTCGGCGACGGCCAGCACGCGCAGCGCCTGGCGCGACATGTCGTCGTTGCGCGCGACGATCTGCTCGCGCAGCTCGTCGGTCATGGGCACGACCTTGCCGTCGAGCCTGACGGCGGTGCACCGCGGGATGGTCTCCGACGGCGCGCCCTTGACGTAGGCCTTCTGGCCGTCGCCCTCGACATGCACGACCGACATGCGCTTGCGCACCGACTCGAAGGGCAGCTCGTAGATCTTGGGGCGCTGGACGATCTCGTCGGGGAGGTCGAAGCCGACCTTCTGGGCGGCCACCAGCAGGCAGCCCTCGGTCGGGTCGCCGATGACTCTCCAGCCCTTGTCGTCGGTCGGCGGCAGGACCTTGGCGTCGTTGGCGAAGCTCATGGCGCGCAGCAGCAGCTCGAGGCGGCGCCGAGCCTCGTCTTTGGGCAGCGTCGTGTCGCCCACGACGAACTCGCCCACCGGCTCGTAGCCAGCGCCGGTGACCTCGACCACGGCGTCGCCGGTGAACATCTCCCTGACCGTCATCTCGGCCTTGGTGAGCGTGCCGGTCTTGTCGGTACAGATGACGTTGGTCGAGCCGAGCGTCTCGACGCCCATCAGCTTCTTGATGAGGGCGTTCTCTTTGGCCATGCGCTGCACGCCGATGGCCAGGGCAACCGACAGGGTCGCCGGCAGACCCTCGGGTACCAGCGCCACCATGACGCCCAGCGCGAAGAGCAGCGCCGGGACGGCGCCGAACCTGAAGATCAGCAGCGCCGCGAAGAACAGGGCGATGCCGCAGATGACGGCGATGATCGAGACCGTGCGGGCCATCGGTCGATCTCGCGCTGCAACGGCGACTTTTCGTCGGACACACCGCTCGTCAGCGTGAAGATGTGGCCGAACTCGGTGTTGAGCCCGGTGGCGAAGACCACCGCCTGGCCCGTGCCGGAGGCCACGCTCGTGCCCATGAACACGAGGTTGGGCATGTTGATGGTGGCGAGCTCCTCTTCGACGATGGGGTCGGCGGTCTTGCGCACGGCGTCGGACTCGCCGGTGAGGGCGATGTTGATGGTCGACATCTCGTACTGGCGGATCAGCCGGGCGTCGGCCGAGATGCTGTCGCCCTCTTCGAGCTGCGACGAGGTCGCCGGGCACCAGGTCGGCCGACGGCGACGATCGTCACTTCACCGTCGCGGACCACCTTGGCGTTGGCGGGCACCAGCTTCTGCAGGGCCTCGGTGGCCTTCTCCGCGCGGTACTCCTGAAAGAAGCCGATGGTGGCGTTCAGCAGCACCACGCCGACGATGGCGATGGTGACGTTGATGTTGTCCTGGCGGCTCGACCCTGTAGACAGCAGGGCGGCGATGAACACGAGCAGGGCGCCGACCTCGAGCATGATGGCGAACAGCGTGGTGAACTGGTCGAAGAAGCGGTAGATGATCGGCCGCCCGACCTTGGTCGGCAGGGTGTTGGGGCCGTATTGAGCTAGGCGCTGGAAGGCCTCGTCTTCGGTGAGGCCGCGAGGCGAGGTCTGGAGACGTTCGAAGATCTCTTCGAAGGGGAGGCTCCAGACGGAGAGGTCGGCCGCCGACGGCTGGGCGCCGCCCTGGAGAGGCTCCGTCTCACGGCCGTCGCGGCGCGCCGTCGCCTCGCCTCGAACCTGCGTCTCCACAGCGCCTACACACTCCCTGTCGCACTTGCAAGGTGGGATAGGCCCGCGCAGTCACGAGCTCGAGCGCGCCCGTGGAAACGCCTGCCGAACGGCTCGGCCGCAAGCCACCGTCGTCGGCGACCAAGCCGACGCATCGGCCGCGAGGCCGACCGCGACACGGTACGCCGCCCACCGTTAAGAAGCAATAAAGACGGTCCGCCACAGTATAAAGAACGTGTAAAGGTATAAAGAACCCGTGAAGACGCCGACGCCGTGAGCGGCGGCCGATCTCGGCCCGA
>CAWCWZ010000020.1:0-32808 GCA_963799395.1 uncultured Actinomycetes bacterium
CGCGAGCAGACCCTCGTGGCTCTATGGGGTGAGCTGACGCAGGCGACCGATCTCGTGCGCGCCCGCCTCACGCGTCTGCTCGAGGCGGGCCCCGGTCTGCGCCCACGAGGTTCGAACTGCTCATGCTGCTCGCCGATGCCCCCGAGCGCCTGCTGGCCGTGGATGATCGACGTGAGCGAGTCGCTGCGGCTCAGCAAGAGCGGGGTGACTCGGCTGGTCTGACCGTCTGCAGGAGCGTGGCCTGGAACAGTTCGCGCTGCTGCAGCCCGACAGCGCATCGCTGGCGCTGGTCGATCGCTTTCTTCACCAGCAGGCCGCCGATGCCTCGGCGCGGCGGGGCCGATCTTCGTGTCCGGCCTCGTGGAGCATCTCGGGGGCCGGCTCAGGCGGCCCAAGTCGAAGGTTGCGCGCCGACCTGCGCGACATCGCCGCGTGGTGCGAGACATGACCTACGACGACCAGGACGTCGTCGTTCGCGACAACCCGCAGGCCGGGCGCTACGAGCTTCTCGTCGACGGTCGGCTCGCCGGCCTGGCCACCTACGTGCTCAGTGACGGCGTCATGACGATCCTGCATGCTGAGGTACAGCCGCGCTTCGAAGGCCAGGTCTCGGCTCGCGCCTTGCCAGGTTCGCGCTCGACGACGCGCGCCGGCGCGGACTGCTCGTGGTCCCCCGGTGTCCGTTCATCGCCGCCTACGTCGCCCGCCATCCCGAGCTCGCCGACCTGATCGCCGGCTGACGCTCGGTCTGGCGGGTCAGGCGACGCGCTCCGCGGACGGCCGGCGCTCGAGCGACGCGCGGTCCCAGCCGCCGAGCCGGGCGCCGGCGGCGTGGTCGACTCGCAGAACTCGAGCAGCGCCTGCGACGGGTCCGCAGCCCGCCGGATGACATCGTAGGGCACGATGAACTCGCCGGCTTCGGGGTTCCAGAGGGCGCCCGCGGGCGACACTGCGGCCGACTCGATGCCGGCGGGCTTGGGGAAGGTGTATGAGAAGAACGCCGCGTTCGGGCGACTGCTCGTCGCCGGGCCAGGAGCCGACCAGCGACTCCTCGGCGGCCATGGCCTCACGCTCGATGGCGCCGCAGTCGAACGGCGGGCTCGCGGCGCGGCCGGAGTAGCGCGCGACTGAGAGGTCGAAGGTCCCCCACCAGAGGTCGACCGGCGTCTGTCTGCCGCGAAAGCCTTCACGGAACCGGTCGAACACCGCGGCGACGCGCGTCCACGTCTGGAAGAGCGAAGCGACACACTCCCGGTCATAGCTTCTGTGGGTCGTGTCGGTCGCGCACGACACGGACTCGGGCATCTCGACACTGGTCGGGTCGATCGTCACCGTTACGCCCAGCTCCCTGAGCGTCGCCATGACGCCCGCGTAGAACTCCGAGACGGGGCGCGGCTCGAGCGCCATGATCCTTCCGGCGCCGTCGCTCAGGTCGAACCGCAACTCGTGCCGGGTGAAGTCGAACTCGATCGACATGCTGCGATCGCCGGTCCACAGGAGCTGGGTCGCAAGACCGCGTGCCGTGAGTCGCAGCGGCGCCTGGGCCCACCCGGCAAGTGACGGGGTGAGGGCGGACTGCAGCTTGCCGATCACCTGGGCCGACAGATGGAGGGTGATCAGGGTGTCGCGGCACGCTCCGGACTCGAGAGCCGGCCAGGTCGTCTGCTGCGCCATCGGAATCTCCTCGCTTGGGGTCGCCACGCCATCAAGACAGTCGTTCCCAGGGTCGACCGGTCCAAAACGTTTCCGCAGCCGGGACCGGGCGACCCACGAAGGAGGCGCCATGAGTACGCAGGAAGCGGAGACCTGCACCCACCTCGACCAGATCCGTGACGTCACGCCGTCCGGCGAGGGCTGCAAGGAGTGCCTCGTCGGGCGACCGCTGGGTCCATCTGCGCCTGTGCCTGACCTGCGGCCACGTGGGTTGCTGCGACTCGTCCAAGAACCGGCACGCGAGCCGCCACGCAGACGAGACCGGCCATCCGATCGCGCGCTCGTTCCAGCCCGGCGAGGAGTGGCGTTGGTGTTACATCGACGAGACGTACGTCTGAGGGCCGGTTCAGCGGAGGACGGTACGCAAGGACAGACGAGGTGAGCTCACCATGACAGCCTACGAGAAGCCAGGCGTCGAGGTGCTGCGCCGGACGCTGACGTCCAGCCAGTTCGAGGTGACGCAGCGAGCGGGCACCGAGCCGGCCTTCGACAACACGTTCTGGGAAGAACCACGTGATGGCATCTACGTGACGTCGTCACGGGCGAGCCGCTCTTCAGCTCGACCGACAAGTTCGAGTCGGCCACCGGCTGGCCGAGCTTCACGAGGCCGCTGCGTCCCGAGGCGGGCGAGACGCGCAGCAAGTCGACAAGATGTTCCTGCCCCGCACCGAGGCGCTCGCGCCGCCGGCAGCTCGCATCTCGGCCACGTTTTCGACGACGGTCCCGGCGCCCCACGGGCCAGCGCTACTGCATGAACTCGGCGGCGCTCCGCTTCGTCCCCGTCGATCGCCTCGCCGCCGAGGGCTACGGCGAGTTGCTGAGCCTGTTCGACGACGAGCAGGCCGCAAGCGAGGTGCCCGGCGAGGCAGACAGAGGCGGCGGCGGGCGGCTGAGGGCCATCGATAAGCGATCGAGCCTCGAACCGACCCAGAAAAGCGACGAGCCCCGCGGGGGACGGGGCTCGCCTAGGGCTTGGGGTCGCCCTTGAGGGGGGTCGATAGTTAGTATCGACACCGTCGTTTAAGTCAGGTCGGCTCGGCGCCATCGGCGTCGTCGGAGCAGTCCGGAGGCTGCCTGAGCCCGGCGCCGTCACGACGCCTGGCGGCGCTGCGCCGCTGCTGAGCGTCGCCACGGAAGCGCGCTGCAGTCGGCCGCCGGACCAGGTGGGGCGTGGAGAGGACCTGCAGCCTCCAGAGAGCTCGACGGTCGTGCAGGTGGGGTGAATGAGCGGCCGTGCGCCGTCCTCTCGCGCGAAGGCGTCATCGGAAGGGAACCATGGCTGTCTATGACTTCAAGTGCACGAAGTCCGGGACGAAGTTCGAGGTCACCTGCCACATGGACGAGCGAGTGCCAAAGTGCGCGCAATGCGGCAGCCACAGGGTCAAGCAGCAGTTCAGCTCCGCGTTCACTTCGCCGCCCCGCCAGTAATGATGTGGATGTGACAAAGGCCAGCCAGGCCGAGGCGCGCTCGTCGAGGCGCTGCGCGCGTATCGCGAGCGGCGTACGGCGGCCTTCCACACGCCGGGTCACAAGCTCGGCGCCGGCGCCCCGGCCGACCTGGTAGACGCGCTCGGCGAGCGCCTTCTGTCGGCCGACATGGGCATCGCCAACGGTCTCGACGACACCCAGGAGTCGGGCGGTCTCCTGGGCCGCGCCGAAGAGCTCGCGGCGCAGGCCTGGGGCGCCGAGCGCGCGCTCTTCGTGGCCAACGGTTCGAGCGGCCTGCAGGCCCTGGTCATGGCGGCCGCCGGACCGGGCGACGAGATCATCGTGCCGCGCAACGCCCAGTCGCGCTGACCGGCCTCATCCTGTCCGGCTCGATGCCCGTGTACGTCGAGCCGACCGTCGACGAGGACTGGCGGGTGGCCGTGAACGTGCCGCTCGAGGCCTACGTCGCCGCCATCGAGCGTCACCCTGGCGCGCGCCGCCGTCGTGACCTCGCCGAGCTACAACGGCTTCTGCGCCGACGTACCGGGTATCGCCGCGGCGGCCCACGCCGGCGGCCTGCCGCTCGTGGTCGACCAGGCCTGGGGCGCCCATCTGCGCTTCTCGAAGGCGCTGCCGGTCGACGCCATGGCGGCCGGCGCCGACGCCGCCGTGGTCGAGCGTCCACAAGCTGCTCTCCGGTCTGTCGCAGGCGTCGGTCGTGCTCGCCACGGGTGGGACCGCCTCGACGTCGGGCGACTGCGCATCATGGTCACCATGCTGCGCACGACGAGCCCGCTCGCGGCGATCTACCTGTCGATCGACGCCGCCCCAGCGGCGAGATGGTCGAGGGCGGCGAGGCGCTGTGGGGCGAAGCCCTGCGCCTCGCCGCCCTCGCGCGCGCCCGCATCGCCGCCATCAGTGGAGTCACCGTGCTCGGTCGCGCCGAGGCGTCGCGCCCGGGCTCGGTCGACTTCGACCCGGTCCGCCTGACGATCTCGGCCGCCGCGGCCGGCGTCACGGGTTACGAGCTCGAACGCCGGCTGCGCGCCGACCACGCCGTCGCCGTCGAAGCCGCCGATCCCCACAACGTCGTCGCCAACATCACCTTCGGCGACTCGGAAGCGACGGTCGACCGTCTGGTCGCCGCCCTCGACACGATCGCCGCGAGCGCACTTGCGAGCGCTGTGGGGGGAGGCGATGAAAGCGTCAAGGGAGCGGCAATCGCGGCCGCGCCGAAGTTGCCGCTCTTCACGCGTCTCACATGCAGTCCGCGTGAGGCGTTCTTCGGGCCTTCGGAGACGATCTCGCTTTCCGCCTGCGTCGGCCGCGTCAGCGCCGAGATGGTCGTGCCCTACCCGCCGGGCATCCCCGTCCTGGGGCCGGGAGAGGAGATCTCGGCCGAGACGGCGGCGTTCCTGAAGGACGTGGCGGAGCACGGCGGCTACGTCCACGGCCCGGCCGACCCGTCGCTCGTGACGCTGCGCGTCGTCGCGCGCTCGCGATAGCCGCTGCCGGCGCCGCCCGGCGCCGCGCTCGGCATGAGCTGCCGGCGCTGCCGGCGCGCTCGGGCTAGCCGTCCCCCCGGGGCAGCAACGACTCGTCGGGCGGGGCGATCTGCGGCACCTGGCCGCGCAGCTCGATCAGCTTCCGGCGCAGCTCGCCCTGGAGCTGGACGATCTCACCCTCGGCCTGCAGGCGCCGCTGACGGCCCTCGTCCTGGATGCGGATCGTCTCTTCGAGGGTGGCGATCAGGTCGGAGTTGACCTTGCGCAGGGTCGCGACGTCGACCACGCCGCGCTCTACCTCGCGGCCGACCTTGGCCTGGCCTTCGCGCAGCAGCTCGGCGTTCTTGGCGAGCAGCTCGTTCGTGGTGTCGCTGACCTGGCGCTGGAGCTCGAGCGCCTTCTGCTGACGGTAGAGACTGATGGCGATGACGATCTGGTTCTTCCAGAGCGGCACCGTGGTCAGGATAGAGCTCTGGATCTTCTCGACCAGATCGTGGTCGGAACCCTGGATCAAGCGGATCTGGGGCGCCGTCTGCACGGCGATCATGCGCGTCAGGCGCAGGTCGTGGAGGCGGCGTTCGAAGCGCGTCACGGCCTGCTGGAAGTCGGCGAGGCGTTGGGCCGCCATGGGGTCGTCCGACGTGCGCGCCTCGAGCTCGAGCTCGGGCAGGCGCACCGTGTGCAGCTCCTCGAGCACCTTGTCGCCGGCCGCGATGTAAACGTCGAGCTGCTTGAGATACTCGAGGTTGAGCTCGAACATCTTGTCGAGGATGGTCATGTCCTTGAGCAGCCCCATGCGCGAGCGCTCGAGGGCGTCGACGATGCGGTCGATGCTACCGGCCACCTTCTGGTACTTGGCGGCGAAGCGGTTGAAGACGTTCGAGAAGCGCCCGACGAGCGGGATGTGGGTCTTGCCCGATGGGCTGAGGGCGTCGATGTCGAGCTCGCGGACCTTCTTGAGCAGCTCGTTCAGGGCGACGCCGCCGGCGCCGGCGTCCTTGTTACGCACGTCGCCGAGGAGCGAGTCGGCGAAGGTGGCGATGCGGCTCTGCGCCGGCAGGCCGTAGGAGATGACCGAGGTGCCGTCGGTCACGTCGACGCCGCCGGCGATCTCGGCGACCTTCGCCTTGTCGGCTTCGGTCAGGGCTCCGGCGACCGGCGCGCCCGGCGCCTCGGCGCCGGGCGCGCCGGTCGCCTCGCGGGTCACGTCGGGCGGCAGGGGGATCGCCGGCAGGTTTGGCGGGGCCGGCTGCGCCTCGACCGCCTTGTCGTGCCCTGTCTGGTCGCGCTCGAACTCGTCGGTCATCAACGTCTCCCAGTCTGTAGGTCCGACCTCGGGTCTCGTGTACCCGCGGAGGAGATCGCCGAACATGCGTCGGGCGCCCTACTCGCGCTCGCGGCGAGTCTACACCCGGCCCGAACGGACCATCGGCGCGGACGGCCCGGCCTCGCCGCCGCGGGCCTGCCGCGGGCCTCAGGTCTCGAGGCCGCCGGTCTGGCTGTAGTAGTCGTCCATGTGGACGGTCTTTTCGAGGAGCTCGATCTCGCTCTCGAGGTCGAGCACGCGGTCTTCGAGCACGCCGTCGAGCTGCCGGTCGAAGGCGGTCTGCACGCTGTCGAGCGAGGCCTCGGCGCGGGCCAGGGCGCGGGCGATGTCCGGCGAGCTCGTCGGCCGTGCGGCGAGCTGGGCGTAGCCCTCGACGATGCGCTGGGCGGCGTCGAGGTAGTAGGTCAGGAAGCTGCGCGCGGCGTCGACCTTGCGGGGCTTGGTGACGAGCTCATCGAGGATCTGGTCGGCGGTCTGGCAGAGCCGCACGACCTTGTCCTGCACGGCCCGCTTGCCGATCGCGCCGGCGGTCTCGCGGACGGCGTCGACCTGGCGGCGGGCGGCGAGGATGACCTCGCCCGCCGCCTCGTCGATGCCCCGCGGCAGGGCCGGGCGTTCGGCCGGCGGCAGCAGGCGCGGGTCTTGCGGCGGCGCCGGCAGCGAGTTGCGTGGGGCGTCGCCGAACATCACGGCACGGTAGTAGGGCCGCAGGTAGAGGGCGTGGGCCACCGAAGCGGCCGACACGAACAACTGCAGCGCCACGAAGCCGCGGAACAGCGGCGTGCCGAACGACGCCGCCGTGAGGATCAGCGGGATGAGGTAGGCAAATCCGGCGAGGGTCCAGGCGGCGTGCCGGGCGCGGACGCCGATGTAGACAAAGGCGAGCCAGTTGAAGAAGCCCAAGGTGAAGGTCCAGCCGATCCACAGCGAGTGGCGCCACCAGAACCGGAAGCGCGTCTTGCCCTCACCCGGCGCGAAGGGGGCATACTCGCCCTCGTAGGGCACGACCCCGGTCGCGGTGCTCGCCTTGAGCTGCTGCACGTCGCGCACCTTGGTGGCCGGGTGGCCGTTCTCGCAGGCGCCGTAGGGCGTGAGCCACACCCAGCGGTCGCAGACCTCGCAGAATCCTCCGAGCGGCATGTCGTCTCCGTCGTCGCCTGGGCGGTCCGGCTCGGCGTAGCGGGTCGCCACCCGCGCCAGCTCGCCGGCCTCGCAGCCTTTCAGTCCCTAGCATAGCCCGAGCCCGAGGGCCATACACCTTTCGGCGGCCGCCAGTTTCCCGGTCGTCCGTGGTCGGGCATATCTAGCGTTCGGCAAGCGTCTCACCACTCCGTACAAAGGAGATCACATGCCTCTGACTAAACGCGCGGCCGCGGAGTTCATCGGCACCTTCTGGCTGGTCTTCGGCGGCGTGGGCGCGGCCGTGCTGGCCGCCAAGTTCAGCGGCGGGCCCGGACTGGGCAACATCGGCATCGGCTTCGTGGGCGTCGCTCTGGCGTTCGGTCTCACGGTGCTGACCATGGCCTACGCCTTCGGCCCTATCTCGGGCGCCCATCTGAACCCGGCGATCTCGCTGGGACTGTGGGCCGGCAAGCGGTTCCCGGTCAGCGACCTTGCCGCCTACATCGTGGCCCAGCTCCTCGGAGCCATCGCCGGCGCGGCCGTGCTGTACGCGATCGCCACCGGCACGAAGAGCTTCAGCCTGAGCGGGGGCTTCGGCTCCAACGGCTACGGCGCCCACTCCCCCGGCGGCTACTCGCTCGCGGCCGTGATCGTCACCGAGGTCGTCCTGACCTTCTTCTTCGTGCTCATCATCCACGGCGTCACCCACCCGCGCGCTCCCAAGGCGCTGGCCCCGCTGGCCATCGGTCTGACACTCACCCTGATCCACCTCATCAGCATCCCCGTCGACAACACCTCGGTGAACCCGGCGCGCAGCCTGGCGCCGGCGCTGTTCGTGCGTGGCTGGGCACTCAGCCAGGTCTGGGTCTTCATCGTCTTTCCCATCGTCGGCGGCGTGATCGCCGGCCTCGTCTACCGCGCCTTCTTCGAGACTGGTGAGCTGCCGGCCGAGATCCCGACCGCCGGCGCCTCGCGCGAATCGGAGATCTGAGGGACGGCAGGCCCCGGCGTCGGTGTGACTGCCGGCCCGGCGGCGGCCGGCGCCTCGAGGGCTCCGGAGCCGCCGGGCGCGGGCGCGAGCGTGACGACGCCGCCCGCGCTCGCTACCATGGGGCCATGGACCCGGACGTCGCCGTCGCCCGCCAGCTCGTCTACGCGTTCAACGACGCCTGCGAAGAGGGCGACCCCGACGCCCTCGAGTACGCCGAGCAGCAGCTCGCCGAGTTCGTCGACGACACCGACGACGGCACGCCCGACAACGTCCTCGTAGCGCTCCTCGACCTGCCGCTCGACGAGAGCACGCTGCCGCTGCTGAGCGAGGTCTCGACCAGGCTCACCCGGCGCGGCCCGGGCGTGGTCGAGACGCTTCTCGGGGCCGCGCTGGGCGACGCGCCGCCGGGGCTCAGCCTGCGCGACGTGGTCTCGGTGGCCGGTGCGGTGGGCGCTCTGCTCGAAGCGGCGACCCGCAGTCCCGACGTTCCGCCGCGCACCGAGAACGCGCTCTCCGTGCTCGACGCCCTGGCCGAGGGCGACCTGATCCTGGGCTTGATCGAGGTCCTCGAGGGACCCGACGAGCGGCTCAAACGGGCAGCCTCGGAGATGCTCGTCGACATCGGCGAGCCCGCCGTCGAACGCCTCGAGATGAGCCTGCAGGACCGCGACGCGGCGCCGTGGGTGGTCGACACGCTGGTCGACATCAGGGAGCGGCGCGACCCGGGCCGCCGCGACGACGACGCACTCGGTGCGGCGGCATACAACGACGCCGACGGCGAGGCGGTCGACGACGCCGATGACGAGCCGGCCGACAGCGCCGATGATGAGGCGCTCGACGGGGCGGGCGATGACGCGTCCGACGAAGCCGTCGATGAGCCGCCCGACGACACGCCCGCGAGCGAAGCCCCGGCCGGGGCTCCCGGGCTTCTACCCGCCGCCGACCTCATCGAGCGCGACTACGACGCCTTCATCGAGAGGTTCAAGCGAGAGACGGGGCAGCGCTGACGGGCCGGCGTGCGGCCGCCGGCCGCTCGCCGCTCGCGCGAATTTCAGCTCGGCGGGTCGCGTTCCGATACCTGTACGGGCTTCGCATTACCTGTACGGGCTTCGCATTCAACAGCGGGAGAGAGACGATGGCTGCGTGTGCCGTCTGTGCCACCGGTCTGCGCGAAGGCGCGACACACTGTACTACCTGCGGGACGCCGACCGGCCTCACGCCGCCGACGACGCCCGCCTTCTCGGGACCGTCGCCGTTCGAATCAGAGACGAGCTGGGCCGATCTGCCGTCGCCGTTCGAGACGGCGGCGAGCTGGGAGACGGCCGACGCGCCGCCGCCGGCGGCGCGTCCGCCACGGTCGCGCCGCCGCGTTCGCGGGTGGTCACGGTGATCGTCGCCGCGGTGCTCGTCGCGGTGGTCGCGGCGCTCCTCGCGGTGGTCGCCCTGCCACGGTTGCTGCCGGTCGACCCGCAGAAGTTCGTGGGCGACTGGGCCTACACGGGCAACGCCGCCGACAGGGTCGTGATCACGCGAGTGGACAACAGCTTCACGATCGTCTTCGTCGGCCAGGACGGCAGGCGCGAGTCGCTGCCCGGCGTGATCAGCGACAAGAAGCTGGTGATCGACTACGACGCCCTGGGTCCCCAGGGCAAGGTCGTCAAGAAGCTCGCCGAGAGCGTCGGCGCGAAGCTGTCGTTCAGCTACCGCAAGAGCGACGACCGGCTGCTGCTGTCGGGCTCCAACGCAAGTCAGGGATCGTTCACCATCGTCATGGCGCGGACGTCAGCGGTCTGATCCGTTGCGGTGGTATCCACGCTCGCAAGCGCGTAAACTGACCGCGTACTCACAAGTCGCTATCGCCGTCCTCGCATCGCCCTGCCATCATCGGCATCGACGGCTGCCATCACCCAGGAGGTTCATTTGAGTCCTACACGTCTGTTTGCCTGCATGTCCTGCGGGCACCACTTCGAAGTGTCTCGCGTGGTCGCCGAGAGCAGCGTCAGCATGACGCTGTGCCCCCACTGCGGCGGACACGAGTTCGGAGACCCTCGGCGACGGCAGCCGGGTGTCGGCGCCGCAGCCGGCGCCCGCCCAGACCGCTCCGGCGCAGAGCGTCGGCGTGCGGCCGGCGGCCGGCGGAGACGCCGCCTGAGCCTCACTCCGCCCGACCACGGCCACGCACTGACGACGAGCGCCGCCGGGCGCCGGTCGCCACCACCTCGGTAGGTCCCCCCGCTGCGCGTCAGGTCGCGTCCCAGAGCGTGCCCTGACGCGCGACCGCGACGGAGCCGGCGGTCGCGTCGCCCCCGTCGTGGGCCGCGAGCGGCGGCCGGTCGTTCCACTCGCGGCCGTCGAGCACCCTTCCCTGGGCGCCCTGCACGCGCCCGCCCCACCCTTTGAAGGTGAACGCCACACCCGCGGCCAGACAGTGATCGCGCAGGCCGCGCAGCCACTCGACACGCGGGGGCCGGCGCGCCGGCCCCGACTCGCCGCCGGCGATCACCCAGTCCATCCCCTCGAGGTCGAGCTCGTCGAGCGGCCCGAGCAGCGGCTCGGCGCTCAGGTGCCGTACCGCGGCCGGCACGGCGCGCAAGGCGTCGGCGCGGCCCGCGCAGGCCATGTTCTCGACGGTCACGCCCATCTGGACGTTGGCCGGCCAGGGCAGCTCCGCCGAAAGCGCCAGCAGCCGCCGGTCGCGCTTGGTCAGGACGTGAAAGACGTGCCAGCGCGCTCGTTCCATGACGGCGAACACCTGTCGCACGTACTCGTCGGGCACCTCTTCGTGGAAGAGATCGCCCATGGAGGTCACGAACACCCGCCGCGGCGTCCGCCAGGTGAGCGGCAGCTCGAGCCGTTCGGGACGCAGCATGAAGTCGAAGCCGTGCTCGTAATGGTGCCCGGGGATGCCGCGCCAGCGCTCCGCGAACCGCTCGGCGTAGCAGTGTGCGCAGCCCGCGGAGGCGTGGGTGCAGCCGGTCACCGGATTCCACGACTGCCAGCGTAGAGAGACCGCTTGCATGATCGTCTCAAGTGTAGCAGCGCGGGGGGACGGCGGGGCGATGCCGCCGCCGTCAACGTCAGGCCGGTCCCGGCGGCTCGCCGCGCACCGTGACGATCAGGTCGCGAAAGGCGGCCGCCACGACGTCGGCGCCCCGGGCGCCCAGGTGCACGCCGTCGATCGTGAACCCGGGGCTCGCGTGCGCCGCGGCGGCGGCGAAGGCGGGGGCCAGGTCGAACAGGCGGGCCCGCGGGCCCCTCGCCGCGGCGGCGGCGGCGACCATCGCGCCGATCCCGGCGACGCGCTCGGAGATGCCGCCCTCGTCGAAGGGGTCGGGCAGCACCGGCGGGACGCAGACGGCAAGCGGCGAGTGCGCGAGAGCGAGGTCGAGGATGCGGTCGTAGAGCGGGCGCAGAGGATGGGCGGCGGGGCCGGAGACGTCGCCCGCGGCCGGCCCGGAGCCGTCGCCCGCGGCGACTGCCCCGCCGCTTGCGAGATCGTCGAGCGGCGGCAGGTACCAATCGCCCAAAAAGGCGTCGTTCACCCCGATCCAGAGGACGTCGAGGTCGACGGGCTCGAGAGCCGTGTGCTCGAGGCGCGCGAGCAGGGCCGGGACGGTGTCGCCTGCGCGGCCGTGGTCGAGCAGCTCGTCGCCGGGCAGCAGGACGCGCAGGCGAGCCAGGAACGACTCGCCGGGCCGGCCCTCGGTCAGGCTGTCGCCGAGAAACGCGATCCTCATGGCCTACAGCGTAGCCGACGCCGCCCGCGTGCCGCCAGCGATCGTCAACCGCAAGGGGGAGTCTCTGTTCTTTCTGCGGGGGGACGCCGGTGAGGGCGCCGGTCGCTAGGCTCTTCACCGGCCCCGCGGTGCGGGGCGGACGGTGGTCTGATCAAGGAGGGTCACGCCATGAAGTGGGTCGGACGGCTCATCGGTTACGTCGCCTGAACGGCGATCGTGGTTGCCGTGAGCAACTACCTCCTGCACTGGCCCGCATGGGTCAGCTTCAGGCTCATCCCGGGCCTCATCCTCGGCGGCTCGTCGCGAGCATCGTGGCTGAGGGAGCACGCTCGACGAGCAGGCGCGCGGGCCCGGTAGCACGTCGTCGCCTGCGGCTCGCGGAAGCGCTGCGGTCCGCGCCGGCGCGACCGTCCGCCCGGGCGTCGCGCCGGTGCGCCGTCAGTTCGTAGGCGCCGGCGCTCCGGCGGCGGCGGGCGGCAACGCCCGCAGCCGCCACACGTCGTTGACGAGCAGGACCCAGAGCGAGAACACGATCCCGAGGCCCGCCGACAGCCACAGTGCGTCGGTGACACCCATGAGCTGGACGATCGGTCCCACGAGCACCAGGCCCAGGGGCCACAGGCCGCCGGCCGTCATCCAGTCCCAGCTGCTCACGCGGGCCATGGACTCGGGGGCGATGCGGAGCTGCAGGGTGGCGTCCCAGATCGCGCTGAACAGGCCGATGGCGAGGCCGCGGGCGAACCAGACGGCGAGCAGGCCGGCCGGCGAGAGCTGGAGGGCCAGGGCGATCATGGGCACCGAAGCGGTCGTGCCGCACAGGGCCACCGTCACCATCGGTCGCCGCGGCCGGTAGTACAGGGCGATCACGCCGCCCACCAGCATGCCGAGGCTGAAGAGTCCCACCATCAGGCCCCACAACGCGGGGCTCTGGTGGCGGGCGGTGATCGCCAGCGGCCCCAGCACCTGGAGCGGGGCGATGGTCACGAACAGGACGAGCATGGCGCGCAGCATCATCACCCAAAGCCAGGTCCGCGAGCGCACCTCGCGCCAGCCGTCGCGCAGCTCGGCGAAGAAGGTCGCCGGCGCTCTGGTGCGCAACAGCGCCGGCACCCGCAGGGTCAGCAGAAAGCCGGCGCTGACGAGAAAGGTGAAGGCGTCGAGACCGAGGGTGCCGCCCGCACCGATGAAGGCGACGAGGATGCCCGAGATCGCCGGCCCGACGAACCAGCCGAAGCCGTCGGCGATGCCGCGCAGGGCGTTGGCTTCCTGCAGGCGCTCGGGCGGTACGATCTGCTGGATCAGTCCCGTGTAGGCCGGAAAGAAGAAGGCGTCGCCGCAGCCGTAGACGAAGCCCAGCAGGGCAAGGCTCCAGACCTGGGCATGGCCGCCGAGCAGCAGGTCGGCGATGACGGCCATGGTGACGAAGCGCACGAGGTCGGAAGCGATCATCACCCACTCGCGCCGCAGGCGGTCGGACCAGACGCCGCCGACCAGGGTGAACAGGACCATGGGCAGCGAGAAGGCGGCCAGCACGAGGCCGACGTCGGTGCCCGAGCCGTGCAGGTCGAGCACGCCCCAGGTGAGCGCCACGGGGAACAGGCCGTCGCCGAGCAGCGAGACGGCCTCGCCAATGAACAGATTGCGGAAGTTGCGCAGGCGCAGCACGTCGAGGCGGGCGGCAGTCTCATGCCGGAAGTCTATCGGACGCCGCGCCTCCTCGTCGGTGGGCTTGCGTCGCCCGGCGGACTCGGCCGGCCGCCGGGCGACGCGCCAGGCGCCGGCAGGCCGTTCAGGCGCGCCGGCGCCCTCCGGGCCCGCTCCCGACCTCGCGGCCGATCGCCTCGATGCGGCCCTGGAGACAGCCGCGGCACATCTCGGCCGTCTCGTTCACGCAGGCCTTGTCGGGGTAGATCTCGTAGCGCAGGCGGTACTCGGGCGGCGTCAGGTTGGGCATGACGATGTTGGCGCCGCGCTGCAGGCCCAGCTCGCGGCCGTCGATCTTGTTGATCGTGGCGAGCGCCGTGGTGCTCGGGATGTTCGACTCGGGACAGACGAGGCGGGTGAGGGCCACCACCTTGTAGACGGTCAGCTCGTCGCTCGGGATCTGCTCGTCGGGCGGGATCTCACGCGCCCACGAGCGGTCGCCCAGCGGCGTCGCCGGGTGCGAGATGTAGGGACCCACGCCGATCATGTCGAGGTCGAGGTGGCGGAAGGCGCCGATGTCGTCGGCGACGCTCGTCCAGGTCTGTCCCGGGATGCCGACCATGATGCCGCTGCCGGGCTCGTAGCCGAGCCGGCGCAGCGTGCGCAGGATGGCGAAGCGGTCGGACCGTCGCCCCGGAAGGTCGGGATGGATCAGGCGGTAGAGCTCGTCGTCGGAGGTCTCGAAGCGCAGGAGGTAGCGGTCGGCGCCGGCCGATCGCCAGATCTCGAGGTCGTCGTCGGGTCGCTCGCCGAGGCTGAGGGTGACCGCCAGTCCGGTCTCGGCCTTGATACGGACCACGACCTCGGCCATCCAGTCGGTGTGGATGCCGTAGTCCTCGCCGGACTGCAGCACGACCGTGCCGTAGCCGTACTCCCGGGCCTTGTGGGCGCAGGCGAGGATCTCGTCGGCGCTCATGCGGTAGCGCTCGATCTCGCGATTGGCGGCCCGCAGGCCACAGTACCCGCAGGCTCGCACGCAGTAGTTCGACAGCTCGATCAGGCCGCGCAGGTGGACCGCGTCGCCCACGTGGCGACGACGGGCGTCGTCGGCGGCCCGCCAGAGCTCCTCGAGGCGCTGCGGGGCGTCCTCGCGCAGCCAGGCCAGGATGGCGGCCCGGTCGAGGGGGGTGTCGGTCTCTGCGCTTCGCAGGGCGCGGGCGTCCATGTCGGTCTCCACCGTTCGACTCTGTCTTCGGGTGCGCGCCCGTCATTATCCCCGAAAGATCAGCGCCCGTCCTCCTCTCGACGTTCGGGTGCTACGCGCAAAGGCCGT
This sequence comes from uncultured Actinomycetes bacterium, assembly GCA_963799395.1. Lineage (GTDB taxonomy): Bacteria > Actinomycetota > Thermoleophilia > UBA2241 > UBA2241 > Bog-752. The sequence goes on from CAWCWZ010000020.1 coordinate 14,801, forward strand.
CGACCTAGATCTTGCTGGCGTCGGCGGTCTGCGCCTCGGGCTCGTTGAACAGCACGCTCGACAGGTAGCGTTCGCCGGTGTCGCACAGCACGGTGACGATCAGCTTGCCCCGGTTCTCGGGCCGCCGTCCGACCTCCCAGGCCGCCCAGGCGTTGGCCCCGGCGGAGATGCCCACGAGGATGCCCTCGTCGCTCGCCAGGCGGCGGGCGGTCTCGATGGCCTCGTCGTTGCCGACCTTGATGACCTCGTCGTAGATCGCGGTGTTCAGTACCTTGGGGACGAAGCCGGCGCCGGTGCCCTGGATCTTGTGGGGCGCCGGCTGACCGCCGGAGAGGACGGGCGAGGCGGCCGGCTCGGCCGCGTAGACCTTCACGGAGGGCTTGCGCGCCTTGAGGATCTCGCCGACGCCGGTCACCGTGCCGCCGGTGCCCACGGCGGCCAGGAAGATGTCGATCTTGCCGTCGGTGTCCTTCCAGACCTCTTCGGCCGTCGTCTGACGGTGGACCTCGGGGTTGGCCGGGTTCTCGAACTGCTGCGGGATGAAGGCGCCGGGGTGCTCGGCGAGCAGCTCGGTCGCGGCCGCGATGGCGCCCGACATGCCCTTGGCGCCGGGCGTGAGCACGAGCTCGGCGCCGTAGGCCTTGAGCAGGGCCCGGCGCTCGAGGGTCATCGTGTCGGGCATGGTAAGGATCAGGCGGTAGCCGCGGGCGGCGGCGACCATCGCCAGCGAGATCCCGGTGTTGCCGCTGGTGGGCTCGATCAGGGTCGACTCGCCGGGCGTGATCAGGCCGGCCTTCTCGGCCGCGACGATCATCGACAGGCCGATGCGATCCTTGACGCTGCCGCCGGGGTTGAACGACTCGAGCTTGCCGAGGATGGTCGCGCCCGAGTCCTTGGACAGCGCCTGCAGCTTCACGAGCGGCGTGCCCCCGATCAGGTCCGAGATGTTCTCCGCGTAGGTCATCTGGCTCTCCTTATTGGTGTCGAAGGGATGCGGTCGAGCTTTATAGAGAAGTATTCCTATCAACAAACATGTCTATAACCTCGGGCAGTATACCCCAAGTCGGGGTATGAGGGTCATGAGGATGTCTTATGAGCGGCGGCCCCTCGGCAGCTGAGCACGAGTGCTCATGCGAGGGGCCGCCGCGCGAGCGCGGGGCGCCGCCCCGTGGGGCGGCGCCCCGGCGCCGGATCGATCTCGCGAAAGCCGCCGGCGACGCTAGCCGATCCAGAGCCCTTCGATGCGCACTTGGAGGCCGTCCGGCCCGTGGTTCATGAAGTTCACGAGGCCGCTGTGGCGCCACTGCATCATGCACATGCGCGGCTGAAACCAGTAGCGGCGGCCGATCTCGACTTCGGTGCGGGCCTTGTTGATCAGACCTTCGTAGGCCTGCGCCGAGTAGTAGCCGATGTCCTTGAAGCCGTGCTGACGCGGGTGCAGCGGGCCGGTGACGCACCAGACGACGGCGCCGGTGAACATGTCGACGCTCTGCACGATGCCGCAGTGGGTGATGGGGCAGCCGCAGGAGATGCCGAGCGGCCGGCCGATCAGGATCTCGCCCGGCTCGATCTCGAGCTCGCGAGTGATCACCGGGTTGTGGGGGATGATCTGTTCGCGCGGCCCGGCCTCTTCGGGGAAGTGGTCGAGGACGAAGTCGAACTCGCGGCCGAGGTGGTCCTGCCACTCGTTGTGCAGCGACGAGGCGACCTTCACGCGGACGTCGCGCGGGACCGCGTTGGCCGTGGTCTCCGAGGCGGTGGTGTCGGCGATGGCGGGATCGAAGACCGGCATGTCGAGCACCGGGGCGTCGTTGCCCCAGCCGTGCTTGACGGCCGCGCCGCAGCCCGCCGCCGGATCGCAGCTCGCGCACTCCTCGCCGTTGACGATGGTCAGCGCCGGTGCCGGCGTCGCCAGCGGCGCGGCGGTCGTGGCCGGCCCTGCTTCGTCGCCCGGCCGCGACCCGGCCGGAGCGGCCTGCACGTTCATGAAGTCGGCCGCCAGCGGGATGCAGCGCTTGAGCAGGTCGGGCTTGCTGGGCAGCGCGGCCGCCATGTCGGTACAGGTACGAAAGCCGCACAGGCCGCAGTCGAGACCCGGCAGTTCGAGTTCGCTCAGGTTGGTGTCAGTCACGTCAGCGCTCCTTCTTACGAGCGCACGCCGAAACCGGCGTGCGACGCGATCGAGGTGAGCGACTCCGCCGCTTTGGGCAGCGCCGCGAGCAGTTGGTCGACGTCGTCGTCGCTGGTGAAGCGTCCCATCGTCACGCGCAGCGAGCCGCGGGCGCGGATGGTGTCGAAGCCCATCGCCGCGAGCACGTACGAGGGCTCGCCGGCGTTGTGGGCGCTGCAGGCGCTGCCCGACGAGACGGCGATGCCGGCGTCGTCGAGGGCGAAGAGCAGCCTGATGGCGTCGGCCTCCTGGCCCGAGAAGCCGAAGCACAGGTAGCCGGGCAGGCGCTGGTAGGGGTGGCCGATCAGGTAGGCGTTGTCGATCTGCTCCGTGACGCCGGCGAGCACACGGTCGCGCAGGCCGACGAGGCGCGCTGACTCCTCGCCCATCTCGGCGCGGGCCAGCAACGCCGCCTGACCGAAGCCGATGATGCCGGCGACGTTCTCGGTCGCCGAGCGCAGGCCGTGCTCCTGGCCGCCGCCGAAGATGATGGGCGAGAGCTCGACTCCGGGGCGCACGTAGAGCGCGCCCACGCCCTTCGGTCCGTGCAGCTTGTGGGCCGAGAGCGACAGCAGGTCGATCTGCTGGCGCTCGACGTCGATGGGGAGCTTGCCGGCGGCCTGCACCGCGTCTGAGTGAAACAGCGCTCCGGCCTCTCTGGCGAGCGCCGCCAGCTCGGTGATCGGCTGCACGGTGCCGACGACGTTGTTGGCGGCCATGATCGAGACAAGGCGGGTCGTGGGCCGCAGTGCCGCGGCGAGCGCCTCGGGCCGTACGATGCCGTCGGCACCGACCGGCAGCCAGGTCACTTCGACACCCTGCCGTTCGAGGAACCGAAACGGTTCCAGCACGGCCGGGTGTTCGAAGGCGCTCGTGATCACGTGCTTTGGACCCTCCATGGCGGCGACGGCGCCGAGGATCGCCAGGTTGTCGGCCTCGGTGCCGCTGCCGGTGAAGACGATCTCAGCCGGGCGGGCGCCGACCAGGGCGGCGACTTCGGCGCGCCCGGCCTCGAGGGCCTCGTGCGCCTTGCGGCCCGCCCAATGCAGGCTCGACGGGTTGCCGAACACGCCGTCGAGGAACGGCTCCATGGCGTGCCGTACGCGCGGGTCGAGGGGCGTGGTCGCGGCGTGGTCCAGGTACACGTAGTCGTCCATCGCTTCACTGCCCCCGGTAGAAGTTGAGGTTGTCCAGGGCGCGCACCACACCGAAGTGCGACTGCCAGCCCACCTCGCGCTTGCCCACGCAGATCGTGCAGGTACCCACGGGCGGACTGCCGCGCAGCAGCATGTGGTCGCCAGCCTCCGGCGTCTCGAGGATGCTCTTGACCAGGGGGTCGATGCCGATGCCGTACAGGGCGTTGGCCTCGCGGATCTGGACGAGCGGCGAGACGTCCTGGATGCGCGCCCGGAACACCTCGCGCTCGGCCTGCGACACGAGGTCGCCCTTGGTCACGACGCAGACGTCGGCCAGCGACAGGATCGGGCCGACCTTGAGGGGCAGGTTCATGCCGCTCGTCGCCTCGAGCACGCAGATGCCGAGACCGCCGTCGACGTAAGGGGCGCAGCGCAGGCAGAGGCCGGCCGTCTCGACCAGCAGGATGTTGCAGTCCTGCTTGTCGGCCCACTCCATGGCGTCGCCCAGGACCATCACGCTGCAGTGGTCGGGGCAGAGCTCGCCCGAATACAGCTTGCGGGTGGGGATGCCGAACTCCCTGGCGAGGAGCTCGTCTTCTTCGGCGAACTGCACGTCGATCTTGAGGAAGGCGACGCGCTCGCCGTGGTCGATCAGCTTGCGGATGGCGTGGCGCAGAACGGACGTCTTGCCGGTCGTGGCCGGACCGGCGGCGATGGCGAGCTTCATGCGAGGACCCCCTGGAGTTCGTCGCCGGTCAGCGAGTGGCCGAGACGGAGCTTTTCGCGCAGGCTCGACAGCACGTCGTCGATCTTCGTGACCCTGGTGGCGAGCTCGCGCTCCTCGGTGTTGGTCCCGAGGATCTTCATGATGCGGCCCTCGCTGATGACGATGCGAAAGTCCGAGAGCAGCGCGATGCGCGGGTCGTGGGTGACGAAGATGAAGATCTTGCGCTGCCGACGCAACAGCTCGAGACATCGCGAGCGGTCGATGCCGGCGTTCTCGACCTCGTCGAGCAGCACGATGGGCGTGTCGCAGATGATCGTGGCGTCGGCGATCAGCAGCGAGCGCGTCTGGCCGCCGGACAGCTCGGTCATGCGCACGTTCAGGCCGATCGCCTCGCCGGTGAGCTGGTTGGCGAAGTCGATCGTGTCGGCGATCATGCTCTCGGCGTGCTTGCCGCCCTCGGAGCGCACCCGGGCGTGGATCTCGAGGAACTCGCCCACGGGAAGGTCGGACAGGAACGTCGTGTGCTGGGTGATCAGGGCGATCGGGTTGCGCGAGGGGTCGTTGCGGTACTCCTCGGGCGCGGGCTCGCCGTTGATCAGGATCCGGCGACCCGACGGCGTGTCGCGGTCGGCGAACATCTCGACGTCGTTGATAAGCGTGGTCTTGCCGGAGCCCGTCGGGCCGACGATGCTGGCCACGTGGCCCATCTGCAGGTCGAGGCGTTCCAGCGGCTCGGGCTCGCCCGTCTTGCCGTGGCCTCCGAGGATGGTGATGGTCTCGATCACGTCGTTCTCCGTTCTCCCTTGTCGAAAGTGCACGGACGAAGGGCGGATCCGCGAAACGCGCGACGGCGGCGCGATCTCTGGGAGGTTCGCCCTGGGACCGCCGGTCGTCCGGTGGGTGCGGTGTTCGGGATGAAAGATGGCGGGGCGGTCGCCCCGCGGTGGCCTACTGGACGCCCGACTCGCTCTGGCGTGGTCGCCTCGAGCTGGCCTTGCGGTGTGCGGTTCATGGCGTCGGGGGCGCCGGCTTGTCGAAGCGCAGCTTCTCGCGGCGCTCGATCTGTACGACTTTGGAGTCGTGGACGACTACCTCGACAGAGCCGTAGTCGAGGCTGCGGACGGCCTGGAGGATCCGCTTGTCGACGTCGCTGGCGCTCGCGTGTCACGCGCGCGGGCCGTCACCGGCGGCGGCTCGCACCGGTCTTCTTCCCGGTCAACGCGCACCCCGTCTTGCAGTCAAAGTCGAGTGCAACGGTCAGGAAGTGGGGCCAATCTGCATGCCGGTGATTATGGGCGCCGAAGCGTTATGAAGCAAATGAGGATTGCTTATGACACCCGGCAACCCAGATAACCGGGTGGTTCCTCGCGTCCGGACGATCAGTCTGGCGGCTCGATCACAGCGCGCACGACGCCCGGCCCTGCTTCTCGTTGTAGCGCTGGTGGTACTCCTCGGCCCGGAAGAAGGCGGTCGCCGGCGCGATCTCGGTCACGATCTGCCGGCGGTCGCCGCGTTGCGCCTGCAGTCGTTCGAGAACGGCGCGGGCGGTTTGCTCTTGTTCGGGTGACTCGGTGAAGATCGCCGACCGGTACTGCCTGCCGACGTCGGGTCCCTGGCGGTCGCGTGTCGTAGGGTCGTGCATGGCGAAGAAGGCCGCCACGAGCTCCTCGTAGGAGACCACCTGGGGATCGAAGGTGATCCGTACGGCCTCGGCGTGGCCGGTCTTGCCGGTACAGACGTCGTGATAGCTGGGGTCACGCGTCCAGCCGCCGGTGTAGCCCACCTCGGCGTCCTCGACCCCGACGATCGCCCGAAAGCGTTCCTCTACTCCCCAGAAGCATCCGGCGGCGAACGTGGCTGTCTCTGTCATGAGCGCTCCGACCTCACTTGCAGTCTGCGAGCGGCGGGCGGCCGCGGTCGCGGCCGCCCGCCGCTCGGTTAGTGTCGTCCCCGCCATGGTTCCCCGGGCTGGGCGCGTCCACGCCCGGCCCGTCGGTTCGTTGCCAGGACGGTCAACGGACAAGGGCGTTCGAACGGGCACGCGGCGTCGCCGGGGCGTAAACTATGCGGTTACTCGGAGGGAAGGGGTACCATCATGGATCGTTCATCGTCTCGGCGCGGCCGGAGCGTGCTCGCGCTCTGCCTTGCGCTCGCGGTTCCCGCGGTTCTCATGGCCCTGTACGCGGCGCCGACCGGCGCCGCGCCGACGTCGGCGCCCGTCTGGGTGGCGACCGCCTCGGGGCCCGGCGGCACGGCCGCCGCGGGCCGGGTCGTGGTGCGAGACCCGGGGAGCGGCGCGGTCTACGTGGCCGGCAGCGCCCGCATCTCCGCCAAGGCCAGCGAGGTCGTGGTCGTCAAGTACAGCGCGACCGGCGGGCATCTGTGGACCGCGACCTACCGGCGCGCCGGCGCCGGGACTCAGACGGCGGTCGCCGGGGCGCTCGACAAGTCCGGCGACTTCGTCGTTCTGTGCGCGGTCCGCGGCGCGAGGACCGGCAGCGACTGGGCGGTGCTCGAGTACGCGCCGAACGGCACGAGGACCTGGGCCACGACCATCGCCGGCGCCGGCAACGGCAACGACGTTCCGGCCGGTCTCGCGCTCGCCCCGACCGGCGCGATCTACGCGGCCGGGGGGCTTGTCGCCGCTCACCACAGGCTGGAGGCGGCCGTCGTGAAGCTCACCTCGGCCGGCAAGGTCGCCTGGAAGAGCCGGCTCGCCGGCCCGGGCAACGGCGCCGACCGGTTCTCGGCCCTCGGCCTCGACGGCGCCGGGAGCGTGTTCTGCGCCGGCGCCACGGCGAGCACGGGAGCCCGGGGAGACGACTGCCTGATCGCGGCCTTTTCGCCGGCCGGCCGGCGGCTCTGGGCGACGACCTGGCGCGGTCCGGCGCACCTGCGTGACGGTGTCGCCGATCTCGCGGTCACGGCGGCCGGCAAGGCCTACGTCGTGGGCTGGCTGGGCGCGAAGACGGGTTCGCAGGCGATGATCCGTCAGTACGACGCCGGCGGTCGGTTCGTGTGGCAGGGCACCTACGCCACGAAGGGCGCCGGCCGCGCCCGGTTCGTGGCGGTCGCCCTGCTGCCGCGGGGCGGCGTCGTGGCGACCGGCGACCTCGTCGACACGCGCACCGGTGACAGCGACATCGTGACGATCGGCTTCGCGGCCCATGGCCCCTCGCTGTGGCAGCAGGTCTGGGACACACCGCACGCGGCCGGCCGCGTCTCCCCCGACGAGGCCAGGGACGTGGCGGTCGACGCCACCGGCCGCGCGTTCGTCTGTGGCAGCACGTCGAGTGGCTCGGCCGCCGCGACCGACTACGCCGTCCTCGCCTACACCTCCGCGGGAGTGTCACTCTGGAAGGCGCCGCGCACGTGGAACGGCGGCGGCCGCAGCGTGGCCTGGGCCCTGGCGCCGGCCCCGGGCGGCGTGATCGTGACGGGCCAGTCGCGAGCCCATTCGGGCCGCGTGCGGATGGCCACCGTGGAGCTGCCGTACTGAACGGCGCGCCGGCCGGGTAAGAACCCGCCGACCGGCTGATGCGCGACCGGGCGGGCGGGGCCGGCCGGCCCCGCCCGCCCGGTCGCGCATCAGCGCTCCGACGCGGGAGGTTCCCGATGCCCGTCTTCGAGTGGCGCAGCACCGTCCCGTTCCCGGCCGACGAGGTCTACGCCTGGCACACGCGGCCGGGCGCGTTCGAGCGTCTGAGCCCGCCCTGGCATCGCACCCGCGTCATCGAACGTAGCGGCGACATGGAGCACGGCGGCACGCTGGTGTTCGAGTACCGCAACGGCCCGCTGCGCGGCCGCTGGGTGGCGGTGCACGGCGACGCCGAGCCGGGGCGACGGTTCAGCGACCGTCAGCTCCACGGTCCGTTCGAAGCGTGGGAGCACACCCACTCCTTCATCCCCGACGGTCCCGGGCGCAGTGTGATCGAGGACCACATCGAGTTTCGCCTGCCGCTCGGCGCCGCCGGCGACGTGTTCGGCGGTCTGCCGGCGAACCGTTTCCTCGAGCGTCTCTTTCGCTTTCGTCACGAGCGCACGCTGGCCGACCTCACGCGTCACGCGGCCCATGCCGGCGAGCCCCGGTTGCATGTCGGGGTGACCGGCGCGACCGGCCTGATCGGCGCTCAGCTCGTGGCCTTTCTCGCGAGCGGCGGACACACCGTCGCGCGCATCGGTCGCGGCATCCCCGACCGCCCGGGCGACGTCATGTGGAATCCGGCCACCGGCAAGCTGGCAGCGGCGTCGCTCGAAGACCTGGACGCGGTCGTCAACCTCGCCGGCGAGAACACCGGCCGCCGCTGGACGGGGGCGCACAAGGAACGCATCATGAGCAGCCGCCGGCAGAGCACGGCGCTGCTGGCCGCCACCCTGGCCGGCATGAAGCGGCCGCCCGGGGCGCTGCTTTCAGCGTCGGCGGTCGGCTACTACGGCGCCGACCGCGGCGACGCCGTGCTGACCGAGTCCGGCGCACCCGGTTGCGACTTTCTGGCCGACGTGTGCCGCGAGTGGGAGGCGGCGCTCTCGCCGGCGACCCGCGCCGGGCTCAGGGTCGTGCCCCTGCGGTTCGGCGTCGTGCTGACCGCCGCCGGCGGCGCTCTCGGGCGCATGCTACCGGCCTTTCGCGCCGGCGCCGGCGGCCCGTTCGGGACCGGCGACCAGTGGCTGAGCTGGATCGCCCTCGACGACCTGATCGGCGCCGTCACCGACCTGCTCTTCGCCGAGACGATCGACGGCGCCGTGAATGTGACGAGCCCCGCGCCCCTGACGAACCGCGAGTTCGTGAAGACGCTGGGGCGCGTGCTGCGCCGGCCGGCGGTCGTCCCCTTGCCGGCCGGGGCCGTGCGCGCGATGTTCGGCGAGATGGGCGAGGTGATGCTGCTGGGTGGGCAGCGTGTCCTGCCCGAACGGCTCGACAAGGCGGGAGTCGCCTTTCGCTACCCCGAGCTCGAGGCCGCGCTGCGGGTCGAGCTCGGGCGGCTCACCCCCTGAGGCGAGCCAAAGGAAGCGCGGCGAGGGGCGGCGAGGGGCGGCGCGGCGTCAGCCGCGCCGCCCCTCGCCGCACTGGTCCTAACGTCGTCGTCTCCTCCGGTGCAGGTTGCGAAGGCGGCTGCCCGGCGGGCGACGTCTCGCCGGACGGCTCTTCTGCCGGCGGTGTCGCCGCGGCCGGCGCCGGGTCGGGCGGTGGCGCGGCCCATCCGGGCGGCGCGCCAACCGGCGGCGCGACCCAACCCGGCGGTGCGACCCAACCGGGCGGGGGCGGCCAGGCTGCGGGAGGCGGCCATCCCTGAGCCTGTCCCCATTCGGGCGGCGGTTGCCAACCGGGCGACGCGACCCAACCGGGTGGGGGAGTCCAGCCGGCGGCGGGTCCCCAGCCCGGCGGCGGTGGCGATCGCGGGCGTCGCCCACGTCTCGCCGGCCGGCGGCCCTGGGGCCTGGGGCGGCGGCGGCGTCCATCCCGCCTGGGGCGGCGGCAAGGGCCCGCCGGCGGGCGCGGGGCTCGGCCGGCGGGTCTGGCGCCACTCGTTGACGAGAGCGAGCGCGGCGCCGAAGCCCGCCATGGTGGCGAGGAAGAGGGCGAGGCCGCCGATCACGGGCACGAGCGAGACGAGACTCACGAGGGCGGCGCCCACGACCCCCGCCACGACGATGTTGTCGCGGTAGCGCTCCGACGACGACAGGACCAGCCGCCCGAGGAGTGCCGCGACACCGACGAAGCAGAAGAGCAGCACCGCCGGCAGGGCGATGCCGGCCGGCACGACCACGATGAGCCCGACGATCGTGATGGCGAGTACGACCAGCAGCACACCGGCGACGAACAGCCCGACAAGGCCCCAGCCCAGCGACGGCCAGAACCGCAGGCGCACGCGATCGCCGACCCGCCTGATGGTGCGAGGGAAGAGCGCCGACACGACCAGGGCCACGATCGGCAGGAACAGGAGCTGCCACCAGCCGGCGACGACACCGACCGGCCGCACGACCACGTTCGACAGGGCGGCCCGCAGTACGCCGCCCACGTGGAATCCGGTGACCTGGATGGTCTTGCCGTGGATGGTGGCGCCCGGCTCGACGGTGAGGTGGCCGCCGACCACGACGACGCTCGAGGCCTGCCCGGTGAGACCGGCGCCCACGACGGCCGTGGACTCGATCGTGGCGTCGCCGGCGATCACGACGACGGTGCGCGTGACGGTGCCGCCGATGACGGCGTTGCCGCGGATCACGACGACGCTGTTGACCGTCTGGCCTTGGGCGAGAGTGTAGTCCTGGAAGCGGACGACGGCGTGGCCGTTGACGGTCGTGGTCGACGACGCGGCGGCCAGCGCGGGAGCAGCGAGGGCGAGCACGAAGAGCACGACGACGGCGCTCGCCGCCGCGATCGTTCGGCCTGGGCGACGAATCGATCTCATGGCTTGTCCTCCTGCGCGGGTGGTTCCTCAGCGGCGATGGTCTCAGGTGCGGCGCCGTTCGTGGCCGCGGCCGAGGCTTCGTGTGCGGCGGTCTCGTGTGCGGCGGCTCGTGTGCGGCGGCTTCGTGTGCGGCGGCCTCGGTCTCGGGTGCCGCGGTCTCGGCGGCCGCGGCCTCAGGTGCCGCGGTCTGCGGCGCTGAACCGGCGGCCGGCGAAGGCGCCGGGGGTGGCGCGAACATGGGCGGCCACTGCGCCCACGGCGCGCCGCTCCACGGTCCGCTCGCCCACGGCGCGCCGGATTGGGGCGCGGGTGGCGCGGGCGAGCGGGCTGAGCCGATGGCTGCGGCGGATACTGCGGATAGTAGACCCAACCGTAGGGCGGCTGGCCGGCGGGCCGGGCGCCCGGCGGGCGCGCGATCCGCCGCCGGGGCCGGACGGAGCGCCGGTCTGGGCCGGGTAGCCGAAGTACGCCGGCCAGCTCGGCGACTGAGCGGGCGGCTGTGGTGTCGGCGGCTGCGCCGGTGGGCGCGGCGGGGCCGTAGGTCCCGCCGCCGAAGGCCCCGCCGCGCCCACCGGCGCGGGCCGTGGCGCGGTGTCGGGCGAGAGCAACCCGCGGGCCACCCCCCGCCACATCGCCGCGAAGCCGTTGAACGCGTGGAACGAGATCACCGCCAGCAGCAGGCCGAGCGGCACGAGCAGCAGGGCTTGCCAGAGCTTGTCGACGGTCCCCACGCCGAAGTAGAGGCCGTGGTGGACCACCCCGTGGGCGCCGGTCGACTCGGCGAAGCGGTAGTAGAACGGCGCCCCCACAAGGCCCAGGGAGGTCGCGCTGAGACTGACCACGACGACGAACGACAGCAGACCGAGCGGGAACTTGATGAACAGAAAGGCGAGGTCCTTCCAGGTGGCGCCCGAGGTGAAGTGCGCCTTGATGCGGGGCCAGGTGCCTTCGGCGCGCCGCCAGGGCTGGGGCGAGGGCGCGAGCCGCGTGCCCAGAAGCCCGTCGGCGAGAGAGCGCTCGAAGGCGGCGAAGGCCCACCAGCAGGCGGCCGTGAGCCCGAGGATGAAGAGGCCGATCCAGATGATCACGAGACTGATGCCGACCGACAGGCAGACGGTGAGAAAGACGAAGTAGAACAGCCCGAGCGGGAACGAGAGGCCGAGGTAGAGGAGGTTGAGCCAGCTCTGCGGCCGCGCGACGACGCCGAAGAACCGGGCGAACGGCGAACGACCCGCCGGCGGCCGGAAGGCGGAGTCGCCGCCGGGCATCGAGCCGTCGGCAGGTTGGGGCGCGCGGCCATGTTCTGCGTCTCCGACACGTCGTCCGCCTCCTTTCCGACTCGCCCGGATTCCACTGGTAGCCTAACGGTCCGCTCACAAACTGTCGTCGCCCCGCGGGGGGAGCTTGCCGTCAACTGCGGGGGGGGATGTGCGAGGCGGACGAGGCGGGCGGGGCGGCGTCAGCCGCCCCGCCCGCCCCTCGCCTGCGCCAGCCGGCCCGTCACGCCGGCGGCCCTTGCGCCAGCCGGCCCGTCACTCGTAGTGGACCGCCTCCAGCACGTTCAGGTTGGCCGCTCTTCTGGCGGGCAGCACCGCCGCCAGCACGCCGACCATGCTCGCCGCCATGAGGAACAGTACGAGCTGGCCATAGGGCACCGAGAAGACGAAGCCCTGGTCGCCGAACTGGTTCGTGATGACGTAGCCGAACAGCACGCCGACCGCGGTGCCGAGCACGCCGCCGATCACCGACGTGATCACGCTCTCGTAGCGCACGATGCGCCGCATCTGACGGCGGCTCGTGCCGATCGCGCGCAGCATGCCGATCTCGCGGGTGCGTTCGTAGACGGACAGCACGAGCGTGTTGACGATGCCGAAGACCGAGATCGTCACGCTCATGGCGAGCAGGGCGTAGAGCATGACGAGGATCTGGTCGATCTGCTTCTTCAGGTAGTTGTCGTAGTCGGTCTCGGTGCGCACCGTCTGGGTGGGAAAGCCGCGGAGAGCGCGCGTCACGTCGGCCTTGAGGGTCGTGGCGCTCACGCCGGGCCTCGCCGTGGCCAGAAAGACGATGGGGTCGACCGGGACGCCGAGGCGCCGGAAGGCGGCGTCGCTCACCACGATGCCGTTCATGGTCATGGGGTCGCGGTGCTCGCCGACCACGGTCAGCCGAGCCGTCCTGCCCGACTGGGACACGACGGTCAGGGGCGAGCCAATCTCGAGGTGATGGCCCTGGCGTACTGCTCCTCGACGATGGCCTGCCCTGCGCCCAGCCGGGTCAGCAGCGCGTCGCTGCCGCCGTGGAGCCAGGCGAAGTGCCAGACGGCGGCGAACTGCCCGGGCTCGACGGCGGCCACATCGGACACGACGCCGTTCACCTCGAGCGTCGCCGACGCGATGCCGGTGGCCGTACTCACGTCGGGCAGCGCCCGCACGGCGGCGACGCCGCGGGCGGGTAGCGCCATCATGCCGGTGTCGTCGCTGACGACGACGTCGGCCCGGTTCGAGTTGGCGAGGGCGTCGACGAACGACGTCTTCATGCCCTGGGCGAAGACGGCCACGAAGACCACCAGCGCGAGGCCGATCATGAGCGCCGCCGCGGTCGCGGCCGTGCGCTGCGGGATTGCGGGCCGCGTTCTCGCGGGCGAGGCGGCCGCTCGTGGCGCGAGCGCTTGCAGCGGCCGTCCGATGAGCGCGGCCAGCGGCCGCACCACGTAGCGGGAGAGCATCGCGACGGCGGTGAAGATAAGCACTGCACCGCCGGCCATCTCAAGCAGGCGCGTCGTCGTGGCGGCCGAGCTCACCATGCCGGCCGCGAGCACGGCGGCGCCAAGCAGCGCGAAGCCGATCGCCGACCGGGGTGCTCAGCCGGCTGAAGCGCGACGTCGGGAGCTGGGCGCCCTCGTAGAGGGCCGCCACCGGCGGGACTCTCGTGGCGCGCAGCGCCGGCAGCAGGGCCGACGCCAGGGTCACGCCCACGCCGACGACCAGCGCGACGACGATCGTGCGCGGGGCTCAGGACCAGGCCGCCGGTCGGCAGGTCGGCGCCGATCGGCCTTGAAGAGCGCGTCGATGGCTTTGGCGACGCCGAGGCCGGCGACGAGGCCGAGCAGCGACGCCGTGACGCCCATGGCGAGAGCCTCGCCGGTCACCGTGGCCAGCACCTGGCGGCGCGACGCGCCCAGGGCGCGCAACATGGCGAACTCGCGGCGGCGCTGGGCCACGGTTATGGAGAACGCGTTGAAGATGATGAAGGCGCCGACGAACACCGCCACGCCGCCGAAGGCAAGCAGCGCCGGCTGCAGGAACGAGTTGATCGACTTCGAGGCGTCGCTGCTCTCGCTCGCGGCGGCCTGCGCGCCGGTCTTCACGTCGACCGTCGCGGGGAGCGCCGCACGCAGCCTGTTGCGCAGCTCGTTCGGGCTCACACCCGGCGTCGCCGCCGCGTCGATGCGAGCTCAGTCGGCCCTCGAGGCCGAACCAGCGCTGGACGTCGGCGAGCGGCGCGTCGATCATGATGGTGCCGCCGAGCGACGCCTCGGCCGGCCAGCGGTAGATGCCGGCGATCCGCAGCGTCTTCAGGCCGCTGTGGGTGGCGATGGCGATGGCGTCGCCGAGAGCCAGGTGGTGTTTGGCGGCGAAGCCGCTGGTGAGAGCGACGTCCCCGGACTTGACCGGAACACCGCCCGAGACCCACGAACCGGTCTCGAACCGGGGGTCGCCGTTCGACTGGATGAACGTCGGCGCGCCGTTGCTCTTCACCAGCTTGCCGCCGACGAAGACGGCGGTGAAGGCCTGAGCCGTGCCGTCGGCGAAGCGTACGCCGGGCACCTGCCGCACTCGCGAGAGCGTCGCTGCCGGCATGGCGATCGCGGCGCCGGAGGCGTCGCTCATCTGGCCGAACCGGACCCTGGGTGTGACGGTGACCGACGTCTTCTGGTAGGCGGTCCTGAAGATGTCGTTGAAGGCGTTGTGGATCTGGTCGGTGAGCACGTACGTGCCGCTGATCATGGCCACGCCGAGGAGGATGGCGACGATCGTGAGCGCCGTCCGTAGGCGACGGCTGAGGAGACTGTGCAGGGCTAGGCGGGTCATCGCGCCACCTCCGCGAGGTCGCGGCGCCCGTCGGCGCCTTCCAGCTGCTTGATCGTGTCGAAGATCTCGTCGCGGCTCATACGGTCGCGGTCGAGGACGATCGCGCCGTCCTTCAGGAACAGCACGCGGTCGGCGACCGTTGCCGCGCCGGGGTCGTGGGTGACCATGACGATGGTCTGGCCGAGCTCGTCGACGAGCCGCGTAACAGGCCGAGCACCTCACGCCCCGTGCGCGAGTCGAGGTTGCCCGTCGGCTCGTCGGCGAACAGCACGGCCGGCCGGGAGACGAGCGCTCGGGCGACGGCGACGCGCTGCTGCTGGCCGCCCGACAACTCGGCGGGGCGATGGTCGAGGCGGTCGCCGAGACCGACGCGGGCGACCAGCGTGGCGAGAAAGCGGCGGTCGGTCGGGCGCCCGGCGATGGTGAGCGGCAGGGTGAGGTTCTCGGCGGCGCTCAGCATGGGCAACAGGTTGAACGACTGGAAGATGAAGCCGACCTTGTCGCGACGCAGCTTCGTCAACTGACGCTCCCTCAGCCGCGTGATCTCGACGCCGTCGATCTCGACGGAGCCGCTGGTGGGCTGATCGAGCCCGGCCAGGATGTGCATGAGGGTCGACTTGCCTGAGCCCGACGGTCCCATGACGGCGGTCAGCCGGCCGCGCTCGAACTCGACGGTGGCGTGGCGCAGCGCCTCGACCGCGGTGTCGCCCTTTCCGTAGCGCTTGCAGAGGGCGCGCGCCCGCACGACCGCGTCGGCGACCTGGCGCGGGCGCGGCGCCGGGGTGCGTCCGGTGGCGATGGCCAGCACGCGGTCGACGTCCGCCACGGTGAAGGGGGTGGTGTCCGGGCCGGATGCCGTGGTCTCGACTGTGGCGTTCATGGGTCCCTCCGGTTCTCTCGGTGTCTTACGAGAGCCTAGAGAGAGGCGCCGGCGGCGGCGTCCCGCCGCGGCATGAACGTCACGTCAACGATGGGAGGAACTTGCCGGCGCCGACTCCTCCTTCCGGGGCGCGGCGCGGTCACCCCTGCGGGTCGGCCGACGCCCCGCCGGGGGTAGATCGAGCCCCGGAGGCGAGATCGAGCCGCGGGAGCGAACGTCGAGCCCGCGGGCGAAGGTCGAGACCCGGAGGTGAGTCTCGGGCGAGCGCCGCTAGGCGCCGGCCGGCGCGACCAGTCCGACGTCGTAGGCGAGGATGACGGCCTGCGTGCGGTCGCGCAGGTCGAGCTTGAAGAAGATGCGCTTGATGTGGGTCTTGACCGTGCCCTCGCTCAGGAACAGCTTCTCGGCGATCTCGCGGTTCGACAGTCCCTGGGCGATCAGGCCGAGCACCTCGCGCTCGCGGTCGGTGAGCTCGTCGAGGGCGGCCGGCGACGGCTTGTCGACCGCCGGCCGCCGCGCGAACTCGCCGATCAGCCGCTTGGTGACCGACGGCGACAGCAGGGCCTCGCCGGCGGCCACCACGCGCACGCCGGCGACGAGGTCTTCGGCCGGCGTGCGCTTGAGCAGGAACCCGCTGGCCCCGGCACGCAGCGCCTCGTAAACGTACTCGTCCAGGTCGAACGTCGTCAGCACGAGGACGCGCGACGAGTTGCTGCGCCCCAGGGCGACGATCTCGCGGGTCGCGTCGAGCCCGTTCATGCCGGGCATCTGGATGTCCATGAGCACGACGTCGGGGTCGAGCCGCTTGACCTGCTCGACGGCCGCGGCGCCGTCACCGGCTTCGCCGACCACCTCAAAGCCGTCCTCGCTTTCGAGGATCATGCGCAGGCCCGAGCGCACCATCTGTTCGTCGTCGACCAGCACGATGCGGATCGTGTCGCTAGCAGCCATCGCGTCCTCCTGTCCCGTTCTCGCCGCCGGTCGGACCGACGCCTCGTTGCAGCGTGCCCGTGCCTTCGAGCGGCAGCCGGGCCAGCACGCGGAACCCGCCCTCGGGTCGCGGTCCCACCTCGAGCTCGCCGCCGAACAGAGCAACGCGCTCGCGCATGCCCAGCAGGCCGCGGCCCCCGCTGAGCCGCTGGTTGAACTGACCGGCAGCCGGCTGGCCGCCGCCGTCATCTGAGCACTCGATCTCGAACCAGTCGCCGGCGCAGCTCAGGCGGACGGTCGCGCGCGCCCCGTTGCCGGCGTGCTTGAGCGTATTGGTCAGCGCTTCCTGCACGATCCTGTAGCCCGAGCGATCGAGACTCGATGGCACGTCGATGCCGGTGCAACGGTCGTCCACCGTGACCGCGACGCCGGCCTCGCACACCTGGGCGACGAGGCCGTCGATGTCGGCCATGCCCGGCTGCGGGCCGAGCTCCTCGCGGTCGCCGGCCTCGGCGCGCAAGATACCGAGCAGGCGCTCGATGTCGGCGAGCGCCTGCCGACCCGTCGCCTCGATCGAACCAAGCGACTCGCGGACCGTCTCCGGCCTCTTGTCGAAGACGCGCTGGGCCGCGCCCGCCTGCAGGACGACGACGTTGAGGGCGTGGCCGACCACGTCGTGGAGTTCGCGGGCCAGCCGGCTGCGCTCGAGGGCGACCGCCTCCTGGGCGCGCATCTCGAGATCGTGGAGGTAGAGGTCGGCGCGCTCGCGCTCCGCGCGAGCGCGCTCCCTGGCCTCGCGCACGTTCTCGCGGTAGGCGTGCAGCAGGACCCCGGCCAGCCACACGGCCGAGAAGCCGAACCACGAGGCGGCGGCGAGCCACGGCGACACGTCGCCCTGCAGGAACAGGATGGCGAAGATCACGATGAGGACGACCGAGGCCATCATGCCCGACGTGAGGCTCCGTCGGATGTCGCTGCGCGAGGCCACGAAGAAGAGGGCGACGGCGCCGCACCAGTAGCCCACGTTGAGCGCCGGCTCGGCGAACACGGCCGCCAACACCGAGGCGACGCCGATGGTCACGAAGACGACCCGCGGGTGCCTGCGCACGGCCACGAAGGGCAAGGTCATGGCCAGGAGCAGGACGGCGCCGGCCGCGTCGAGGCCGCGCACCTGCTGCGACACGTTCGGCGCGGTCAGCACGTACACGAAGCCGGCGGCGCACAGCACGAACGCGAGGGCCGAATCCCAGAGGTGGGGATCGACACCGCGCACGGCCCTGCGCAGCAGGTCGGGCTGCGCGGCGGTTTGTGACTCTGACGGCGCCTCTGTGACCATGTCGTTCCCCTCGGGCTCGGCCCTGAGCCATTGTAGACCCTCGGGGCCGCTGCCCAGATCGACGAAGGAGCCCGCCCGCCGGCGGCGAATCCTTGGCCCGACGGATGCGCACACCCACTGGTACGTGGACGGGATCTGACCCCCCTCATAACCGTCCGTGGCCGAGGAGGTCCCCCCCGCCTCGGCCGGCTCATCCGCCGAATGTCGAGTGGGCGGGGCGGCGGCGCAGCCGCCGCCCCGCCGTCGACTGCCCCACCATCGTGCCGCCCGGAGTGCGCCGTCGCGCCGCGCCTGGCGCTTGCCTTGGGCACCGTTCGCTCACGCGTAT
>CAWCWZ010000021.1:0-14561 GCA_963799395.1 uncultured Actinomycetes bacterium
GAAGGTGGCCAGGTCGCGCATCATCTCGACCATGGCTCCGGCGTAGGGTCGCAGCGACTCCATGCGCGTCTGCGCTCGCCGCAGCTTGGCCGCCGAGACCAGCTCCATCGCCTTGGTGATCTTGCGGGTGTTCTCGGTGGAGGCGATGCGCCGCCGGATGTCCTGCAGCGTTGCCACGTCAGGCTACGCTCGGCGCGACGGGCTCGTCGGGCGCCACCGACTTGTGAAACTCGGCGATGTCGGCGCGCAGGATCTCCTCGTTGCTGTCGCTCAGCACCTGCTCGTCGCGGATCGCCTTCGGCACCTCGGGATGCTGCGACTTGACGAAGCTGCACAGATCGACGAGGAAGGCGCGCACCTTCTCGACCGGCAGGTCGTCGAGGAAGCCCTGCGTGCCGGCGTAGATCTCGATGACCTGGTCTTCGACCGGCATGGGCTCGAAGCGGCCCTGCTTGAGGACCTCGACCATGCGCGCTCCACGTCCGAGGGCCTGCTGCGTGGCTTCGTCGAGCTCGGAGCCGAACTGGGCGAACGCTTCGAGCTCGCGGTACTGGGCGAGGTCGAGGCGCAGTCGGCCGGCGACCTGCTTCATGGCCTTGATCTGGGCGTCGCCGCCGACCCGCGACACCGAGATGCCGGCGTTGATGGCGGGCCTCACGCCCGAGTAGAACAGGTCGCTCTGCAGAAAGATCTGGCCGTCGGTGATGGAGATGACGTTGGTCGGGATGTAGGCCGACACGTCGCCCGCCTGGGTCTCGATCACGGGGATCGCGGTCAGCGAGCCGCCGCCCAGCTCGTCGTTCAGCTTGACCGCCCGCTCGAGCAGCCGGGAGTGCAGGTAGAAGACGTCGCCCGGGAAGGCCTCGCGACCCGGCGGACGGCGCAGCAGCAGCGACATCTGGCGGTAGGCGTCGGCGTGCTTGGAGAGGTCGTCGTAGAAGCACACCGCGTGCTGCCCGCCGTAGAGGAAGTACTCGCCCATGGCGGCGCCGGCGTAGGGCGCCAGGTACTTGAGCGGCGCCGAGGCCGAGGCCGTGGCCGCGACCACGATGGAGTACTCCATGGCCCCGTACTCTTCGAGCTTCTGGACGACCTGCATGACCGTCGAGGCCTTCTGGCCGATGGCCACGTAGATGCAGATCTCGTCCTGGCCCTTCTGGTTGATGATCGTGTCGACGATCAGCGAGGTCTTGCCGGTCTGGCGGTCGCCGATGATCAGCTCGCGCTGGCCACGGCCGATGGGGATCATCGAGTCGATCGCCTTGATGCCGGTCTGCAGCGGCTCCTTGACCCCCTGGCGCTCGACCACGCCGGGCGCCTTGAACTCCATCGGCCGGAAGTCGTCGGTCTCGATGGGCCCCTTGTCGTCGAGCGGGTTGCCGAGAGGGTCGACGACGCGGCCGACGAGGGCCTGGCCGACCGGCACCTGCAGCACCTTGCCGCTGCGTTTGACCAGATCGCCCTCTTTGATGAGCGTGTCCTCGCCGAGCAGCACGGCGCCGACGTTGTCTTCTTCTAAGTTGAGCGCCAGGCCGGTCACGCCGTGCGGCAGGTCGAGCATCTCCATGGCCAGGGCGTTGCGCAGGCCGTAGATGCGGGCGATCCCGTCGCCGACCTCGAGCACGGTGCCGACCTCCTCGACTTCGACCTCGGCCTGGTAGTTCTCGATCTGGCTTCTCAGGACCGAGGCGATCTCTTCGGGACGAAGCTTCACGTCTTGCCACCTCTCACGTCTGCCGTTCTCATTGCTGTCGTCGAGCTGCTCCAGGCGCCCACGCAGGCTGCCGTCGACCAGGAGGTCGTCGACGCGCAGCACGAGCCCGCCCAGGATGTCGGGATCGACCCGCTTGGTCAGCCGCGGCTCGCCGCCCGTCGAGCGCCGCACGCGCTCCACGATCAGGCGCTCGACGTCGGCCGCGACCGGCACCGCCGTCGTCACTTCGACCTCGACCACCCTGGCCGCCTGGGCGACGAAACGCTCGTACTGGTCGGCGACCTCGCCGGCGACCGTGATCCGGCCCTTCTCGAGCATGACCGCCAGCGCGCCCGCCGCGAGACGGTCGGCGTCGCCGGTGAGCTGTGTCAGCACCCGCAGCTTGGCCTCGGGGTCGATCTGCGGGTTGAAGACGGCGTTCGCCAGTGGCCGCGACTGATCGAGAGCCTGGACGAAGTCGCGAAGGTCGGCGCCGGTGCGCTCGACCGTGCCGGCCGTGGTGGCCGCCGCGAACAGGGCGGTCGCGTACACGCGGGCGATGCCGGTGACGTTCACCGGCCGCTCCCGAGCTCGAGATCGTCGAGGTTGGCGGCCTGCAGCGCCTCGTCGATCAGGCGCCGGTGATCGTCGTCGTCGAGCGACTTGCCGACGACCTGCTCGGTGGCCATCAGGGTGAGGCCGGCGATCTCGCCCTTGAGCTGCTGCAGCGCCACGCGGACGTCGCGCTCGAGCTGCTCCTGAGCCTTTTCGACTGTCCGCTGCGCCTGGCGGCGCGCCTCTTCGAGGATCTCGGCCTTCGTCGTGTCGCCGGCCTTGCGCGAGCGTTCGAGGATCTCCTCGGCCTCGGCCCGGACCGAGCTCAGGGTCTCGCGGTACTCATCGAGCAGCCGCACCGCTTCGGCGCGCGTCTCTTCGGCGGTCTCGAGGCTCTCGGCGATGCGCGCCCGGCGCTCGTCGATGATCTTCTCCAGCGGGCCGAACGCGTAGCGCCACAGGACGAAGACGGCGATGCCGAAGGTGATCGCCGTCCACACCATCAGACCCGGGTTGATGCTCAGCATGTCAGGCTCACTCCTCGCTTGCGCAGACGGCGCACCTTACTTGACCACGAACAGGAGGATGAGGGCGACCACGAGCGCGTACAGCGCGAGCGCCTCGATGATGCCGATGCCGATGAACATGTTCAGGCGGATCTCGCCCCGGAGCTCGGGCTGGCGCGCGATGCTCTCGATGGCGCTGCCGAACAGGACACCCATGCCGACGCCCGGACCGATCACGCCAAGGCCGGCGGCCAGGCCGGCGCCGAGCAGGCGCAGACCGGTCTCAGTCGTCGCCGCAGCGGCGATCGTGGCGGCGCTTACGTCCATGTGACTCCTCCTTGCTGTCTACCAGACCAAAGCTTGCTGCCCGCGGCCACCCGCCTCAGTGCTCCTCTTCGAGGGCCGTGCCGATGTAGACGGCCGAGAGGATGGCGAAGATGAACGCCTGGATGGCCGCCACGAAGATCTCGAACATGAACACCGCCACCGAGCCCACCTGAAGCACGACGCCCAGGAGGTAGCTCTGGAAGACGAGCACCATGGCGAAGAACACGGCCAGGATGAAGTGTCCGGCGATCATGTTGGCGAAGAGACGCACCGACAGCGAGACGAGACGGAAGAGCTCGCTGATGACGTCGGACACGAAGATGAACTGTTTGAGGACCGGCGGCGCCGGGATGACCCAGCTCTTGATGTAGCCGACGGGGCCCTTCTTGTGAACGCCGGCGTAGTGCGTGAAGACGAACGTGAACAGAGCCAGCGTGATGGTCACGTTGATGTTGCCGGTGGCGGCGTAGAAGGCGAGCTGATGGCCCACGCCGAAGGGCAGCGGGATCAGGCCGACGAGGTTGCACACGAGGATGAAGAAGAAGGCGCCGCCGATGTAGGGAAACCAGGTGACGGCGCCGCCGCCCTTCATGACCGCCCCGGCGATGCCGTCGCGAGCGAGCTCGTAGAGCCCCTCCATCGCGGTCTGAAAGCGCCCGGGCTTGGTCTTGAGACCACGGTTGACGAGCGCCGCGAAGATGCAGACGACGACCACCGCGATCCACAGGTAGATGACCGGCTTGGTGATCGAGAGGTCGACGGGTCCGACCTTCGGCAGCTTGATGATCGGATGCAGCAGGAACTCGCCGGAGACGTCGAAGGTCGCCTTGTTGCCGCCCGGCAGCAGGAACAGGCCGACGAGCGCCGCCAGCGCGATGATCGGCCAGGCCCACAGCGGGATGCGCTTGAGCCACCTCACGAGGAGCCCCCGTGGCGGCTGTCGGGAAGGCTGCCGGCCGGGCGCTCGGCGCTCACCACCGGGTAGCGCCAGAGCTTGACGACCAGGTAGACCGTGTACACGACGACGAACGACACGACCGCGTCGAGGAACCCCGGGCGATCGAGCAGACCGACGATCACGAGGCCGCCGACGACGATCGCCAGGCGCAGCACCATGCCGACCAGGCCGACCGCCATGGCCCAGCCGAACGACCCCCTGCTGCCGACACGGGCCGCGAGCCGCTCGATCGCCCAGTAGGCAACGACGAGCAGCGCCCCGGCAAGCGCCGTTACGACATCGCGCCCGGCGATGGCCGCCACCGCGGCGCAGCCGGCCGACAGCGCGAGCAGGAGCAGCGGCACGGGTTCGCGGCGGAGGAAGGTCAGAGGGTTCGCGGTCATCGCCCCTCCTTCGGCGCCGCGTCGGCTGCAGGCCTCTCACTTCGTCTCAAGGAACACCCCATAGAGTGCCATCGCGAAACCGGCGAAGACCCCGATCAGGGTGAACACCGGCGTCGTGTGCATGAGCCGATCGAGGCCGTAGCCTATCAGCAGCCCAACGACGATGCCCGCGATGACCATGAAGGCAACGGTCTCGGCGGTGGCCAGCCCGCTCTTGCCGTGGCCATTGTGGCCATGCTCAGATCGGTCGCGCGGCACAGTATACGTTCCCTTCCGGACCTCGACAAGAAACGCTCCCGGCGGCCTCCAGCCTGTACGGAGCGTCGGGCACGGGCCCGATCGACCGTCGCCGCCGTCTGTACATCTTGGCCATAGGGGCACGCTCAACGGTCGATCGCGTCGCCGGAGCTCCCACCCCGGCGGCGGACGCGGGACGCCTCGCGCCCCCGCGGAGGGCCGGACTCACCGGCGCGCGCTTCGCGCGCGCGATAGCGCAGCAGGAGCCGCGCCATCGACGCGGTCGCCCCGGCGGCCGCGAGCCCGAGCACGACGATGGCCGCCGCGGCGCGGAACCTCATGGCCAGCGCGAGCCCGTTCAGGACGAGACACCAGCCGTAGAGGAGCAGCACCGACGTGCGCTGCGAGAACCCGGCGACGAGCACGAGGTCGTGGTGCACGTGATCGCGCCCGCTGGTGTAGATGGGTACCCCCTTCCGCAGCCGCCGGAACACGACCAGGAAGAGGTCGGCGAAGGGCACGCCCAGGACGAGCAGCGGAAAGATCAGGGCGACGGTCGCGGCGCCCTTGAGCACGCCCTGGATGCTGATGACGGCGAGCACGTAGCCGAGCAGCATCGAGCCCGCGTCGCCCATGAAGATGCTGGCCGGGTAGAAGTTGAAGCGCAGAAAGGCGAAGGCGGCCCCGGCGAGGATCGCCGCCGCCACGCCGGTCGGCCCGCGGTCGAGCGACAGGGCGATGACCGCGAAGGTGAGCGCCGAGATGGCGCAGACGCCGGCGGCCAGGCCGTCGAGCCCGTCGATGAAGTTGACCATGTTGATGATGGTCGCCACCCAGAGGACGGTGAGCGGGATCGAGATGACCGGCTGGAGGGTCACCGTGACGCTCGTCAGCGGCACGGACAGGTGGTCGATGCGCAGGCCGAAGGCCAGCAGGGCGACGATCGCGGCGATCTGGCCGGCGAACTTGAGCAGCGGGTTGATGTCGACGTAGTCGTCGATCACGCCCACCGCCGCCACGATCGAGCCGCCGACGAGGATCGCCTTGGCGGCGGCGTCCTTCTGCACCAGAACGAGCGTCGGGATCATGACCCCGAGGTAGATGGCGAGACCGCCGAGCAGCGGCGTCACCCGGGCGTGCATGCGACGCTCGTCGACCGGACGGTCGACGACCCCCGTGCGCCGCGCGAGGCGGGCCATGACCGGCGTCGAGAGAATGACGATGCTCGCCGCGAGGATGAACCCGAGTATGGCGAGCTGGACCGCGCTCGGCAGCTCCAGCAGCTCGCTTATGGGAGGTCCTCCTTGACCACGACGACGCCGGCCTCGGCGAACATGCTCCGGGACAGCTCGTCGGGGTACCCCTCGACATAGTGGATCTCGCGCACGCCGCAGTTGATCAGCATCTTGGCGCACAGGACGCAGGGCTGCAGCGTGCAATACAGCGTCGCGCCTTCGAGGGCCACGCCGTGGACGGCCGCCTGGATGATGGCGTTCTGCTCGGCGTGGATGGCGCGGCAGAGCTCCTGGCGCTCGCCCGAGGGAATGGCGAGCTGTTCGCGCAGGCAGCCGATGTCGAGGCAGTGGGCGACGCCGCGCGGCGCGCCGTTGTAGCCGGTGGCCAGCACGCGCCGGTCGCGCACCAGCACGGCGCCGACCTGGCGGCGCAGGCAGGTCGAGCGCGTCGCCGCCTGGCGGGCGAGCTGCAGGAAGTACTCGTCCCAGCTCGGCCGGCCTGCGCCGGGCGAGCGGGCGGCCTCACCGCCGCCGGCGGGGATCTCAACCACGGCGGCTCACCGCCGTCCGCGGCAAGCGCGCCGGCTCAGCTGCGAGCGCCGGCCGCAAGGTCGTCGATCTCGTCGACGCGGCGCTCGTGGCGTCCGCCCTCGAAGGGGGTCGAAAGCCACGCCTCGACCACGGCCCAGGCTTCGTCGTCGCCGAGCAGGCGAGCGCCGAGACAGAGGACGTTGGCGTCGTTGTGGCGGCGTGCGAGGTCGGCCATCTCGACCGTCAGGCAGTCGGCCGCCCGCACACCCGGGTGCCGGTTGGCGGCCATGCACATGCCCAGGCCGGTGCCGCACACGAGCAAGCCGCGCTCGGCCTCGCCGGCGGCGACCCGCGCCGCGACCGCGTGCGCGAACAGCGGGTAGTCGACCGACTCCTCGGAGGAGGTGCCCAGATCGACGACCTCGTGGCCGGCGGCCCGCAGGCGTTCGCAGAGCGCCTGCTTCAGGGCGAACCCGGCGTGGTCGGCGCCGGCGGCGATCTTCACTCGCATGGGTTCCTTTCGGTCGCGGTCGGTGCGGACGCGCCGGGCGCGTCCCCACCCCAGCCGATTCTACCAAAGACCCCCGGGCTCAGAACGAAAGCTCGCCCGTCATGATCGGCACGACGCTGCCGCCGACGAGCACGTCGACGATCTTCGTGCCCTCGGAGGTCACCGAAAGGGTGAGGCGACTGGGGCGGCGAGCGTGCTGGCCCTGGGCCAGCACCCGCGCCGCCCCCGGGCCGAGCAGGCCCTCGCGGGCCAGGTAGGCGGCAAGCGGTCCGGCCGCGCTGCCGGTCGCCGGGTCCTCGACGATGCCGGACAGCGGCGCGAAGCAGCGAGCCTCGGCGAACGGCTCCTCGTCGCCGGTGAGCGCGAACGGGTAGAGCTCGGCGAAACGGCGCTCGAACTCGGGCAGCAGATCGAAGTTGAACCAGGCGCTGGCGAGCGTGCGCGTGTTGCGCAGCGGGATGATCGCGTAGCTCAGGCCGGTCGACACGACGCGCGGCGGGAGCTCCTCGTCTAAGTCGCTGACCTGCAGACCAAGGACGGCGGCCGCCTGGTCACGCGGGATCTCCTCGCCGAACGCCGGCGGGCCCTGGTGGACGACGCCGGTCACCGCCCGGCCGCCCCGCACGGTGACGTCGACCACCGTGGGGCCGACATTCAGCTCGAGGGTGACCTCGGTGACGGGCTCCTGGGCCGGGATGCGGCCGACCGAGACCAGCGTGCAGGCAGTGCCGATGCTGGGATGCCCGGCGAACGGCAGCTCGACGGCGGGCGTGAAGATGCGGACGCGGGCGTCGCCCCCGGCCGCGGGCGGCGTGACGAACGTCGTCTCCGAGAGGTTCATCTCGCTGGCGATCTGCTGCATCTGCTCGTCGGTCAGCCCCTCGGCCTCGGGGAAGATGGCGAGCGGGTTGCCGGCGAGCGGGCGCTCGCTGAACACGTCGACCTGGATCATTGGCAGGCTCTTCACGGGGCAGCCGGTCCTTCCTGGCTCGCAAGCAAGGCCGCGATCGCGGCGGTGCCGATCGCACCGGAGCGCAGGACACGATAGCCCCGCCCGGCCTGCAGGCCGCTGAGATCGAGCACGGTTGACGATACGCCTCCGGTCGGGCCCGCGTCGAGGAGAAGGTCACAGGCGGCGCGCACGCCGGGCGCGACGCCGGACAGATCGACCGGGTCCTCTCCCCCGCTCGGGTTGGCCGACGAGCCGAGCAGCGGGAACGGCAGCCGGGCCAGCGCCCGCGCCGCCGGCGGCCAGTCCGGCACGCGCACGCCCAGCGTCGGCAGCGTGAGCGGCGCGCCGGCGGCGCCGACGTCCTGGCTGCCCTCACCCGGCGCCCACTCGGCGGCGCCGGGCGGCGGAAAGACCGTGTCCTCGGGATAGGGCACGACCAGCGTGAACGGACCGGGCAGGAGGCGGCGCGCCGCGGCGGCCACCGCGGGCGACAGGGCGACGGCGGAGAGCAACAGGTCGACCGTCGGGTAGACGACCTGCAGGGGCTTGTCGGGACGCCGTCCCTTGACGCGGGCGATCGCCGCCGCCGTGGCCGGCGCGACGACACCGCCGATGCCGTAGACCGTGTCCGTCGGAAAGCAGACGAGGCCGGCCCCGGCGATCGCCGCGGCGAGCGTCGCCTGCTCGCCGGTCCCCAGGCCCGCGAGGTCGATGACGCGGCTCACCGCGGGTCCGCGGCGACGCCCACGCCACCCGCGCCGCTCGCCGGCGCGTCCGCCGCGCCGCGCCGGAGCGGCATCAGGCGAGCGTCTCGCAGGCCGTGCGCAAGGCCTCACCGAGACCCTCGAAGACCGCGTCGACGATGTGGTGCGGCTCGCTGCCCGACAGCAGGCGCACGTGTAGCGTGACGCCGGCGGCCTCGACGAGCGCCCGCAGGAAGCGGCCGGCGAGGTCGGCGTCGAACTGGTCGATGCGCACCCCGGCGAGGTCGATGTCGTAGGCCAGGAAGGGCCGGCCCGACAGATCGACGGCGACGAGGGCGAGCGCCTCGTCGAAGGGCATGGTGGCCGAGCCGGACCGCCGGATGCCGCGCTCGCCGCCCAGGGCCTCGCGCAGGGCCCGGCCGAGCGCGCCAGCGATGCTCTCAACGACGCGGTCGCCGCAGACCTCACGGGCGTCTCCGATGGCGATCGTGAGATCGAACCGGGCGTGTCGCGAGACGAGCTCGAGCAGGTGGTCGAGAAAGGGGTCGCCACTCGACACGTCGGTACGGCCGGCGCCGTCGACGACGAGCTCCACGGCGATGCGATCGCCACAGGTCGTATCGCCGGCCACCGCCCGGCGCACTCGCGCGGGCGTCACGGCGCGCCCCTCAGCCGCACCGAACGGGCGTGGGAGCGCAAACCTTCTTCTTCGGCGATGGTGGCGACAGGCCCGGCGAGCGCGGCGGCCGCGGCCGCGTCGAGCTCGACGACCCCCACCCGCTTGACGAAGTCGCTCACCGACAGGCCCTGCCCGAAACGGGCGGAGCCCCCGGTCGGCAGCACGTGGTTGGTGCCGGCGGCGTAGTCGCCGAAGGCCGTCGCGGCGCGCGGACCGACGAAGATCGCGCCCGCGCTGCGCACTCGCGGCAGCAGCGCGGCGGCGTCGGCCACGTGCAACTCGAGATGTTCGGGTGCGAAAGCGTTGACCAGCGCCAGGGCCGCCGCCAGGTCGCGACAGGCGACCACGGCGATGCGCTCGCTCGAGAGGCCGAGCTCGGCGGAGAGCTGGGCGACCGCGTCGCAGACGCGGTCGCCCAGCTCTCCGCCGACGTCGAGTAGCGCCGCCATGGCGCCGGCGCCGTGCTCGGCCTGGGCACACAAGTCGGCTGCCAGCCAGTCGACGCGGCCCCCGTTGTCGGCCACGATCAGCACCTCGCTCGGCCCCGCGAGGCCATCGATGCGCACCTCGCCCATCACCTGCCGTTTGGCCTCGGTGACGTAGTCGTTGCCCGGCCCGACGATCACGTCGCAGCGCGGCACGACAGTCGTACCGAACGCCATGGCGGCGATCGCCTGAGCGCCGCCGATGGGGTACAGGTCGGCGACGCCGAGCAGGCCGCAGGCCGCGGCGACGCCCGCGGCGACGCCGCCGCCCGCCCTGGGCGGCGAACACACCACGATGCGCCCGACACCGGCGACCTGCGCCGGGATGGCGGTCATGAGCACCGAAGACGGATAGTTGGCGAGACCGCCGGGGACGTACAGTCCGGCCACGCCGAGCGGCACGATCTCCTGGCCGACCACCTGACCCTGGGCCAGCGTCTCGCGCCAGGCGAGCGGTAGCTCGCGCGCGTGGTAGGCGCGGATGTTGGCGGCGGCGAGCTCGAGGGCGGCGGCGAGGTCGGGGGCGGCGCTCCGCAGGGCCTCGCGCAGCGCCGAAGAGGAGAGACCGTAGCGCTCCGGCAGCTCGACGCCATCGAGCCGCAGGGCGTGCGCGCGCACCGCGTCGTCGCCGCGGGCGCGCACATCGTCGAGGATCTCCTTGACCGCGCGCTCGACGTCGCGCGCCGGCGCCAGGGGCTCACGCAGGGCGGCGACCACGGCCGCCGGATCGTCGCCAAGGGTCAGCCGCTTCACGCCGTCGGCTCCGCTGCGATGAGCTCGCGCAGGCGGGCGACGAGCGTCCCCAGCTCGGCGGTGCGCAGCACACGGGCGCCGCGGCCGGCGACGAGGCGCACGCTGCTCGCCGCCACGGTGCCCTCGACGGCGAGACCCGCGACACCGGCCGGCGCGGCGCCGGCGGGCGGCGTCTCGACCAGCGCGACCACTCCGTCGGCCACCCCATCGGCGACCGCGCGGTCGAGCGCGCCGACGACCTCGACGACCGCGACCTCAACGCCGCGCGCCGCGAAGTACGAGCGCGTGAGCGCCGGGTGACGGGTGGCGATGCGCAGACGGCCGAGCCGCTCGGCGCGAGCGGCCGCCCCCGGGGCCGCGGCGTAGACCAGGAGCGCGTCGCCGAACCGCAGGTCGAGCAGCTCGCAGAGCCCGGTCGAGCGCTCGAGCAGCAGGTCCCTGGTCGCGAGGCCGGCGTCGGCGGCGCCGCTCGCAAGATACTGGGGCACGTCGTCGGCGGCGAGCAGCGTGATGGCGGCGTCGAGAGCCGGCACGACGGCGGCGCTCGCGCCCCGCTCGCCGCCGGTCGCCCCGGCGGCGGCGAGGATGCGCAGCGACGGCGCGCGCAGCGCGCCGTCGGGCACGGCGATGCGCAGAGTCACGATCTCACCGCGCCCTTCACCCCGCTCCCAGGGCGCGCAGCACGTCGCGCCAGGAGCCGCGCGTCGTGCCGGCCACCGTTTCGAGCACGAACTCGCCGTCGACCTCACGCAGGCGGGGCAGGGCCGGCGCGGCGTCGCCCGGCAGGGCGATGACGGCGACGCCGTGGCGGCGGAGTTCGACGACGCGTCGTGAGTCGTCGAGCCCGCCGGCGTACGAGAGCGGCGGCGGCGCCACCGAGGCCACGCCGGCGCCCTCGTCGACGAGCGCCTCGTGCAGCCGGTCGAGGTCGATCGTGATGCCGACGGCCGGGATGGGCCAGTCGAAGGCGGCCAGCAGGCGGTCGTAGCGACCGCCGCTGCCCACCGGAAAGTCGACCCCCGGGGCGTAGGCTTCGATCACGATGCCCGTGTAGTAGTCGAGCTCGGGCAAGAGGCCGAAGTCGAAACCGACCATGTCGCCGTAGCCGGCGTCGTCGGCGAGTTCCTGGACCAGCACGAGCCGCTCGACCACGTCCTCCATGCCCTCGCTCGAGGCCAGCTTGCGAGCGGCGGCGAGCGCCCCCTTGCCGGGCGACAGGTCGAGGGCCCGCTGCAGGGTCTTGCGGCCCTCGTCGTCGACGCCGCGCCGCGAGACGATCGCCTCGAGCAGCGGGTAGTCGCGGTCGGCGAGCGCGTCGAAGACGTCGTCGCTGTCGTCGGGCGAGAGTCCGAGGGCGGCGACGAGCTCGCGGTGGAACGCCACGCTGCCGATCGCCAGGCGGAACCCGCGCAGGCCGGTCGCGGCCAGCGCGTCGCACAGCAACACGACCGTCTCGGCGTCGGCGGCGGCCGAGTCGAGGCCGAGCAGCTCGGCGCCGAGCTGTACGAACTCGCCCTCGCGGCGGTGGCGGCTCGCCTCGGTGCGGTAGACCGGGCCCTCGTAGAAAAGGCGCAAGGGCAGCGGCCGTTCGCGCAGACGGTCGACGGCCAGGCGGGCTACCGCGGTCGTCAGGTCGGTGCGCAGCACGAGCGCCCGGCCGCGCTCGTCGTAGAGGTGAAACCCCGACGACAGCAGATCGACCCCCGTGCGCTCCATGGTCTCAGGGAACTCGAGCGCCGGGGGGCGCACCTCGCCGTAGCCGTAGGCGGCGAACCGGGCCAGCACGATCTGCTCGATCGCGCGCAGCTCGGCCGCCTCGGGCGGCAGCACGTCGCGCATGCCTTCGGGGATCACGGCTGTCCGACCTCCCTTCGCCGGCGCCACCGTCGGGCGGCGCTCCTCACGAATTGCAGTCTAGTCACTCCCGGGCCGGCCGTGAACGCGGCCGGCCGTTTCCCCGGGGCCGGCGACCCGCACAGGGCCGCTCCCGTGCGGCGCGGCCCGCGCCGGACCGCTAGCGTCCGACGCGCACGCAGCTCTCGCCCAGCAAGCCCTTGAGCTCGGCGTAGAGACCGCTCACCGGGTCGACCCGGTACTTGTTCCCCACCTTGAGGCGGTGCCTGCCCTGCGGCGTCGTCATCTGCAACACGACCGGCACCTCGCCCGGAAACGAGCCGAGGATCGACTTGAGCTCGTCGAGCAGCTCCATGTGGACGCGACCGGCGTCGACCACGAGAGTGAGCGGCCGCGTGGCGCTCACGCCGTCGAAGGCGCGCAGCTCGAGGGCGATCAGCTTGACGTCGTCTTCGCTCTTGCGGTCGAGCCGGCCACGAACGAGGACGATGGCGTCCTCGGCGAGCAGGTCCTGGTACTGCTCGCAGATGCTACCGAACGCCACCACCTCGATGCCGCCGTCGACGTCGTCTAGGCGAAACACGGCCATCGTCGAGCCGCTGCGCGTCTGGCGGCGTGCGAGGCCGGAGATGACCCCGCCGGTCCACACGGTCTGGCCGTCGCGCAGGTCGGCGAGCTGGCTCACGGTGGCATCGATCTGATCACGCAGCTGGGCGCGCAGGCCCTGCAGCGGGTGCGACGACACGTAGAGGCCGAGCGCCTCCTTTTCGAAGCGCAGCAGGATGTCGGAATCGAACTCCTCGGCGCCGATCGCCGGATGGTGGGCGACATCGCTCGTCGTGTCGGCGGAAAGGACGTCGAACAGCCCGCCCTGTCCCTGGGCGCGATCGCGGCGGCGGCGCTCGCCCGACGAAGCCGCCGCCGGCAGGGCTTCGAGCATGCCGCGGCGCGTGTCGCCGGTCGAATCGAAGGCCCCGCTCTTGATGAGGGCCTCGAGCGTGCGCCGGTTGACGAGGGCCGAATCGACACGGGCGCAGAAATCGAAGATCGAGGTGAAGCGGCCGTCCTCCCGGGCCTTGACGATCGACTCGATGGCGCCGACCCCGACCCCCTTGACCGCGTTCAGGCCAAACCGGATCTTGCCCTCGACCACGGTAAAGCCGACCTCGCTCTCGTTGACGTCGGGCGGCAGCACCTCGACGCCCATCTCGTGGCACTGGTTGACGTAGAAGGGCACCTTGTCCTTGGTGTTCATCACGCTCGACACGAGCGCCGCCATGTACTCGACCGGGAAGTTGGCCTTGAGGAACGCGGTGCGGTAGCTGATCAGGGCGTAGCAGGCGGCGTGGCTCTTGTTGAAACGAGTAGTCGCCGGTGGCCTCGAAGTTGCTCCACAGCTTGGTGCAGACGTTCTGCGGCAGGCCACTCGACCGCAGGCCGGCCATGAGCGGCTCCTTGAGGCTCGCCATGAGCTTGTGGTTCTTCTTGGAGATGGCCTTGCGCAGGTCGTCGGCCTGGGCCGGCGAGAAGCCGCCGACCCGCCTCGCGACCTCCATGTACTGCTCCTGGTAGATCGTCACGCCGTGGGTGGGCTCGAGGATGGGGCGCAGCGCCTCGTGGTCGTACACTACCGAGGCCGGGTCCTTCTTGTTGCGGGCGTAGGTCGGGATGTACTGCATGGGGCCCGGACGGTAGAGGGCGCCGATCGCCACGAGGTCCTCGAACTGGTTGGGACCGACCTCGCGCAGCGCCTCCTTCATGCCGCTGCTCTCGAACTGGAACACGCCGGTCGAGTCGCCCCGGGCGAGCATCTCGAAAGTCTTCGCGTCGTCGAGGGGCAGCGTCGTCATGTCGATGCAGACTTCCTGGCTCTTCTCGATCAGCTTGAGCGCCGCCTCGATGACGTCGAGGTTGCGCAGGCCCAGAAAGTCCATCTTGAGCAGACCCAGCGCCGCCACGTCGTCCATGCCGAACTGGGTGACGACCTCGGCCTCGCCCTTCTGCTGCAGGGATGTACTCGGTGAGCGGCTCGTCGGAGATGACGACGCCGGCGGCGTGGATGGAGTCGTTGCGGATGAGGCCCTCGAGGGCCATGGCGAGATCGACGACCTGGCGCGTCTGGTCGTCCTTCTCGTAGGCCGCCTTGAGCTCGCTGCCGGCCGCCATGGCCTGCTTGAAGGTCGCCGGCGGCGCCTGCT